>CAZZAT010000005.1:0-12236 GCA_964652615.1 uncultured Candidatus Saccharibacteria bacterium | reverse complement strand
GCTTCGAACAACGGAAAGCCGTTCGTTCGCGAGCGGCTTTTTGTTTATTGCTGGCATCCCAAGATTCGAACCCTACAGATACGACATCGGATTCAAATACGCCTCCTTAGGTGCAACCGGCATTTTCGCTGTCGCACACGGACTCGTTGCACCGCGATACTCTGCAAGGCTCATTACCGATACGCCTTGGGAAGCATACACCGCAAAGTGAAGGTGCGGTCCTGTCGCGTAGCCGGTCATGCCAGAGTTGCCGATATAGTCTCCGGTAGCGACTGACTGTCCTTTTGATACGCCAATAGAAGAGAGGTGCGCATACAGCGTTGCAAGACCATTGTTGTGCTTAATAAGGACCCACTTACCAAACGAATAGCAGCCAGGCACCGCATCTGTGTTGCCGGTATCCATAACCGTACCCGTCAAAGCTGCGGCAAGCGGCGTTCCCGAAGGCGCCGAGAAGTCAACGCCGTTATGTCCTGCGCCGTTGTACACCTGCGGGTTTGCAGTTGAGAAGGAGGTATTGCCAAAGTACTGCGTGATGCACTGAATGTTGCCCAGCACGCTCTGCTTGCTTTGGCACCCTGTCATATATGAATCGGAGAATGGCCACTTCAAGACGCCAGAACCAACTGCTGCAATAGCGGAAGAGTCGACCGTTACGTTCAAACTATCTTCAAGTTTTGAAAGTTCGCTTTCAAACTGTGCTTGCTGGCGGCGTTTTTCTGCAATAAGGGCTTGGTATTCGGCCTCTTTAGATTGCGTTTGAGAAAGCAGAGTTGCCTTCTCTGCCTTTTGCACATCAAGCGCTTTCTTCTGCGTTGAAAGCTCAACGTTTGCAGACGAGAGTTCATTTTTTGTTAAAGCCACATCTCTATGCTGGCTTGCAAGCACCGTCTTAGCTTCAGAAAGAAGCGACGCATGCATATTCAAAGCTTCGTTTAAAAGAGAAAGAGAGTCTACGGCAACCCACGCTTCTGACATGCTGCCAGCACCAAGTAGATATTCAATAATGCTGGTGTCGTTTGCCGCATCAATGGAGCGAAGCGCCTCAGCAACTGCTGCCTTATCAAGCGCTATTGCCTGCTCCTTGTCCCCTATTTCAAGCGAGAGCTGAGAGAGCTTTAGGGTTGCTCCGGCAATCTTTCCTTGTATCTCTTGAATTTGCGCCGATGTCTTACTGCGCGATACGTCAAGCGTTTGTATCGCTCCTTGGAGTGTTTGCTTTTCACCTGAAAGCACATTGAGCTGCTTTTGATACTGCGCAATTTCCTCATCAAGTGCACGCCTCTGCCTGTTTATCTGCTCAATCTGCTCTTTAATCTCATCTACCGAATCAGCCTTCGTCGTTGAAGGCTCCATGAAAGACGTTGCTCCTATAAGAAGCGCTATAAGAAGCGTACAAAGTGCAAGACGGCGAAACATTATTCAAGTATAGCAAGGGCGCTCTCGATGCGCGATCGCGCTTTCGTTGCACCTAATATCGAGACGAGCGTAAAGGGATCAGGTGACTTCTCAAGGCCAGAAAGCGCATAGCGAAGCGGCCACAAGACCATGCCGCGGCCTCCCTTCCCTTTTGCCTCCTCGGCGTCTGCATAGGGCATAAGAGCCTCTTTAGCCCCTTCAGAAGTCAAGGGTCCTGTGAGGCCTTCTAGAACCGCCAGGACGCCCTCCAGAGCCCTTTTCGTGGCTTCCTTGTCCCCTTTCTTGGTAAGTCCTGCTTCGTCTACGGAAGGCTCTATGAAGAAGCAGGAGAACTCGCCCAAAAGGAGTTCTCTCGCTTCCCCAAAGGTCTGTGCACGCTCCTGTAAAAGTGGGACAAGAGCATGCAGGATGGCCTCATCGCTTGCAGAAAGCTCTCCGCGGGAAATAAATACATCTGGTGGAAGTTTTCGCATCCATCGCTGGTTCACACTCTTGAACTTCACCACATCAAATACGGCGCCCGCTTTATGTACGCCAGAGAGATCGAACGCTTCACAGAGTTCGGTAAGTGAAAAATCTTCACGATCGTTTCCTGCACTCCAGCCAAGAAGAGCGAGATAGTTGATGATGCCTTCTGGGATAAAGCCTTCTTGTTTGTATTCTCCTACTGACACAGCGCCATGGCGCTTGCTCATCTTTGAGCGGTCAGGAGCGAGGATAAGCGGTAAATGCGCGTAGATAGGACGCGAGAATCCGAGCGCTTCTTGAATTAAAATCTGACGAGGCGTATTTGAAATATGGTCTTCGCCGCGTATCACATGCGTTATACCCATATCCGCATCATCAACCACAACAGCAAAGTGGTAGAGCGGGTCATCAATGGCGCGCCCAATCACAAAGTCTCCGAGCTCTGCGGTATCAAAGGTAATGTTTCCGCGTATCTCGTCCTGAAATGTAATTGACTTGCCGATATTGCGAAGCCGTACCACCTCCACCTCCTTCCCTGCATCTTTTGTAGAAGGTTCTTTAGATACATACGCCTTATCTTCCGCCACAAGTTTGCGGAGCAGTTCTTCGTGGCGATGCGCGCGCTCCGACTGCCGCACAATTTCATCGTCATGAGAGAGTCCGAGCCAGGCAAGGCCATCGAGAATATCTTTCTCATGTGTCGCTTCACTGCGCTCCTTGTCAGTATCCTCAATGCGTATCAGAAACTTCCCGCCATGACGCTTGGCATACATATAGTTAAAGAGCGCGGTGCGTGCCGTGCCGATATGAAAGCGACCGGTCGGACTTGGTGCTATGCGAGTAATGACGCTCATACAGACTGTGCTTCCGGCTCGTGCGAAAGACCTACGCGGATAAGCTCCTCAGCGATAATCTTTGCGCCGTCTGCGTTTGCAAAGGTTTTGCTTGCCTCATGCATCTTTGCTTGAACGTCTGTGTCGCCAAGAATGCGGCGTAATTCAGAAACAAGAAGATTTGGTGAGAGGTTCGCCTCTTCAAGCACCACGCATGCACCGGTACGCGCGTATGCATATGCATTCGTGCGCTGGTCATGACTCACTGCTTCAGGAATAGGAATGAGAATGGCAGGCTTGCCCCATATCGCAATTTCAGCAATCGCAGTCATACCTGCGCGAGAAATGATGAGGTTCGCGGCGCCTGCAGAACGACGCATGGAGAGCGTATTCAAATACGGGAAGGGGTGATAGCGGGAAGCGTTCTGGCTCCCCTGCAGTACGACTTTTGCTGTGCGCTCCACTTCCGCAAAGTGATCTTTACCGGTCTGATGAATGATGTTTGCAGAATCGACAAGCGAAGGGAGTGCGCCAAGCACGACTTCGTTAATAGCGCGCGCTCCGGACGAGCCGCCAAGCACGAGCACGGTTGGCACATTTGGATCAAGGCCAAGCTCCTGTGCGGCACCTTCGTTTTCAAGGCGCAGTATTTCCCTTCGAAGCGGAATGCCGGTTCGTGCTATCTTCCCGCGTACCTTCTCGGGGAAAAAGGCAGCTGTACTTTCAAAAGCAACCGCAATGCGGTACGCAAACGTTGAGGCCATGCGGTTTGCGCGCCCTGGCTTTGCGTCCGACTCATGAATCATGACGGGAATGCCGAGCACGCGCGCTGCAAGCACGACGGGTACAGAGCCGAACCCTCCTTTAGAAAAGACAATGTCTGGAAAGAGGCGGAACAAGGAGGAGAGCGCCATGAAAAAGCCCGTAAGCGTTACGAAAAGATCGGTGAAGTTTTGGAGCGAGAAATAGCGGCGCCACTTCCCTGCAGGAATAGCTTCAAAGCGTATTTCGTTTTCAAACAAAGCGTCAGTATCAAAAGCGCTTGGCGCGAGGAAGTGGAGTTCGGGAGCGATAAGGCGGCGCTCACGGGCAATGGCGCGAATCTCTTCTGCCACCGCAATGATGGGATAGAAGTGGCCACCCGTCTCCCCGCCCGTGAATACGATTTTCATGGTTTTAAGGATTATAACACGCAAAAACGGTGAGCCTAAGGCTCACCGTTCTCGAAGTTGCTACGCAGCGCGTAGTGGCGCTTTCACCCAAGGATATTTGCTTCCCTTGCGTTCGCCAACATTGTACCGTGCTCCAAGGAGAGCATGGTGCGTCCTTACGATGGCATAGTCAGGAATCCACTCATGGGAATCAAATCTTTCTCGGTAGAACTGCACTGACACAATGCAGGCGATGCATTGTTCTGAAAGCAGCAAGCGGCCTTCAATTCGTACAACCTTCCGACCTTTCTTTAGAGTTTCTTCCGTTATTTCATAATCCAGCCATCGGGCTGAACCCTCAAACCTTCGAGTAAGGACTGCTGTGCTTATCTCTATGGCAAGAGCGCGGCGTGCCGTAACACGAGTAACAAAGAACTTCATGCTTAGTTTCCTTCAAAAGGAAGCCTTTTACGGGCACTATCTCCAGGAGATAGTGGAAAGAAAATATCCTAGATCTGCCAGAAGTCAATTTTGACGCGCCTTCTTCCTATGCGCCGCAATATTCAAAATAATGCCAACCGACGCTAAGGCGCACAAAAGCGCCGTGCCGCCGTGTGAGACAAACGGCAGCGGCAGCCCTGTTAAAGGCAGGATGGCAAGCATGGCTCCTATATTCATAAAGGCCGATATGGCGATGATGAGCGTAAGGCCCGTTGCGGCAAGCGCCGCAAACAGCGTTGCTGCTTCAGACGCTATCGAAAATCCGCGCACTGCAAAGGCAGTAAAGAGAAGCACCATAAGCACTGCACCTATGAATCCGAACTCTTCCGCATATACCGCGAACACCGAGTCGCCATGCGCTTCAGGCAAATAGCTGAACTTCTGCACGCTCTGCCCGAACCCCCTCCCCGCTATGCCTCCTGAACCAATAGCAATCAACGACTGCTGTATCTGATAGCCAGAGGTGAGCGCGTTCTCCGCAGGATTCATAAAGGTTTGCACGCGCGCCATAAGATACGGGCGCTGCCAGACGAGGACCGCAAGCACGCAGGCAGCTCCAAGAAGTATCACGAGAAGGTCTCGCCATGGCGCTCCAGCAAGCAAATAGAGCGCAAGACCTGTTGCGCCGATGACAAGTACTGCGGAGGTGTTTGGCTGCAAGAGCAAGATAAGGCAGGGGATGCCGACAATAAGGCCAAACGGAATAAGTCCCTTACGAAAATCATTAAGCTTCCCTTTTGCGCGCGAGAGCCACCACGCGAGCATAAGCACGACGCCTATTTTCAAAAACTCCGAGGGCTGGATGGTGGTAAAGCCAAGGTCTATCCACCTCGTCGCTCCGTTGTACTCCTGCCCAAGTCCTGGAACAAAAACAAGAAGCGTAAAGAGAACAGTTGCGCCATACAAAGGAAGTGCCGCCCGCTCTATCCATGCCAATGGCGAAAAGCGAAGCGCAAGAAGCGCAATGGTCCCTGGGATAAGGCCCATGAGAAGCTGGGTAACGGCAAGGCGCCATGGTTCTGCGCCCTCGTCGCGTGCAAGAAGACCTAAAGAAGCAGAAGCGAACATGAGAACACCACCCACCACAAGGACAGCAACAATAATAAAGAATGCACGGTCTCCAAGATATGAAAAAGAGCGCTTCATGCGCCAATTAGTATACCGTGTCGTTACTTCAAGAGTGCGAGCGCAAGACCAAACATACCCGCCAGAAGCGTAATGACCCAGTAGCGCATCACCACCTTATAAGAAGGCCAGCCAATAGCCTCAAAGTGATGGTGTATAGGGGCAATACGAAACAGCTTGCGCTTGAATATCTTTTTCCACGCAATCTGAAGCACGGTTGTTGCGACAGTCGCCGTCAAAGGAAGCGCGATGATAGGCAGCACCCCGACCCCTACTCCCTCTCCAAGAACGTCTGCAGAAAACGCGATGATAACCAAGGCTAAGGTGAGCGCCATGGTGCCTGTCTCGGTCATCCAAAAGCGTGCAGGTGGGATGTTGAACCATAAGAAAGCGAAGACAGCTCCTGAAATGGCAGCAGACAAGGCTGCAAGCGTTATCTGATTTTGTGCAAACGCAATGCCCGCATACGCCATGAAAATAATGCCGAACACGCCGCCCGAGAGTCCATCGATGCCGTCTATGGTTCCAGAGGCGTACACAGCAAGCGTTACGAGCACGAAAAACGGAATGAAGAACATACCAAGCTCAAGAGGCCCGAGAAGCGGAATGCCTACCGATGAGACAGCAAGCTTTTCATAGAACCACCAGCCGGAGAAAAGACCCAAGGTTCCTACAATAAGGAGACGCCATCGAAGAGCAAGTCCTCCTTTATTTCTTGTAACCTCAAGCAAGTCATCTACAAAGCCAATGGCACCGCCAATCAAAAGGCCTGCAAGCGGAAGCCATGTCTGGCTGCGGTCTATAAAATCAATGCTCCAGAAGTTTTCACGCGAAAGAAGAGCGAGAAGTGTTGTCAGTGCGCCAACAACCAATACTGAACCCCAAATGAGAATGCCTCCCATGCGCGGCGTATGTGTTTCCCTTTCCCCATGAAGCCGCGTAAACTCTTCTGCTACCGTACCGTCTATCGCCTGCTTCCCTCCCTTCTTCTTCCACACCTTGTATTTATAGAGAAACCCGGTGAGTACTGGCGCAAGCGCGATACCAATACAAAAGGTGAGAACGAACGGAGTCAGGACGCGTGCTGCAGAGAAGAGGTCCATAGCTAGGGTAGTGAAAGGCCTGCAAAGTCGCGCACCGTTGCCCTCATGAGCCTGTTCACATCAAGAAAGCGCTCATCTTTAGTTGAACCCATGACGACAATTGCGATGGGATGGTTGATGCCTGCATCAAAGACAATTGCCAAGTTCCCGCCTGCAAGATCCGTGAAGCCTGTTTTTGAGAGCATGAGTCCTGGAATGCTCTCAACATCAGGATTAGTGTTTTTAAGCGTATACGAGAAGCCCGAACGCGACGACACTGATACTGATGGAGAGAGCGATGCGCGCGCAATCTGGGGTGCACGCTTCAGAAGTTCTCCCGCAAGCACTGCAATATCATGCGGAGAACCGTATGCGCCTGATACGCGGCCATTCTCATCAAGGCCCGTGCCGTTTAAGGCATAGGTTTGGGAGAGACCGAGGCTTGCTGCGGCAGAAGCCATGAGTGCCGTGCCGTTTGATGCATGGCGCGCTGTTGCTGCCGCATCGCTAATTGCAGCGGCAGCATCGTTTGAGCTTGCCACAAGCGCCATCTTTGCCGCGTCTTCAAAGGAGAAAACTTCTCCTTCAGAGAACCCGTTATCTCCCTCTGAAGAAAGCGCCCTCGCACTAATCACTACCGGCGCTTCAGGAGAAAGCGCTTCTGCCGCGGCATAGAGGGTGAGGAGCTTTGTAAGGGAAGCAAGCGGAAGCTGTGCCTGCCCATTCTTTTCATAAAGCACCTCTCCGGTTGTAAGGTCGTACACAATCGCTGCTTTTGCTGAAAGGACGACGTCGTCATACGCGCTCGCCTTCTGCTCTTCAGTTTGAACGATGGGAGCCTCGGTACGAAGCATATTCGGTGCAAGAAGCGTAAGGACGCCAAGAAGTACGACGCCGCCAAGCGCGGTAATGCCAAGCTGGTAGCGCTCGCGCACCTGCCGCTGTCGCTCTATCTCATCAATAACGCTTTTGAGGGTAGACATGTCTTTCATAGCTCTGCGTCAGTCACGGTCTGTGCTTCACGTTCTTTATTCAAGAGTATTGCAGAGAGTTCTTCATAGTCTGGCAGATCCTCCCGCTTCCCCACTCCAAGGTGCGCAAGCGCATCTACGGTTGGAATGTAGCGCGGACGCCTAGCATCTTCAGGGTTCTCTGCTTTTTCAATAAGTCCGCGAAGGAGAAGCGATCGTATAGTCTGTGAAGAATTAACGCCGCGCACCCAGTCTATTTCCTGGCGCGTTGCACCGCTTCGGTAGAGAATGAGCGCAATAACTTCAAGTCCTGCTTTGCCAAGATCTCGTGAAAGTTCGTTCTCACGGAGCTTCTTTATGAGTTCAGTTGCGCTGCCATTTGTGCGAAGCTCTACAGAGCTTTCTGTTTCGACTAACGAAAGGCCGCGATTTGAAAGCTCGCCGCGAAGCGCGTCAATAGCCTTTTGGAGAAGCGGCGGCGTCACACCAATAATCTGCGCAAGGCGCTTCTTCGAAAGAGCTTCGCCGGAAGCGAAGAGGAGCGCCTCAAGCTGTGCTGGAGGGGTAAGCATTAGTTATTAGAATACCGCTTCAGTACGCTACGGCCAACCTTGACGCTACCCGTATTTGGGGACTTCTGTAGAGGTGTTTGAAATGCGTATATCAGAAAAAGTCTCATGCTGGAGCACGTCTACCGCCCCCTGCTTTACGAGCTCAAGAAGTGCAAGGAAGGAAACGATAACTTCCACCTTCTCTTTGCTGTCTCCCGAGAACTCTGAAAACGACATGGTAAGGGCTTTCTGCACTCTTCCCAAAAGGCGGTCCATCATCTCTTCAATCGTTACAAGCGGCCGCACGCGCACTTCAGGAAGACGCTCTTCCTTTTCAAGCTCTGCAAGCGCTCCTCGAAGCGCAAGCGCCAAACCTTCCACGGTGAAATCTTTTGAGGGAGAAAACATTGGTTCCGGGTTGCGCTCTCCTGCCGAGATGAGTACCTCGCGACCGAAGAGCTTTGCAAGCGTTTTTGCTGCTTCACGTGTTTTTTCATACGCCGCGAGCCTTCGCTTCAGCTCATCAATATCTTCCTCCTCTTCGCCTGAAAGCTCGAGGTCTGGAATAAGGGACTTTGATTTAATCAATAGCAGCGTTGCTGCAACCTGTATGAAATCTGCAGCATCCTCTATGGGAAATTCTGCCTGACTTCGTACGTGCTGAATGAAGTCATCGGTTACTTGCGAGAGCGATAAGTCGCTCACGGAAAGCTTCCGCTTTTCAATAAGCTCAACCAAGAGTGCGAACGGTCCTTCAAACGCCGGAGTGCGCACATGGTACGTGGAGCTTGGAAGGACGGTATCCATAGAGGTCAGGATTCGCTTAGCCTCGTGTCGATGCGGTTAATGTCGCGCGGGAAGAGAGCCGCTTCTTTTACGGTTGCGAGGTTTAAGAACTTTGCAGTAAGGCGCTCAAGGCCCATGCCCCATCCTCCGTGCGGGGGCATACCGTACTTGAAGGCTTGCAGATAGTACGAGAACTGATCTGGATTCAATCCTTTCATCTTGATGCCGTCTATCAAGTTCTCATACTTGTGGCGGCGCTGGCCTCCAGTTGTTATCTCAATGCCGCGGAACAAAAGGTCGAAGCTTTTGGTGAACCCTATGTCTTCAGGGTCTTCCATGGTGTACATAGGACGCTTTCCGACAGGATAGTGCGTAACGAATACAAAATCGGAATTATGCTCGCGCTTACTCCACTCACAGAGCCAGCGTTCATCTTCAGGCTCAAGATCAGGCTCGCTTGTCTTGTCTGCACCTGTCTCTTTCTTGATGAGCTCCTGCGCTTCGCGGAGCTTTAGTACGGGAATACGTTCTGGGACTTCCGGAATGTCTGAACCTAAAAGCGCAAACTCATGCGCGCATGTTTCTTTCAATCGTTCAGTTATCTTTTGCATGAGCCGTGTCTCAAGCTCCATAAGGTCATGGTGGCTTTCAATAAAGCCCATTTCCATATCAAGCGATGTGTATTCGTTTAGGTGCCGTGTAGTTGCATGCTTTTCAGCGCGGAAGACGATGCCAGTACAAAAGACGCGCTCAAAAACGCCCACCATAATCTGCTTATACAGCTGGGGGGATGTTGCAAGGTGCGCGGTCTTGTCATAGAAATACGGAACCTCAAAGACTTCCCCGCTTCCTTCAGCATCATCGCCGATAAGTTTTGGTGCTTGAAATTCGGTAAACCCTTCGCCTACAAGAAAGCTTCGGTATACAGCAAGTATTTCGCTTTGCACTTTGAAGATGGCACGCGCACGTTCGGTGCGAAGGTTTAAGGGAAGATAATCGAGGTAGGTGTCGAGATTCAGTTCGGCATCGCGGTCATATGGAAGTGCCTCGGAAGCGGCGAGCACTTCGATGCCAAGTACTTCAAGTTCTATATCGCCGTTTTGTTTCCCAGCAACGATATTCTTTTCCGGACGTGCATTCACTTTTCCTTCAACCTTGAGCACATACTCCTGCCCCGTTTCCTTAGCGGCATCCATAGCAGCACTTCCAGGAAGTACGACACCCTGCACAACTCCCGTGCGGTCGCGAAAATCAAAGAAGACCATCTTGCCCTGGTCGCGACGCACATCTACCCATCCAGCAATGGTAACCGTCTCCCCTGTATGGCTTCCGAGATCCCCTATAAGTACGCGCGTCATGATTCCCCTAAAATAACACGCCCAGCGCCTCGTGAAAGAGGGCTGGGCGTGATTGCCTTAAAGAGCGGTTGATGCGACCGCGAAGCAGGCCAAGGAGGCAACGAAGCCTATGCCTTGAACGCCGCGGTTGCTGGTGCAGGCGGCAGCACCTCCTACGAGGAGACCAAGCGATACGAAGACGATAATCGCTACAGACATGCGTTTCTCCCTTGTTATCGTGCTACAGACGGATGAGGCGAGCGGAACTCTACTTGGAGCACCGGATTCCCTGTCCCGTCCGTTGTGCAATGATAGCCCATAACCTCGGAACCTTTTGGTTCCTTCCTCCAGAAGGCTTCAAATTCATTCCAGCGGTTTTCGCCAGAGAAGGTTTTAAACCCCTTCATGGGACCCTCCTTTCTGTGCGCTACCTTACCCCAGAGGAGAGCGTCAAGCAAACGGAAGCGCCCCCTGCAGAAAACCTGCAGGGGGCGAAACAAGGTGCTACAAAAGAAGCTCGAGCGTCACTTGCATGCTGGTGCCCGCTTCGTCGCGAAGGAACCATGTACCGCCGTTCTCACCGTTTGAGTCGAACGCAATGATACAGTCTTCGCCAAACGAGGTTGTGAGGACTATATCTTTCTTTTCAGAAACAGCGATAGCAGTAATTGTGCCGAGCAATTCCCCCGCAAGCAGGGTTTCATTCCCGTTATGAGTGCACAGGAACTTCTTGCCAAGAAGATCAGCGGGTTGCTCGACCGTGAGACCTGCCAGAGCAATAGCCTCTTCAATCAGCATTTTTTCTGTCATCGGCTACCCTTTCTTTGTGTTGGTGCCGTGCGTACTATGCTACATTTATATAAATTAAGCAACCCCCACGAGCGTCCGCACCTTCTCAAGCTTCGCATCTGCAACAACCTTTGCTTTTTCTGCACCTTCTTTGAGAACAGTTGCCACCATTTCATCGGTAAGCGCATTTCGCTTCTCACGCATCGGCGCAAGGTATGCATCAAGATCTTCAATGAGCGCTTCCTTCAAATCCTTATACTTTCCTTTCTTTTCCTCATACAAAGACGCAAGTTCCTCCTCGCTCTTTACCAACCGATGCACCGCATACACGTTTTCAGGACGCTCTCCCGATGAGTCGGTAACAATACCCATGCAAGCCTTTGCAATCTCATCACGCGTACCAAAGAGCGGAATTGTGTTGCCATAGCTTTTCGACATTTTCTTGCCATCAGTTCCCGGAACGATACCTACCGACGGAAGGATAAGTTCTTTTGGCTCTTTAAACGTCTCACCGTATGTGTTGTTGAATTTTGCTGCAGCTTCGCGCGCATACTCTATGTGCTGGCGCTGGTCTTCACCTACCGGTACCACATCAGTGTTGTAGAGGAGGATATCTGCAGCCATCAACATGGGATACGTAAAGAGGCCCGCGTTTGCTTCAAGCCCTTTTGCAACCTTGTCTTTATACGCATGTGCCTGCATTAAAAACGGTACGGATACCAAACAATTGAAGACCCAGGCAAGCTCGGTGTGTGCAGGAACATCCGACTGCTTGAAGATAACTGCTTTGGAAGGATCAACGCCTACCGCGAGATAGTCTTTGACAGCGTTTACGATGTTGCGACGCATCGCTTCCCCATCTTTTAAAGACGTGAGCGCATGGTAGTCGGCCACCATGAGATAGCTCTCATACTTTTGGTATGCATCCACAAAAGGCTTTAGTGCTCCGAAGTAGTTGCCGATATGCAGGTCGCCAGAAGACTGGAGGCCTGTAAGGAGTATTTGCTTGTCGTTCATACGCAGAACTATACCAGACCCGCCTCTCTATGCACCGCGCCGCTCAAGCGGGGGTACGTCGCATACAAGCGCCGGCGCATTCTTTGCAAGACGAATGCGCTTCTTGCCAAGGATAATCAACACGATAGTTACGAGCGTAATGAGTATGCCGAGCACGCCAAACGCCGTGTGATATCCAAAAGCATCCGCAAGCATGCCGGCAGAAA
>CAZZAT010000004.1:0-22184 GCA_964652615.1 uncultured Candidatus Saccharibacteria bacterium | reverse complement strand
GTCACCAATCAGAAAACGCGGCCTCTGCCGCGTTTTCTGCTACGCATTCTTGCCGTCGTATTTGGTTATCGGAAGGTCAGCAGGCACCTCGTCATCTAGGGTGCGTAAATTCACCGCAACCGTATCATTTCCCTCTGGGTCTTTTGCGCTTCCATGCGTTTGTACGCCGCATGTCTTACAGAAACGATGCGCAATATGCTTTTTATTAAATCGATATTCAGTCATGTCCTCTTCCGTGCCCTTGGTTTGCTTGAAGAGGGAAGCGGGAAGGAACTTCAGTAAAAACCCCTTCTTGCCGCAGTGCGAGCAATTACATTCAAGTCCTCCATCTATATCGCACTCCATTTCATAGCGCACCGCCCCGCAGTGGCATCCTCCGGTATGTGTTGTCATATGGAGAAATGGTAGCACAACGAAACGAGGCGGCCCGTATGGCCGCCTCTGTGCATCTTATTCGTTTGGTCGTCGTCGTTTGTCTGCAAAAGCATGTGCGCCAATTGCGTCACCCACATGCTTTGCTTCTTTCTCGCGCTGTGCTCTTGCTTCGGCTTCCTTCGCTTCCTTTGCAATTTCATCGGGATGCCGAAGGCGGCCATACACATTGGGATGATATCTACCCATAGCTCGCTCCTTCACGGTCGCGCCTATACGCGACCTTTCCATCCTACTCCTCTATGACAGAGAATCAATCACTTCTTTCACCAGCGCGCCGTCTGCTTGTCCCTTGAGTTCTTTCATAACAGCACCAGTGAGCATGCCTGCGTTTGCGTCAGGCATTTCTGCTTTCTTGGCTTTCACTACAGCTTCAACTTGTTCGCGGCTCATTTGCGCAGGGAGGTACGCTTCAATAATGGCAAGCTCTTCTTTTTCAGTCTGTGCAAGTTCAGCGCGTCCGCCTTTTTCAAACTGCTCTATGGAATCTTTGCGTTGGTTTGCAGCACGCTTTAGTACCGCGAGCGCTTCCTCATCGGTCAAAAACTCATCGGGTTTGCGCTTCTTTGCAACGACTTCGTTTGTCATGGCAGTCACCAGAGAGCGGAGCGTACGGAGCTTTACCTCCTCGCGCGCCTTCATCGCTTCTGGGATACCTGCCTTAATGGATTCGTGGATAGACATAGTGAAAAGGGATATCGAATAGGGTACCATAGAGGAAGTCGTATGCAGCAGCACTCATGGCATGCGCTTCCTTTTGCGGAAGCGCTTCAAGCACTTGGTACCGATAGCGAGCGGGGGCTAACCGAACAGGAAGCCGCGAAGCGCCTTGCAGAAGGTAGGAACGCTTTACCGGAAGGTAAGCGCGACACACTTTTAGATCGTTTCCTGCGCCAGCTTGCAAGCCCTATTGCGTGGGTCTTGCTTGGAGCAGCAGCTCTCACGGTGTTTATCTCCCATTACACCGATGCCGTTGTCATTACCTTGGCACTCTTGGTAAACGTCCTTATCGGTGTCTTTCAAGAAGGAAAAGCAGGAAGTGCTTTTGCCGCGCTTAAAAAAGAAGAAGCCCCGCATGCGGTGGTAGTACGTGATGGTGTACGCCGCGAAGTGCGTGCAGAAACCCTTGTTCCAGGCGATATCGTCATTCTCTCTGCAGGCGCAAAGGTTCCTGCCGACATGCGCCTTATCGAAGTGCATGGTCTCTCCATTCAAGAAGCGGCGCTCACGGGCGAATGGCTTGCTGTTGAGAAGCAGATAGAGGCGGTAAAAAGTGATGCGCCGCTTGCTGAACGCACGGGAAACGCATATGCGGGTACGCTCGTTGCATCAGGAGCCGCAACCGGTGTTATTGTCGCTACCGGCCCTGACACCGAGCTTGGCGCCATCGCACGAGAGCTTCAAAGCGCAACACGTGCAGAGACGCCACTGCAAAAAGATATTAAAGGTGTTGCACGCCTTCTTCTCATCATTCTTGGAATTGTCATTGTTCTTATTGTTGTTCTTGCTCTTTACCAAGGCATGACGGTAGGCGATACGCTTCTTATCGCCATTTCTCTTGCGGTCGCTTCTATTCCCGAAGGTCTTCCTGCAGCAGTTACCGTTGTGCTTGCCCTTGGCATGGAGCGTATCTTGAAGAAGGGAGGCTTGGTGCGAAACCTGCTTGCCGCAGAGACGCTTGGCGCAACGTCTATCATTTTGACTGATAAGACGGGGACGTTGACCGAAGGACGCATGAAAGCAGTGGGCTTCGTGACGCTTTCAGGAACAACTGAAATTGCAGACGGCACAAACGCCAAAGCAATGCTTCGTGCTGCGGTTCTTGCTTCAGACGGATACCTCGAAGAGATAGATAACCCAGGAAGCGAAGCTGACACGATTGTGGCGCGCGGGCGCCCCATGGAACAGGCAATACTTCTTGCAGGCCTTGAAGCAGGCTACCCAGAAGGATCGCTTCGAACTTCTTTTCCAAGACTCGATGAATTGCACTTCACGTCTGCACGCCGCTATGGCGGCATGCTCGTACAAGAAGAAGGAAAGTCTGTTGCGTATCTAACGGGCGTACCTGAACTCTTTCTCTCACATGCAGCAAGCTCGATGGGGGAGCGCGGCGGCGAGCGGCGCATCACGAAAGAAAATCTTGCGTACTATGAAGAAGCGCTCTTACGTGCTGCGCGCGAAGGCAAGCGTGTGCTTGCGGTAGGGAGGCTTGAAACGAGCACCAAGGAATTCCCGCCTGAAGAGCGGCTCGATGCATTTGCACAGGGTCTTGAGCTTCTTGGCTTCATCATTTTCTCGGACGTCATTCGCCTTGATGCACGAAAGTCGGTGAAGCTCATGCAAGACGCAGGTGCGAAAGTCATTATGCTAACCGGAGACAATCCCGAGACGGCGCTCTGGTTTGCGCGCCAAGTAGGTATTGCAGGAGAGGGTGCAAAGGCTATTACGGGCGCTGACTTTAAAGATCTCGACGACGATACGCTTCTTTCCTTGCTTCAAACCAATACGGTGTTTGCGCGCGTAGCGCCCACCGATAAGCTGCGCATTGCTCGCATTTTGACGTCAGCAGGGGAGACGGTTGCGATGACGGGCGACGGCGTCAACGACGCGCCAGCACTCGAGTCTTCCGCTATTGGCGTTGCGCTTGGAAGCGGTACCGATGTTGCAAAAGAAGCATCAGACCTCGTACTTCTAAATGACAGCTTCTCGGTCATTACCTATGCCATTGCTGAAGGCAGGCGCCTTCGCGACAACGTGAAGAAGATGCTTGCCTATATGCTCTCAACAAACTTCAGCGAAATTTTCCTCATCACGGCTTCCCTTATCGTGGGCCTTCCTATTCCGCTTCTTCCAACCCAGATTCTCTGGGCAAACCTAATTGAAGGCGGACCGATGAACGTGGCACTTGCTTTTGAGCCTCTCTATCCTTCTGCTATGAAGCGCTCTCCCAAGCATCCCGACATTGCCCGCGTTCTTTCAAACGATCTTTTGAAGCTCATTCTCACGGTAGGTGCGGCAACGGGAGCAATGCTCGTAGCGCTTCACTTCTACCTCGTCTCGCTTGGCATTCCTGAAGCGGAGATGCGCACCATCATTTTCGGCGCACTCTCTACATCTTCTGTTGCGGGTGCGATATCGCTTAAATCGTTTGGTACGAGACTCTGGAAGATACAACTCTTCACCAACCCCGTGCTCTTCATCTCGCTCATAGGTTCTATCATCATGCTCTTTGCAGCTCTTTTTGTGCCGTTTGTGCAAGCCATCGTGCACACCGTTCCTGTGTCGCTCTTTGATCTCGGTGTCATGTTTGGCGCAGGCCTCGTGAACCTTGTTCTTATCGAATGTGCAAAAGAGCTCTACTTTATTGGACCCGAGCGACGACTACGAAAGAAAACGCTCAAGGTACAAGCGGCCTAGTATACTGGAGGTATGGATCCTCTCACTATCGGCCTCATCGTTCTCGGCCTCGTCTTCTTGCAGGGGATAGGATTGTATTTCGTGTTGCGCCGCCGCGAGAGTACTCCTGACACGGGAGGACTTACGCTTCTTCAAAATGAAATTAAAAACCTTGAGCGGGCTCTAGACTCGCGTATGGCAGAGTCCTCGCGCGCTGTGCACGAGAGTATGCGCGCGCAGTCAGGAGAGGCGAACCGTCTTATCCGCGAAATCACAGAAGAGCTCACGAGTGTGAAAGAGATAGGAAGGCAGCAGGCTAAATTCTCTGATCAGATGCAGTCTCTGCAGGATGTGCTTAAAAACCCCAAGCAGCGTGGCGTGCTTGGCGAATACTATCTTGAAACCGTTCTTAAAAACGTCCTTCCTCCGGGAATGTATGAAATGCAGTATGCATTCAAGAACGGAGAAATTGTGGATGCTGCAGTGTTTATGAACAAAAAGGTCGTGCCTATCGATTCCAAGTTTTCCCTTGAAAACTACAACCGCTTTATCGCAGCTCCCGAGAGTGAGAAGCCTGCGCTTGAGAAACTTTTCGTAAACGACTTAAAGCTGCGCATTACCGAGACGGCAAAGTACATACGCCCTGAAGAAGACACAATGGACTTTGCGTTTATGTTCATCCCCTCCGAAGGCATCTACTATGACCTTCTCACCAATCAAATAGGGGCAGGGCAGGAAGAAAACCTGCTTCAGCAGGCGCAAACCAAATACAAGGTCATTATTGTTTCTCCCACCTCTTTCCTCGCATACCTGCAGACCGTGATGCAGGGCTTAAAGGCGCTTCAAATAGAGCAGAAAGCAGTTGAGATACAAAAGCGCGTAGGGGAGTTGGTAAAGCATATCGACTCAAGCAACACGTTCTATCAAAAGCTCGGTGCCTCTCTTGGTACTGTCGTCTCGCACTATAACGCGGGGTATAAGGAGCTTGGGAAAATTGATAAGGATGTGTACCGCATTACGGGCGAAAAGGCAGGAGTCGAAACACTTACGCTTGAAAAGCCAAGTACAGGAGATGAATAAAAGCCGGCCGCATTAAAGCGGCCGGCTCATAGTTAGGGCTTGAGGCCCATCTTTCGTTTTTTGAGGGCTCCTTCGAGTGTCGTCACGACACCACGCCCGACGCCTCTCATCGAAAGAAGCTTTTTCTTCGACGCCCCGTTCAGTTTCTCGAACGTGGGGAAGCCTGCTTGTATGACCGCGTTTATCGCGCGGCCACGGATTTTGAGAACACGAAGCGATTCGCCGCCGCGTGCTCCTTTCTTGCGAACGGACGCTTGTGTGCGCCGCTTGCGGGGCTTCTTGGGTTTTGGATCGTATTGGGGAGAGCCCAAATCGATTCCATACGATCGGAGCGTTCCGAAGAGCTTTTCTTCAGCTTCGGAGAGCTCGGTTATTGCAGTGTCGAGTGCTTGCGAAAGCGCAACAACATCGCGGAACCCCACTCGTCTTTTCTTCATCACACCTCCTAAGGTGCTGCGCAGCACATAGTTGCTACGGCTTTATAATACTACTCTATATGTACTATGTCAAAGTATTCGCTTCATTCTTTGCTCGTGCTAGTGTGCACGGTACCGTCGCACGCTGGTGTGCGGCGGTACTGACAGAGAGTAACTCTCATGATCATTGACCAAAGCGGAAGCAGGCAATTGCGTGATGCGTTGCCGACTCCGGAGATAGCTGCACTTCGTCGAGCACTCGATGATATCGGGTGCGAAGAAAAGGATGTTTCGCTCGTGCCGCTTCACAACAAAGCGGATATGAGTTCTGGAGATCCCGCCTTCATTCAACTCCAGCAGTATGGCGATCTGCAGATCACCCTTAAAATGAAGGGCAACGGTTCGCGAACGGTATTCTTTTGCAGGCTTGAATTTGCAAAGATGCCCGTGAAAGGCATGACAGATCAAGAGCTTACGCGCTTTCTGAACGCCACCCTCAAGAAGTCTGGGTATGGTGTTGAAGGTGCGGCTCCGCAAGCGCCAGTGCAGCCTACGCCTGTACGTGTCGCGGTGCCGTCTGCTCGAGAAGACGAGGAAGAGGAAGAAGAAGCGCAAGGCAAGGAAGTTTCTGTCATGAACACCAATGCCAAAGGCTTTACGAATCGCGAAGCGGATGTGCGTGCATTTCTCGCGAAGCTCGTCGAGCAACATGGAGAAGGTCCGCACGACCGCAGTGTCGTAGTTGCTCTCTTAAAGAGCGTTACGGGAAGCGGTAGAGGCACGAATCCAATTCTTGCTACGCTTCTGCGAAAAGGGTATCTCCTTCCTGAAGGAGGCGATAAGCTTCGTCCTATTGCGCAGGATGAGGAACCGCTTTTGAACCAAAGCATCGTACTGTTTGGCCGCAAGCCAGCACCGGCGCTTCCGGAAGATGATCCTATTGTTGTGCGTCAGCGTGCGTACGGCGAAATGTTTGAACGCGAAGCGAAGAAGAAGGCAGGGCTTGCCGGCAAAAAAGCCGAACTCGAAGCCATGCTTCGGGAGAAAGCAGAACGAGATGCTGCAATCGAGGCGAAGCAGGCTGAAATCGAGCTAGACGAAGCGACACTTCTTTCTGAAGATACGCTCGCCGAACTCGATCGATTGCTTGAAAAGCTCGGGAACAGCAATCCTGAAGCGCTTGAGGCCCTAAGAAAGGTCTCGTAGCGCCCCTATGCTATTTGTCCTTTTATTATGAGCCCACCGGAAACGGTGGGCTCTTTGTATATGTAGAGACTGGGCCAGCCTTGCCCAAGGAGGGGTTTTCAGGTACGATGGCAGGACTATGACTTTGGCAGTAATCAAGACGGGCGGGAAGCAGTACGTGGTCGCAAAGGGCGATCTTATTACCATTGAGAAGCTTGGCGCCCGCTCCAAGACGCAGAACCTTAAGAAGGGGGACACGGTAACCTTCGACGAGGTTCTTATGACCGATGACGGTTCAACCGCAAACATCGGTACCCCTACCGTAAAGGGCGCAAAGGTTACCGGCACCGTGCATTCTGTTGGCCGCCACACCAAGATAGACGTCATGAAATACAAGGCGAAGAGCAACTACATGAAGCGCCGCGGCCACCGCCAGCCGTACGTCAAAGTGAAGATAGACGCAGTTGCGTAAAACAAAGCCCGCCGTAAAGGCGGGTTTTGCGTATGGGAGTGAAGGGAGTATAGTCGCTTTCGGAAGTAGCTACGGAGCAGAGTAATGAAAGTGAAGATTGAAGCAGTGCTCGTCAAAGGAGCTGCTGCTGCTGCCGGTAAGAAGAGGCTCAAGGTAGCTTCAGTACAAGAACGAGAAACCATACCAGATGCGGGAGAGTTTCTCACGCTCGTGTATGAGAAAAGACCTCCGAAGGCCGAAGTATCTTTGAGGGTTCTTATGTCTACGGTCATCTGGAGCGACACTGGCGCGGAAGAAAGAACCCTTTTTGTCGAAGGCGGCCTCATCGAGCTTACCAAGCTTGCCGTCGTCTGTGGCTGGCACGTGGTGAACGGTATCGAAGATCTTTCGCCTGACCAGCAGTCATTCATCCGCTGCGAGCAAGGAACGTGCGACGACCATCCGCACTAATAAGAGCCGTCCGAGATTCTCTCGGACGGCTTTATCTTTATGCCTCTTTCCTGTTTACCAGCGCACCCGAAAGCGTCTCTGCATCCGAATACTCAAGCTCAGCTCCTGTTGAAAGACCGCGGCCAAGTACAGAAATACGCACGTTCTGTCGGTAAGGTAAAAGCGCCTCGCGTAGATGGTCGATAGTGTTTTCTCCCTCTGACGTTGCAGAGAGTGCAAGTACTATCTCCTGCAATCCTTTCTGCAGTTTGTTTTGCACGGTTCGTATGAGTTCCTTCTCGCGAATCACTCCTTTTCCTGAAAGCATAAGGACGCCGCCAAGGACAAAGTACCGGCCCTTATACGCACCTGCGCGCTCCACCGCAAGCAAGTCTTGGTCCTTTTCAACAACAAGGAGAAGGGAGTCGTCTCGGGACGCGTCAGCGCAATAGTTGCAGAGCGTACCTCCACCATTTGCATAGCGCATGCACTCGGCACACTGGCGCACATTCTCTGCAAGTTTTGAGACAAGATCTGCAATACGTACACGCTCTGAAAGGGGAAGGTTCAGGAGATGATAGATAAAGCGGCGTGCCTGCCGCGGCCCTATGCCAGGGAAGCGCTCAAATGCACGTGCAAGGTCTTCAATTCTATCCATACTTAAAACTCATCGGCCAACTCTCCGTATCCTTTGGTATCAAGCGATTGGAAGCTTGTGCGCTTGTCGTCAAAGTACAGCTCGACGCGTCCAGTTGGGCCGTTACGATGCTTTTCGATAAGTATTTCAGCAATGTTCGTTCTTTCAGCTGTTGGGTCTCGTTTATCTTCACGGTGAATGAACATCACGACGTCTGCATCTTGTTCGATTGAGTTGTGCACGATAATATCGCCTGCCACAAAGTTATGCGTTCCCGGAATGGTCATATCAAACACTTCTTCTTTGGTACGCAGCTCTATGGAAACAATCTCATCCCAATACACATCGGATTCAGCAAGGTGCGTAAGCCGCTCGCTTCCAAGAGCGCTTGCAACTTTTGTAAGGCGCGCACGAGAAACGCCCGTAGCCATAAGCGCCGAACCGTTGTACGAGGTATCAAGTGCCTGTGCAATGTCTCTCCAGCTTATGCCAGCACGTTCTTTTTCCGGAGCAACTACAAGGCTCCACACTTCTTGCGGGATAACGTCAGTGTTTGGAAGAGGAGCAATTGCCTTCAATGCTTCTATAAGTTCTGGCACTATCGCTCCGCGCGCACCAAAACTGCCAACAAGTTCAAGGAAGCGAAGCTGTACGGGTGCGCTTTGCACATGTACGTGATAGCAAGGACGGTATCCTTTCTTTGTTGTGCTACGAAGGGTGCTCCAAATACCAAGGCGAAGAAGGAGATGCTGAACATCTTCAGCAAGCCCACGGCTGGTCGTTGCGTAGTAAATAGCTGCTGCAGGCTTTCTGCCTGGTAAGCGCTTCCATGATATGTTGCCGTCGGTTGCCCAAAGGTGGTGTAGGAAAAGCTGTATCGAAATACTGTCAGAAGCAAACACTGCTTGCGGTATGCGCTTTTCGTATGAGCGTACCGGCTCTATACCAAGCTTTTGGTACCACGCAGTAATCGGGTGTACTTTTCCGCGGGCAAGGCGGTACGGAGAGGGGAGATACGTGTGCCACCAGTTTTTTTGCTGCACCCTGCGTGCGGCAATGCCAAAGAGAGCCCTAGCTGCCTCTTCCACCGCGTCTAGATTCTTTGTGTCTGCGCTTGTGTAGTGAATAGGTTGGCGGGGAAGGACACAACCATCACCAAGAAGGTGGGCAAGCAGCACCAGTTCATTTTTTGAGAGCGCTGAAAGGGGAGCTGATGGCTTAAGAAAGCGAGGCGTAGCGATGCGGTCAGCTTCTTGGAGCCCGTCAAGACGCTGCCATCCGGATAGGGTAAGGAACTTATGATTGCCTGAGGCTCGTATGGTGCGCCCGCTGCGAAGCGTCATTTCAAACGTCTGCTTTATACCGCTTGAAAACACCTTTGAAGCAAGCATTGGTCGAAGTTCATACGCTGCGTCCATAGAAACGATAGGCACATTCTCCTGGCCGACCAGTTCTTTAATAGGGACACGCTCTCCCGTATCTGCGCGCTGTATAAGAGTGTCGCCGGTAAGACATCCCGAATCGCGAAGGTCCGAAAGGCGAGGCTTGCCGCCGCGCTGCTCAACTGCGCGCGAGAGCTGGGAGAGCGCCAAGACCGGCACTTCAAGCTCGCGGGCAAGCGATTTCAAGGAGCGAGAGATTTCGGTCACTTGCTGCACCATAGAGTCTGATGCTTTTGCGCCTACCGGATTCATAAGCTGGAGATAGTCGACAACGATAAGGCCGATGCCGTGTTCGCGCTTTAGGCGGCGCGCAACCGCACGCATGGCAAGAATGTTGTTGCCTGGCTTGTCATCAATAAAGATAGGAGCTTTTGAAAGAGTCTCGAGAGCATCGCGTATGCGAGAGAAGTCATCGGCGTCGCGCACCGCTCCCGTGCGTATCTTCCATGAGTCAATAGTCGACTCTGCTGCAAGCATGCGATCGATGAGCTGTTCCGAACTCATTTCAAGCGAGAAGATGCCTACCGGTACGTTGTGGCGCACTGCTGCGTTTCGCGCGATATCAAGCGCAAAGGAGGTCTTACCAACCGATGGGCGTGCTGCAAGGATAATGAGATCTGACTTATGTAGTCCCGAGAGCATGTTATCGAGCTGCGCATAGCCGGTAGGGACGCCGCGTATGCCGTCCTCTTTTTTTGAGAGCGCATCAATGCGCTCCCACACTGCCTCGAAAGGAATGCTCGTAAACTTATGCGATGCCATGCCAGAACCAACGGCCATGACTGACTTTTCAGCTTCATCAAGTACGGCGTGGGTATCTTGAGACTCATCAAACGCCTGTTCGGTAATGCCATGCGCGACCTCAATAAGGGAGCGGAGAATATGCTTGCGCGCTACAAGATCTGCATAGTGATGGAAGTTGCCAGCAGAAGGGGATGCGTTCACGAGGTCTGCAAGGTATGCGCGTCCGCCAACACGCTCAAGAGCCCCGCTTGCTTGTAATTTTTCAGAAAGAGAGAGAAGGTCCACGGGTTCGCTTCTATCCACCAGCTCGCGCATCGCTTCATAAATAAGCTTATGCTTCTCGGCGTAAAAAGAATCGCCCTTTACGATATCGGCAACGTCATGAATAGCGTCTGGCTTAAGGAGCAAAGCTCCAAGCAAGGCGCGCTCGCTTTCAAGCGATTGAGGAGGTACACGAAGCGTCGGATCTGCCATACAGGAGAAGTATACGTTTTTATGCAAGCGCTTGCATCAAAGCGAGAAGGGGATTTGCAGGGGATTAGGTGGGGATTACGGGAAGTATTGACAAAATCACATATAGATGATACTATCTACATATTCGTTAGAGGTATGAAGCAGTCCGCAGGCTGAACTTTCGGGTTCACACGCGCATCAAGATCCGGGCACTTTTGACGCTCCGTGCTTGCGAGACTGCCTCTCCTCTAGAGGGTTAACACCCCACGGTTTGACGGAACCTAACGAAAGCGGGTCTTAGCGAAAGCTGAGGCCCGTTTATTTTTTAGATACCTGCTGTCCTTCCGGCGTATCTTTTACGATATACCCAAGCGTCTCAATCTCACTTCGTAGCGCATCACTTTGCGCAAAATCCTTATCGTTTCGAGCTTGTTTTCTTTTTTCAATGAGTTTCTGGACGTCTTCAGGAAGCTTTAGGTTTTCTTCCGGCGGATGAATAAGAGAGAGACCGAGGAGTTCATCGGCGACAGAAAGGGCAGACCATTTTTCTTCAGGAGATAGGGAAGCCCCAAGCGCCGTATGGAGAAGGGCAATGCACTGTGGCGTACCAAGATCATTCGCTAACACTTCTTTCATCTGCATGTCGTACTTGGACGGTTTTGCTTTGCCGCCAGATTCTTTACGCACGATGCGTGCGGTCTTCCAAAGGCGCCTAAGGGCTTCCTCTGATGCTGCAAGCGATTCCCAGATGAAGGAGAGCGGGGTGCGGTACTGGGCCTGTAAGAAGAGATAGCGGAGCGCAAGCGGATGGATGCCGCGTGCGCGCACATCATCAAGGGTGTAGGTATTGCCAAGGGATTTTGAAATCTTCTCTCCGCCAATGGTAAGGAATGCGTTATGCATCCAGTAGCGCACATATGGCTTTTTGCCGGTAGCTCCTTCTGACTGCGCTATTTCATTATTGTGGTGCACCTGTATATGGTCTTGGCCGCCCGTATGGATATCAATGGTTGGTCCCAGAAGCGTTGTTGCCATGGCAGAGCATTCAATTGACCATCCGGGGTTTCCTTTGCCCCACGGAGAATCCCATTGCTGGAGATCGTTTTCTTTGGCGTTTCTCCAAAGCACGAAGTCGTGTTCGTTCTTCTTTTCTCCAAGCGAGACGCGAGTACCTGCTTGAAGCGATACATTGTGGATATTGCCAAGCTCTCCGTATGTCCCGAACTTTTCGGTATCGAAATACACGCCGTCCGAAGTCTTGTACGTAAGACTCTTTTGTTCAAGTGCACGTATCATCGCTATTTGCTCCTTGATGTACGCCGTTGCTCTCGGGAAGGTTATGGCAGTAAGCGGAAGATTAAGCGCTTCGATATCGTGCAGATATTGCTTGGTATATCGCTCTGCAATTGCTTCCGGTGTTGTTTTTTCTCTGGCAGCACCTACTGCCATCTTGTCTTCTCCTTCATCGCCATCTCCAACCAAGTGCCCTACATCAGTAATGTTAATGACGCGTTTGACACGATACCCGCAGGAAAGAAGCGCTCGTGCAACTGTGTCCGAGAAGACTGCGGCACGCAAGTTGCCAATATGCTGCGGGCCATAGACGGTAGGGCCACAGGAGTAGAGTGTAACGGGCCCCGAGTCTTTTTTACGAAACTCCTCCGTAACGCCAGAGAGCGTGTTGGTGAGGTAGAGGGGAGTACGCACTGCCTTTTTAAAGAGATGCATCATGCCTCTAGAATAACAGGCGTTTGGGTACGAAACGAGCCTAGCGTCGTAGCTAGGCTCGTCAAAATCAATCACGCACCATACGGGCGATTCTTCTGCTGCAAACAACTCCTGCAATAGCAACGGCGTTTACCACCACAAACATCACCGCTGCAATGCAGCCGAAAGTAATGTTGCTGTAGCAGAAACTGTGCACCGAAAGCGCAAATGTGGCTGCGCCCAGTCCAATTCCAAAGAGCATGAAAAGATTCTTGGTGAACCGGTATGCCCACTCTTCTTCTGTCATGAATGCACCTCGTTCGTCTCTTTAGACGTGCCTTTCTGGCACTATCTATACTCCTTAGCAGTTTATTGTCAAAGCCACTTCTTGAGCCGCATGAAGAGGATAAGCAGAAGCTCGACGACGAACATAAGAATGAGGATGAGCCAGAAATCGAATGGGTGGCCGGTAATAGGTTCGAACTCGGTGTGCATGCCGAAGAGTCCGGCGATGAAGGTGAGCGGAAGGAAGGCAACAGTAAGAAGAGTGAAGATCTTCAAGGCTTCATCTTGGGATGCCGACAAGAGGGAATCATTGGTTGTACGCAGCTCGCCTGCAACAGCACGATAGGAGGCGACAAGGGAGGCGACATGCACGCGTTCCGCTTCGATGCGCATAGCTTGTTCCTTGAACTTCTTGCCAAAATAGCGCGTATCGGTGAGTTCCTCTAAGAAAAGGGAGAGCGGTTCTTCATGACGTGCAAGGGTCGTATCGAAACGAAGGAGTACGCGTCCAGCTTCTGAAATTGCACGCACGGTTTTGCGTTCCTTTCCAGAAAAAATATCTGCTTCAATGCGGTCAAGCTTCTTTGCGGCGCGATCTACCTCTTCAGTCATGGCCGCATACAAGCGGCGAATGACGCGTTCTACCAAAGCAGGTCCTGCATCCTTTTTAGGAATGCCAAGCAGCTCTTCAGCCTCAAATGCTTTATGAAGCGAAAGAATAGAGCCTACGACTTCATAGCGCACAGTAATAAGGAAGTCCTTCCCGACAATGATGTCTATTTCTTGGTTGCGCGCACCTCCTGAAGCCTCTGCAGTCGGGAAATGAAGGATGAGATATGTGTAGTCAGGAAAAGAGAGGGCGAGTGGGTAGGGGGTAGGAATGATGATTTCTTCTTCTATTGCGGAGTCGATTGAAAATTCCTCCATGATGGCCCGAAGCTCCTCGCGCGAAGGCGCTTCCAAATCAACCCAATGCATGCCACCACGCTCATGCCGCGTTATCATGCGCATAAGTATAGCGCGAAGCTAGAGCATGCCATGCTACACTACTGAACAAATGGACGAATTTGACAGAAACACTTCGCCGGAAGACAAGAAGCAGAGTCGCACACTCATGCAAATTGCTATTGGCTTTGCACTTGTTGCGGCACTCTCTTTTGCAGGCGGGCTCTCTCTTGGTGCAAAAGGAGATGTATTTTCTGGCGTGCCGTTTCTTTCAGACGGACTCCTTGCAACGCCAGACGCAGCCGCTGATCTTGGAGACTTCTGGAAAGTATGGAATGTGCTTGGCGATCGTTTTGTGCAGACTCACGGCACTTCGACCGAACCTACAGTTGCAGAGCGCCTCTGGGGAGCGATGGAGGGCCTTACCGCAAGCTATGGCGACCCGTATACCATTTTCATGCGTCCAGCTGACGCAAAGATATTCCAAGAGGATATTTCAGGAAACTTCAGCGGGGTAGGTATGGAGCTTGGGGTTAAAGACGAAATACTTACCGTTATTGCGCCACTTAAAGGAACGCCTGCAGAGCGCGCGGGAATTCGAAGCGGAGATCAGATAGTGATGATAGACGGACGCTCAACTGAAGGTATGGGAACTGATGAGGCGGTGAAGATAATACGCGGCGAGAAGGGAACAACCGTAGTCTTTATGATGCTTCGCGGGGAAAGTGAGCGTGTGGAGATAAGCGTTGTGCGCGATACGATACAGGTGCCAACCATTGAAACTGCAACCGAAGAAGGTGTCTTTATCATTTCCTTCTACAGCTTCACGGCAAACTCGGGAAGTCTTTTCAATAGAGCGCTTGCGGAGTTTCGCCAGTCGGGTTCGCGTCTTCTCCTTATCGACCTTCGCGGGAACCCTGGCGGGTATCTTGAGTCTGCAGTTTCTGCAGCAAGCCACTTCCTTCCTGAAGGCGCCATTGTCGTTACGGAAGACTATGATGGCCATCGCGATAACGTGGAGCATCGCTCGAGAGGCACGGGAGGCATCCCTGCAGGTACGAAAACTGCCATTTTGATAGACGGCGGTTCTGCTTCTGCGTCTGAAATTCTTGCCGGAGCGCTTCAAGACGCGGGTATTGCAACGCTCGTTGGTACTGATTCTTTTGGTAAGGGTTCCGTGCAGGAGCTCGTCAAAGTGGGAGAGGCTTCCCTTAAGATTACGGTTGCACGCTGGCTTACTCCTTCAGGACGCTCGATATCAGACGGGGGCTTGAAGCCTGATATTGAAATTGAGGTCTCGCAAGAGCAAGTGGAGGCAGGGGAGGATCCCCAGAAGGCAGGGGCGATACAGTTTTTGGTGAGCGCCGACTAAGGTTTGCCCAAATGCGCCAGAAAGGGTAGGATAGCTGCACTATGAAAGTCGTACTGCTAAAAGACGTAAAAGGGACTGGCCGCGCCCATACTGCGGTTGAGGTAAAAGACGGACACGCACTTAACCTCCTTATTCCTCGTGGCCTTGCTGTTGCGGCAACTCCTACAGCACTAAAGCAATCGCAAGCGAAGGCAGCAAAAGCTGACGAGCAGCGCATGCTCTCTGCAAAGCTCATCGAAGAGCGTCTCGCGGCACTCTCCGAAGAAAAGGTTGTCTTCACCAAGAAAGCTAACGAAAAGGGACACCTTTATGACGCTCTTGATGCTGCTGAAATAGCGGAAGGCGCAAAGCTTCCAGAGGATGCTATTCGCATCGAGCGCCCCTTTAAGGAGCTTGGTACGCACGAGGTTCCCGTAGCCTACGGAGAGAACTTCGGAAAGTTTTCAATTGAGATAGTGGCTGAATAAAGAGGAAACAAAAAACCGCCCCTTTCAGAGGGGCGGTTTTTTGTTAGGCGACCGAAACTACTTTCTTGCGGATAACTTGTCCGTTGAACTTTGTCTTGCGGCGTTCTGTGAAAACAACCTTTCCGGATGCAACTGCATAGAGCGTGTGGTCTCTACCGACCTTCACATTCTTGCCAGCCATGATCTTGGTGCCGCGCTGGCGCACGATAACCTGTCCGCTGCGTACTACCTGTCCATCAGCGAGCTTGACACCGAGATATTTCGGGTTTGAGTCGCGAACGTTCTTTGTTGAGCCTCCTGCCTTTGTTGATGCCATATAGTATTATTGCCGTGATGCCGATTATAACCGAGATGGAGGGAGAGGGCAATAGGGCCAAGGCTGGGGTCCCAGAAGCCGTCTTATGGCTTGCCATCATCCTTTTATCCTCCTCGGGAAGCTTCGGACTAGGGTATCTCACCGGGAAGGAAGCAGAGGGCGGAGACGTCATAATTGAAAGCAGGGGAGGGTTTGAGGTACAGGAGGAAGTGAGCAGGGAGCCAGAGGTGAACGCGCTTGTTGCTGCTCCTTTGCCTGCCGTAAAAGCAGTAGTGCAAAATGAGGAAGTGCCGGTACTTTCTTCCGGCGGGGAATACGTGGCTTCTAAAAGCGGCAAAAGCTACCACCTGCCGTGGTGCGCAGGCGCAAAGCAGATAAAGGAGGAGAATAAGATCTATTTTGGAAGTAAGGCAGAGGCTGAAGCTGCGGGGTATGCGCCAGCGAAGAATTGTAAGGGGATTTAAGGTTCGGATTCTAGGATGCTACGGAGATTTGCTTCGCTGTGGTTATGCTATCCTCTTTTAAGAATTACGAGATATAAATTTATTTATGGGAATATTCGGTTTTGGGAAAAGTGAAGACGTGCCGAAAGATAAGAAAGGTTCGGAAGAAACAAACAATAAAGAGACAGTAAAAAACTCAGAAGCCGTAGTCGCAAAAATGACGGAAATGATTACTTTTGCGAAAAACCAACGACTTGATGGGATGGTAAAAGCGCGGGCCATTGCTGACGCGTTTCTTAATGATAAAGAGCGCGTAAGCCTCCTTACAAAAGAACTCGTTCAACTTGCAAGCGGAACCCCGTATGCTCCGAGAGACAGGTTCCACGACATAGTTCGTCGCCATGCCTACCAAGTCATTCCTGATGACCTTCGAGACGAGGTAGAAAACTTTAGCACGGGGCTTATGGAAGTTTTCGGTGGCTCTCCAGGCAAAAATGGTTTCGTTGATCTGAACTCTCTCACATAATGAGATAATGAACTAAAAAGGGGCTCGGATATATCCGAGCCCCTTCGGTTGCGTTGATTATGGATGAACGAACAAGACGAAAGAGATAAGTGATACACAGCCGACGAGAATGATGGTCATTTCGCGCAAAGCGCGGAACTCCCATTCAAACTTGAAATCGCTGACGAATTCTTCCCACGTATCCCGAGCTTGTTCAGTGAACTTGGACATTACAGCCCTCCAGTAACTTTACGCGTGTGCATTGTATCATATATAAGATAAATGTCAATGTGTCGCAATATTGCAACAGCGACGATTACCGCGTGGATTGAAATATTTTTAAAGGCCGCCTCTTTCGAGGCGGCCTAAAATTAGAGGATTTTTCTATCCTCTTCAATTACTTGTGCTATACCGTCCCACACCCAAAAGAGCGGGTCGAACTTTGAAACGGCGGCGAAAGCTAGTGATAGGACGATAACTGCGATAATGGGCAATCCGCCAAACCATAGATTCGCATACACAAACAGAGTTGGACTCGCGCTCTTGTGTTGTAGTGACAGGAGTACATAGCACACCACAAGAAGGATGATGAAGTACGACAGCCACGTAAGAAAAAACGCGCCCATAGTGACGGCTCCTTTCTGTCGCGAACAGTACAAAAATGCAGGAATCTTAGCAAGGACGTTAAAGATTCTGCTACACTACTAGGAAATGATTGTTTTGGACGTAGAGACCAGCGGCACGGACCCCAAAAAGCACTCCATTCTTTCTCTAGGAGCTCTTGACTTCGACAACCCCGAGAACCAGTTCTATGACGAGTGTCGTGCATGGGAGGGAGCAAAGCTCGAGGACGAAGCGTTTCGCATAAATGGATTTACGAAAGAAGAGGCGCTCAACCCCGAAAGAAAAAGCGAAGCAGAACTCATTGCAGCATTTGTTGCGTGGGCAACAGACAGGGTAGGGGAGCGCACCTTTGCTGCACAGAACGTTTCTTTTGACTTTGATTTTGTACGCGCCGCCTGCGAGCGTGCTGACATAGATTTTCCATTTGCGCGAAGAACCATAGACATCCATACCCTCACGTGGACGCATATGCGCATGCGGGGGCAGATTCCGCCTACGGAACGCAATCACTCCGCTATTTCTTCAAAGACCGTGCTTTCGTATTGCGGACTTCCTGAAGAGCCATCGCCGCATAACGCGATGACGGGCGCGCTTTGGCATGCTGAAGTCATCGCGCGCATAGCGTATACTAAGAGTATTATTCCTGATTTTAGTTCTTTCCCGATACCATGGCAGACGCATTGACCCCAGAACCGCTTGCTGTAGCAACACAAGGAGGTGACGACACAGCAAAGCACCATGTAATGGGCGCGCATCTTGCTCGCACCATTGAAGAGGGAAAGGGAAGCGTACCCGCATCTCCCGAACCGCTTGTATGTAAGCCGCGTGAAATAGAACCATGGCGCGTGTTTAAAATAATGTCCGAGTTCGTAGAGGGTTTCGATCTCCTAAAGAAATACGCTCTAGCCGTGTCTGTCTTCGGCTCCACTCGCATGAAGCTCGACCCTCGCTACTACGCAGACGCTTCTGCACTTTCAGGAAAGCTCGCAAAGAGGGGATTTGCCATTATTACCGGAGGCTCTGCAGGCATTATGGAAGCCGCTAATAAAGGTGCGTATGAGGCTGGGGGAGCTTCCGTAGGCCTTAATATCCGCCTTGAAGACCACCAAGCCCCTAATGACTATCTGACCGACGAACACACCTTCGATCATTTCTTCGTGCGCAAAGTCATGCTCACGTTCGCTTCAGAAGCATATGTCTATTTCCCCGGAGGATTTGGCACACTCGATGAGTTCTTTGAGATATTGACCTTGGTGCAGACTAAGAAGATCCGCCGCATTCCTATCGTTCTCTACGGAAAGGAGTACTGGGACCCTTTTATCGAGCACTTCCAGAAGGAGCTCCTTGAGCGCCATGGCGCGGTAGATGACGGAGACATGCAGCTCTTTAAAGTGGTTGATACAGTTGATGAAGCCTACGAATACATCACTACAACGGTGAGCTGCTAGCGTCTACTCCTCAAGGTCTCCAAGATAACTCTCCTTTGCTTTTGCTGTGCGAGCATTAAGTAGTTCTTGCTTCTCTTGAATTTTCTCTTGACGGTTTAGTAAAGAAACGAGAGCTTGCTCATCAGTTGTGCCCATCTCAGCAAGTGATTGCCGCGCCTTGTTCTGTGCTTCATTTGCAAGCGTGCGCGCTTCGCCAACTGCTAAGACTGCTTGTTGTAGCGCTCCAATTCGTGCGTTTTCTTGGTCAGGAGAAATAGTGACAATGTCTACAACAGATTCAAGTTGCGCTACAGCATCTTCTTCAAGTTTCGTAAGTAGTTCTGCAACGCCAAACAGTGATTTCACACTCTCGAATTGAGCAGCACGCTCCGCAGCTTTGATGAGCGCTTCACCAGCTCCTTTCTTTGGAATCCCTTCGTCAGTTGGCATTGAAGTAAGTATACCAAGTAGGTGGAGTAGGGGAGTGAGGCCTTTTTATAGGTTCAAGGAATCTTCTTTACGCCACCCCACTGCCCCATTTTCTGGTTTTTGGGGAAGGGGTGCAAAAACGTAAAAATAAAATCGTGCACAAAAAGTAACAAGAGACCCGCACCACATTTTTAGTGAAGAGGTACCGAAAATAGGGGAGTAATCGGCTTCAGATAGCAGGCACCTAGAGCGCTCCCGTCTTCATAGATATACTTCGCACAATATATCTTTTGCGAAGTACTGCTCTGGGCACAGAGGGAGAGGGCTCTCGCATACCTATTCCCTATACTTCCGTTTAATTCTCTAAGTGGTAACTCCGGAAATGTGTATCTTCTTAAGTTACGTCTGTGTCTTTTCCCTCTCTACGCTCTAGGAATACGTATAGTACAAAAGTAAAAATACTAACCACTTCCCCGTTTTGAAAATCGGGGAAGTCGGCTCGCGTTGCCGAGATTGTTAAAAATACTAAGTAAGTGGGCCGTTATATATCTCGCGGGGGAGGATCAAAAACTACATTGTCCCCAGCAGCCTGTATAAGCTATTGACCCCTAGAAGCGTAGGTGTAGGATACGCACATCGCCTTTGGCTCAAAGTCGTCCCCTCGACGCCTAGGCGATTTCCCCCCGTGCGCGTTAGTCCCCACCGACGCGCACACAAAACGGGCCGCATCTTTTCCCCCCAAGATGCGGCCCAACTTTTATCTACGCTTCGTCTCCCAAGTGCCGCGTGAAGTGCTTTTTAATAGTTGCATCAAGAGCACGGCTGAATTCGATTGCATGCTTTGGCGAAAGAATAACTTCGGAAATAAGTTGGCCTTGAGAAGCGTTTGGACGAACGAACGCAAATTGCATAACCACTGCATCATCAGACACATTTACTTGTGCGACGTTTGAGAAGGCCGGTCGCGCGTCAGGAGGTATCGTTATCGTAATTGCTTTGCGTTCTACAGGCTCGCTCATAGTCTAGGCACTCCAGCTCGTAAGACTGTTCCAGAGGTCCAGAATCCATGCCTCAATATACGCCCAGCCCATTTGAAGCGTTGTAACGAGAAACTCCATGTTGTCCTGATTCGTTGGGTTATCAACGAGAGCCCGAAGCGAGATCCCGAAGAAAGAAAGGGCCAGAAGGCCAATGACAACCCAGACGATTAAATGCGTCATGGGTACAGTATAGCCTGCAAAAGAGGTCCTAAGAGCCGTCTCTGGGTATAATCGAGACCTATGGAAGAGGCGCTTATGCATTTTAAGAAAACAGACCGCGTTATGTATGCGGCCGCAAAAACATACGGCAAGATGCTTTCGATGGGCACAAAGAGAAAGAATGCGAAACAGCTCTTTGCAACACTATGCGAGTCAGTCGTCTCGCAGCAGCTCTCCGTAAAAGCCGCAGACACCATATGGATCAGACTTAGAAGTGCTTGCAAAGGGGAAGTCACGCCAGAGCGCATCCGTGCTACTCCCCTACCAAAAATGCGAAGTGCAGGCCTCTCAAACGCAAAAGCAAAAACCCTGAAAGAACTTGCACAGGCAGTTCAAAAAGGACTCGACCTCCCTGCTCTAAAAAAGAAGACTCCAGAGGAAGCCACAGAGAGTTTGACTGCCGTCTGGGGTATCGGCCCTTGGACCGCGCACATGTTCCTTATGTTCGGCCTCTCCCACCCCGATATCTTTTCAGCAAGAGATCTGGGTCTTGTACGAGCCATGGAGAAGCTCTATAGCCTCAAAAACCCAAGCCATGCGAAGCTCGAAGCGATTGCACAGACATGGTCGCCGCATAGGAGTTTGGCGTGCCGGATATTATGGAAGTCTCGGGACTCTTGACAATATCTGTATAATATGATATATAGGATACAGGTTTAAGTCTCGGCAAGGAGGCCCAGATGAAGACGTTCGTGCTTGTTTGTTTCGCTCTCGTTCTCGCCGCGTGCTCGACGGAGACCACCGAATCGGCGTCGTCCAAGCAGGAGTGCTCCCAAGGCTACACCTGCGAAGACTACAGTGTCTATCGGGATGAGTCTCCACCCGACTACTCGGTGTCGGATGAGACCGGAACCAAATGAATACGGGCCGGCCCCTGGACGCTATGTCTGGGGGCCGCTTGTTTACCTATGCGTCTACTTCAACCGCAAACCCGCCATACGCCATGCGACGCACATCAAATGGCATCTCCATGTTTGCCCACTGCGGATCATTCATTGTGGGATCTTTCATAACCTTCGCATTTACCTGGTCGCGATGTTTTCGAGACTTGAAAACAATGTAGGAAAACCACACGGTCTCCCCTGCCTTTGCCTTGGTAAGTTGTGGGAACGACAAGGCCTTCATGCTTCCCTTGCCCTGCACCTTTCCGTCCTCAAGCATGCACTCCTTATACGCAAGCGCTCCGTGTTTCTTCCAAATCTTTGCACCAAACTTTGCCATCTTTATGTACGCAGCCACCTTCTTTTTAGGAACGACAAATACAAACCCGTCCACGTAGTTTCCTTTGGTTGTTTTCATATAGAGGAAGTATAGCAACATGAACAACCTCACTACTGACTTTGGTCAGTCTGGGACGCTGTTGGAACCTTTCTTGACATCCGCCCTATTTCAATGTACTATCAAAAAGTTAAAGTGAAGTTGGAGGGTGATATGAAACTTGCTCTTTTCGGGTTTCACTTGGCATCAGTACCTATCGTAATTTTGCCATTTTGCATGCTCGTCTGGTACTTCGCAGGACCAGAAGCTGCAGCACATGGTATTTTCGATCGCTGGGCCCTCATCATGGCGATTATGGCTACCATCTTCGCCGCCGCCGTCTACTATCGGAAACTGGTGCGCAAGTGCTGCCAATACGAACTACCGCGACTTGAGCATCTTTAGCCGCTTCGAACAACGGAAAGCCGTTCGTTCGCGAGCGGCTTTTTGTTTATTGCTGGC
>CAZZAT010000003.1:0-57302 GCA_964652615.1 uncultured Candidatus Saccharibacteria bacterium | reverse complement strand
AGCACGCCAAACGCCGTGTGATATCCAAAAGCATCCGCAAGCATGCCGGCAGAAATTGGCCCGAAGACATACCCGAGGTTCGTATAGAGATCTTCAAGTCCTTCTATTTCTTTCTCGAGATCTTCACGCTGATTGATGTAGTCGGCAAACGCTCCCTGTATGGCAGGCCAGCTTACCGAAATGAATGAGGCTGCCACAAACACAACCGCAATGACGGCAATGCCGGAAGCTGCAAAGAAGAGCGGGATAAGGAAGAGCGAGCCGATAAGAAGCGAATAGTAGGCGGTCCGTTCCTTGCCATGTTCTGCGGCAAACTCTCCAGCCCACCATCCAAGCAAAAGCGCTGGAAGCGACCAAGCAGTCATAAAGAAGCCTGCAAACCCGCCAAGCCCTATCTCTTCGGCAAACAGCGGCCCTATCGACCAGAAGAATGCATCGATAAAGTTCAGACAGAAAATAACCAGAAGCGCTGGGAAGAGAACGCGCCCTACATCTCCCATCATGCGTATTTCAGACCATGTGCCGCGGCGGCATTCTTTCTCTTCTCCTTTGTGCTCGTGCAAGACGCGCTTTTTCGTTGAGAACACGAGTATAAGGAAGAAGAAGAGCGCGAGCGCGAGAAAGACGTATATGGCAGCGAAGGACTCCCATCCTACCTGTTCGCCAACGAGAAAGCCGACGATAATGGGACCTAAGACCCATCCTATGGATGAAAAGACTTGGATAATACCGAAGCTCTTGGTGTTGCCCCGATGGTCGGTGGTGCGCGCTATGTAGTCGAAGCTGCCGATATTGCGAAGATCATAGTAGACACCCCAGACGACCATAGCGAGCACAAAGAGAAGCGGCGTTGTTGCCTGCATCAAGATGAGCGGGAAAATAAGGCAGAGCGCAAACATCGCGCCGAATATCCGCTTGTAGTACGTATCTTTAAACAGCCGCACAGCAACAAGATCAAAGACAGCGCCTGCAATTGAGGACGTGCCGAGAATGATACCCATCATCGTGTCGGAGAGTCCGGTCTCCTCTATTTTGAGCGGCACAATGAACGAAACGATGCCTTCTGAAAGGGTCCAAAACAGCATCATTGCGCACACGAGAAAGAGTGATGCGTGCGTACCGCCGTGGTGCGGTTTTTTATGATGCGAAGAAAAGCGTCTCCTATGGAACATGCGTCTTTCAATACTAACCGCTACTCACACCCTTTCAAAGGTACAAAGGTTGTGCATATGCACGGGGTGTGGTATAACCTCTAACAGACTGCTAGGGAGAAACACATGCTCGAATCAATTCTCGGTTTGGCGCGCTTCGTGCGTGAAAAAACCGCTCCCCCCAAAGCTCCTCGTCCGGCGTACAATCCCGATTCTTACAAGCGTCGGGATCGTCCGCAAGTCGACATCACTGCAGCCGCTTCTGGCGCCGGCGTCACCGGCTTCGAGGTGGTCACGTAAAAACAAACGATCGCCGCGCCCACAAGCGCGGCGGTTTTTGTTTAGGTCATTCCTGCTGCTTTCATTGCAGCAATGAGCGCGAGAAGCTTCTGCACAAGCGCAGTCAAGTACGCTATTTGCGCCTGTACTTCTGGGGTTAGTGCCGTACTGTTTCCAAGCACTTGTGGTGTGCGCTCTGGATTATCGCTTTTACTTCCACCTCCTCCCCCGCCACCGCTGCGGCGTTTCTTTGGTTTTGGTTCAGGCGTAGGTTCTTCAGGAGCCGGAGGATTGGAAACAATAACGGTACGCGTTGCGCTTGCTGCATTTCCCGAAAGATCGCTTACGCGGTATGTAATCGGGTAGCTGCCTGCGATTGCCGTATCAACAGTCCCTTCAGTTGTGATGTGTGCAGTACGGTCGCCATCAGTTTCATCTTCAGCAGTTGCGCCTGCGTCAGTAAAAGTCTCTCCTACGATAAGCTCGAGAGGATTATCGCCAATAATGGTAATGACAGGGGGCGTAGTATCTGCTGTGAGTGCTTCTGCAGCAAGAAGCGTCTCATATGCGTTTAGACGCTTTCCCGATACGGTCTTTCCTGAAAGAGCCGCTACTGTATCGCCCTCGTTTAGAATGAGACTTTTTACATCACTTGCACCAAGTGCAGGACGAAACGCTTTAATGAGCGCTACGGCACCTGTCACGTGCGGTGCTGCCATTGAAGTGCCTTCAAGTGTACGTACGCCAAAAGGGTTATTTGGCTCGATGCTTTGAATGGCAACGCCGGGCGCTCCGAGGTCAACAGAGTTTTTGCCATAATTAGAAAAAGGAGCAAGTAAATCGTTTTGATCAGTTGCAGCGACGCTGATGATTCCTGAAAGAGTATAGTTTGCCGGATAGGCAGGAGTTATATCTCCGTCAGTTCCGTTGTTTGAAGCGGCGGCGATTAGAAGGCCTCCGGCATTCTGGAAGTTTTCGATAGCTTCTTTTTCGCCTGCGTGCTCTCCGGAGCCGGAATAGCTTGCGTTTATTATCTTTGCGCCGTTCGCAGTTGCAAACTTAATGGCCGCTATCCCCTGTACCACACTTCCAGTACCGTTGTTGTCCATTATACGCAGCGCCATAATCTTGACTTTAGGCGCCACGCCAACGACTCCGATTTGATTATTAAAATTCGCAGCGATGGTCCCTGCGACATGGGTTCCGTGATATGACTTGAACCCATCTTCAGAAATAGGGTCGTAGTCATTATCGACGAAATCAAAACCGTGCTGGCATCCTCCGTTTATGGGATTCCCCAAAGCATCAACTCCTACGCAATTGTTCCCATCCCACATCCTCCCCGCTAATTCTTGATGCGTGTAATCAATGCCGGTGTCGATCACTGCAACAATAACTTCCTCACCCATTGAAAAGTCCCACGCTTCATCTGTCTGAATCTTTGCAAGACCCCAAAGCTCTTCTGCGTATGGGTCGGTAGTTGAACTTAATACGCTAATGCTGCGGATATAGTTTGGCTCCGCATACTCAACAGCAGGATCTTCACTCAGTTCTTCGATGAGTTCTTCCACATCGTTCGTTTGAACGAGAATTGCTTCGTCTTCGCCTTCAAACTTCACAATAACCTCGCCTTCAACATAGGTGCTAGGGTCTATGACTTCGACCTCTTCGACAAAAGAAGCTTCTATCTCATCGGCTTCCATTTGAATAGGTTCTTCATCAATGACGGCTTCTGTCGAGGTGGCAAGAATCTCTCCGATACCTTCTTCAATAACAAGCATTTCTTGTTCAGCTTCTTCCACTACGGGTTCTTCAAGAGGAATTCCCTCTTCGGCAACAATAGAAAGTGGCGCCCCAAAGAGCGCGATCATGAGGAGTAATGAGAGCACCTTTTCCCGCTTCATAGCGTCGGTTATAGCACAGAAATAAGAAAGACCGAAGCCAGATGCTTCGGTCTTTCTTCGTGTGCGCCGGGGAGGATTCGAACCTCCGAAGGCTAACGCCGCGTGGTTTACAGCCACGATGTTTTGACCACTTACCTACCGACGCGTCAAGTCTCTGAACCGTCTGAGGTGCTTTGCATTGGCAGGACATATCTCTCTGAAAAAGCGTTCCATGTCGCCTTTTCGAGTAAGGTATACCCGAAACGCACTTACCTCAGACGGTCTGTATTCTAATGCAAGGAGCATCTTCCGTAAAGAATGTAAGAGTGGCAACGAATGGTTCGTTAATGAAATCTGCTTTCCGAAACGAAGCCGGTATAAAGAGCCATCGGTATCAAAAAATCCACGCAGAAAGCCGCGCATGTATTCCGGCTTTTGGTGCACCCATAGAGGCGCGTCTACTTGCGATGCAACTTTATTTGATACCAGACCTTCATCTCTAAGCCACTTTGTAAGAACGACAGAACCGATATATACGTCTCGATACCCGTCTTTTCGGACAAAGATCTTACTGGGAGTGTTAAATAATTCCCTCATCAGGTTTGCGACATACGAAACATATTGAAGTTCCTTATTTCCTAGCGTCACAAAGGTCTGGAAATGCGACACATGGCCATCTCCGAGCATTATTCCGAAGAATTCCGCGACCTTCTCGGTTCTCTTTTTCGGCAAGGAGATTTCTTTAAGGGTATTCAGGTATCCCTGTTTTCTTAAGGGTGTGGAAGGTATGCCAAGACGCTGCATTCGTTTGAATACGGAGCCCTGGGTAAGATGTAGGCGCTTGCCAATTTCTCCTATGCTTAGGTTCTTTTGTACGTATAGCTCCACAAGTTCCTTCCGGTACCTGTTTTCTTCCTCCGTCGTCCAACGTCTAGCCATACCGTAAGTATCCCGCGTATGCGAGATTCGCTATCCTCTACTCATACACAAGTTCTATCGTCGTATGACTATCTTCTCGGTCTTCCCCTTTTGTAAGATGGCAGTGCCGTCAGTAAAGTCTGCGTCGGTAAAGGCCCTATCCGTCTCTATGGTCTGCCCATTCAACCTTATGCCTTTTGCATCGATAAGGCGGCGCATTTCAGACTTAGAGAGTCCCAAGCTTTGGGCACCTGCAGACAAAATCGTGGCATCAGGAGAAATGGTATGTGAAGGAAGTTTTGACACGTCTCCTCCCTTCCCGAAGAGTGCATTGCTCGCGTTTACCGCTGCAGTTGCTTCATGGCGGCCATGCACAAGTTCTGTTACTTCAGCAGCAAGTGTTTTCTGTGCAAGTCGTTCGCTTGGATTTTTTGCATGTTCGGCAAGAAGCGCATCAATCTTTTGAAGGGAGAGGAAGGTGTATTTCTTCAAGTACTCTCCCGCTGAAGCGTCAGGTTGGTTTATCCAAAACTGGTAAAACTCATAGGGCGACGTCTTTGACGCATCGAGCCAGACCGCATTTCCTTCGGACTTCCCAAACTTCTTTCCAGAAGCATCAGTTACCAAAGGACAGGTCAGCGCGTATGCTTCCTTAGCTTCTTTGCGGCGAATGAGTTCGACACCCGAAAGGATGTTGGTCCACTGGTCCGACCCGCCTATCTGCGCATTCACTCCCTTAGTCTTAAAGAGATGGAGGAAGTCGTAGCCCTGAAGCAAGGCATACGCGAACTCGGTGTACGAAATACTTTCATCAGGAGTTTCAAGCCTGCGGCGTATGATGTCCCGCTTTATGAGCTCGTTTACCGTAAAGTGCTTGCCGATGTCGCGAAGAAATGGAAGAAGCTGCACTTTCGAAAGCCATGACGCATTGTTTACGACGGGTACTTTCGTTCCGATAATGCGCTCCATTTGGCGCTTAACGGCACGCGCATTGCGTTCAACCGTTTTGGTGTCTACAAGCGCTCGCTCACCCTTTTCTTTTGGATCCCCTATCATCCCCGTGCCTCCGCCTACCAGCAGCATCACACGATGGCCCGCATCTGAAAGGCGCTTTAACAAAAGCACCAGCGCAAGATTTCCAACCTGCATCGAATCTGCGGTTGGATCAACGCCAAGGTATACGAAGCGTTTTTCCTTGAGAACGGTCTCAAGTGGCGCAGAAGCGTGTTCAACGAGGCCGCGTGCTTGTAGCTCTTCAACAAGATTCATGTAGAGAGTATAGCCTATGAACTGCGCAGAAGGTTGAGTGCTTTCTCTCGGTCGATAACCCACAGAAAGGTACCAAGACGCGGCCCCGTATCTCTTCCGATAAGGAGGTTATAGACGTCTTTGAAGAATGCGCGCTGCGCTTTCTTGAGGTCAGCTTCAGAGAGTTCTGGCGATTTGGGAATGGCATATACAAGTTCTTCCAGTTCTTTTATGCCAGCATCGGCCTTGCTCTCAAGTTCTTCTACAAGACGTGTTATCTGCTCTTTTTGCTTCTCATTCATTGATGCTCTGTATGTGGTGTTGGGAGCATCAAGAACAGCGATTACTTCTTCGGGGTTGTACTTTACGAGCCAGTTTTGTGCGAGTGGAAGGCGCGTAGCAATACTTTCTTCATCGTACGAGTGACCGAGACTCTCCAGTATGTGTTTCAATTTCCCTGTATCCCACTGCACGATTTGCCCAAAGCTGACCGCTTGGCGAAATGGAATTGCACTTCTGCCAGAGTGTTCCGCATCATACTCTTCGTACTGACGGTAGATATCTGTGTTAAAGGCGAGTTCGAATGACTGGTCGGGCGACTTTCTAAAGTACAGCCATTTCAATACATCAGGCTCGTATATTTCAAGGAGTTCAAGGGGCGATACGGCGTTTCCTTTTGAGCCCGACATCTTCGCTCCAAGTCCCTGAATCCCAACGAATTTATATTCCACGAAGACAGGAGCTTCGAAGCCGAATATGTCTTTTGCAATAACGGAAGCGACGTCATAGCTGCCTCCTGGCGAAGCGTGGTCGTGTCCTCCCGGCTCAAAATGCACGCCTTCATGGCGCCAGCGCATCGGCCAGTCCGCCTTCCAGGCAAGCTTTGCAATATGCTCATGTGAGAGGTCTACCGTATCTTCTTTGCCTGTTTCAGCACAAAGATACGTAATGGTTGATGCCCCGTCATACGAAAGTATCTTCGTTGCATCCTTTCCGGTAAAGCGTGAATACACAGCAATTGGATAGTAGTGTTCGCGGTAGCTTACCGGATCAATACCCTTCTCTCCCTTTGCCTTGTCGGTCATAAACGAGAGCAGTATGTCGGCAATGGCGCCTCGCGAACGCATCGCTTCAAACAATGCCTCGTCATACACGCCGCTTTCATGCAGTTCGGTCTGGTTTCTATACTCTATTTCAATACCAAGGCGCTCCATTGCTTCAACAAAAGGTGCTTGAAAGCGCTCGGCATACGAAGACAGCTCACCAAAAGGGTCAGGAATTTTTGAAAGGGGCTTTCCGATATGTTCTGCAAAAGATTCAGGAACACCAGAAGGCACTTTGCGGTATCGGTCGAAGTTATCCCAAGAGAATATCAAGCGCGCATTCTTCCCTTTGCGTTTTAGTGCTTCTCGCACCAGATGCGACGTGACGATATCTCGAAAGTTGCCAAAATGAACGACGCCTGAAGGACTGATGCCAGCCGCAGTCGTATAGAGGGGTGCGTCCGGATGTGCTGCAATGATGACATCTGCGGCAGCATCCGCCCAAGCAGTACCCTCCCTGCTTAGTTTTGAAATATCGAGTCTCTGTCCTTTATTCATGGCTTCATCGCCATCCTAACACGTGCGCTACTTCTCGGGGAGTTCGATAGTAAAGCGCGAACCTTTTCCTTCACCCTCTGATTCAGCTTTGATATGGCCGTTATGTTTCTCGACAATAGACTTTGCGATATAGAGGCCAAAGCCGGTCGACTCTACATTGACCTTCTTCGATTCAACGCCGTGCCCGCCTTCCGTAAACAGTTTCTCCATATCTTCTTTGGTAATACCTACGCCCGTATCTTCCTCGACAAATACCGCCTTACCATCCTTCTTCTGGAGCGTAATAGAGACCTTTCCGCTTGGCGTGTATTTAATGGCGTTATCAATCACATTCTTGAAGACGTTTGCAAGCTGTACGCGATCGCCCGTAATGGTCATATCACTTACTTCCGCCGTGAACTCGAGTCCTTTTTGCTCTGCAGCAGGTTTTAACGAAGCAACAATTTCTTCAATAAGCGCTTTCAAATCAAACGGCTCCATCTTGAACTCCACGTTTCCGCTCTTGATGTTTGCTGCATTCAAGATGTCTTGAATCATAGTGAGGCCCTTGGTATCAGAGGAGAATCCTTCGTCTACCATTGGCTTTGCAGTGTCGGGGAGTGCTCCAAAGTCCCCTTCCTTCATTCCCGCAAAGATATTTCTTGATTTGGTAACAAAGCCTTTAATTTGGTGCGTAATGAAGTGAATAAGGCTTACCTGTCGGCCGTTTGCAGCTTCAAGTTCTTTAGCAAGTTTTTCAATGTGAACACGCTGTTCGATTTCCTTTTTAACACTTCGTATAAGCACTAGACCGATGCCGGCAGTAAGCACCAGAGTAACGGAGATTAGAATTCTATTGACATTCGATTCAACGAAAAAGAATTGAGATCCTATTAGAGCAATAAGAGCGAAGATGAGTGCCTGTGCAGCAATAAGTCCAATGTTAAAGGTGCGGTACGCAACAATGGAGTGCGTTACAAGACCAATAAATGCGGCCATACTAAGAGAAACAGCCAGATAAATAACATACTCTCCAAGTAGGTCGCCAAATACGTGAACGGCCAACATTACCGCAAGGAAGATAAATGCGCTCAAGACGATAGATATACGCTGTTGTTTTTGCACAAGTGATTCAGTCGAGGATTCCTTCTTGAATGCAAGAAGGATGACACCTGTTGTTATTAGTGCCTGAAGGCCATAGAAATAGAGCCAGCCATATCCGTTTAAACCTTCGCAGTTTAAGACATCGAAGCCAATGATGTTGTAGTGGGTTGGGAGCAATATGAGTACCGGTGCGACAAGAAGAGCGGCGCCAAGATTAATCCATGTATTCGGAAGCGCTCTGCGCGTAAAGACATAAGCGAAGTAGAAAGTGGCTACATAGATTAGTGTCTGAAGAAGCGCCGTAAGGTGCCAAGCAAAAAGATTCCCCGCTACAGGTACCGTGACCCATTGCAGAGTCTCGTTCACAAGATTCAGAGAGAATAAGAGCGCAATACCGAAGAAGAGCCATGAGCGGAGTGAGAAGCGGTCTTTTGCAAGAAGAAATACGCCAAACACAAGGGCGATAACGGTTATTGGAACATAGGCGTACCACAAGAGCTGTGGCACATAACTTGGATCAAAGAGACCGAGTATATAAGGAGTGCCGTCGCAGTACAGTTCGTTCATAGTTATGCTACAGAATAACGCAGCGTGTTAAATCCGCCACACAACTCATAGGAAAGCTCTACGGAAAGCTCTTCACCAACCGCTACTTCCCTTTGAGGAATAGGAAGAATGATTGGGTAGCTATAAGCAAAAGAAAACCCGAATGTTGAGGTGTCAGAGAAAATAGTACGACTACTAATACGAAGGCCGTTGATAGTTCCCTTTTTTGTAATAGGTATCTGTACCTGTACTGCTACGTTTCTGTCGGTTACTTGTTTGCTGAAATCAACAAGCGAGTACGGGAAAGAATTTGAATGCGGAGTAGAGGCGAGCGATTCTTCACCTGCATATTCATAGCGCACAACGTCAAAGTGCATGTCGTAGAACGATGCATTATTCCAGACAAGGTCGATGCTGCTTTCAAACTTTTCTAAGACAACTCTTGTATCAGGTTTTGCAAATCGCAATATGTTATTTGAAGCCTGTACCTGAAGCTCTTCAATAAGACCAGTTGCAATCATTTCACCAACAATCACATCAACTTGCTCGGGCAAATCAACAGTCGTCACGTCTCCATGAATAATGTGTACTATCTCCTCGAGACCATTGCGGCGCACAACCTCTTTTAGAGTTTTTACATTGTCCTCGTCAAATTCAACCGCGTATACACGCGAAGCACCGGCTTTAGCGGCAATAAGTGCGAGAATGCCGCTGCCAGACCCCATATCCACTACTACATCACCTTTGCGCACGGCGTTTCGTATGGCATTTCCAAACGCTTCAGTCCTATCTTCATCAATAAGACAGTTAAAGACTCCTTCTGTTATTGACCAGTATGTCTTTGGAGGGCGCGGTTCGTGTGGCATATTTTATTCCGTATCGACGGTCATTTCTTCAGACGCTGTCATTTCAACTTCAGGCACAGACTCTTCCGAGCATTCTCCAAGGATTTCTACATACGCTTCCCCTTGTTCGGAATCGCAGTATATAAGTTCGCACGCATCGTTCCCTGCTTCGCAAGAGGCGGTCGAAATGTCTGCGCTTGAGCGAATAACCATATAGTATTCGGGTTCGGAGCACTCCTCTGTATCGTCACACTCTTCCGCGTACATAAAGCAGCGATGCGTTTCAGGATCGCACGCGGACGCATACTCTACGTCATACGCTTCAGCAATAAACACTTTGTGGTATGAGACACCAACAGACACAAGTACTCCGATGAGTACGAGAATGAAAAGTAGGGCCGAGATATTTCGCATAGGGCTATGATACCACCCGCTTCTTTTGGATAGCATCCTGAACCACATGCGGATAGCTAAGCCAGAATCGTGGGCTTTCTACGGACGTAGGAATAAGCTGGCTGATGAGCGGCCGTACGCCAAACTTCTTTTCAACAAACTGAAACGCTGGTATGAGTATTTTCTGAATGAAGCGTATTTCGCCTTCATGTTCAAGCTCGATGTCTTCGAATAAGATGCCGTGGACGATGAAGAGAGCGAGAAAACGCTTGTAGTGTTCAAGAAGTTTCCCTCGTTCCTGACGATCTATCCACGCTGAGTCATCAACAATACGCACGTCGTTCTTGCAGATAGTCCTAAAGAGCCTGTTATGAAATCCAACCAAATCCTCTCCCCAGAGCGTGCGCACGTCTTTTAACTGCTTGCCACTTGAGCTATTGAAATCAATGACGGTAACGTTTGCAAAATGCTCATGAAAATTCTTATCTTTGTGTGAAATACCTTTTGAAATGGAAAGCTTTCCGAGCGCACGCTTTAGCAAATTGTCAGAGGGAACGAACTTATCATTCACGTCTTGGCCGATGATGGCAGACATATCAAGTGGTTCAGTCAAATGGAGGAACCGGAGCGTCTCAAAATTCGGGGTCGCAATGTGCCGCGCTAAATACAAAATGGGTTCTTTGCGAAAGTGGTCAGGAATGTCGTCTTTCAAATAGTCTTCAACCTTCTTTCGCAAATGGGGATCCATTTGGCGCCGACGAAGCTCTTCTGCGGCGCCAAGAAGCGGTGTAAGCACTTTCAATCGTGCGGGCTTAAAAAGATGCTCCAGGTTGAGGAGTTTTGAGACGCCCACGCGAACGGAATTTCGTGAGGAACTCATGAACGCAAGTAGCTATATTCTACCATGGCGAATGCGCTTAACTCCCCGTTGCAAGTACAAGGAAAATGCTTGAGATCAAAATGATGATAATGGAGAGTATCTTCAACAAAAGCTGTGCACGCGACGTCTGTTCTTTAAGTATGCGCGGCGCAAGCACGGTAATGAGCATGCCGATGATAAATACGAAGACCGGCTGGTACACATTCACGAGCGAAACAAGCACGATAGGAGCAAGAAGCAGCGCATAGTTTGAGAGCATCATGCCTCCCGCGTACAAAGATTCATTTGCCACATTTACTCCAAAGACAAGCGCTCCTTCCCCGCGCAGTATCTTCAAGAAGCGTTCCCGATAGCGCTTGCGGGCAAGAAGGATGAAGAAGCCGGAAAGCGCAATACCCACATGCTGCCAGAAGACCCCTGACCAGAAGTCTTCTCGAAGAGCTGCGTATTTAAACACCGCATCAAAGAGTGCATAACAGACGGATGCGCCCACCATAAGGAGGATGAGCGGAAGCCGGAAACTTACCTTTTTATCCTTTGATATCTCAAGCGAGAGCAAGATACCGCCTAGGATAATGCCAAGGCCAGAAAGCGCCTGTGCCCCGCTTATCGTCTCTCCAAGAATAAGAAAGCCCAGTATAAAGCTGAAGACGGGAATGGTCTGGAAGAATGGCACAACCGTTGAAGTATCCTCATGCTGCAGAGCGCGCAAATAGAGAATAATTGCCGTAATCTCAAGTATGCCGGTTGCAATAAATAGGAGCGCATTTAGAGCTTCTATCGAGAACACATGCTGATTGAAATAGAACAGGAACGGAAGAAGACACAGACTAAATACTCCCGAATAGATACCAAGCGCGAGCGCGACACTGCGCTCTGGTGTAAAACGCTCAATCAAAAGCTTATCCACGAAACTTGAAACGCTCCAGAGAAACGTTGCGCCAAGGGCAAAAGCAAGCCAAGCCATAAGGGATAGTATACAGCGTACATAAGCAAAGGGCGCGGCATATACTGCCGCGCCCCTCTTAGAAGAGTCCGTTTAACTTGTCCCAGATGCCAGGAACGAGCGCCTCTAACGTTTCAACCCCAGTCCATATCATCAGCCCCCAGGAAGCGTTTGAAATAAAGACGCTTCCATAGAAGATTGCCCAATCACCCTTCCCCATCGTGTGTTTTCCTTGCGGTCGCATCATGATGGCAGTAGTCATCGGGTCAAAGGCCAGAGACAGGTAGAGAAAGAGTAGAGTCGGTCGAAGCCACGGCAAGGCAAGCCAGAGCGGTCGTAAGATGTGTTTCCGGAACAGGTATAGAAGCACCCGCGCCAGAATTAAGAGAACTCCGAGGACCGCTTTTATAAGCCCCCAAAGCCAGCTAAACAAAATCCACGGACCTCTGTCCGCGAACTCTTTCGTTCCGAGCAGGAACTTCGGAGGCTCCGGATGTAGGAGCTCCTCTTCCACTTCCTTACCAAACCCCTTGAGCGATTCATAGCGAAGCGCATCGCGGAGCCATTGCCAGGGCCAGTTGTCGTAGCCCCAGAGGAAGAATAGGCAGATAAGCCACGAGGCCACCATCATGAGCAAGGTGCCATTTACGACGCCGTGCGCGATGATGACTTGTGGGTACCAGACGTACTCGAAGACTCTGTCGAAGACCCACAATCCATAATGGATGAATCCCCCAAGTATCGTGAGGAGAACCCATACAAACGGATGTACCGCCTTCCCTGAAGGAGTGCGGCTTTCAAGCGGTGTTACTTCGCTCAATGCAACCTCCCACTAGTCTAGGGTTGAAGGTTCTGCGACGACGATTCGCCGCGTCTCTATATTACATCACATCTTATAATATAAAGCAAGTAGGAAAAGAGTGCGTAAAATCAACGTTTTCTCGCTATCACATAAAAGATATGCCAGTGCTTCATCTCTCCTATTGCCGACTCTTTATCAGATTCTTCCTCTTCAAGTTTTAATATTTCAAATCCACTAAAAAGTCTTTCAACCTCTTCTCTTTCAAGAAACGTCATTGTCTTTGCTCCTGCAAAGCCATCGCGTGGACCAAAGAGCTGACCTGTAAACACACCGCCTTCCTTCAGAGATTGTTGTATGCCTTCAAACACTTTCGGGAACGCATCTGGTTTGGTAAACGGTAGCGCATATTGTGCTGACACCAAATCATATGCTTCCTTCGGAAACACAAAATCTTCAAAGGAGGCATGAGCAAAAGGAACGTCTTCCGTGCGCGCATTAGGATTTGAATCGACAGCAAGCACCTCAAACCCTTTTGACATGAGATAGCGAGCATCATTCATGGGGCCTGCGCCAAGATCAAGAGCCTTTCTTCCTTGTACGTACTGCAAACTTTCCACAAGAAGGGGTCGAGGTGGAATCCCTTTTGTGCGTTCTATATACGTATTCCAGCCGTTAGCTGACATCAAGAAACTTCAATGAAAAGCCGGTAAAGAGAAGCGGTGCCCCAACCCATATCGCCCAGTCTCCTAAAAGCGCAGAGGTGAGCAACAGTATGCCCCCTACAATCATGAGTGTGTTGCGAAATCCCATACGTATCCAGTATACGGCTATCTCGCCAAGAACCAGAGTCCTATCAATGGAGCGATAAACCAATAGAAGAAATAGCCTTCAGGAGCAAAGAGATAGTTGAGCGGATCTGAAAAGGAGTAAATATTTGATACATCGAACACGTGATATCCAAGTGCCATCAAGAAGAATGAAGCGGCAAGCGATAACAGTAGGTTCTGAATAATTGAGAGCTGTCCAAATGAGGGGGCGGTAAGGCGCATGGAAACCATGAACGGTATAACCGTAAGTCCGATAAACAGCGCTATAGAAATAACCGCCTGAATAATAGGCGTTGAGCCTATCCCGACAATCCCCTCTCTATACGGAAAGACCATATAGAGTGCGTAGCCTGCATACAGCGAAAGGTTGAGCGAAATAAGGCCTGCCGCTCCTTGGTGCATCGCAAAGAACAAGAGCCCAAGCGTAAGGATGATGAGCACCAGAAAGTTTCCTGCCCACAACCATGCGTCAGACCCTATGGTCGTCGCTACCATACCCACTTCAATGAGAGATGTCTCGAGCCCATCCATTCCCTCTATTCTACCTTATCTATAACCCCTCTCCCTTCAAATCCTCTATTGCTTTCTTTGCTTTGCCGGAGAGCTTTTTAGGCATAATGACTGATGCGCGGATAAGAAGATCACCAGCACCTCCTTCTGGATACATGACGCCCTTACCGCGAAGCCGCAGCGTTTCCTCAACCTTCGTCATGGCAGGCACCTTCACCTCAAGCGTTTTATCTTCAATTGTTGTTATAGAAACCGTCGTGCCAAGCAAGGCATCAGTAAGCTTGATGGGAAGCTGCATAACAATGTTCATGCCGTCCTTACGAAACACCGGATGCGGATGCACATGCACTTTGACATACAAATCGCCAGAGATACCTCCCTTTGCCGCTTCTCCTCGTCCTGGCATGCGAATCATCTCGCCGTCATCAATACCTTTTGGAAGCTCAATCTTGATTTCCTCTTCTTTGCGCATGAGGCCGTTTCCAGCACAGGTCTTGCACTTTTCTTTTGGCATCTGACCCTGACCGTCGCATGACGGGCAGCTGCGTACGCTCGTGAACGCGCCAAGCGGAGAATTGCGCGTCTCATGGAGCTTTCCTGCACCATTGCAGGACTTACAGGTCTCAAGACCTACTCCTGGCTTCCCACCGGTTCCCTCACAGGTATCGCACTTTCCTACCTTCGTAATCAAGACGGAGCGATTCCCACCAAGAATAGATTCCTTAAACGACACCTCAACATCAATTGAGATATCGCGTCCGCGGCGTACTCTGCGCCCGCCTGCACGCGCTCCGCCAAAGATATCCCCAAACTCTCCGAACAAGTCGCCAAGATCAAACTCAACGCCACCGGCGCCCTGAAAACCCGAGAAGTCAAACCCACCTGGCGCTCCGCCTCCTTGGAAGGTCTGCCCATAGGAATCGTACTCGCGTCGCTTCTTATCATCAGCAAGCGTTGCATACGCTTCCGTAATCTCTTTGAACTTCGCCTCATCCCCTCCCTTATCAGGATGGTGTTTTTGAGCAAGCTTGCGGAAAGCTTTTTTGATGTCCTCCTTTGTCGCTTTCTTCTCGATGCCGAGGATGTCGTAGTAGTTCTTAGCCATTAGGGGACAGTATGCAAAACATCCTCAAGAAATGCAAAACGCCCGCAGCTAGATGCTGCGGGCGTGCTGTTCTTAGGCAAGCCAGTAGACGCGTTCTTCGCCAAGCGCCCGATAACGGAGTGGACGCAGGCGGCTGCGCACCACGCGCTCTCTTTCGAGCTGACACAGTGCGGTCGAAAGATCTTCGTGCGACGGCAACGCCGCTTTCGAACCTTTCTTCTTTTTTGCAGCAGCGCGCACCGTTTCTATGATGCGCTTACGGAGCGTCTCGTAGCTCACCTGTTCGTTTTTGTTCGTTTTCAGAACTTCAACGACCAAGTCTTTGAGTTCTTGCATCAAGCCCTCCTCGTAAGAACAAGGGTATATATTACACTGAAGTATAAGTTTCTGTCAATACCTCTTATTCCTTCGGCTTCTCCGTAAACTCCGCATCTGTTGTTCCTTCGGGAGGCGCTTCATTTCCCTTAGCTTCTTCTGCTTGTTTTGCCATCGTCTCCCCTATCTTCTGCATCGAAGAAGACAAGGCTTCAGAGGCAGTCTTAATGGCATCCGCATCTTCGCCTTCGCGTGCCTTTCGCAAATCACCTATCTTCTCTTCGACTTCCTTCTTCACGTCATCAGGCACCTTATCACCCGCATCCTTCAATGCTTTCTCTGCGGTATACACCATCTGCTCCGCAATGTTCTTGGTCTCGATAAGGCTTTTGCGCTTTTCGTCTTCTGCCGCATGTACTTCGGCATCTTGCTTCATGCGCTCGATATCTTCTGTTGAGAGGCCGGTAGAGCCTTCGATACGAATGGACTGCTCTTTGCCCGTTGTCTTCTCTTTCGCTTTCACGGTCAAAATACCGTTTGAGTCCACGTCGAAGGTAACTTCCACTTGCGGGAGTCCGCGAGGCGCAGGAGGAATGCCATCTAGGTTAAAGCGGCCAAGCGACTTATTGTCTGCACTCATAGCGCGCTCTCCTTGAGACACATGTATTTCTACCGATGTCTGGTTATCGCTTGCGGTTGAGAAGGTCTGGCTCTTTGAAGTTGGGATAGCAGTGTTCTTTTCGATAAGCTTAGTTGCCACTCCTCCCATAGTTTCAATTGAGAGCGAAAGCGGGATAACATCAACAAGAAGAATGTCTTTAACGTCTCCCTGCAAGATACCTGCCTGTATTGCAGCTCCAATGGCAACTACTTCGTCAGGATTTACATCGCGGTGCGGTTCCTTATCAAACAACTTCTTCACCTCCTCCTGAATTTTAGGCATGCGGGTCTGGCCCCCAACCAAGATAACCTCATTGATTTCAGAAGGCTTCAAAGAAGCTGCTTCAAGTGCGCGTTTCGTGATATCGATAGAGCGCGATACGAACTCTTCAGAAAGAGACTCAAGCGTTGCTCTCGACATCTTGACGAGCAAATGCTGCGGCGTACCGTCAGAGCCAACCGTAATAAACGGAATATTTGCCTCAGTCTCTGTTGAGCTTGAAAGTTCGAGCTTTGCCTTCTCCGCAGCCTCATCAAGGCGCTGCAAGGCAAGCGGATCTTTTGTTACATCAAGTCCTGACTGCTTCTTGAACTCATCTGCAAGGAAGCGGACAATTTTCTGGTCGATATCGCGTCCACCCATGTGGCTGTCACCATCAGTACTCTTTACCTCAATGACGTCATCTCCCACTTCAAGCACTGATACGTCAAAGGTTCCGCCGCCAAAGTCAAAGACCACGATTTTCTCATCTTTCTTGCGGTTCAGGCCATACGCAAGAGCAGCTGCAGTTGGTTCATTAATGATGCGCTTCACGTCGAGCCCTGCAACCTGCCCTGCAGCTTTGGTTGCTGCGCGCTGTGCGTCATCAAAGTATGCGGGAACGGTAATGACTGCTTCGGTAATTTTCTCACCGAGTTTTGCTTCCGCATCGGCTTTCAGCTTTCCGAGAATCATTGCGGATATTTCTTCGGGACGATAGTCCTTCTCGCCAAGGTGCACCAGTACGCCTCCGTCAGTGCCCGCTTTAATCTCATACGGCACAATGTCCTTATCGCGCTTTACCGCCTCATCCTCTGCTCGATGTCCCATGAAGCGCTTGATGCCGTACACGGTATTCTTCGGGTTCGTTACCGCCTGGCGCTTTGCAAGCGTACCTACAAGGCGCTCGCCATTCTTTGCAATCGCAACAACCGAAGGAGTTGTGCGTCCGCCCTCTGTGTTTTCAAGTACACGCGGTTCGCCACCCTCCATAATTGCCATTGCGGAGTTTGTGGTTCCAAGATCGATGCCAAGAATTTTTGCCATAGTGAAAAAGATGAAAAGGGTGGATAAAAAAGAGGCCCACAGCCCAGATACCCCCCATTTTACGCTTGTCGGGACAGCCTTTCAAGTCGTAGCAAAAACGCGAGCCGCCGGAATTATTCCGGCGGCAGGTATATGCGCACGCGCACATAGATGGGACAGGCGTAGGTGGACTCCGTCTCATCTGGTTTTGTCATGTCCGCATAGCGTCCCTCAAGGCAATTAAGGCGAGCACTTCGTGCGTCCGAGAACACTTGAACGCCAGAAGCAATCGTAGTCTCAGTGTACTCACTTTTGTGCATTCTATCGATTTCTACCAAGCCTAAGCCAAGTAGAGAACCAATAACAAATACCCAAAGGGCTTTGACGAGTTTCTCCAAGAGCTCGTTGCTCATTGCTGGTACTCCTCTTCTTCTGGAGAGGAGTATAGCGCAATGAAGCGTGCCAGAAAATTTCTGGTGCAATAAATCTGCCTTAGTTCCTTGATGCAAAACGCCGCTCCCGAAGGGGCGGCGTTTTTCTTATCGATGTGGACCGTATGCCTTGTAGTGCCGAACTCTCAAGCGCAGAAGATGGCTTGTCAGAAATACAAGGACAGAAAACGCTATCAGCGCAAGAAAATTGCCGAAAGCCGACTGCAGCCAAAGCGCCAGAAAGACTGGCACTAGCACTACCGCACACAAGGAACACACAATAACCCACATCGGAATTGGCTTTGGGATCATCGAAGTTCTCCTAGGTTCAGCCTTTATACACTGTGCATTACACGACCTGAAATATCAAATCTCCCTTACCTGTCCTGAGGGGGTACCAACAACTATCCTCCAATATGCGCCACCCGCACCTTCGCCGGACGAATCACCGCATTCTTTGATTTCCATCCAACCTCAAGCACTGCGGAAATGGTGTCGTCTTCATCTTCTGATGCAGCCGTATCTTGGCCGAGTGCTTCGTGAAGCACAGGATCAAACTTCTCTCCCACTTCCCCAATCTTCGTAAGGCTCAGTGCATGAGCTGCAGTATGGAGCTGCTTTGCAATGCCTTGGAATGCTTCGGGTATCTCTCCTGAAGCCTCTGCACGTGAGAGTGAATCCATGACCGGCAAGAAAGCACCTATGGTGAGCACTTTACCCATTTCAACAGCACCTTTCTTTTCCTCGTCAAAACGCTTCAGCGCATTTACATAGTCTGCCTTTGCCCTTTGCCAGCCATCCAAGTACTCCTGCTTCTCCTTCTTTACCGTCTCAAGCTCTTTCTTTAGCTTAGCGACTTTCCCCGACGCTTCTCCTGCGTCATCGTGCGAAAGTTCTTCAGAGCCGTCTGCCTCTACGACCACATCGTCATCTCTGTCCATTACGTAAGACTATGCCTGAAGTTATCAACAGAGTCAAAATGGAAGCCGTTTTTAGGAGTACCATGTGCGCATATGGGATTTAATGCTTTTCCAAGGAAGCAGGAAAAAGGTACGGATAGAGAGGGTGCCATTATCTCCGCGTCAATTGCTGCAATGACCGTTGTTGGAGAAAAAAGCGTAGATGATGCTGTTGCAAAGATACAAGGCCTTAACGGCGAAGCACGTCAAAAGAGAGTAGAGAAATTGCGTGCGTACCTAGGCTTCGCGAAAGAAGGGGAACTTCCGCAAGGAAATGCAGGAAATATAACCATGATTGAGTCAGTGCTGGATAAGCTTTCGTAAACAGCATTAGAAAAAAACCGCAGGTATCTGCGGTGTTTTTTTTCTTGTTTAACGCTTCGACCAGCTTGGACGCTTGCGAGCCTTCAAAAGACCTGGTTTCTTGCGCTCTACAGCACGTGGGTCGCGCTTTAGGTACCCTGCCGCCTTCAAAGGCTTTCGAAGACCTGCATTTCCCTTCTCAAGCGCACGTGCGATAGCCATGCGAATAGCTTCAGCCTGTGCAGAAGGACCGCCTCCAGAAACCTGTGCCATCACTTCAAACGTTCCTTCAACGCCATCAACATGGAAAGCGTCACGAGTGCGTGCTTGGCGCTCTCCTGTCTTGAAGTATTCATCAGCAGGCTTTCCGTTAACGGTAACGCTCATTTTCCCTGCAGGGGTGAGTTTTACGCGTGCAGTAGCGGTCTTACGGCGTCCAACGGCGGTGGTGTAGGCGAGTTCAGGCATAGGATTAGTCGGTTATAACAAGACGCTTCATGCGCTCCTTGCGAAGCATGTTGCGTGGGAGCATGCCGTCAACGGTTTTCTTAAGGACAGCTGCAATACCCTTCTTATCCTTAAGTTCAGCAAGCGTTATGTGCTTCAAGCCTCCTGGGTAGCCCGTATAGCGGGAGTAGGACTTCTCTTTTGTACGCTTCTCGGAAAGAGAAAGCTTGGAAGCGTTTGTGATAGTCACGGTCATCGGAAGCACCTTGTTCTTTACAAAGTGAACCGACTTCTTGCCAAGCAAGGCTGAAGCAGCTTCTGAAGCAACGCGTCCTAGGGTACGGCCTTTAGCGTCGATAGTGTACTCGACGTGAGCGACCTTGTGGTCGATGCGGTTGCGGTCATCTTTATGCATGCGGTTTGACGTTGCCATACTTATTTTACGAATGCAATGTACGCATTCTTGCGTCCATCAGCCTTAACGACACGCTTCACGATGCGCGTGTAGCCGCCTTCGCGGTTCTTATAGCGGGGCGCAATCGTCGTGAAGAGCTTTGCAACAACTTCAGCATCTCCAAGACGTGAAGCTGCAAGACGGCGGTTTGCAACCGTATCGGTGCGTGCGCGCGTCACAAGCTTCTCGATAAGGGGGCGAATTTCTTTCGCCTTTGCTTCAGTGGTTGAAATACGCTCGTGGATAACGAGTGAGCGCATCAAGCCCTTCAAGAGCGCCTTGCGCTGGCTTGCTGGTCTTCCAAATGAACGATGTGAGGGTCGCTGCGGCATATATTCGTTATTCGCCCTTTAGGGAGAGGCCAAGGCCCATAAGTGCGGCATTGATTTCCTCAATCGCCTTGTCGCCTACGCCGTCAAGCTCCTTCAAAGAAGACTCTGACTTGCGAAGAAGGCCAGCAACACTCTTCACACCGCCTTCGGTGAGTGCAGAGATGGTACGGGTTGAAAGTTCAAGATCCTCAAGCTTCATCTTTGCTGGATCTTTTCCAGAGAAGGTTGTATTTGAAGCTTCAGAAGCTTGCGCTACCTCCTCTTCCTGGAAGCCAACAACAGACTTCAACTGGTGAATCATAATTTCGATAGACTTCTCAAGAGCTTCGCGCGGCGCCATGGTGCCGTTGGTTTCAATGAGAACACGAAGGCGGTTGAAGTCAGTGCGGTCTCCAACGCGCATGTTCTCTACCTCGTAGTTCACGCGGCGAATTGGCGTGAAGGTTGCATCAAGCGCGATGGTGCCAATGTCCACCTTTTCTTTAGTGAGAACTTCGCGAGGCACGTAGCCTAGGCCGCGCTCAATAGTCGCTTCAAGTTCAAGTCCGTTCTTTCCCGAGAGCTCGCAGAGATGAGCATCTGGGTTTGCAACAGATACTTGCGACGGCATAGAAAGGTCGCCTGCAACAACATTCTTTGGGCCAGACACCTTAAGTTTTATCGTCTGTGGCTCATCGCCATGAAGGACAAAGTGTACGCGACGAAGGTTCAAGAGAAGCTCCATAACCGACTCGCGCATGCCCTCGATAGAGGCAAACTCATGCTGTACGTCCTCAATCTTTACTGAGGTAATAGCTGCGCCTGAAAGCGAAGAAAGGATGATGCGGCGAAGACTGTTCCCCAAGGTATGGCCGTAGCCAGGATAGAGGGAGTCAATTTCGTAAATACCCTGCAAGCCGTCTTCAGAGACGACGCGGGGCTTAGAAGGCAAAGTAATTTGGTAGTCCATAACTCAATCGTAGTTACCGTTTGTAAATTAGCGGGAGTAGAACGAAATAACCGTGACGAGGTCTCCTGCTGGGTCCGCAGACTCTACTGTTGGAAGCACCTTCACCTCCCCTTTCATTGCTTTCGCATCGAAAGAGAGCCACGAAGGAAGCGGACGTTCCGCAAACTTCTCGGCAAACGAGGTAAAGAGGCTTGCTCCTTTAGAGCCTTCACGAACCGCAATGACGTCGCCCGGATACACCCGTCTTGATGGGATAGTTGTTTTCGTACCATCAACAGTGATGTGTCCATGCGAAACCATCTGGCGCGCCGCGCGTCGCGTTGACGCAAGGCCAATGCGGTACACGAGGTTATCAAGGCGCATCTCAAGCGACTCGTGAAGCGCCTCAACCGGACTCTTGCCCTTAATGGCCATTGCGCGCTCCACATAGTTGCGGAACTGGCGCTCTGAAAGGCCGTACGTAACGCGCACCTTCTGCTTTTCCAAGAGCTGCTTGCCGTATTCAGATGCGCCACGGCCGCGGCCTCCGCGCTTATTCTTCGCGGAGCGCTCTGCCGAGAGGGCAAACTTCTGCGACTGGGTCTTCTCGAAAATAGAAGGGCCGAGACGCTTAGCGAGCTTGTACTTGGAAATAGTTTTCATAGGTAATATTAGACGCGACGAGGCTTAGGCGCACGAGGACCATTGTGCGGGATTGGTGTTGCGTCCTTAATGGAACGGATAGCAATACCCTTTGACGAAAAGCCGCGAAGTGCAGACTCGCGTCCAGCCCCTACGCCGCGGATAACAACAGAAGCTTCCTTAAGACCAATCGTCATTGCTTTTTCGCCAAGAAGCTCTCCTACCTTAGTTGCTGCGTACGGAGTCGATTTGCGAGCACCCGAGAAGCCAAGCGCACCAGAAGAAGAGGACATAATCGCGTTGCCCTTTTCGTCGGTCAACACCACCTTGGTGTTATTGAAGGTAGCCTGCACATGAAGAACACCCTTCTCGATGCGCTTCTTCGAGATTTTCGAGAGTGCACGGTCTTTGCGTCCCTGATCGAGACCCTTGCCGCTTTTCTTGATGATTCGTTTCTTACCCATAGCTGTATATCAAATTAAGTCTTCTCAAGCGTTCTACGGCCTGAACCCATGGTCTTGCGCGTATTGCCACGAACTGTGCGTGAGTTCGTCTTCGTGCGCTGGTTCTTTACCGGAAGGCGGCGGGTATGGCGTACGCCACGAGCAGCACCAATATCCTTAAGACGCTTTACGTTCTGTGCGATTTCGCGGCGGAGTTCACCTTCAATAAGGTATGCCTCGGCAAGTGCGCGTACGCTCTGCTCCTCATCAGCTGAAAGCTCGCTTCCTTTGCGTGTGCCATCAACCTTTGCTTCCTTCAAAATATCCTTAGCGCGCTTTGGACCAATACCAAAGATCTGCGGCAGCGCGTAGAAGAGCTGCTTGTCGTCTGGAATGGTAACGCCGGCGATACGCATAGGATAACAGTATGAAAATTAACCCTGACGCGCTTTGCGGCGCGGCTTGAGCTTATTGATGCGGTACAAGCGACCACCGCGGCGGACTAGCTTGTCCCCCGTTTGCTGGTTCTTGATGCTCGCTCTGACCTTCATGTGTGTAGTTAAGATAGACGCCTCACAATGCGGGCACGACCCCCGTAAGGATCGGTGACAAGTTCCACTGAATCGCCTACAAGTACGCGAATTCGGTGGAGACGCATCTTCCCTGCAAGATATGCCAAGAGCAATTGTCCTTCACCTTCTCCTTCAGGAGATGGTAGGCGGACGCGGAACAACGAATTTGGCAACACCTCTTCGACGGTGCCTACTACCGTTCCTTGCGCTTTCTCTTCTTCCATGTGAAGCGTATGAGACTACTCTACCAAGAGCTTTACTAAGCGTCAAATGGCCTTAGTTGACCCGAGGACCCTTAACTACGACCTCGATTTCAGAGGGGTCTTCAGGCAACGTTCCCTTCCAGAAAGGCTTCAATACAAGCCGTGCCTCGTCTATTTCCGAGAATCCTGAAAGAAGGGTTTTAGCGGCATCTCTCGACTTTCCTGCAATTGCACCGCGTATTTCATCAGGGCTGATTATCCAGACAACCGTTGCTTCTCCGGTGAGGGTGAAGTTCATTGTCTCGCCCGCAACGGGACGTACCCCTCCTTCAGAGGCGTAGGTAAGGCCCTCTGAAGAAAGGAGTGTTACGGGCTGGCCGCCATACACGCCAAGAGAGGAGAAGGCGATAGCGCGTGCAAGCGCTTCAGTTGGAAAGACAACAGCAGTTGCAACACCGCGCTCGCGAAGTGCTACAGAGTCGCTTGCCGCTTCACCATCAGGTTCTGCGATGTAGTCGATGAAGGTTGCGCCCTCAAGGAGAGTGTAGCCTGCAGGAATTTTTGCGAGAACCGCTTCAGAGAGTCCCGCATCAATTTCAGGACGCATCTCTTCGTACTTTGCTGTGCGTGTTGTTTCTGCAACAGATGCTCTCGTGCCGGTGAAGCCGCCCTTCATACCTGTTTCAGAGGTTGCGTATACCTGCTCATAGACGGCAGAGCCGCGAAGCCCTGGAAGGGTGAAGGAAGAAGGACCAATGTTATAGCGGTCTCCTCCTACGTCTGCATAGGCGGTAACTTCAAGTTTTCCTGGAGCCTCGGCGGTTCCTGGAGGAACGCGCACTGACTCGCGAATGCGGAAGATAAGGCCGTCAGAGGTCTCAAAACGGGTGTTATTGATGAGTTCCTGCGTCTTCGTCTGCTCATTGAAGATAGTAATAGTGCCTTGAGCAGGGACATCAACCGATTCAGTGCCTTCAGCCTTAACAGAGAGCGAAACTGAAGCCTCTGCCGTGATTATCTGATACGGCAAATCCCCTGCTGAAGGGGTGGCAGAGAAAGAAGCGGATACGGTAGCAGGCTTTGCGGTAGGGGTTGCTTCTACTTTTGCGCCGCCAAACGCAAAGAGTGCAATAACCGAAAGAATAATGACGCCAAGAGCGGCAAAGAGCCATTTGAAAGGAAATGAACCTTCGCGTTTTGGTGTGGAGAAGCGAGGAGGCGGAGGGGGCGGTACGCTCATATCGTTCATAGCAGGAGAAACAGGCACCTCCCCTTCTCCCATAGCTCGTCTCCTTGAAGGAGGAATGATATCAGTGATGGTTTTCGGCATACGCGCTAGTATACCATTTTGCGGGTGTCCACTCGCGATAATAAACAGAGGAGGTCGAGTATTGGATCGTTCTCTACGCGCTCATCCAGTTTTTGGACTGACGCCGCAAGGCTCGCCTTGTTCATCGGAATAATAGAAAGCGGTTCATCAGAAAGCCAGAGCGTATGCAGTTCAGACGCATCCAAGAGACGCTTAAACAGAGGAAGCGTACGTTCATCGCAAAAGACAAACAGCGTGCGCGGGAGAGCGCCTTCAGCGGCAACAGTAAGTAGTGTATCGCGCATTGTCTGCACCCAAAGCGCTGTTGCCTCTTCAACGCGCTTTTGAAGCATGCTGTTCTTTTCAGTATCTATGATGCCGTCCACAACACCTCGAGCCGAAACGCCCGCACTTTTTGCTGAAGCGTAGAAGCCTGCAGAGCCTGCAGGAGCAGTTTCAAAGCCTGCAAGATGTCCTTGCTTTATAAACGCAACATCAGTCGTGGTTTCTCCAATTGAAAGCGCGAGAAACTCTCGTTCATGAGGGAAGAAGTCCTTTAGTACTTGCGGCACCGCATCAGCAAAGGCGACATAGCGCAGTGGAGCGGCTCCCGTGAAGCTTCGCACGGCTCGTTTTGTGAGGCGCTCTACTTCAGGATCTATATGAGAGGAGAGCACGGCTATTTCAGCTCTCGAAGCCTGTTTCCCCACAGGTTCTAAAGTCTCGTATCCATTCAAGACCGTAGCCACTACGGTTGCCCTACCTTTTTCTGGCATTGCTTCCGAAAGGAGGTTTTTAGTGAAGAGGAAGGGCTTTTCTTTGGTAATTGTGGAGACAGAGAGCTTTGAAGTCTGCCAAGGACTTTCAATGAGAACCACCACCTCTTCTATGGCACCACTTCCTGTTGCTTCGTGAAGGCGGGTAGCGCCTTTAGCGGTCATTTCTTTTGCGACTGCATCAAGAGTACGTAAAGCTCCCGTGGTGCCTGTACCGTACGCTTCTACCGGCAGGCGTACAGAAAAGACGGTAGTGGGAGAAGCAACACCGGAGTAGGTTGCATATGCAGCGCCTACTGACGTTGAACCAAGATCAACGACGGCGATATTTCTTATCTTATTTTTCCCGAAAGAGAACATGTGGAAATAGTATACTAAATAAAGAGAAAGCCGCCCCCCTCAGTAGTTCGAAGGAGACGGCTTGGGTTTTGTTTCGAGGCAAGGATCCTTTTTGGCACTAATCTGCCGTGCAGGGCTCCAATTCCTGCGATTTAGCCTCGTCATAAACCTCTCCGAGAAACTAATTGAACTGGGAAGAGACCCCTAGTTCGACTAGCCCGCTCGTACATCTGCCAGTACTGTATCAGATGTGTAAAGATTTGTCAAGTGTTTTTACGGAGATGAAGAATGCAGATTGAAAATATTCAATAAATAAAGCATATTTCTATTCTTGAAACAGAAGTTACCCCACCACCCCCTTAATCCTACGCACCCCCGCAGCTACCGCTTCTTCTTTCTGTATCGTAAAGCGCTTTCCTCCTTTATGTATTTCTGACGTATTCCCTACATGCGGCCCTCCACAAAACTCAAGGGAGAATGCGTTTGGAATATCCGGCAACTCTTCTGTTGCATGAACAGGACCCACTGAATATACGGACACCATATCTGGATACTTCACCCCAAACTCCATCTGCGCGCCAAGCTTCTCTGCTTCTTCTCGGGGCATAACAGTACGCGTTACTGGGAGGTCTTGATATATGACGTCATTCACTATCTTCTCAACCTCTTTCTTCTGCTCATCCGTCATCTTTGCAGGAGAAGCAAAGTCAATGCGAAGGCGTTCTGCCGTAATGTTGCTGCCGCGCTGCTTCACCTCCTCTCCAAGTACCATTTGAAGCGCTTTAAGGAGTATGTGGTGCGTGGTGTGATAGCGCACGGTCTGCTCGCTATGATCTGCCAGTCCTCCCGCAAACTTCTGCGCAGCACCGGCACGAGATGCATCCTGATGTTCTTTCATCTTCGCTTTCACCGCTTCAAGATCAATAGAGAGTCCTCGCTCCTTTGCTATCTCCTCTGTTAATTCAACAGGGAAACCGTAGGTGGTAGCGAGGGTAAAGGCACTTTCTGGAGAAATAGAGCCTTCAGATGCGAGCTTCTCAAACTCCTTCAAGCCTGTCGCAAGTGTCTTCCGGAAGCGCTCCTCTTCTTTAGAAAGCTCTTCGCGTATCTTTTCTGCCGCTTCTTTAATATGCGGATAGTGGTCTGCATATACCTTCGCATACCCTTCCGCCACATCTCCCAAAAGCGCCTCTTGTACACCAAGCCTATCAGCTTCTCGTATGGAGCGGCGTATAAGGCGGCGAAGCACATATCCTGCTTCAGTGTTTGAAGGGACGATGCCTTCTGCGAGCATAAAGGAAGCTGCGCGCATATGGTCTAGAATGATGCGCATTGAGCGCGTAGACGCCTCATCTTCTCCATATTTCTTTCCTGTTTTCTCTTCAAGCACGCTGCGCGCTCCGTCAAATACATCAATCAAAAAAGCATCTGCAGTTCCAAGTGTTGCAAAGGCAAGGCGCTCCAGTCCTCCTCCAAAATCGACGTTCTTTTTGGGAAGCTCTGAAAAGCTTCCGTCTTCATTTTTAAGAAACTGCATGAACACCGAGTTTCCAATCTCAACAAAACGTCCGCAGTCGCAGTTTGGATGGCACTCCTTCCCCCACCTCGCATCATGGGATGTGCCGAAGTCGTAGAAAATCTCCGAGTCAGGACCTCCAGGTTCCCCTGCAGGCATGTTTTTAGGAACGCCTGCACGGCTCCACCAGTTTTTCTTAGCGTCGTATGCAAAGATGCGAGCGCCCTGCATACCTTTCTCGTATCCTGCTTCTTCGCTTCCGATATTCGCGTATTCGGCACTAATGCCCTTTGCAGTAAACAATTCCTTCCAAAGCGCTACTGCTTCTGTGTCTTCGCCCATGCCGGCATCTGTGTCTCCTGCAAAGACAGTTACATACAGATTTTCCGGAGAAAGTCCCAGCCCTTCTTCTTTTGAAGTAAGGAATTCAAATACCCATGAGAGCTGTTCCTGCTTGAAGTAGTCTCCGAAGGACCAGTTTCCGAGCATTTCAAAGAAGGTCGTATGTCGGTTATCGCCCACCTCTTCTATATCGCCTGCGCGAAAACTCATCTGCGAGTTCACAACGCGCTTTCCTTCTGGGTGATCTTTACCAAGAAAGTACGGCAGCAACGGCTGCATGCCTGACGAAGTGAAGAGTGTTGTCGGATCATTTCCTGGCACGATAGGCGCTGAAGGAATAACGACATGACCTCGCTTTGCGAAGAAGTCGAGATAGCGCTTTCGTACTTCAGAGACGGTCATATACGCCAGAAGATACCATGAAAATGGCGTATTTCGAGGGTCGCTCGTATACTGACACCTATGAAAAAACAATGGGGCTTTGATGTGCGCGACATGGATACGAGCGTGAGAGCACAAGACGACTTCTATCGCTATACAAACGGCGGATGGCTAAAGAAGAATCCTATCCCTGATAACGAGTCTCGTTGGGGCACCTTTATACAGCTTCGCTATCGTGTCGACACCCAGCTTAAGGCGCTACTTGATGAGGTGTCCTCGAAGAAACGTGCAAGACGCGGCAGCCCCGAACAAATGATTCGCGACTTCTATCTAAGCGGCATGGACATGAAGCGCAGAAATGCGCTTGGCATCACGCCTCTTGCACCCCTCTTGAAAGCTATAGAGGAGGCATCTTCTAAGGATGCGCTTGTGCGTCTATTCGCAAAGCTCGCACGCATAGGAGCTCATATGCCCTTTGCGTTTTATATAGATCAAGACGACAAGAACAGCGCCAAATATATGCTGCGCATCTGCCAGAGCGGCCTTGGCATGCCAGAGCGAGACTACTACCTAAAAGATGATGCTGAGTCAGTTCGCGTACGCATTGCCTACTCCGCACACGGAGAAGCACTCTACCGCCTTATGGGTGCATCCCCCAAGGAGGCTAAAGAGCGCATGGCTACTCAACTTTCTCTTGAAACCAAGCTTGCACGGGCTTCTATGACTAAAGAAGACCGTCGTGATCCGCACAAGTTGTACAACAAAATGAGTGTTTCCGCTTTGCAGAAATTTTCGCCAGCTATTACGTGGAGCACCTATCTTTCTGATAGTGGTATAGGCAATATAAAGACCGTTATTGTAAACCAGCCAAAATTCCTCAAAGAAGTATCTCGTCTTCTTGAGAATGAACCCCTTACTGCATGGAAGCAATACGCTTCGTGGCATCTGGTGGACTATTTCTCAAATGCTCTTTCTGAAAAGTTCGTAAAGCAGTCCTTCTCGTTCTCCGGCACCGTCCTTAGCGGAACGAAGAAGATGAAGCCTTTGTGGCGACGTTCTCTGAACGCTACGAATGCTTGTCTTGGAGAGCTCATCGGCAAACTCTATGTCGCAAAGCATTTCCCTCCTGAAGCAAAAAAGAAGATGCTCGCACTCGTTGCAGACCTCTTTACGGCATACGAAGCACGTATCAAAAACCTCGCATGGATGAGTCCTGCAACGAAAAAGAAAGCTCTTGCAAAACTTCGCGCGCTCAATACGAAGATAGGATATCCGGATATGTGGAAGACGTATACCGGCCTTGTTATACGGAAAGATGACTATGTAGGAAACTTTATGCGCACAGCGGAGTACGAGCATAAGCGCGAGATGAAAAAGCTTGCCAAACCAGTAGACCGCAAAGAGTGGTTTATGTATCCGCAAACCGTGAATGCGTACTTTGCAGCATCTATGAACGATATAGTCTTTCCTGCTGCGATTCTCCAGCCGCCATTCTTCAACCTCCATGGCGATGATGCCGTAAACTATGGCGCCATAGGAGCAGTTATTGGACATGAGATTACTCATGGCTTTGATGACGAAGGATCGAAATTCGATGCGAAGGGCAACCTCAAGAGCTGGTGGACGAAAGAAGACCGCAAACGCTTTGAGAAGCGCGCCGCCGTCTTAAAAAAGCAATTTGATCAGTACGAAGTAGCTGATGGCATCAAGGTAAATGGAAAGCTCACGCTTGGAGAAAACATTGCAGACCTTGGGGGTGTTGCTATCGCTCTTGATGCGTACCGTCTTCGTGCGATGCAGAAAGCAGAACCTCTTATAGATGGCTTCACTCCGGAACAGCGCTTCTTCCTCGGGTTTGCGGTCTTTGAATGTGAAAACTCTCGCCCTGAAGCTATAAAGATGCGCGTACTAACCGATCCGCATTCACCAGGGGAATTTCGTATCAACGGCCCTGCCTCAAATCTTCCTGACTTCTATAGAACCTTTGCTGTTCAGAAAGGCGATGCGTTGTATCGAGAGAAGAAAGCGAGAGCAGATATTTGGTGAGGTTGACAATTATATAAATTGATGATATCTTAGAATCGTTACGGGAGGGTCAGATGAAGTATGCTCTTGTCGCATTGTGCATCGTGCTTTTCGTCGTGTACGCGGCGGAAGGCGCTCAACACTTGTTCCCCTAAACGAAGAAACCGCCCGATTTATCGGGTGGTTTTTCTTATGCCCACGAAATCACTTCTTTCCCTTTCGAAGCTAGATATGCGTTTGTCTTTGAAAAAGGTTTTGACCCAAAGAACCCATTGTATGCAGATAGTGGTGAAGGGTGCGCTGATGTAATGACGAGATGCTTTGCAGTATCGATGTGACTTCCCTTTTGCTTTGCGTAATTGCCCCAGAGTATGAAGACAAGACCTTCATGCGAGTCTGAAAGTGCACGTATGGCGGCATCGGTGAAGCGTTCCCAACCTTTTCCTTGATGCGAACCTGCGGAAGCTTTGCGCACCGTAAGGGTTGCATTAAGAAGTAGCACGCCTTGTTTAGCCCATGCCGATAAATCGCTTGAAGGCGCTTGCCCTCCAATATCGCTTGCAAGCTCTTTGAAGATGTTCTGAAGCGAGGGAGGGGTGCGCACGCCTTCTTGCACAGAGAAAGAAAGCCCGTGCGCTTGCTGCTCTCCGTGATACGGATCTTGGCCTAGTATCACCACCTTCACCTTCGAGAAGGGCGTGAGTTCAAAAGCGCGAAAGATGTTCTTTGGGTGCGGATATACCGTCCCTTTTCCATACTCTTCACGTACAAAGTCAGTCAGTTCTTTGAAATACGGTTCTTCAAATTGTTCCTGCAGTGCTTGCTTCCACGAGGGCTCGAGCTTCACGTCCATGCTGCGAGTATAGCAAAACGCGCCTAGACATAGGCGCGTTCCGTTATTTTGCTGTCGCCGCATTCACTGCAGCAAACGTCCAAAACAGAGGCATGGACCATGCGACTCCATAGAGGGACACCAATATGTTGAATTGCACAAAGGGCAGCATTTTGTACCTCCCGCCAAACAGAGTATCAGAGAGCGCCTTCTGCGCGAAGCAAAGCCTCTTTGGACGGTCCGTTTATCTCGTTATATCCGCCTATCTTCCCGTCTGCGCGTATTACCCTGTGGCACGGGACACTCTTATCGTTGTTATTTTTCATAACCATACCTACTGCCCGTGCAGCTCCTGGAGCACCGGCAGCGCGCGCTACTTGGCCATAGCTCATGGTCTTTCCCTTGGGAATGCTTCGTACGACACTGCGTACACGCTCGGCGAACGTTGATTTCATATAAAAGAAGTATAGCAAAAATGGTACGCCCGTCGCAGCAATGCGACGGGCGTTTGGTTAAGAGAACACGCCGAAGAGGTAGAGCACGGCGACGAGGCAAGCGGCGACGCTTATCGTCGAGAAGATCTTTTGAATCCCCACCGACGAGCTGAACACCGCAATCCACGCCGCTACGCTCATCACGACACCGAGCATCATGAGCAGCGGGTCGAAATCATCGCTGCCAAACGCAAAGACTTGCACGAGGCCTGCGACGGTAACGAGCGTCATGAAGATTGCCCACGTCACGGATTTATACGTGCCGTTGTGTCCTTGTTCTTCGGGTTCTGCTTTTTCGGAAACAGGCATTTACACCTCCTTAACCTAAGGAAATCATGCCTTATTTTATGTAGAAAGTCAAGTTCTTATTTCTTCTTATTCTTCGCATGCACGCTAAGCAGTATCTTCCCTGCTGCCTCTCTATACGTACAGTACTCACACGGCCCCCCGCCAAAGGAAGTACCTACCTCGGGAATAGCATCACTCATAAGGGTATCTTTTAGGCGATGGAGCGTAGGCTCTATCCATGAATCATCTCCGGTGTACGGTATGAGCTCGATATCAAACTCAAGCTTTGCATCAAAAGCTTTCTCATCAGAGCGTCCGTTTGCATATACGAAATAGCCGGTTGGAGAGACCGTAAAGCCATTTTGCCGAAAGAGCCACTGATACACCTCCATCTGCTTCTTATACGAATCATAGAGATCATCTTCAGACTTCGGCCCCTCTTTCTTCGATGTTGCCTTATAGTCAACGATAATAATCTCTCCTTCAGGAGTAATCCATGCATCATCGATACCGCCTCTAAGAATTAAATTAGTTGGCAGGTGATGCGTCTTGATGCCTCTTCGAAGCGCATCACGCCACTCTTCCATACGCTCATCGTTAAAGGGAACCGCATCAAGGCCGTAGCTTTTCATTAGAGGGTGGGGAGTGCCTTCTGCCCTATGCGTATCAAATTCCTTCTTGAAGAGTTCGTCCACCGCATTATTGAGCGTAAAGGACGGCATCGACGGGCGCTTTACGCCAAGGCGCAAATCAAGGTACGAGCAGCGCGGGCACTCGGTAAACATGTCTATTTTTGAACGGCTCAAGACAAACGGTTCAGAGGAGGAGGGATCAAAGGTCTTTGTTTTCCATGCCATATAGATGAATAGTGTACGCGATATGAGCTCTTAGCGCGACACCGGAGCCAAAAGCGCCTCTATTTCAGCTGCGACAGCTCCGATACGAGCTGGAGAAAGCCGCAGCTCGCGTAGTGCATCTCGCTTATTCTTCAATTGCCCTACCGTGACAATACCCTGCTCAACCAAGAGGCGTCGCTCGGCCTTTCGAAGCTGGGTGAGTGCGGTAACTGGATATATGCCAGCAGCAATGATGCGGTCATAGAGGTTGCCTTCCGTTGGGTAGCTCCAACCAATGAGGCCAATGTTTGAACAGTGCGCATACTGAATAGCAGTCTCGGTGAACTTTGTGTTGGTGATGAGATACCCGAAATCAACAGGGCACGTTGTGTTTTTCTTGGGATCGCACTGCCAAATATCATCAAAACGCGCTTTGACATAGAGCGCTGTCTTTACGTCCGTCTTATAGTTCGGGTTATTGTGATACTTTAGCTCTGCAGCGATGTGGTCGTTGCCTTTTTTGGCATATACATCCACTTCATGTGAGATGCATTTTCCAGGAATGGTCTTGCGCCACTCCACCTCCCAGCCTTCAACGCGAAACAATTCTGCTACAAAGTCTTCAAAAGGGTGTCCTGTTGGGCCAAGTTCAAAAAGGGCGCGGCGCAGGCTATAGCGGGCAGCCGTTGCCCGCTCTTCATTTCGAAGCATCGTAAAGGCACGCTTGTATATCTCATGCGTCCCTACTCCAGCGACAATACTTTTCTCTATAGTCGTCCTAATACGAGAAGCAACAGCAGCTCCCGCACCGGCTTTTCGAAGCGAACTCTCAAGCTTTGCTCCCTCGAAAGGTTCTGACGTACCGTCTGCTTTGATGATGTTAGTCACGACACCTCATCATACCATCCGTTCTTTTTATGAAATCGTACCGCCGCCAAGACACGCAGCATCTCTATAGAAAACAATGGATTGTCCTGAGGCAGCTGGCTCTGGAAGAGCATGCGCGGGTATAAATCGCTCACCGGTAAGCGTCCCTTCAACAAGCGGTCCGTGATAGCGGTACTGTGCGAACACTGCTGAACCGTCTGCAGGCTTTTCAAACCAGTTTGGATGCGTAAAGGCAATGTCTTTCTTTGTGTCTTGTATTAAGCGCTCTTTAGAGACAATAAGCTCATTCTTTTCCACGTCTTTAGAAACCACATACCAGGGTCCATCAGATGCGCCGCTAAGCGCCACGCGCTCGCCTAACGTATGCAAGAGCGCGCCCTCATGCTTCCCTATTTCATGCCCCTCGCCGTCTTTTGCAACGCCAACACGTATCCCAAACTCTGCTTTCAGAAAGTCTTCCATAGAAACTGGCCCAAGAAAGCACACGCCTTGGCTGTCCCGCTTGTCTGCTACTGGAAGCGCATACTTCTTTGCAAGTCCCCTAACCTCCGCCTTATCCTTCATCTCCCCAAGAGGAAAGAGTGTGTAGGTGAGCGCGTCCGCAGGTACCGCATGCAGGAAATAGCTTTGATCTTTATCTGCATTCGCCGCTCGGTATAGTTTGCCGTCTTTTGTGCGCGCGTAATGCCCTGTTGCAATAGCATCTGCACCATGCGCTTTTGCAAACGCATAAAACGCTCCGAACTTCACATCGCGATTGCAGAAGATATCTGGATTAGGTGTTCTGCCTGCTCCATACTCGCGCACGAGATAGTCGATAACGCTTTCTTTATATTCCTTGGATGCATCAAGTGTGTGGAAAGGAACGCCAAGATGTGCCGCAACGCGCATAGCATCGCGCCTATCTTCGGCCCAAGTGCACGGCAAGCCTTCTGGATACCAACCTTTAATGAAAACTCCCACAACGTCATACCCCGCTTCCTGGAGGAGTTTTGCAGACACCGCCGAATCAACCCCTCCCGAGAGGCCAACAAATACGCGCTTTTTCGATGGGTTGTTGACAGCCATATAGATATACGGAATATACTCTATTTGGAGGGACCACGCGAAGGAGGCAGTGATGAACTGCATGCACCTTGCAACGGAAGGCGTTCTGCTTACGCGTCTTCGCTATATGCGTAGGGAGCTTGTGCAACCAAGCCCCAATGTCCGCAGCTACCGAATCCTTGCCACGCTTGCGCCTACGCTTGGCGTGTGGGTGGAGACCAAGGAGACGGAAGACGGCTTTGAAATTCTTGCGCAAGCAGGGCTTTCAAAAGACCACCTGCGGGCACTTTGGGACAACGAAGAGCTCGAGCTCCAACAGCTAAACGAAGACGGGGAGTGGGAAGATGCCTTCCAAATCATGTACCCGGACAAAGATCCGGTTGAAATCAACTGACTTCAAACCGCGAGTAGATCTATATACTCGCGGTTTTTCTTTTATAGGAAGGAAAGAACATAAAGAATACAAATGGTAAGCATTTGAACACCGATAGCTATACCAAATCTTTTTACTCTGTTTGATATAGGGAGGTGTCTATGTACTGCCGCAGAAATACTCCATATACAAACTGCAAGAACTACAACAATTAAGAGATTTGGTCCTTCTGGATCATTAAAAAAGAAAAACAAAGCTCTTGAAAAGAGAAGAGCCGTTACGCCAAGGAATACCAGCGAGCGCCACATATCAATCTAGATATAACTCCCTATTCTTCTTATGCTCTTCAAACGTCTCGGCATAGTACATCTGCCCGTCTTGGCCGGTGAGGTAGTAGAGGTAGGGGGTATCAAGAGGTGTAAGCGAAGCCCGTAGTGCAGAGAGTCCTGGGTTTCCAATTGCAGTAGGTGGAAGTCCTCTATTCCTGTACGTGTTATACGGAGAATCTATATCCAAGTCCTCACCGCTTGGATGATAGGTATCGATGCCTTTGATATAGCCAAATACCGCATCTACCTGAAGCGCCATGCCAATCTCAATGCGATCCCACAGTATTCCTGCAACAATACGCATGTCTTCTTCTGTCTTTGCTTCCTTTTCCAAAAGAGAGGCCATGACGACGAGCTGATCCAAAGAACGGCTTGAAAGCGGCAGCACATCAGAAAGTGTCTCGAGCTTTTTCTCAAAGGTATCGCGCATGCGGTCTATGACCTCGTCAGGCGTTGCGTCCTCTGAAATATGGTAGGTATCAGGGAAAAGGTATCCTTCGTGCTCTGTTGCAAGCTCTGTAAACCTCTCTCCATCAAATTCTGGGAGAGCCGCTTCGAGCGTATCGGCCATTTCACGCACGGTATATCCTTCTGGAAAAGTTATGCGTACCGTAGGGATGCCTTGTAGGCCGTTTGCAAGACGGTACAAAATGAAGGTAAGGCCTTCTGAACGCTCAAAAAGATATCGTCCCGCCTGTATATCTCTATCTGCTTGTCCAATACGCGCTACTGCTGTAAACAACAGTGCTGAACGTATAAACCCACGTTCTTCAAGTCCCGCTGCTGTCTCATCAAAAGAAGCATCCGGACGAACAACAAAACTCTCCCCTTTCGGAAAACCAAGAGGCGGCAGGAAGAAGAGATAGGCAAGGAATGCACAAACCCCAAGAAACGAGAGTGCATAGGTGCGCATGCGACGGCGCACATGATGGGAAATAACGCGAAGAAAATGCATGCAATTAGGTAGGGAGATTCGAAGGCGCAGAGCTTGTCGTCGACTGTATGCGTGGGATGGCGGTCGTCTTAATGTTTGCAGAAGGTACGTGATACAAAGTCGCAAGCTCTTCGCTACTCATAATCATCCAGCCAGAGCGGTACGGCGGATAGAAAAAGGCACGACGACGATAGAGCTGTATTGCCTCGTGCATTGCGCCTGCCTGCTTTTTTCCTCCTGGATCAAACCATGGATAGTCAGGTGCATCAGAAAATCCTGGCATCGTGCGAAAACCATTCATGCCAGACGTTCCAAATGGCTTCCAGAGGTTTGCAATGTAGCCGCCCATGGAGCCAAAGAACTTCTCTTCGGTTGCAAAGTAGACAGCACGTATACCCACATCAAATCCGGGTTTGCCGATATTGCGTTCAATTGATGCAATGGTGTCTTTTTGCATTTCAGTAGGCGCAGGAAGCTTCTGATCTTTACCGCCTTCGATAAGTCCTTTCTTTCTGATGCTTTCTACTTCAGTCTTCGCTTCGTCCTTCCAGGTATAGGGTTTGCCTTTATCATTCACCTTCCCACGAAACTTCTCGCTTTTGGTCACGCGTGCGCATATCTGCACCCAAATCTGCTCTCCTTGACCAGCTGATCCAAGAAGTTCCAAGACCTGCGCCAAAGGATTCACTTGCTCCTCGTCTTTTCCCGGCGGCCTATCAAGACCGTACTCGACATACGTTTTTATGGGATACGGGTCTGCTTCGGTATGTCCGAATTCAAACGCGGCCATCTTATACGGCTTTCGTGATGGATCAAGCAGGCGGCTATAGTCTGCCGCTTCAATAATTTCAACATCAGGATACTGGGCGTAAATGTAGGTTTCAACGGCACGGCGGAAATCATCGCGCGTCCAAATATAGAAATGAATGGTGCCTTCAATTGAGACAAGCTCAAAGGACCACCATGGTCGTGAGCCTCCCACGAAGTATTTCTTGTACCACGTACTTTCATTTGGCCCTAAGTGAAGGTTTGAAAGCACCGTTTCCATGGCAGCAGGCGTCTTCATGGTGTCGCGCGGAATACGCATCTCAAGCAAGACAAACTTCTTGCCTGAAAGAAACTCCATGCGTTTGTACTGGAGCCAGCGCAGTACTGCCATACGCCCTACGATAAGCGGAAGCCAGAGGGGTGCGCTAAGAAAAAGAAAGGACCAATTGTAGTCAGACTGGGAAGGTGCAAGCGCGGTAAAGAGAAGAAGTACGACAAGAAACGAAACAATAACGCCTTTGCCTGGAACAGAAAGACCTCCCTTTGAGCCGGTAGTATCAAGTGCGTCCTGCAGTTCTTTTAAAAACGGTAGCGTTGGTCCGCCTGAAGCCATGACTGCAAGTATAGCAAAGCAAAACGCCTCCTTGCGGAGGCGTGTGTTGCTTACGCAAGAGCATAGGTGCCATTTTTGTTGCGCTTGAAGTAGCGCGGGTCGGAAAGGTTTACGAGAATCGTATTGTCTTTAACATAACGAACCTTCTTCACTGCGGCAACAATCTGATCACGGCTCATAGCACCGCCAGCCTTAAGCACATCGCGGATAACATCGCGTACGACGCCTGGCTTATACCCCCATTCAGAGAGAGCATAGAGGCCGCGGCCTACGAGCACAAAGCGCTCGTCCTTCATGAGCTCGTTGTGCGTTGTAGCAACATGGGCTTTCTTTGCAAAAAGCTCGGTAATGGTGTTCGCCACATCGCGGAAGTGCATAGGCGCACCAGCGCGCTTAATCACAAGGTAGGCATAATCGCGAATACCTTTGGTGCGAATAGACGGCGCATGTGCCTTGCCCCATTCAGCAAGCGGGTTAGACGAAATATTCTTTGAAAGAGAGAGCCAGCGCTTCAAAACCTCCTCATTGCGGTATGCAGTCTCAACATCTTTCAGCTCTGCAACAAAGCGGCTGAAGAGTTCGCTTTCAGAAAGCACTTCGGTATCTGAAAGAGATGAGTACAAAGATGAGAGTGCTTTGTGCACACGCTTTGCAGTTGCATGATCAACGTGCCAGCGAGCATAGAATTCATCGGTTTCGCGCTCGCGAAAGAACTCGCTACCAACAACAAGGAGGAAACGGAAGCGGTTACGGCCCTTCTCATCGTCTGCAAGCTCATCAAGGAGGTGGTCTTCAGGAATAATTGCGCCAAGAGAATCAACAAACGTTGCAAGCTCGTTAAACTGCTTTTCAGCATCCTTGAACGCCCTTGAACCGCGCACTGCCTCAAGCGCAGATGCTTCTATCTGGCGCACGCGCTCGCGGGTAATGCTCCAGCGCTCGCCAATAGACTCAAGGGTCTCGCGCGTAGCAGAGGTACCAAGCCCGAAGCGAAGCGTAAGAACTTCGCGGCCGCGCTCTGAAATATCAGTAAGCAGTTTTTTAATAAGCGCAGAACTATCAAACGCTGGCTTCCCCGAGCGCTTCTTCGAAGAAACGGCTGATTTCTTGGCTTTCATAGTCATGTGTTGTAATTATACCAGACGGTCTATAACCCCGCAAGTACCCCCGTTTCAGGCCTTTTTCGAGACTATGTTGATAACTTTTGCAGGGACATAAATGAATTTCTGGACCTCGACTCCAGAAAGCGCTGGGAGTAAGAGGGCTGCTGTTCTTGCCTCCTCTTCGGAAGCATCTACCGAAAGCACTACTTCTCCCTTTCTCTTTCCGTTTACCTGTACGGCAATTTTCACCTCGTCTTGCTGTAGATACTGTGCGTCTACGGTAGGCCACGACGCATGATGTACGCTACCTTCCTCACCAAGCTCTTCCCAAAGCGTTTCGGTAAGGTAAGGAGCAAACGGTGCAAGCGCACGTACAAACATACTCCATTCAGTTCTTCCTACACTTCCTTCTTTTTCAATGGCATTCAAGAAGATCATCATCTGACTTACTGCCGTATTGAACTTAAACGCTTCGATATCCTCTCCCACTTTCTGCACGGTCTTATGCGCCAAAGCAACAAGTGAAGGCGCTTCCTCACTCACAAGCGTGCGAGCGTTATAGACGCGCGAAATGAAGCGTGCTGTGCCGCTAATAGAGGCAGTACTCCATGCAATGGTGTTTTCAAAAGGTCCCATGAACATGGAATAGGTGCGGAAGGCGTCTGCGCCATGCTCTTCAACCACATCATCAGGATTGATGACATTCCCGTAGCGCTTGCTCATCTTTCTGCCGTCTTCAGCTAAGATAAAGCCAAGAAACTCGAGACGCTTGAATGGCTCACTTGTTGAAACCAAGCCAATGTCATACAGGAATTTATGCCAGAAACGCGCATAAATAAGATGGCGCACTGCATGATCTCCTCCTACGTATACATCCACCGGACCCCAGTACTGCTCCTTCTCGCGCGCAACCGCTTCCTCCGCATTATGCGGATCCATAAAACGCAGGTAGTACCACGAAGAGCCTGCCCACTGCGGCATAGTGTTTGTCTCGCGCTTGCTGTCTGCACCGCATTTAGGACACGGTACATTCACCCATGACTCAATTGCGGCAAGCGGCGACTCTCCTGTGCCGGTAGGCTCATAGTGCGACACTTCAGGAAGAAGAACGGGCAAATCTTCATAGGGCACCGCAACAGCGCCGTCTTTTGGGCAATGAATGATGGGAATAGGTTCTCCCCAATAACGCTGGCGGGAAAAGACCCAGTCTTGGATTTTGTACTGCACCGTAGCTTCGCCACCTACTTGCTTAATGATGTCGTCCGCCACTTCCCGATTATCGCGCCCATCATATTCTCCTGAATTAATAAGATAGCCATCACTAGTCAAAGGTTCTGCATCGTTTAAGAGTCGCCATACGAGCTTTTGGTGCTCTGGCGTGAGGCGTGCAGCAATATCTTTCTCATCTACCCAGACAAGGGTATGGGTGTCTTGTTCGTATGCATCTGTTTCTTTCTGATCACCAAGTCCGTCTACTTCTGCAAGAAAACCGTAGGCATGTGCAGTGCGATTCTGCTGTTTATGAGATGCGCAGTACTTTGCAGCGGTTATCCATGGCGCCATGCGCACTATGCGCGCATTTTCTAGTCCCGCTTCTTCTCTGATTTCAGCAAGCGCAGCCTCTTCGGGTGTTTGCCCTTCTTCAATACCGCCCATAATGGCTGTGGTAATACCCTCAAGCGTTCCATGCCAATCAAGGAGCGCATACTTGCCTGTTGTCGTATCACGCACGTGCACAATTACCGTGTTGCGCTTTACTTCAGGAAAACCGTCCTGTGGCGGATTGCCTGTATCAACAGCGCACGGCACCACCACTTGGCGCAGTGGAAGATCAAACTTCTTCGCAAACGCATAATCACGCTCATCGTGGGCTGGCACCGCCATCACTGCGCCTGTGCCATACGTAGAAAGGACATAGTCTGCAACATATACCGGAATCTCTTCCTTGGTCGCAGGATTAATCGCCACAACACCTTCAAGACAGACTCCAGTCTTTTCTTTGTTCTCAAGACGCTCACGCTCTGTCTTCTTATTCGCCGTTGCTACATATACTGCAACCTCCTCTTTGTTAGTAATAACATCATCATGCGGCGTGTCGAAGACAGCACGCACCCACGGATGCTCTGGAGCGAGTACGACATAGGTTGCGCCGAAAAGTGTATCTGGACGGGTAGTAAACACTGAGATGTGCGCAGGCTTGCCGTCTTTGTCTTTCCACGAGTTTGCTTCAACGTTTTTCTTGAATGAGAGCGCAAAATCAATAGTCGCACCCTTGCTCCTTCCTATCCAATTCCTCTGTGCTTCTTTAATGTGCTCTGGCCAGTCAAGCGTATCAAGATCAGCGAGAAGACGATCCGCATATTCGCGAATTTTGAGTACCCACTGCGGGAGTTTTTTCTTCTCGACTTCAGAGCCACAACGTTCGCAGGTCGTGCCATCAAGGTCTTCATTTGCGAGACCTGTTAAACACGACGGACACCAGTTAATGGGTTCATCAGACTGATAGGCAAGGCCTTGCTCAAAGAACTTCAAGAAGATCCACTGCGTGAAGTGGTAGTACGTAGGGTCTGTTGTATTGATTTCTCGAGACCAGTCGTAATCAAAACCAATACGCGAAAGCTGGCCTTTGAAATTCTCAATATTCTTCTCTACCGCTTTTCGCGGATGCACTTTATGCTTTAAGGCGTAGTTTTCCGCAGGCAAGCCAAACGCATCCCATCCCATGGGGTGCAAAACTGCCTTTCCCTTCATCCGCTGCATGCGGGAGTAGATATCGGTTGCGATATACCCTTTTGGATGTCCCACGTGAAGGCCTTCACCTGACGGATACGGGAACATATCAAGCACATACACTTTCTCCTTGCTTGCGTCTTCAGTTGAGCGATAGAGGTCTTGCGCCGCCCATTTCTCTGCAGCAGCTTGCTCTATCGCTTTGTGATCAAAACGTTCCTTCGCCATACGTTACTTCCCCATAAGTTCGTTCCATGAGAACTGATGTGCAGGAAGTAGTCCAAAAGAATCCATCTTTTCTGCACTTAACCACGAAGGGTCGTGGTTTTCCTTTTCCTCATCAGTAATAGATTCTCGCTCTTCATTCTCAAGTTCGAAATACAGCACACTAAAGTGTGCGAGACGATTCACGCCTTTTGGTCCGTGATAAAAGATTGAGTGCACATTGGTAAGTTGCTTAACCATGCAAAGGTTTTTATATCCCGTCTCCTGCAGTATTTCTTCGCGCGCAGCTTCTTCGGGTGTTTGTCCCTCTTCAACTCCTCCGGTAATAAGCGTTTTCCAGTCAATCTTCTTCCACGTAAGGCCAAGGTATTCATTAGTAGAAGGATTGCGCACTATCGCCATAATTGCTTGGCGCTCGATTGTTTCTTTCCCTTCTTTTACAGCTCCTTCAGGGGTAGTGTCGATGAACAAAGGCTCACCTGTATCTTTGTACATCTCAAGACGGTACCCTTTTTTATTAGTCTCTAAAGCGCTTGATTCCGACATATATGAGAGCAATAAGAGCAACAAGCGACATGCCAAGCTTCACCAAATTCCCCGCTTCACCCCAGTAGCCTCCTGCTGCAATAAGAAGTGCAAGTACGCCGCCATAGGAAAGTCCTGAAGAAACGATAGAGGAGCCCATAGGAATCACACCTGCAATAAGCGAAAGGACACCAAGTCCTACCATGAGAACAAAGGCGTACATCTCGTAGTCTGCGCGCGCATCTTCATATACGGGCTGGCATTTCTGGTACAGTTCACCTAATTCACAGTATCCAGCCTTATTAAGAAGACCTTCCCTTTGGGTATCTTGTACCCACATACCACCCTGCGCGATACACATTTCTTCATCAACATATGCTCCTGTCGGACAAAAATCATCATACTGCGGTTCTGCAATCACCAAAGAACGTGCTGCAACAAAAAAGAGGTTGAGTGCAATCACAATACCGATAAGGAGTGCCCAGCGGACGAATTTAGGGTGGGTAGCCATAGTGGAGTGCATTATAACACGAAGGCCTTTTGGCTATATACTCTCTCCTATGAGACGGAAAATGGAACTATTCGGGTCAGCCTTGGGAAATACGAAGAAGACAGAAGCTCCAAAAGAAGAGCTCGACAAAGCAACAAGGCGGGGCGTACTGCGTGTTCTTGCAGGTTTTGGCGGCGCTGCGGTTGTTGCCGGAACTGTTAAGGAGCTTTTTGATACCGACACTCCTACACAAGACGTACTGAACGAAGAGGAGCTTTCTCGCATCCCTCTTGAGGTAAAAGAACGTCTCACTATCATGGCAGATTCCCCGCTTTTCATGGAACGCCTAGAGGAATACATCAAAAAGTACCGCGGCGATGAACTTGCGCTTGCTCTTCATCCTGAAAACGGCAGGGCAAGGACTATAGGCGATGATGCTGGGCGCTCGCGCATAGACTATGTGCGCGAGGAAGTAATGAGAGGAGCTAATGCTATCCCTCCTGATATTCGCCAAGAACTCTCTTTCTATGTAACCGGCATGTTTGCAGAAGAATCAAAGTATCGAAACGACCTTGAAAGTGGTGTAGGAGCACAATTCATTGCGCAAGCAATGCCGGAAACGTATACGCTCTATGGATATACACAAGCAGATATGAAGAAACTGAAGATACAGGTGGAGTTCACGAGAAGACTGCTCACTGACAGCTACAACATCATCACTAAAGATGCTAGAAAAGCACTTTCAAAGATACAGGAACTCTACTTCAACGACGAAGCTGCCTTTCGCACTACCTTTCTCTCACTATGTCTTGTGAATGCCTACCAAACAGGTATTGGAAATATGATTTCAGTCGTACAAGAGTTCGCCAAGAAGCCACGTCGAAACCTGCAGGGCTATGACGTCTTTGAAGCAATGACACGGGCTGCGGAGGACGGTAGTTTTGATCCTCACTATAAAGAGCAGTCTGCCCACTACCCGAAGAAGTCTGCTGCTTTTGCTTTCCTTTTGTCTGCGTCTGACACGAGCGCTGCGTAGCGTTTGTTCCACTAATCAGAAGTCTCAATTTTAGAAATATAATTTCGATATTCTGCTGGAAAATTAAAAGTAATCGCGGCATCAACCATAAGACCAAGATATTCTTTCGAAGGTTTGAGGAAATCCGCCTCTTTAGTGGCAACCTCATAGGTCTCTGCTATGTGGGATTGTTCATTGGTGTCTCTAACTTCAACTTGGAAGCGTTTATAGTGATTTGGATGCCCTTCTTCTTTATCTAAATTCATAAGGTCACTTTCTGATACCTCATAGAGCAAGCCCCACACCACATCCCCGGTTGACTGAATAATATCTGCGCAACCACAATTCCTTTTTTTAGAAAAAATAGTAAAAGCTATTTTATAATCGTGCAGAAAAGCCGGACCAACAAGCATTGCATCTGGACATCTCTTTTTCATTTGTTCTTGGTTCATGTTTGAACCATAAGCAAAATATTTCATATGCGATGTGGTCGTTTTTTCGAATCCTACGAATGCAAAAACACCATCACATCCCCGTCTTTGACGATGTACGTCTTTCCTTCAGTGCGTACATGCCCTTTTTCTCGCGCAACAGCGTATGAGCCGTCAGAAAGCAGTGTATCCCATCCGATAACTTCAGCGCGTATGAACTTATCCTTAAAGTCGTTATGAATCTTAGCGCCAGCTTCTGGAGCAGATGCACCAAGCGATACCGTCCATGCTCGTGATTCTTTTGGACCCGTGGTAAAGAAGGTAATGAGGCCAAGCGTCTTGTATGCGCCACGAATAAGATCAACAAGGCCGTCTACCTGCACGCCAAGCTCCTGACGAAATCCTTCCTTGTCGCTCTCTGCAACATCATTTAGTTCATGCTCGGTGCGCGCATCTACATGCACATACGAGGAACCAAGCGACTCTACATATTCATACGCAGCTTGTGCACGCCCATCATTCATTTCAGAGAGCGTGTGCCCTCCTGTCTTGCCGTTAAATGCGTAGAGGATGGGCTTTAGGGTAAGGAGGTGGAGATGTTGTACGGATTTACGCTCTTCTTCAGTGAGCTCAACTGAACGCGCAAGCTTACCTGCATCCAAAGCCTGCAAAAGCTTTGCAAGCGTTGCGTCTTCAAGCACCGCTTCTTTGACGCCTGCGCGTATCTCACGCGCAAGCTTCTCTTTGCGAGACGCTGCCTGTTCACGGTCAGCAAGCGTAAGTTCAAGATTAATGACTTCAATATCACGCACCGGATCAACGTCTCCGTGCACATGGGTAACATCTGGGTCATCAAAAAAGCGCACCATCTGAAGCACCGCATCGCATTCGCGAATATTTGCAAGGAATTGATTCCCGAGCCCTTCGCCTTCAGAAGCACCCTTCACAAGACCTGCAATATCAACAAACTCTATGGCAGCAGGAATGGTCTTCTCGCTCTGTGAGAGTTCTGCAAGCTTCGTGAGGCGCTCGTCAGGAACCCCAACGACACCCACTGATGGGTCTATGGTGCAGAACGGGTAGTTTTCAGCAGGCACTGCCGCTTTGGTGAGCGCATTAAAAAGCGTCGATTTGCCGACGTTTGGGAGTCCGACGATACCTATCTTAAGCATCAGATGAGAGTACAGGATGAACGAGTAAATGAAAATAGAAAAAGCCCCCACATTTCTGTGAGGGCTTCACTGCTTTAACTATCATGAGAACAAAAACTTCGGGGGTGCATCTCAAGCACGCTTCCCCTGACAACGTGGATACCGTTTTTAGGCGGCTGCCTGCGGCTGGAAGGTCAGACCACGTACCCGCACAGCTCACATAAGGTATCACGTGCCCTATATTTTGTCAAGCCCCCCGACGAGCGTACCGAGATATGCGCTTTAGCCAAGCCTTTTTCTGCCCATCCGAAAGCGCTTCCGCATTCCCTACTTCGGTTAGGAATACTTTGACTCCTGAAAAGCGAAGCACTGCATCGACTATCTCTGCAGAGTAGTCGCCAAACATAAAGCGCTCGACAATAGGAAGATTCTTTAAGGTAACGACAACGCGTGCTGTCTTGCCCTTCAAAAGCTTCTGCCAGCCCATCGTTGTCTTGCCGTCAGATCCTTTAATGAAGCGGAAGGCAAAGGCAGGAAGCCACATCCGGTCTATCATTCCTTTCAGTAAAGAAGGAGCAGAAGACCACCAGAGCGGATACACGAGTACAAAGTGATCGCACCACTTGATATCTTCCTGTACCTGTTTCAAGTCCGGTTCAAGCTCCTGAATAGCTCGATATCCTTTATGCAAAATAGGGTCAAAGGAAAGATCGCCAATGTTTGAACGTCGCACCTCATGCCCTGCAGCAAGTGCTGCTCCTTCATATGCTGACGCAAGCTCATTGCCGAGCGTTCCTTCTTTGTCGGGATTCCCGAGCAGTATGTATATTTTCTTGCGTCTCATCGCATCAATTCAGCTAGTTCAGCACGATACTTCTTCATGACCTCCATCGTTGCTTTCATCTGTGGTTCGCCGCCCTTTTTAGTGCGCCGCTCTATTTCCTCTCCTATCTTTTTCATAAGATCAGGATTCTTTTCAAGAAGCGTAAGAAGCTGCTCGCGCTGCGCTTCCGGCACATCTTTCATCTTTGCTTTTGCAACCTGTCGCACAAGAAAATTCTGTAGTCCCATAGTAGGGGCAGTATAGCATGCAATGAAAACCGCCGCGGCATGCATGCCGCGGCGGTAGTAGTTATTCCTCTTCAACAAACTCTTCCTGAAATGCATCAAGCAGCTGTATCGCATGACCTTCACCGAGCCCGTAGTATGCGCGGTTGAGGCTACGATTCCAGGCTACTACGGTAATACGAACGCGTCCGCGAAACCGTGTGAGTAGGCCTCGAAGCACGTGCAAGTAGCCGCCATCACCTGACACCAGCACGATATGCATAGATGCTTCTGGGGCGCCGCGCAAATGCCGCGCAACATTTTCTTGTATGTCATGCCGCATGAAGGCGTCGATATCTTTTGCGCCATGGTTCTTGAAGAGATAGCCGTTTTCGAGCCACATACTTCGTTCTCGTATGAGCAGATCTGTACGGATCTTGCTAGAAGTCCGAATGGAGCTGTACGCCTTTTTAAAGACGCACTCTGTCCCAGATAGCTCTTTGGCGATATACATGCGCAAAAAGTCCCATCGCACACGCATACTGCGCCTGCCGTCTTTTGGTTCCTCTCTGTTGATGATATTTGGAATGTCAATCACCACCATACTCTTGGGCACTGGCGCCTTCGGAACAGGGGGTGGTACTACCTCTGGAAGCTTCTTGACCCTCCTTCGAAAGCCAAACAGCCTCTGTAACAACGACCACAGGGCCATCGTGCTCTCCTTAGGTTTTCAGATCCTTGCGGAGCGTAGCACAGCACAGCTTGAATGAAAAACCACCCCCTGCATCGCGATTGATGCTAGGGGGCGGTTCGTTGTGGTTCGTTTTGGAGAAACAGGTCTGGGATGTCGTCCAAGTAGCGGACTTCAGAAGCCATCCTGCGCAGCACAGTGTTTAGTTTTTCACGCCACGCATACACGATGAGCTCAAGTTCAAGTCGCTCTCCGAATGCGTCTTGTATCGCATCATACGTGTCCAGATAGTCGCCATCGCCTGAAAACAGCACGAAGCGCATCTGAAGTGGGTAGACATCCATGCCTGCTTTTTCAAGCGTCGATTTCTCAAAGTTCACGACTGATTTCCACATATCGTTCACAATGAGCGAATCGATGTCCTTATTAGCTCTTGCGATGACTGAAAACTCCACTGGGTCAACGTACGTCATGTGTCGACCGAACTTTGCAAAGGTACGGTCAATCCAATACTGCACATCTACGGCACGTGTGTCTACGCGCGAGTATGCTGCGGCAAAGTACATATCTGTGTGGTCGAAGTCCCGCTTCGTGCGAAGCATATAGTTGCTCACTCGTTTCCAATTGAGCTGTTCTCTCCCACAATTTGGCTCGTCAATAAACAAGCAACTGGCAGGACGCAGTCCTGTTCTATGTGTTGAAAAGGTCACCTCTCTGCCTCCTTGTCTCTGGCAGGTTCCGCTGGTGTTATAACACACTCTCTCTAGAGTATCTAGAGAAGTATGGTTGCTTGTCCTTCTGACACTTCTGCAACGCCGCTCCCGGTAATCGCAACCTCGCGCACCTCTCCTTCTGGTGTTTCGATGCACGCTGTTCCTTCTTTCAGTTCAGAAACAAATGCTTCGTGTCCTGCAAGCACCGTGAAGTCTCCTTCACTTCCTGGAAGGTGTACGGCAAGCGCCTCGCCTTCATATAGGTTCTCGCCAACCTTTGCTACGGTGAGATGAAAGGTCTTCTTCATGCGCTTAACCCACCTGATCGATGGTGCCCTTCATATAGAAGGCAGCTTCCGGCTTGTCATCATGCTTTCCGTCTACAATCTCTCCGAAGCCGCGCACCGTTTCTTCGCGTGAGACGTACTGCCCTGGCGTGCCAGTGAATGGTTCGCCCACGAAAAACGGCTGTGAGAGGAACTTCTCAAGCTTGCGTGCGCGGTACACCGTCTGCTTGTCCTCATCAGAAAGTTCTTCGATACCAAGAATGGCGATGATGTCTTGCAGGTCCTTATACCGCTGAAGAATACGCTTCACTTCGTTTGCAACGCGATAGTGCTCGTCGCCGACAATGTCTGGAGTGAGTGCTGATGAGGAAGATTCAAGCGGGCTAATAGCCGGATAAATACCAAGAGAGGCAAGCTGGCGCGAAAGCACCACCGTACCGTCGAGGTGCGCAAAGGTCGTAGCAGGTGCAGGGTCAGTAAGGTCGTCTGCCGGCACATACACCGCTTGAATAGAGGTAATGGAGCCTTTGTTGGTTGAGGTGATGCGCTCCTGCAACTTACCCATCTCTTCTGCAAGGGTAGGCTGATATCCCACAGCTGATGGCACGCGGCCAAGAAGCGAGGATACTTCAGAGCCTGCCTGAATGAAGCGGAAGACGTTGTCCATGAAGAAGAGAACGTCTTTGCCGCCCTCATCGCGGAAGTACTCGGCTTGGGTTAGGCCGGTAAGGGCAACACGCGCACGAGCTCCCGGCACTTCGTTCATCTGTCCGAACACCAAAGCTGTTTTATCCAAGACGCCTGACTCCTCCATTTCATGGTAGAGGTCGTTTCCTTCGCGCACGCGCTCGCCCACTCCTGCAAATACCGAGTAGCCGCCGTGCTCTTGCGCAACGTTTCGAATGAGTTCCTGAATGGTAACGGTCTTACCCACACCTGCTCCTCCAAAGAGTCCGACCTTTCCGCCTTTGATAAACGGAATGATGAGATCAATGGCTTTAATGCCTGTCTCAAAGATTTCCGCTTTCGTAGTCTGCTCATCAAATGAGGGAGGCGCGCGATGTATCGGAAGGCGCGGTGTTCCCTCTTTCAGCTTCTCTTTGCCGTCTACAGGCTCCCCGAGCACATTGAAGAGACGTCCAAGCGAAGCCTCGCCCACAGGAACGGAAATAGGAGCACCTGTCGCAGTTGCCTTCTCGCCGCGCGAGAGTCCTGCGGTTTCGTTCATGGAGATGGCACGCACACGATCAAGCCCAAGGTGCGAAGCAACCTCAAGCGTGATGCGTCCATGCGTATCGTTCGCTTCAATGACGAGCGCTTCTTCTAGTGCAGGACGCTCCTTTTCGAAGAAGACGTCAACGACTGGCCCGATAACTTCTGTAATGGTTCCTGTGTTCATACTGTTTATGTAATTTCGTTTAACAAATTCTGACTCTTCCCCCAACCCTTGAACCGTTCTTGCTCTTCTTTTGTAAACGTCTGACGCAATGTTTGCAGTATTTGACTAATATAGCTTGGCATCCGCTCCGATACACCAACCGCCTCTCGGAGACCTACTAAATATTGCACTTTAGCAATTGGATTGGAATCCGATTCGATTATGACGGATTCAAGCAATCCACGGTCCCTTACTGACAGATCTTCACCGAAAGCCTCAAGCAGTTCAGTAACCGCCCCTGCAATGAGAGCATTCATCTCTTTTTCATCTCGCATATTTACGCCTTCTTGTCCTTCTCCGTATTTCATATCATGCCGCTAATGCTTCACGTCCTCCTACAATTTCCGAAACTTCCCGCGTAATAGCTGCCTGTCGAATCTTGTTATACACGCGCGTCAAATCGCGTGCGACCTCCTTTGACTTATCAGACGCGCTCTTCATGGCAACCATGCGGGCAGAGTGTTCTGATGCTTTTGCTTCAAGAAGCATGTGATAGAGGGAGGAAGCGACCAGTTTTGGAACGAGAATACCGAGAATGTCATCTCCGCTCGACTCGATGGTATAGGACGCGGGAGCGGAAACTGCAACAGAAGCTGCATCCTTTCCTTTTACTGGGCGAATATCATCAACAAGCTCCTGCACGCCTTCTACTGAAAGCGGAAGAAGGGTGCGCAATGTTGGAAACTGCTCAAAAGTAGACTTGAAGTTGCTATAGCAAACGACCACTTCATCGTATGCGCCTTTAGCAAAACCGTCCGACACCTCGTGTGAAAGCGCTTCGAGAACCGAAAGCTCGATAGCATCGCGTTTGTTGTCATAGGAGGCACCAAGCGTATATCCGCGACGAGAGAAATATTCCTGCCCCTTCTTGCCAATCGCGTACACCGTTACCGCCTCTATCTCTTTTGCGGCTACATATTCAGTAGCAGCCTTCAAGACGCCTGAATTGAGCGCTCCGGCAAGCCCTTTATCGCTTGTAATAACGATGAGTGCAAAGCGTTTCGCATCGCGCTTTGTTGCAAGCGGATGGCGAAGCACTTCATCGGTTCCTGAAAGGCGTGCAAGAATGGAGAGCGCCGCACGCGCATACGGACGCCCCGCAAATGCTGCGGCTTGCGTCTTGCGCATCTTCACGGCAGACACCGCTTCCATAGCGCGCGTCACGGTATTCATCCGCTTCGTCGCTGCAATCTTTGATTTAATATCCTTGAGAGCCATAGGTACTACTTCTGACGGGCAGCAAACGCATCAAGCACCTTGCGAAGCAGAGCTTCTGTTTCTTCTCCGATTTCTTTCTTCTCACGTATAGCAGCAAGTGCGTCTCCCGCCTCGCGAGAAAGATAGTCTTGGAGTGAGCGTTCTGCTTTTGAAACATCTTCAGGTGGAAGCGCATCGAAGTACCCGTTTACCGCTGCAAAGATAATTGCAGCTTCCATTTCAAAGGCGAGCGGCTTGCCGTTGCCTTGCTTTAGTACTTCGGTCATGCGGCGTCCTGAATCGATACGCTTCTTCGTGTCTTCATCAAGATCAGAGGAGAACTGCATGAAGGCTTCAAGCTCTCGAAACTGCGCGAGTTCAAGCTTAATCTTTCCCGACACCTTCTTCATCGCTTTTGTCTGCGCCGAGCTTCCCACGCGCGACACCGAGATACCAACATCAATTGCGGGGCGCATGCCTTTGTTGAAGAGATCCGAGATGAGGAAGATCTGCCCGTCCGTAATCGAGATGACGTTGGTCGGGATGTAGGCAGAGACGTCACCCTCTTGAGTTTCAATAATAGGAAGTGCCGTCAAAGAGCCGCCGCCCTTTTCTTTCGAAAGCTTTGCCGCTCGCTCAAGAAGACGGGAGTGGAGATAGAAGATATCGCCAGGATATGCTTCGCGTCCTGGCGGGCGACGAAGAAGAAGAGAAAGCTGGCGATAGGCAACCGCCTGCTTTGAGAGGTCGTCATAGATAACGAGCGCATCTTTGCCAGCTTCCATGAAATGCTCGCCAATAGCTGCTCCGGCAAACGGTGCAAGGAACTGATAGGCGGCAGGAGCAGACGCAGGCGCTGTAACGACAATCGTGTACTCCATCGCTCCTTTCTCCTGCAGTTCTGCAACAATTTTTGCCGTCTTACTCTCCTTTTGGCCGATAGCGACATAGATACAGATAGGGCGAGTTTCTTTCGGCTCTGACTTCTGGTTCAAAATGGTATCGATAGCGATTGTCGTCTTACCAACACCGCGGTCGCCGATGATAAGCTCGCGTTGGCCGCGTCCAATTGGAATCATGGCATCAATGGCTTTGATGCCCGTGTGAAGCGGCACGTTTACGGGAGAACGGTCGATAACGCCGTAGGCTTCACGCTCGATAGGAACGAACTTCGTTGCCCCCGTTGGGCCCTTGCCATCTACCGCTTCACCAAGCGGATTAACGACACGGCCGATAAGCGAGTCTCCCACAGGAAGAGAAAGGAGTTTCCCAAGACGGCGAACCAACATGCCTTCATATACTTTGGACGCATCTCCCAAAATAGCAGCGCGCACACCATCCTCTTCAAGGTTCAAGAGAAGGCCGTAGATAGGGGCGCTGTCTTTCAGAGCTTCTTCAAGAGTGCGATCGAAGGTTGCATCAAAAAGCACCATTTCGCTCATGAGCGCATTACCGAGGCCATCGATTTCTGCGATGCCGTCTCCGGCAGCGCGCACAACGCCCGTCTCCTCTGCGCCTTGAGTTGGTGCAAAGGCGGCTATCTCCTTCTCTATCTGCTTAATGATGCTGTCCATGATTACGAAGTAACATTCTTATAAATATCGATGAGTGAACGCTTACCGGTGCGATCCACGAGCATGCCTTTGTAGCTTCCTCGCCATCCGGAAATAAGGGAAGTGTTTACTATCGCTTCCTTGGTTTCTATGCCGTGCGCTTTGGCTTCTTTGAGTCCGTACTCTGCGTCTTCCTTGCGTGCAACTTCAACGGTAGGGCGAAGCGCTTTGCGGCGCGCTTCGATAAGACGAAGCTCGGAAGCTATCGAAGGAAGCATCTTGAGTCTCCCAACGCTTCGCAAGTGATGCACAAGCTTTATAACCGCCTCTTCAGCAACCTTCTGGTCTTTTGATTCCGCAGCAACCTCTAGAAGTCGTGTGTAGGTGTCTTTCATGCTTTTTCGCGTAGCACCTTCTCCGCAGCAAGAAGCGCAAGGCGAGCGATATCCTTTTCGCTTTCGCGCTTTGCTTTCGCTACTTCTTCCGTAGCTCTCGCCTGCGCATCTTTCGCTATCTGATCCGCACGCATCTGTGCTTCCGCTACCAGACGCTGCTTCTCTTCGGCAGCACTCATGCGCGCATTGCGTACAAGCTCTTCCGCTTCTTTGTCTGCAGTGCCAATAATGCTCGCAGCTTCAGTGTCAGCGTTTTCACGCTTCACCTGGGCTTCTTTGGCATCTTGCACGCCTTTTTCGACAAGCTTCTGGCGCTCGTCCAGAGTCTTCATCACTGGCTTATACAAAAGCAACCACAGCGCTACAAAGAGTATGCCGAAGTTAACCGCTTGCGCGATTAAGAGCTTCCAGTCTATGCCAAATGCGTGAAGAAGCGCGTCCATTGTGTGTTTAGACGAAGCGAATGATGAACGAGACCACGAGCGCAAGGATGCCAAGCGCTTCTGCGAACACGATTGCAAGAATCATGTTTGAAACGACCTTGCCGGATGCTTCTGGATTGCGTCCAATTGCTTCCATAGCCTTACCGCCGATAAGTCCGATACCAATACCAGGCCCGAGCACGCCAAGCCCTGCTGCAAGCGCCATGGCGATGAGGCGTCCTGATTCCATTTCCATATCTCTATATTCTTAACTGCTTATAATGATTCCATCCCGGAACCGCATGGAGGGGCAGCGCTAGTGCGCTTCCTCCCCATGCGGCTCCATGATAGCGAGCTTGATGAAGAACAACGTAAGCATCGCAAACACTACCGCCTGAATGAAGCCCACGAATACTTCGAAGGCAATCAGGGGAAGCGGCAGGAGGTACGCGGCGAAGAACATCGCCACGACAATCATCACCTCTCCTGCAAACACATTACCGAAGAGACGGAACGAGAACGAAATGAGACGCCCAACGTTCGAGATGAGCTCGATGATGCCCACCACAAAGTCTACCGGTGATTTGAAGTTAACATACTTCCCTGCGTATTTGAAAAAACCAAGCACGGCAACTCCGGTGATTTCAATGGTAAGGAAGGAGATGATAGCGAGCGCAAGCGTCATATTAAGGTCTGCAGACGCAGGGCGCAGAAGCGGAATATCACCTACCATAATGGAACCAATGCCCGGGAGAAAGGCTAACTCGTTTGCAACAAAGACAAACAAGAATATCGTCATGATGAGCGGGAAGAAGCGGCGAGCAAGCTTCTCATTCTCAAGAGTCTCGGACATATAGTTCAAGACGCCTTGGAAAAGCCACTCTACTCCTGCCTGAAGCTTGCCAGGAATAAGGGCAAGGCGGCTTCGCATAAAGAAAGCGAAGGCAATTAAGACTGCCATCGTAATCCACGTCATCAGGAGAGAATTGGTGATGGGAAATCCTGCGATATTCCAAAGCTCTTCGGCCTTCAAGACCACATGAATACCTCCATGAGAAGCCTCCGCGGCATGCTCTGCCGCGGTTCCTGTAGCTACTGCATCGTGCTCGACCGCCATATATACATGAAAATAACCCTGCTCGGGTGTTACCCCTATCGTAGCAGACGGGTACCTAAGGGGCAAAACTACTTATTCTTCAGCGCTTCGAGGTCTTCCAGAATACGGCGTACGTCTCCAGTGAGCTGCTCGAGTGTTTTCTTCTGGTCAGCCTTACGCGTATCATCAGCATCCTCATCCTCTTGGATTTCCTCAATGTCTTCTTGAATTTCATCAAGATCTTCAGAGAGCTCTTCAACATCCTCCTGAATCTCATCAATATCCTCTTCCACCTCTTTAAGAGACTCGGTATTTCTATTCACCGTCATCTGAATGAAGATAGCGAGGTATATGGCCTCAAGGGAAACGATGGTCGTAAGGACAAGAAGAATGAGTTCCCATGATTCAAGCCCCAAAGCCCCCGCTACAAAGGCGCCGATAAAGACTAGCGTGTGCGCGATGAGAGAGGGCACGGAGCCTATCCATGCCGTAATGCTCTCCACAAAAAGTGGTTTTGCCTTTGCTTTCATCTCCAAAATCTACCATAAAGCCCTATCAACACACCCCTCTCGACAGCGGACAGAATACCCCCTTTGTGGTATAATCCCTCTCGTCAACTTCATTTGACAGTAAACTAACCTTAATTCATGCCTAGAGCACTCAATCCGGCCCTTACAAAGCCAATGCAACTTTCTCCCGAGCTTGAAGCCGTCGTCGGCAAGGGCCCGATGCCCCGTTCAGAAGTCGTTAAGCAGATTTGGGTCTACATTAAGAAGCACGACCTCCAGAATCCTTCCAATAAGCGCAACATCCTCGCGGATGACAAGCTTAAGGCAGTCTTTGGAGGTAAGGGCGAGGTCACAATGTTCGAAATGACCAAGCTCGTTTCTGCTCACCTTAAGTAAGCGAAGTAAGGCTTGCAGCATAAGCCGCCCGTAGGGGCGGTTTTTGCTTTTATCCTTTTGCTGGTTTCTACCTAGGCTATTACCGGAGTACTGGACTCAATAGACACAGGGATGCCGTGTGCAGCATTGCGGCGTATGTTTTCTACAAGTTCTTCTTGAGACGAAGCCTCCAATATCTCGAGTCCAACCGTATTTCCTTCCGCATCAACATCAAGCATGAGGTTCTCACTGACCTTCAGTGTCTTTGCTACTTTAGCCTGCGTCATAGCCACATAGATTGCGTCTGCGACGGTGTCGTATTTTATGTTCATAGACTCTATGAGGTTATCTTGGCCCAAACCCGTCGTAGTATTCAATCTTCACTTCATCTACCCACTCTTGGTTTGGAATAACCGAGAGTACTTTGCCAAATATCTTTGAGTCTTCCTGCTTTACGACTATGGGGCGGTAGTCGCCTTCTTTGTTTTCAGGATGAAGAAGCGTAAAGCCCTTCTGCTGCTCGAGTCTCTTAATGACCGCCATATTCCCAATGATGGCAACAACGCGATCCCCTGTCTCTACACGGTCAGTGACTTCCACGATCACATGATCCCCATCCTGTATGCCTGCGTCCTGCATAGAGTCTCCTACGGCCTTTATAGCGGCTATAGAGGTCGCACGGCCAAGAAGCGCCTTATCAACCGCAATAAACTCTCCGAACTCATCCTGCGCATATACCTCCATGGCGTCGCAGCCGGCAGAAGCGATGACAGGAACAGCGACAAACCCTGAAGGGACGTACTGGCTCTTCATCGTTCCCACGACTTTGAGGCCACGACGCTGAAATCTATCTCGCGCGATGAAGCCTTTGCGTTCAAGCGCTTCGATTCTTTGGGTGACGGAACGGAGCGACCGGAGCTTAAGTACCGCCTGAAGTTCTCCCAGAGTAGGTGCATATCCATGGGTATCTATATAACGCTGTATAAGGGCGAGCGTCTCCTCCTGTGCTTTCGTCAATGCTTCGTTTTGGCTCATACACAAATCCTAGCAACCACTTGTGTATGAGATACACAAGTTATCCCCAACACATACACAAGTTCTTCGTTCAGACTCACCTTACTTACTGTCTCTCTGACTCTTGTGCAAATAGTGCATTAATATCTTTAAGCTGTTTTGTGAACTCATTAAGGAATTCAAGATATTTTTCAGGATCCTTCTTTTTCAAGGCATCAAGCTCCTCTATAATAAATTCTACCGATTCTGGAGTGTCTTGGGTCATGTTTTATTTATTACTCTTTCTTTTCTCTAGCTCTTCTTGCACAGCTTTGGCTTCTTTTCTTAGATATATCGCTATAGACAAGAAAAAACCAGCATTAAAGAGGCCGAGAATATTCCCAAAAAATGCACTGGCTGCTCCCGTGGCAACAGTGCCGTACGAAAGATATTCGGCAAACTTTATGAAACCGTACTTCGTAGCGAGCATGGCTGTACTTTGAAGCTTTAGTTCAATTTCTTCCTTTAATGCTTCTAGGTTTATTTTAGCCCCCTCTCTTCTTGCATTTTCCAAGCGCCCGGCAAGCTCGTCTAACACATTCGCCAACTCAGTTTCTGCACGAGCAATAGCTATGGCTTGTTCGCCTGATTCAATCTTAGTTCTTGGCCATCGAAAGAATTTTTCAGACATATGTTTACTGTGCTTATACGTAATCAATTGTATCAGATAAAAAGATTCATATGAGACTGCACGACATTGCCAATTAAAGAAATCGTGGTATTTTCCACTCACCGCAAGAGGAGATTGTTATGGAAGAACCACTTGCCCTGTTCCTTGTCGAACACCTGAACATGAGTGCCTCAGCTGCGGCATTTCTCGCTGCATTCTTGCTGTGGGCACCCTTCGCTATTGCCACTATCCTCATCGTCGTCATTCTCTATCTCACGAAGAGCTTCAACGACCATGTGACCTATACTGCAAACCGCATCGTCAAGACAGCTGGCGGATGGGAGCTGCACCTGCGCACCTTTCTCGAGCTGCCGCTTGGCGATTTGCTTCCCGCAAATCCTGCATTTCGCCTGAAGCTCATGAAGGCGTTTCTTTTCACAAAGAAGAGCGACCCCTTCCTTTGCATGGCGGAAGCAGACATGGACGTGCTGCAACCAAAGCTCATCAATGGCTTCTCTATGCAGTACCCTGATGGGGTTGCTGCATGGCAGAGCGGCAGATCGGTCATCGTAGATACGTATCTTCTAGCCGTAAGCTATGAAAAGCATGACGGCATTAAAAGCAGGAAGATCCGCGTCATTGTTGCAACTGAAGCGGAGCTCGAGCGCATACTAGATCCAGAGGTGCATTCGAAACTCTCTTTCGAGAGAGCACACCAATGGAATCGGTATCTCACGCTCAAGAAGATGGCCGAGCACTGGAAACGCGAACAAGACTTGCCGCTCGATTCATTTCGAATTGTACGGCCGGTGTATGTGTATAGGGAGGTATAAGAAAGGGCCGCTGCGAGAATGCAGCGGCCCTTTAAGTAATAAAGTGGACTTAGACCTTGAGTTGCTGAATCTTCTCCAAACTCAGTGCGAATATGATTCACAATTGCTTCACTTGTAGCCTGGGTACTACCATCGTTGTTGTGCAGAAGAGTGCTTACGCAAGTACGCTCCAGGCGACGAACCCAACAAACGCTACAAAAGCGAACGCAAAAATGGCGATAAGACCCTTACCAACAAACTCCTGTACATCCTGACCTGTAACGTAACCAATTACGGCAAGAAGACAAGCTAAACCTATTAAAATGAATATAGTGAGTAAGATCATATGTGGA
>CAZZAT010000002.1:0-108626 GCA_964652615.1 uncultured Candidatus Saccharibacteria bacterium | reverse complement strand
TTGGTGACTCCACGGGGAATCGAACCCCGATTTCCAGCGTGAGAGGCTAGCGTCCTAACCGTTAGACGATGGAGCCCTGAACTTGGAGATAGTAGCAAAAGTGAGAAGAAATGAAAGAGCGCGCCGCAGTGTTCTGCGTGCGCGCCCTTGTTTGGTACTAGGGGGTTATCGTCAACGTTTCGATGACTGCTTCGGCGTGTCGTACTCATCGCGCAAGAGCACTGAAGGGTCGAACGTATTGGCAAGACGCCAAGACGAAACCCCACTTGCTCTTCCTGTCTTCGGATCAATCCGAATGGACGAGGGCGCCCCAGAAGCAACCTTTTTTTTCGACATGAAAAACCCCGTTTCAAGCTATCGCGCCCTACATGAGCGCGAAGTACCTATACTAGCAGTACCTCCTTATCGTTTCAACCACTGCTTTTCTTGGCGTACTAAATGCTGTACATCGTCAGGGTTTTCAAGGAGTGCCTTCACAATGCGTTCAGTGCGTATTGATTGCGAACCCTTAACGAGCACAATGTCTCCTTCTCGTATGAATTCTGCAAGAGGCGCAGCCGCCTCGCTTGAAGTATGAAAGCGCATCACGGGAAGTCCTGCAGCCTCTGCAGCGTCTGCAAATGGACGAGCACGCTCCCCTACTGAAACCGCAACATCTGCATGAAGCGCTGCAAGCTTGCCAATACGCGCATGCTCTTCAGTTGAATAGCGGCCAAGCTCAAGCATATCGCCCAGCACAACAATGCGCCTCCCCGTATGTAGCGGCTTAGGAAGCGATGCAACAATTTCTTCAACTGCAGCAGGAGACGCGTTGTATGAGTCATCGATAACAAGAGCGCCACGAAGCCCTTTCAGAAGGCGTGCACGCCCCGGAGGCGGAACATACGAAGCAAGACCAGAAAGCGCATTTTCAATAGAGATACCGAGCGAGCGAGCGAGTGTAAGTGCTGCTGCAGGAGCAAAGACTTGCGAGCGTCCAAGCGCACCGCGTACCAAAAGCGGATATTTCTTTCCTTCAACAACAATATCAGCACGCACCCCGCACGGTGCGCGCTCTTCGATACAGGGCCCAATACCCTCTATGCGTACCGTTGCTTCTTTTGCCGTACCAAATGTTGAGAGCGAAACAGAGAGCCCTGCGGCAAGCCGCTTTGCGTTATGGTCATCTGCGGAAATAACAAGGGGAACACCTTCAGAGAGCGCATATGCTGGAGCAAACTCTTCTTGGCGCACCGCTTCAGCTGAAGGGTAGAGCTCAACATGCACCGGAATATCCGGAAGGCGCGTAACCACTACCGCATCAGGCGTTGCAATCTTCAGGATGCGCCAAAGGTCTCCTGGACGGTCTGCGCCCACTTCAAGCACCAGCAGTTTTGGATAGTGATTGGGGAAGAAGATGAGCGCTAGTGCTTCTCCGATAGTTTTGAGCCATGCGCCTGCATCGTCCCATGGATTTTTCGCGCCAATAATGGTGAGTGGTACGCCAAACTCACTGTTATAGCTCTTCTCGCTTGCACGTAGATGGAAATCGCCTGATAAGGCAGCAACAATGGCGTCCTTGGTCGATGTCTTCCCAACACTTCCCGTGACCATTACGACGGTGGGTTTGTATTTAGCAAGCACAGCCTTTGCAAGCGAGGCGAGAAGCGAAGCGGCAAGAAATCGTGCAAGAGGCTTCATATACGATTATTCGGCCCCTGCCCTGTCCGGTGCCACGGCGTAGTAGTTAATGAGAAAGTGGGTCAGGTCCATAAACGGGTGCACCAGGGTTTCAGAAGCGTACTGTACGCCTTTTGGCTCCCTTGTGTAAAGCAGGATGATGAACTCGGGATCATAGGCGGGGAAATATCCGAAGAAGGAGTGGAAATACTTCCCTTCAGCATATTTGCCGCCAGGACCCGCTATTTGGGCTGTTCCTGTCTTTGCGGCAACTGACATTTCAGGAATGCGAAGCGTGCCGTCAGCAAGTTTTGTGTCAACCACTTTCACCAGCATCGCGGTAGTGTCTTCGACAGCTTGCGGCGAGAAGACGCGTTCAGGAGAGCTCCATGCGAGCTTCTTTTCAATGCCTGATTCAAGACGTATTGCTTTCACCAGGTGCGGCGTCACGACCATGCCGTCGTTTGCAAGCGCGCCAAGCGCCTTAATCATTTGTACGGGCGTTTCTGCAACGCCTTGGCCGTATGAAGCAGTTGCATATTCAATTTCACGAGGCGAGCTTCGTATGTTCTCGATATTTCCGGACGCTTCTGAAGGAAGATCGATGCCGGTTTCCTCGCCAAAGCCAAGCCGTATGAAATAGTCGCGGAAGCGCTCATGGCCCAGTCTGCGCGCAACGAACGCAGCGCCCATGTTAAGCGATTGCGAGAGCACTTCTTGCATAGGGACAACGCCGCGCGCCTTAAGGTCGTAGTTACAAAATGTCTTAGTGTTCAAGGTCGTACAGCCAGTGTCCTCATACGTTGTGTCGCGCGTAATGACCGCAGCATCGAGTCCCGCCGCAACAGTAAGTGCTTTCATAATAGAACCGAACTCATACTGATTCTCGACGAGCGGGTTACCAAACACCAGCGGATCAGCTTCAGAAAGATTCTGCGGATCAAACGTAGGGAGGCTTGAGAGTGCAAGTATCTCGCCTGTTTTTGGATCCATAATAATGCCCCCTGTTTCTGCACTACCGTAGCGCACCTGCACGCTCTCGAGTATCTTTGAAAGCTTCTCTGCAACAACTGGTTCAATAGATGTGATGAGATCCCCTTGACTTGCACTTCGTGCGTCCCCTGCCGCACGTCCCGCTTCAGCAAACAGTTCCGCAAAGAAGTTCCCAAAGAGCCCTTCGCGGTCGCGTGAGAGTACGTACTCGTAATAGCGTTCAAGACCGTACCTTCCTGCAAGCGCTTCATCTCCAGCAAACGCAACAATACCTACCGACTGCGCAACAGGAGCGCCTGACGGATAGCTGCGCCAGCGCTCGCGCTCAACAATGAGCCCCTTGATCCCCTCTTCGACAAGTTGCTCTCCTATGTCCTCGCTCACGCGCTCTGCAATAACTTCATAAGGATCATCTTTCTTGGAAGCCAAGAGCATAAATCGCTCCTTATCAATAGCAACAAGCGCATTCACCTTCTCATACGCTTCTTCTTCGTTTTCAAGAAGCTTTGGGTTTATAGCAAGCGTAAAGCCGGTTGAGAGTCCTGCAGCAGAAAGAAGGCTGTCGTCTTTTTTGGTGAAATAGATGCTGCCGCGACTAAAGAGTGCAGCACTTGCTTTCTGGTACTGGCGTTCGGCAGCAAACGCGTAATCGTCTCCATCGATGACCTGCACATAGTACAGGCGGAAAATGACGAGAAGCGCAAAGAGTGCGACTGCTATCGAGAAGAGGCGAAGTTTGGTGCGCAGCGCTCCGCGCATACGCTAGCGGTCCGCCCTCGTTACTACCGCGTCCCCTCCCGCAGAGACGTATCTCACCGCAGAAGGCGAAACAAAGCCTGCAGAGACGTAGTTTTCAGTGCTTAACGCTGCAATGGCGTCATAGTATTCGGTCTCAAGAGAAGCAACGGCGGTCTCGCGCTCGCGAAGCTCGCCCGTCAAGCTGCTTTTGACGCTTGCAAAGAAGAGCGTTGCGGTAATAAGTACAAGGTACGCCCCAACAAGCGCGAGACAAGCATAGGATAGGAAATGAATGGTTCGGCTAGGCATAGGTATAGGAAGGTGTTGCTGCTTCTTTTGAAAGTGCGAGGCAAGGCCCTTTTTCAAAGACGCGGAGCTTTGCGCTTCGTGCGCGTGGGTTCTCTTTCATCTGGGCAAACGTAGGGGCAATAGGTTTTTTTGTTACGAGACAACCGCGCCCCTCATGCGCCGCATCACGGAACATCGTCTTTACGATGCGATCTTCAATGGAGTGGAAGGTAATAACCGCAACACGACCTCCCTCTGACAAGCTATCCATAGCAGCGGTAAGTCCTTCGCGAAGTGCGCCAAGCTCATCGTTTACCGCAATACGAAGCGCTTGGAAGGTTTTTGTTGCAGGATGCAAGCGACGTGAGCGGTACCACGATGGAACCGATGCTTCAATTGCCTGCACGAGCTGTCCAGTTGTCAGGAGGCGCGCTTCGCTCCTTGCTTCAACGATGCCGCGTGCAATCTGGCGTGCGAAGCGCTCTTCACCGAGTGTGAAGATAAGATCTGAAAGTGCTTCTTCTGGAAGCGTGTTTACGAGGTCTGCGGCTGTGGTCTCTGCCTCTTCAGGAGTACCATAGGTCATAAGAAGGGGCTCTTCAGCGCGAAAGGAGAATCCGCGGCCAGAGGAGAGATGGTAGCTGCTCCAGCCAAGATCAAACAAAGCGCGGTCTATCTTTTCAACGCCAAGATGCTCGGTTATCGCACTAAGATTGCGGAAGTTATCTTCAACAAGCTCAACACGAGCATGTGACCCTTTGCTTGCCTCTTTACCGCGAGCAACAGCATCCGCGTCAGCATCAATGCCAAGTAAAAGACCATCGCTTCCAAGGCGGCTAAGAAGAGCACTGAAGTGCCCCGCTCCACCTATGGTGCCGTCGACAACAACATCGTTCTCCCGCACATCGAGCGCATCGAGTGCTTCAGAGAGGAGGACGCTTTGGTGAAGAGAAGTCATAGCAGTTATGCGCGCGAAGCGAGGGTTTCTGCAAAGCTGTCTGCATCACGCTCGACCGCTTCGGTATACGTTACCCATGCGCTCTCTTCCCAGATTTCAACTCTGTCCGAGACGCCTGCAATGACGCTCTTTTCAGAAAGACCGGCAAACGACTTCAAATAGTCAGGTACGAGAACGCGTCCCGAGCTGTCGACTTCAGCTTCGCTTGCTCCAGAGAGCATGAGGCGCGCAAGGCCTCTGCCTGCCGCACCCCCCGAAGAGTGCTTTGCAAATTGTTCTGCCTGTTTCTTCCACGCAGCTTTTGAGAATACCCAAAGACATTTATCAAGACCTCGTGTTACGACCACATTCGCACCAAGCTCCTTCCGGAACTTTGCCGGAAGAGAAATGCGATTCTTGGCGTCGAAAGTGTGGCGGTATTCTCCAATGAACATAGTAGATAAAGGGTGCGGGAGTTTCTGGCTTCACGGCATATTCATGTCCTCTACCGCGTTCGCGCTGCTTCAAAAAGAAGAAGGAAGAAAAGCAGCGCTGGAGGTGCGATAGGGAGTGATATCCGTAAATCCCACTTCATCCCACTAGTTGGTAAGTATATGCCACTTTGACCCACTTCCCTCACAAAACTTGTGTGTAGAGTGGGGATAACGCAAAATCCCGCATACTTGCGGGATTTTGTACTTTTCCCTTTCGTTCTTATGCCACCTTGTGCACCGAGTACGTCTGCTTTCCTCCTGGAGTCTCAAAGGTGAAGACGTCACCCTTTTTCTTGCCCATAAGGGCAGCACCAAGCGGCGAGACGTGAGAAAGCTTTCGTTCGCGCATGTCCGCCTCTTCGCTTCCCACAATCTTATACTCATGCTCTTCATCGCTCCCCTCTTTCTTAATCGTGACGCTTGAACCAAAGCCAACGACATCCTTTTTCTTTCCGTCGGTGACGATAACCGCCTTCTTCACGAGCTCCTCAAGCTTTCGAATACGCTCTTCGGTTGCAGCCTGCAACTCACGCGCTTCCTGATACTCGGCATTCTCTGAAAGGTCGCCAAGGCTCCTTGCATACTCAAGGTTCTTCGCAATTTCAGAGCGACGCACCGTCTTAAGGTGCTCAAGCTCTTTTGCGAGTTCATCGAATTTCTCCTGCGAAAGCAGTGTTTCTTGGTCGGCCATTGTTATACGTACATTATGAAGTTCCCCTATTGTACGTGCGGGTGGGCGCTCGTCAAATAGGGGGCTGTTCAAGTCCGAAATATTCAGGGGCTGTATTGCGAAGCGTCTCAAATACCCTGCTCATTACATACACGCCTCCCGTAGCAGTTCCCGCTGGCGCTCGCTCCATAACAACAGCAAAGGCGTATTTAGGCGCGTCATACGGAAAGAATCCAATAACCCATGAGTTGTACCATTCGTTATTGACGCCAAGCTGCGCGGTACCGGTCTTTCCTGCTGCTTTTGCATAGGGATAGGAAGCAAGTCCTGCGGCGGTGCCGCCATCAGTAACTGCCATACGCATACCTTCGCGAGCAACTTGGAGTGCTTCTTTGCTAATAGCAACCGTTTCTCCTTGCGGAAGCGGGTCTTTCAAAACGGTTGGTCGGAGAAGGCGTCCGTCGTTTGCAATTGCCGCAGTCATGCGCACTGCTTCAAGCGGCGTTATCTGCACCGCGTACTGTCCGATAGCGGTGTTATAAGTGTCGCCAAGGCGCCACGGGTCGCCAAACGTTTCTTCCTTCCAGAGCGGCGTTGGGAGAAATCCCGAGTTCTCATTCTCAAGCTCTATGCCCGTCTCGGTATCAAGTCCAAATGCTTTGTACCAGTAGTCGAGACGTTCGATGCCAAGGCCTTTTTGGTCGCCAAAGCCGCCTCCAAGCGTATAGAAGTAGACGTCAGAGGATACGGCAATAGCGCGGCGCATGTCAGTTGCGCCATGCGCCCTCCAGTCATTAAAGATAGAAGGAAGCTCCGGGTTATACGGATTCGGAACGACAAGGCGGCCGGTCGAGACGATTTCCTTCCACTCGGAAATAACCCCGTCAGAGAGCGCTCCTGCAGCGATAAGGGGCTTTACGATAGAGCCTGGGGTATAGAGGCCCGATACCGGCCTATCAAGATACGGTTCTCTGGCATCGTTTGCGTAGGATTGTATAAGGTCTCGCTGCTTCCCTTCGGAGAGAACATTGGGATCGTATTCGGGATATGACGTGAGTGCGATAATCTCTCCGGTCTCAACATCCATAACTACTCCTGCTCCCCCTTTATACGGAATTTTATCCGCAAGCTCCTTGATGTTGTCGTAGAGTGCCCGCTGCACTCGTGCATCAACCGCAAGAGAAAGCGTCTCCCCTTCAAGCGGCTCTACGACCGTTCCCGAAGACTGTATGTCGCCAAGTGCATTCTCTTCAATGAGAAGTGTGCCGTTCTCTCCTGAAAGCCTGTCGTTAAATGCGCGTTCAACACCCGCAACGCCGTCGATAACCGTTGAAAAGTAATTACCGGATGAATCTTTCTGCGGATACGAGACATAGCCAAGAAGATGCGCAAAACCTGGCGCTTCATACACACGAAACGGAAACTCATTGTCGCTTGGCACATTCTCTGCAAGCGGCTCGCCATTTCTATCCACTATCGCTCCACGCGGCGCAAACAGCACTTCAGGACGAAGTCTATTCTTCTCGCTTTGTGCCGCGTATGCCCCGCCATCAAAAATATTCACCGACACGGCTTTTACGAGCAGTATGAAAAAGAGGAGTCCTGCACCAAGAGAAAGGCCAATGTGGTTCCCTTCTGAAAGGGGCTTCTCAAGACGGCCCTCAAGGCGCGAGCTCTCGAACTCGGGCAAGTTCGAAGCATCAAGAAAAATATCTTCTGGGTCTATTTCCTTGTCGGTACGCCTTCGCATTAGCCCATAATACGCTCGCGAACGAATCTACGCACGAAAAGCGCCGCAAGGGAGAGTACAGCGCCCGTGATAAGGGCAAGGGGGAGCGGCCGGTAGGTTTCGCTGCCTGCGTAATAGAGAAGTTCAGCAAGAAACCCAACAACAAGCGCAAGCCACGGAAACGAGAGTGATGCTGCAAAAGAAAGCGCTGCGGTAAAAGGGTACGGAAAGAGAAAGAGCGAGATAAAGGTGAGAACGCTAAGAAGAATGCGAATCATGGTACAACGCGCACAAACGTAAGCGAGAAAGGATTCACGAATGGTTCAATGAAAAGCTTCGCTTCGGGAGATGACGCATGTCGCTCTATGCGGCGCACGATACCTGCGGGATAAGCTCCGGGGCCTGCGAAGTAGACGGTATCGCCTTCAGACACAATTGCTTCGCGCGGCACGCTCGCACTAAACGCCCCTGCACCTTCACCGGTAAATGATACGCCTATACGCTCTTCGCCAAGCCACCCTGTCGTTTCCCTTCCTGGAGATGAATATAAGGACGCACGCGCATACCCCTCTCCTGCTTCAACAATAGTCCCAATCGGTATTCCTTCGCCAAACACTATCGCTCCTTCGCGTATTCCCACTTCGCTTCCAGAACCAAGAAGTAGCGTGTCATAGGGGGATACAGGGGGACGAAGCACAACGCCTGCTAAAATACCCGCTTCGCTTGGAATATCGTTTGCAGCCCCTACATCACGAAGACGCGCTTTCAATGCTTCGTTTTCGTTTTGCAGTTCTCGAAGCGATGCCTCGAAAAGCGCCTTGTCGCTACTTGCTTCGCTTTGCGCGTTTCCAAAAGACGCAAGCGGAGTTATGAGCCCAAAGAAGACGCCCGGGAAAAAGAAGCGTACACCACACGCTATGAGGATAAGTACTATGACGACGCCAACGGCAAGCCACGCACGAGGAGAGAGTCGGTTATTTCTCTTCGAGTATTGCATCTTCATCTAAGAATACCCCACGCCAGATGCTTGGGTCTTCGGTAATAATGCCCGTGCCGCGCACCACTGCCGTAAGGGGGTCAGGTGCAACATATACCGGAACACCAAGCATTTTAGAAAGAAGCTCGGGAAGACCGCGAAGAAGGGCCCCGCCGCCAAAGACGGTAACGCCGCGCTCAAGCACATCTGAAAGAAGTTCTGGAGGCGTTGCTTCAATGACTTCCTTCATAGCGTCCAGAATCTTATCGAGCGAAGGCTGTAATGCTTCTCGTACTTGCTCATCCGTTAGGGTAATTTCTCGCGGAAGACCCGTAGCAAGATCACGGCCGCGTACCGGTCGTGAGAGTTTCTCGGCAAGCGGTATGACTGCCCCTATCTCAATTTTCACTTCTTCTGCGGTCTTCTCGCCAATGGCGAGCTGAAATTCATTTCGTACGTAGTCAGCGATGTTTTCATTGAAATGATCTCCTGCAATATGCGAGCTCTTTGATGCTACCGGAGCGCCCAAAGAGAGCACCGCAATATCGATGGTACCTCCACCAATATCAAGCACCATGGTGCCTACCGGCTCATTGACTGGCAGATGGCTTCCAATGGCGCCTGCCATGGGTTCTTCAAGAATGTAAACTTCGCGCGCTCCCGCTGAAAGCGCTGCGTCTTTTACCGCACGGCTCTCAACGTTTGTGACGCCAGTAGGAACGCCGATAACGACACGTGGGCCAAAGAGGCGTGTACGGTCCCCCTGTGCTTTGCGGATAAGATAGGCAAGCAATTCTTCTGTAACCTCAAAGTCTGAAATCACGCCGTGAGACAAGGGACGCACCGCACGCACATGCGGCGGTGTCTTGCCAAGCATTGCTTTGGCTGCTTTTCCAATTGCTACCACCTGCCCCGTCTTATCATTCACCGTTACGACCGATGGTTCGTTTAGCACTACGCCGCGCCCGCGCACATAGACGAGCGTATTTGCGGTACCCAAATCAATCCCGATGTCTGTCGAGAATAGTGAGTTCTTTTTTATTTTCTTTTCCTTTGCCATTTACCGTGCGAGAAGCTCTTCACGAGAAAGCTTCTCCATTTCTCCCGTCTTTCTGTTTGTGAGTTCGACCATACCCGAAGACGCATCTCGTCCGACGGTGATGCGCCACGGCATACCAAGCAGATCGGCATCTGCAAACTTCTCACCAGCACGCATAGAGCGGTCATCATATATGACGGCTGTTTTCTTTGAGAGCGCGCTATAGAGCTCATCTGCAAAGGCAGTCGCTGTCTCGTCTTCGGGAAGGACATTTACAAGGTGATAGCGAAACGGCGCTACTTCCTCGGGCCACGAAAGCCCCTTCTCGTCTGCAAACAGCTCTGCAATGGTACCCATGACTCGTGAAGGACCAATACCATACGAGCCCATCAGAACCGGCTTTTTCTCCCCCTTCTCATCTGCATAGGTGAGGCCAAGCGGCTCCGAGAAGCGCGTCCCAAGCGTAAAGATATTCCCCACCTCTATTGCCTTCTTCTCAACAAGACTATCTTTAGAGAGGTTCAGTGTCTGGAGCGCTTCATCGGTATACACTTCTTTGTTTACCGCCACCTTCTTTTCCTCATCGACATAGATATAGATAGTGTCTTCTCCTGCTTCTGATACCGTTTGAAATTCTTCAGAGAACGGAGCAAAGATGCCTCCGGATGCGTAGGTGATATAGGTGTCCGCTCCAAGTCCAAGGCGGTTGAAGATGCGCACATAGGCGTCGCGTACTTTTGCGTACTGTGCTTCGTGTTCTTCTTCGTTTTTCGAGAAGGTGTAGAGGTCTTTCATCAGGAACTCTTTCCCGCGCATGATGCCTGATTTTGCACGAAGCTCGTTGCGGAATTTATTCTGGAACTGGTACGCAAGTATTGGCAGATCGCGGTATGAAGACACGTGGTCGGTCATGATGCGCGTCAGCGGTTCTTCGTGCGTAATGCCAAGTCCGGTTTCGCCTCCTGATGCAAATGCTGTCTTAAACCAGTTATCGACTTTTTCATCATCCCAGCGGTCAGTGCGGCTCCAGAGCTCCTTGTCCTGAAGCGCGGTCATCGTCATCTCCTGCCCCCCTATCGCATCCATCTCTTCGCGGATGATGCGCACAATGTTATTTAGGGTGCGAAGGCCAAGCGGAAGGTACGAGTAGACGCCTGCAAGCTCTTTGTGGACATAGCCTGCGCGTATTAAAAGCTGAGCGTTTTTTGCCACCTCGTCTGAAGGGGCGTCTCGCCTTGTTTTAGTGAAGAGTGCTGATTGGCGCATAGTGCTCCACAGTATAGACCGCAATACGAACCTCGTACAACAGGGGGTCTAGCCAAACGCCTTCCAGATATCAGAGGCCGTCACAACGACCATGAGGAGGATGAGGAGCGCAAAGCCTATGCCATTAACGCTTGCCGCAACACCATCAGGTATACGCTTTCTGGTAACCCACTCGATAAGCACAAAGAGGAGACGTCCGCCGTCAAGCGCTGGGATAGGCAGCACGTTTATGAGCGCGAGGTTTATCGAAATGATCGCCGTCAACGTAAGAAGCGCAATGATGCCAGCGTTTGATGCATCCCCTACTGCTCCTGCAATACCGAGCGGTCCTGAAACTTCTGAAAGATCTGCGGAGAGTGTGAAGACACCAAGAAAGAAGTGTGTAAGGCCGAGTGCGACTTGTTCTGTGACAGCTGCCGTAAGCAGGAGTCCTTCGTACGGAGCTTGCCACCACGGCACAGAAAGCGTACCAACTACCGCAACACCCACACCAAGCGCAGCGCGCTCTGGAGCATCAGAAATAATGCCGGTTTTTGGCGTCATTGAAAGAGCCACGGTCTCTCCTGCACGCACTACAGATAGCGTGAGCTCTTCCTCTTCATGTTCAGCTATAAACGAAGTGAAGCCATCAGAGGAGGGGCCGGTAAAGACATCTTCGCCTGCATACATGCTTTGTACGACGTCTCCTGCTCGCACTCCTGCAAGCGCTGCAGGAGACTCGGGAAGGACATGAGAGATAGCAAGCGTTGCGTCAGGAGCAAGCAAGGCTTCTGCATCAGTCAAAGCGCGCTGCATCCCAACGCCAAGCGTAAGTGAAAGCAGCACCCATGCAAACGCAAGGTTCATTACGATACCTGCCAAAATGACAAGCGCTTGTTGGTAGTGAGGCTTTGAAACAAAAGAATCTGCTCCGCCTGCTTCTGCATCCTCACCCTTAATCTTCACAAAGCCTCCAAACGGCAGCCAATTCAAGGTATACGCCGTGCCGTTTTTGGTAGCAAACGTAAGAGCGCGCGGCGGGTACCCAATGCCAAACTCCTCCACTTTCATGCCTGACCACTTGGCCGCAAAGAAGTGCCCGAGCTCGTGCACCACAATGAGTGCCACAAGGACGATAATGAAAACAATAATCGTCATGCTGCTATTTCTTCTTGTTTGCGCTTCAGTGCGCTATCAAGAGATGCCTGTCCTGCGTCGATAAGCTTCTGCACTTCTTCTTTGAGGCGCTTCAATTCATCTTCACCCATGCCTCCCTCTTTTTCTGCGGCATCAAGTTCTTTAAGAGCATCAGTGCGGTGTCCGCGAAGCGTTATGCGCGCGGTTTCGCAGCGCTCGCCTGCTACTTTCTGGAGGCTGGTGCGGCGCTCTGCAGTTAAGTCGGGGAAAATAACGCGAAGCCCCTGATCGTCAACAACGACTGAAACGCCAAGATCAGCTTCGGTTAATGCTTTTTCAAGTGCTTTTGCATTCCCCTTATCCCACGGCACGATGCGTATTGTACGTGCGTCCTCAACAGATACAGACGCTACTTGCGAAATGGGCGTGCGGGCGCCGTATACTTCAGGCTTTACGCCGTCTAGAAGCGCGGTTGAAGCCCGTCCGGTGCGTATTGCCGAGAACTCGCGAGAGAGCCATTCTTCGGTTTCCTTAATGTGTGTTTTGAGTTTTGAAAAGTCGTATGCCATGTAGAAGATAGTGTAGCAAATCAAGCTGCTTTGCGCCTTCTCGCCTCCTCATAGTTGAAGCGAGGCTCTTTAGGGTCAAGGTAGGCTTCTTTTTCGGTAAGCGTATCGGCAAGCTTAAAGACGAGGCGTCCCTTTTCTACTTCAACGTCGACAATAGAGCCTTGAAGCTTGATGCGCGAACGAGACATGCCACGCTCTCGACACCACGCAACAGGATGCCGGAATCCCTTTGGGAGATTGAGGCGCACTTGAAGACGCGCACCCACTTCTTTAATACGTCCTGGAACAAACTGGAGAAGTGCGCGATTGCTTCTTTTTGATATAAGCACCTCACCGTATATATTCCCATCCTTATCCTTTCGTACGTTCTTTTCAGAAAAGTCGACAGTAAGACCTTGGATAAGTTGTTCTCCATCAGCGCGAGTGTAATCGCCCTGAAGTTCAAATGGGTTCTTTGCTGGCTTTGAGGACCCGCGCTTCCATACACTGTCCCATTTCCCTCGAGGAGAACGAAGGAATCCATACAGGTTTGCGGCCGTATGCAAGGACGCCACGACGCCCTCTGCCTTACGCGCCATACTTTCTCTCATAACCGTATGCGCGAGCATTTTCGCATCATGCTCATCTGCTGCTTTTCTCACTGCTTCAAAAACAACCTCTGCTGGAGCTTCAAACACGGAAGGGTCAAGCGAGAGACCGACTATCTGCTCTGCGTATTCCTTTACAAGCGCTACTGCTTCTGTCTCTGAAATATCTTCAGAGCCCATCTTCTTAGCAAGCTCGGTAAGGAAAATCATGCGGCGCTGGCCTGCGCCATCAGCCGTACGGCGTATGGGCGAAGTTATGCGCGAGAATGTCACTCCCATCGATATGTGAATCCCTGGTTGCGAGGAATATCCTGCCGAGTTTTTGAAGGCTGAATCTCCCTGTATGAAATACGACTCGATGGTTGTCTTAGAAAGACGTCTGTAGTCTTCCTCGGTGGTTTCAAGAAGTTTTCCGGCATCGTCAGTTCGCGGCGCATAGAACTCACCAGCAACAACGCGCTCGTGCGCAAGCCGAAAGAGACGCTCAAACGGAATGGCCTTCCCATCTCTTTGCATGTCTGCAGGGAAAAGAATCTTGAGGCGTAGCAGTTTTTCAATAAATATCTGTTCTGTCTTTTTGTTTGAAAACTCTTGCGTTCGGTAGACTCCTGCAACAAGGTCTTGCACACGACGCAAATTCGGCTGCACGTCGCGGTTGGTGCGATGCTTCATACGTTCATACGCAGCTCCTGCCGCACGGTTTTTGAGCACCATGAATTCTGCAACTACTTCATGGATATCAAGATCCTCTGACTCAAGCGGATCATCGCCAAGCTGTTTTATTCCCATGCGCTTATGCATCGCTTTTGCTACTCGATCAAGATTACGAAGCGCTTCGGCACCGGCAGATGTATCATTCGCGTCAGCAATGCGCGCCTCTGCCTGTTCATAGGTGAGTCCTTCCGTAACACGGATTGCAGTGCGAGCAAAACGAATGTCAGATATACGCGCATGCTTTTTCTCATCAAGTTCAGCTTTAAAGAGAAGCGAGAACGCAAGACGTGTTGTATCTGCATTTAAACTTGCAAGGTGTTCTGAAATAAGTGCAGGGAGCATACGGATGACCTCATCATCAAGATAAATGGAGGTCGCACGAAACGCTGCCTGCGCGTCTATGGCGCCGCCTGGAGAGACAAAACGTGAGACGTCCGCAATATGCACACCTACTTCAAACCCACCTTCCTCTAACTCCTCTATCGAAAGGGCATCATCGTGGTCGCGCGAGCCTTCAGGGTCTATATAAAAGGTCTGCCGCTTCCCTCCTTTATCGGAGCGCATATCGAATATCTTTCCCTCGGCCACTTCCGTATCTACCAGCTTTGAAAGTGCGTCTTCGAGTTTTGCATCAAGTTCTTCTGGATCTGTAATACCCTCTCCTCCATATTCATGAGTGAGCCACGCAAGCTCTTCTTGTTCATCAAGCTTCTCTTGATCTGATTCTTCGTCGTATTCATATGCGCCCATGTTCGTAAGAACAACACGCTTCAAAGCATCGTATCCATTGCCGAGATTTTCAATGTCTGGATGCATAATGAGTTGTTTTGTCCTGCGATCAACGAGTATGACGCGGCCCTCCCATTCTTTTTCTTCAACTCCCTCAAAGTCAGCAGGTAGCTTGAACTTTTCAAGAGTGCGCCGTGGACCTGGAACGCGCACTGCAAGATACCGATAAGGTTCAGTTCCTGCCTTTTTGCCCTTCTCGTCATATACATTACGCTCCCCTTCAGTTAAAAAGCCCGCGATATAGTCGGTGTTGCGGTACTCAAGACCCGCAATGCGTGCATCCGCAGAAAGCCCTACCTTATCTCCTGGGAGCAGCAGTGCTGCGCGCGCGTCTGTGTTTTTAAGATAGAGTGTTTTCTTCCCTTCACGAATAAAAAACTGACGTCTTTCTTCGTCAAAAAAGACAGGGTGTTCTGCTGGAACTGTTTCTATACTTGGGAGAGCTTCTCGAGGTGCGTCGGGATAGAGCTCGCATTCGTCTCCTTCACACTGTTCATCAGAAGGAATCTCAAGTTTTCCAAAAGGAGTCTCGGGAGTTGTCCCCTCGGGCCACAATTCAATGCCAAGAAACTCATCTTCGGAAAGTCCCAAAATATCTTTTGGCCGCATACCCTCGCGCTCAACCTCTTTACTCTCCCCTTTCTCTACTGCCACTTCTTCTATAGTGCCGTAGTGTACGAAGGTGCCTGGTTCATTTTTCACTCCCCACGCTCCGGTGCGTGTAAAAGAGACAAGTGTGCCGGTCTCGTAGCGTTCAGGATTCTCGACTGCAACGCGCACAGACTCCTTGTCGCTCTTCTCACGTATCCAAAGAAAGCCGTCTTCATTTCTCATCACCACACCCCGCATCTGAAAGGGCGTGTGTCGCTCAATACCAACTTTAGGCATGCCTCGTCTCATGACTCAATAACGTCTATCATCCCTTGCGCTCCTTTTTGCAGAGAGCCTACCGTCTCTTGAAGTAAGGAATGAAGATGTGGTACTTCGCTCGTAAGGAAAGCACCGAGTACGCGCGAGTCTGAAAGCGAGAGTGCTGTCTCAAACTCATGCAACTTGTCCTCCGGCAGTGCTTCCACGATACGGAGCAGAAGAGCCTCAAGTGCAACATCATCAAGGCGCATAAGTGCCCCACGGTATTCCTCGGGGATGTGCTGACGGAATGCGCTTGAGAGAAGGTACGCCATATCAGTATCGTTTTCTTTCAGTATAGTCTCCGTGCCAGCGTTGTGGCAGCGTGCGCGCACCACCTTCGCTCTCTTCATGAGTACGGCGCACCAGTGCGATATGTACGCCGCCATCAGCAGGGGCAAGGAATACGCCGCCGCTGTTTACATAGATATCGCCTTTGGGCAGTTTTGCCGAAGATATGACTTCGGGTTGCACAATAAGCATATTGAGTTCCTGCGCGATTATGTCCGCCATAAGAGCACGTCTTCCTTCCTCCGTTCTGCGCGTGTTTCTTGGATCAACTATTTCAAGATCTGCTTGCGCATACAGTTCTTCGGCCCACGCGGCAAACCATGGCTGTGCATTCGCTTCTGCTAAGAGGCGGGTGAATGCGCCAATGGTTCCGGTACGGTCGATTGCAGTCTCAATGACCTGCGGAGCTTCTTGAGGAGCTTCGACTGCCGCAACATGTTCTTGGCGTTCTTGAGGCTGCCAGAGTCCGTCCGTGTTCCATCGCTCTTCGGCATGAGCACGTGGTGCAGTATCGGCTTGCTCATACGCTGGCGTATATCCCGTTTCTTGCGTCTTTTGCGGCATAGAGGCAGAGGCAAAAGCGATAGCCGCAAGAGCAACTCTAAAGACTGGCATGCGACGGCGCACATTCTTTAGGGCCGCTCTCTGCTTCTCGGTTAAGGTCGATTCGTGGATGCGGTTTACATGCTGTTCCTCATCCATATACAGCTCTTGCAAAAACTCATCCTTTTCTTTCTGCGTCATGCCCTCTGTTGCGCCTTTAGGTTTCTTTCTAAACTCATGCGCTACGCGATCGCGCGCTTTCTCATACGCATGTACTGCTTTTTCATGCGCATGTACGCTCTGAAGCGTCTTGGTCGTGCGCCAGTCATAGTATGCGTTTAGATATGTATGGCGTGCTTCATGAAATGTTTCTCGCGCCTTCGACAAAGCTTCACCTACTTCTCCCAAGATGCGTGTTGTTGCCGGAGAGTCATAAAGTGCTGTGGCGAGCGCTTCAAACTTCGCGCCTGCAGCCTCTAGCACTCTTTTCCCAAAGAGTCCCATGACATCAGCATCGCGAAGCACTTCACGCTTCATATCAAGATACTTTCCTGGCATATCCTTCCCTTCAAATGTTTCTCTCGCGTCTTTCCAGTATGTTTCCTTGAAGAGCGTGTCGAGGAATTGTTCGTGCTCTTTTGCGTTTTCGCCTGAAAGTGATCCGTCAGGAGCGGAAAGTTCTCGTCGGGAAATGCGCTCTGCGGTGAGCACATACACATGGAGCGCGGTAAAGTATGCCTCTTTTGCGCGCGCAACTTCTGCAATACTTGCCTTGGAGTCAGCGGCTAGGGAAACGTAGGTAGCGCGCGCTTCTTCGTAAAGCGTTTTCTGGTGCGCTGTCTCTCGATCAACTATGTTTTCCGAGTCCTCGTGTGCGTTGGAGCGGGCAGACAATTCTATAAATGCTTGTTTCCCTACTTCGGAGAGAGTATGTGCATCAAAATCAAACGGGTCTTCGGAAAATTCGTCATGAACTATTTCCTCCTCACCCGTTGAATTAATATCTTTCTTCTGTTGTTCTTTTTTGGGAGGCATTGGACTCATAATGAAGAAAAATTCGCTATAAGAATGCTAGCACAAAAAAGAGCCGCGACGTTACCGTCGCGGCCCAAATCTTGATTGTGAACTTCGAAGCGTTACGCTGCGGCGGCCGGAGGCATTTCATCCTCCTTGTCGCGCTGATTCCGCTCTCCGCGGCGCAGCTGCAGGAATTTCTTACGCGGGTTTTCACCCGCATCAACTCTGCGCAACCGGCCGCCTTCGTTGGCGAAGCGCCAGATGGCTTGCTCGTTCAGCATGCCAGCCACAAGGATCGACCCGCCGGGCTTCACCTCGATAAGCTGGTTCACGCGGGTGATAATCCCGCCAGAACGAGTGAGTGCTGTCCGGATCTTGCGAACCAGACCACGGGCGCCAACGTCTAGTGCGAAGGCGCCGTGTTCCCAGAAACGCTCTTGCTTATCGAGCATTTCCAAGAGCCTTTCTTCCTGCTTCTTCGAATTTCCAGGCAGTCCTGTCTGAACGAAGACAATGACCGCCTGTTCCCCTTCGGTGGGAGCGACAATCAAGTGCCGATGTCCGCCGGCTTCGGTCTGGATAGTTTTCACTGATCCAGAAGCAGCGTACATAAGGCCCTTGTTTCCAGGGCGCATGATGGGGTTTGTATCCCCCGCCCATGCGACCTGATCGCGCTTGCGCGGGACAAGAATCAGACGTCCTTCGATTTCGACTGGGCGATATTGCGCGCCCACAATGATCCCGCGCGAGACGACCGGCGGGCCTTCGATTTCGAATTCCTTGCTCAAGGTGTTATCCAAGAGCTCAGGAAACGAAATGCCGTCCCGAATTTCGCCCGTCTCGCCGTTAAGAGCCAAAATGTTAAACGAGGCCATAAAGGGGCCCTCCTACTTGTCGGTGAGCTATTGCCTAGCGTCTTCCAAGCGCCTCACACACGCTTGGACTAGGGCCATTTCTGACCTATCCTTTGTACTATAAAATAGTATAAATGTCAACCTATTTTAAGATGTTTAGTATGCGGAGCAATAATAAGAAGATGCTCCAAAATAGGCTTCAGTGGCGCCGAACGCTCATGCAAAATGGGAATGAGGCGGGATACGTCAGAAAGAAAGAGGGTGAGCTCTCTGCTTGGCTTTACGTTCTTCGCCTCGTACGCAGCTATTGCAAGACCTTCAGTAAATCGAAGCGCTTCAAGACGCGCTTCTTGTTTTTCTGTAGCATCATCTGACTTTGCGCGGTTTAGTATTCCTTCAATGAGTTTTTCACGCTCTTGTTGGTTCCCTGCTAGAAATTGTGCGGCATACGGAGAAGGGGTTCCCTTCTCTTTTTGAGAGACAGGAAGCGGAAGAACTCTTGAACGAAGTGTTTCGATAAGATTCCCTTCGCTTGGAACAATAAGGACGAGTACGGTGCCATGAGACGGCTCTTCAAACGTTTTAAGAAGTGCGTTTTGGGCTTCGTGGAAAATACGACCGGCGGAGATGACAATTATTTTGGCATCTCCTTCTACAGGCGCACGACTTGCAAGCGTTGCTATAAGACGCGCATCATCAACTGAAAAAAGTGCGTGCCGGAGCACAACGATATCTGGATGCGCTTCTCCCGAGAGCCCTAGGTGCTGTTTGGCAAAAGCTCGCGAAGCGGTGATGCCCTCCTCAAGATCTCCTGCATAGAAATAGGCGTGGTGGCGCATACCGATAGTTTAACGTGTTTTGAGGGTATCTTGACAAATTGTATAATATGAAGTAAAATAGTAGGCAATACGGGCAATGGAGCCCGTTTGGAGAAAAGTGCATGATTCGTTCGATTGCTCTTTCCGTTATCACGGCAGTTGTCGCGTTCGCCACTACGGCGCACGCGCAGGACTGCTCCAACTTCGCATACGGCGAAGGGGCGACCGGCTACGTGTTGCAAGACGCGCAAGTGGTCGCTTCCGACGAAGCGGTGTTGCAGGGCGCCTTCTCGCGCACCTGCGACAAAGTGTCGTATACAGTTTGGGGTTCTGCCTTGGCGTCTGGCGACGGCTCCTTCGGGAACCGCGGCTTCGGCGACGAGATAGATGTGGGCGTGAGCATCGCTGACACGATGCAAACACCACTCGGCCGCATGAACGTGTCCGCTTCGGCTGACTATTTCGTGCTCGCTGACTTCGGCGACTTCGGCGACGACCTCGTGCAAATCGCGGTCGAAGCTAACCTGCCCCTAAACGTGTACGGCATGACGGTGACGCCCTACATCCGGCCTATCCAATGGCTCGGTACGGGCGACATCGACGATCAAACCTTGGTGCGTCCTGGCGTGCGGTTTTCCATCCCGCTCACAGAACGCATCTCGGCGAGCGCCGATATTGCACAAACCTTCACGCTTTCCGAAGGGCGCAGCCACACAAGAGCGCAAGCTCGGCTGTCCTATGATCTTGGCGGCGGCACAAGCCTCTGGCTCCAAGGAAAGTTCACGCAGGACGTTCAGCCGGTGTTCGGCATCGGCGTCTCGCGTAGTCGGTAAAAGAAACGAGGGCCGCGCAGCAATGTGCGGCCCTCACTCTTTTCTATGAGGGCACCCCGCAAAACAGCAAGGCCTGCGCTTCCCTTCTCCAAGCTCGGTGATAAAGCGCTGTAGGTGGTGCGCTCGCGTTTCTGGCTTTTTAGGAGATGTGACCCAGCATATCCACTCGTTTCGTGAAAGCGGCGCTATATCCTTCCATACTGCTTGTGTTTTGGGTGCTTTCCGGAGAGCACGCTGCATATGAACAGGGAGACGGTGGAGTTTTTCTTTGGGCATATATGTATTGTACTTCCACGTTACGTTTTCTTAAGAAGACGAGGAATTTTATTACGTGACAATATCGAAAGAAAGTGAGAAGTATGAGAAAGCTAAGAGAACCACTATCGCGGTAATTCCGATATAGAGAAGATATCCTGGAAAAAGAAATGCCGAGACGTAAGTACCGACCGTAAAGAGGAAAAGCATGCTCGTGTTGAGTACTCGATCCAGACCATCTTTAAATCTTCGGTGGTCTATAGAGAAAGGTGAAGCGCTGTACAGCAACAAACCTCCATAACACGCGAAGGCGGTAGTAAGTTGAATAAGGAGGATGTCAGTCACGCCTAGTATGAGAATTGGAATTGCGCTCATAAAAAGATACACGCCCGGATATTCGGATATCCAATTAGCGGCCTGGATCATTTTTCACGAAAAGATGCATTTTCTTGAGATCCCGTGACATTTGCAAAAATAATAGACGAAATGATAAAGGCAACCGCACTTATAACAAGATAGACAACAGCAACATCAACAATGGAAGGAAGTGAGTTGAGATTCAGAATAACAAGTCCGGTAAAGAAAAGATTTGCTGTACCGATAAAAGCAGAGACATCGAGTCCTACAGAGGCTTCCTGATCGTGTTTATTCTTCGCACGATGCTCCTCAATTCTGCGCCGCAGCAGGTGAATCATATACACAATAGTAGCACCTGTTGATGGCTCGAAACGTAAACCCTACTTCTTCGAAATAATGCTCTTTTTATACGTATCCAAATGCTTGAGAGCTACGCCAGTACCTCTGGCAACGCAGTAGTAGGCATTTTCAGCAAGCTCCCCTTTCACGCCGGTGCGGCGAAACACAAGCTCTCCCATATTACGGAGCTGGCTTGAGCCTCCGGTCAAAATGATGCCGTTGTCGATAATGTCTGAGGCAAGTTCAGGAGGCGTCTCTTGAAGCACTTTGCGTACTGCGTTCATCATCTCGCGCAGCTCGCGGTTTACTGCTTGCACCACTTCATTACTCTTTAACTCTATGATGCGCGGAAGACCCGACACAATGTCGCGTCCTTTTACCTGAATGGAAAGCTCTTCAGAGACAGGAACGGCAGACCCAACCGCTATCTTCACTTCCTCGGCAGTCTTTTCTCCTATGGCAAGGTTGTGCGTGCGCTTCACATGGTCTGCAATCGCCCTATCAAGCGCGTTCCCCGCTATCTTCACCGACGTTGATGCGACAATGCCGCCAAGAGAAATCACGGCAACGTCGATAGTGCCTCCTCCTATGTCTGCCACCATTCTTCCAGAGGGTTCGTGAATAGGGATGCCTGCGCCTATCGCCGCAAGAATAGGTTCTTTCACGACGAACGCATCTGCAGCTCCTGCTTTTGCAGCAGCTTCAATCACTGCACGCTTTTCGGTTGAGGTGACACCCGCAGGAACAGAAATGAGTACTGTTGGCTTCCATATGTTCATAGGACCGAGTGCGCGGCGCATGAAGTAGCGGAGCATTGCTTCGGTGACGCGATAGTCAGCAATGACACCGTCTTTCATCGGACGGTATGCGCGTATAGAGTCGGGAGTACGACCAATCATCTTTTTAGCTTCTGTACCTACCGCAAGCACCTTCCCTGTTTCAGTTGAGACCGCAACGACAGAGGGTTCATTTAGGACAACGCCCTTCCCTGGAACGAACACCAGTATGTTTGTGGTGCCGAGATCAATGCCAAGTCTTGGGGAGAAAAACGCCATAGCTTCAGCATCATACCGTGTAAGGACGAAGCTGCAAAAGAATGCTTCGCGCGCACCGCTTTTTCTGGTACTCTGTCCTCTACTATGACTCTCAAAGCTTTTCTCGACCGCGCTCTTGTCTTTTTAAGACAGTATTCTGTAGTACTCATTTTCATCGCACTCGTCCTTATCGGCGTCTTCTCCTACGCATTTGGCCTTCGCATCACCGGTTCAGGCATCGTGCAGACAGGCGCTTTGTATATGGAGGGACTTCCAAACGGCACTGCCGTATATACCGACCAGTCCCGCCTCACTATGGAAAAAGGCGGCAAGGTACGTATCGATCTTCTTCCTGGCGGGCACACGGTCATTGTGGACGCACCAAACATGCAGCCATGGAATGAACTCTTCACGGTGCAGTCTGGAAAGAATGCGGTGCTTTCTCCGCTGTTTGTCCCGAAAGAGCCGGTACTTCGCCAGCTCGGCGCAGAAGATCTCGCAAAGGCATCGACTGCCATCCTCTCCTATGCACTCCCAACAAAAGCTGCACCGCTCTCACTTGCAGACGGTTGCGCCGTGGTCTATGTAGCAAACAACCGAATTCTTGCAGACGCTGCCGTTGCTGAAAATTGTACGACTCCTCCGTATCTTCTCTGTCCAGTTGAAGAAGGTGGAGAACGCACTGAAGCGTGTCCTTCTTCTACGGTCATCTTCCCGCCAAACGAATATATTGAATCAGTAGCTCCTTTCCCTGGAAGAAACGATGCAATTGTTGTTGCAGCTGGAAGTCAGGCATATGTCGTCGAGCTTGATCCGCGCGCACCGCAGTTCTTTGCACCGATACTAAAGGGTCCTCGTGTGCGTAGCGCGCCTTGGAACGACACAAGCGTTGTTATTACCGACACCACGAAAGTCTACGAACTCTTGCTGGTACCCTAGTGTAATGAAGCACATTGGCGAACTCGCAAAGAAGCTAGAGAACACCAAGACGCGAGCAACCGAGCGTGGAGAGTTGATGCGGTACTTTCGCACTCATTTGAATGCCGGCAGAGCTAAAGACGGTCTTCCTCTCATCACCATGCCGCGCATGGGGTTCATTCTCGAAGGCATTCCAACCAAAGACCTCTACTACCTAAAAAGCGTTTGTGAAAAGGCGAAGCACTTCTCAAAGAAGTTCTGGTGGGAGATAGATCCGAAGAAGCACGTGAAGGAAAACCCTTTCTAGTCTTGACGAAGACATGAGGGAGCATATACTCCTTGCTGTCGCTTTGTCCAAAGGTCCGCCAGCCAGAAAGACAAGCGGCAGGGGCGCAGGTTGAGGTGGCTTTCTGCCCTCGCAACCTCTCCTGCGTCCTTTCTTTTGTCACGCACCGCCCCTGCGGTGCGTTTTCTTTATAGAGTGTTCGTTGCTATAGTCCCCATATGGCAATCGTCCAAGAAGGAGCATCTTCTCTACGTGAACGCTCAACTCCTGTCGAGAAGAGCGAGTTTGGCACGCCCGCTCTCAAAAAACTCGTTGCCGATATGGTGAAAGCGCTTGATGGAGAGCATGACGGCGTTGCGCTTGCTGCTCCGCAGATAGGCATCAATAAGCGCATCTTCATTGTGCGCTATGACCGCATGCTTCCTCCTGAAGCTCCTGACGCGCCAAAGCGGCCTGCTGATGTGGGCGTATTCATTAATCCTGAAATCATCAAGAGTTCAAAGCGTCGTACCGGCATGGAAGAAGGCTGCCTCTCGGTTCGCGGCACCTACGGAAGAACGCTCCGCTACGAGCGTGCGACCGTGCGTGCGTATGACGAGAATGGAAAGGTATTTGAGCGCGGCGGAGGCGGCGTATTAGCCCAAGCATTCCAGCATGAGATAGATCATCTGAACGGAATGCTGTTTATCGACCACGCAACTGATCTCTACGAACTCGAACATGACGCATAAGCCGTTTGTGTATTTTGGTACTCCCTACGTTGCGCGCGATACCTTGGCTTCGCTTTTGAAAGCTGGCTTTACTCCCTCTCTGGTTGTTACGTCTCCTGATAGGCCTTCTGGGCGCGGCATGAAGCTCACGCCTTCTGATACGAAGGCTTTTGCGCTTGAACAGAATCTCCCTGTCATTGCTCCTGAAAAACTGGACGCGCAAACTATTGCGGATATTAAGAACGTGGGAGCCAAATACGGCATTGTCGTGGCGTATGGAAAGATACTGCCGCAGTCTTTAATTGATGCATTTCCTCTTGGTCTTTTGAACGTCCACTACTCTCTCCTTCCAAAGTATCGCGGCGCTTCCCCTGTTGAAGCAGCGCTCCTGCATGATGAGCAGGTTACGGGCGTCTCCATTCAAAAGCTCGTGAAAGAACTTGATGCGGGTGATGTGCTTGCAGTGAGAGAGGTTGCCATAGAGCCGCAAGACACGACGCGTACGCTTCGTCCTCGCCTTATCGAAGCAGGCTCCCTGCTTCTTATTCAGTCTCTTCCTGCATTTGAAAACGGTACTGCCGTCTTTACGCCTCAAGACGCTCTAGAAGCAACGCATTGCGGAAAGATACGAAAGGAAGAGGGCGAACTCTCGCTTGAAGGAGATGCGAAAGTAAATTGGAACAAGTATCGCGCGTATGCAGAGTCTCCTGGCACTTTCTTCTACACTCCTACAGGGACACGCGTGAAGATAAAGACAGCGAAGTACGAAGACGGTGTGTTTACTCCACTTCGGGTCGTGCCTGAAGGAAAGCAGGAGCAAGACTACTAGCCGATATCAAATATCTTTCGAGGTGAGCGGTGTCCTGAAATCATACGCACTTTAGCTAGCGGAAGCGAAAGGTGCTCTGCGAGGACTTCTCGTACGCGCATGTTTGCAAGATTGCGCTCTGCCGGTTCTTTAACCGAGATAGCATACGTCTTTTCATCAAGCTCAAGTATTGACTCCTTCTTTGCAGAAGGAGTTACCTGTACCCGCACGTACGTCATTTGCGCGAGAATCCCTGGAGAAGGTCTTTGACTGCTGACTGCCCTTTTCGAAGGAGGTTCTGGTTCTTTCCTTTTGCACGGCGCAGTTCGCGGGCAACATCACGCACTACCGTCGTGAGCGCGTGCGGAAGTTTGGCCTTTAAGGACTCCGCACGAAAGCGCGCTGTGGGGGTGATGATATTCAATTCCGCTCTCCAGATATCTCCCTTGTTCTTTCCTCCTACCGCCTGCTCAAGCTCAAGCTCTGCACGCGCTCCTTCCTCTGCAAACTTCTCCAAACCCTGTATCTGTTTCTCTGCTTGAGCGATGATGTCTTCGGTCGGTTCGTACTTGGTGCCCTTGTACTGAATATCCATATACATACAAGATACCATGCGGGTTTTTGCATGAACAAAAGATGAATATTGCCCAAATACGGTTTTTCGTTAGAATGCAGTAGACCCTCCGATGTGGGGGTCGATACATTCCGCGGTAGCTCAATGGTAGAGCAGCTCCCTGTTAAGGAGTTGGTTGTAGGTTCGAGTCCTACCCGCGGAGCCGAATAGAGCTAGGTTATCCCGCACGAGACGCGTCGATAAACTAGTGTAAGCAAAAAGTCGCCTTTGTGCGGCTTTTGGCTTACACGTTATAATAGATTTATGAAGATCGCCGTAGAAGATCTGAGAGCAAAAATCCTCGCGACCCTGGAGTCGAAGGGCTTTTCCAAGTCTGATGCCGAAAGCATTACCGCCTACCTCCTCTGGGCAGAAACGTCAGGAATCAAGACACAGGGCATCATAAAAATGACCGGCACCGAGCCGTTACAGAACATCCAGCCCAAGCATGAGATTCGCGTAGAGCGAGACACGAAGCTTTCTCAGCTTATTAATGGCGGCGCACATCCCGCGCCTCTCGTCAGTCAAAAGGCAACGGACGTCGTAATAGAAAAAGCCAAAGAACACGGCTTCGGCATCGTTGGGGTGCATAACACTTTTTCAAGCAACGGAGCACAAGCATTTTACGCCGAGAAGATCGCCGAACAAGATCTAATCGGTATTGTCTGTAGCCGCTCTCCTGCGTCAACAACCGGCTTCGACAGCATTGATCCGCTCTTCGGCACTAATCCTATTGGCTTTGGATTCCCGACTGAGAAAGAACCGCTCGTTTTCGATATGGCTACATCGGCTATGACATTCTATGGTCTTGTCCTCGCCAAGGCGCGGGGCGAAAAGATTCCGGACAATATGGCGATTGATAAGGAAGGAAATCCAACCAATGACCCTGTTGCCGCCATGGATGGTGCGATTCTTCCGTTCGACCGAGGATACAAGGGTGCAGGACTAGGTATGGTCGTCGAAATGCTCGCAGGTCCTCTTACCAACTCTGCTTGGGTCGATAACAAAACCTTCACCGAGGAGTGGGGTTCGCTCTTCATCGCCATTGACCCGAACCTACTCGTCGATACCATCGTGTTCAAAAAGAACGCGTCGGATCTTGTCGCCAAGATCAAATCTTCAAGAAAGAAACAGGGTGCGGATGAGGTTCGTCTACCAGGCGAGCGAGCGCTGGAAGAACGAAAGAAAATAGAAGAGTCAGGAATGGTCGAAGTTGAAGATGCAATTATGAAAGAACTTGGCTATTTATCATGATATTCCTTACCTCAAGTGTTGCTTCAGTCGCTGATCACCTCTATAAGAATTTCCTTGCTGATAAGGGATTCGAGTCCATTCTTTTCCTCGATACTGCTTCTGAACCTGAAATCGGCCACGAAGCCGGAGATGATAAATGGCTTCAGGATGATCTCCAATCACTACGCAATCAGGGCTACCAAGTAGATCGCTATACCGTTACCGGAAAAACGAAAGAAGAAATCGAGAAAACCATCGATTCCTACGATGTTCTTTATATGTGCGGCGGTAACACTGCATATCTCCTCAACAAACTTCGCCGAACTGGCGCATACGAAATGATTATCGAGAAAGTTAAGAACGGAAAGCCGTATATCGGTACGAGCGCGGGTTCCATCATCGCTGGTCCCAAAGTTCCTGAGTATTTCTCTGAAGAAGAGCCGGAACTTGAAGATAGAAAGGCATTCAACTTTGTGAATTTCACAATGATGCCGCATTGGGGCGATAACTACTTTGAAGAACGCGATATTGCAAAGCGTCTCAAGATTGCATACCAGCCACATGAGAATCCAATTCTTATTCTTACCGACAAGCAATATGTTCAGGTGCTAGAAAACGGTGCGTTCAAGATTATTGCTACCTAACCATGGATAAAGAAAACTTCAAACAAAAACTGGTCGACAAGGGGTTCCCTCATATTTACGAATGGCACGATGAGGCAGGAACGGAATACCAGGCCCACGCTCATAAAGGTGCTGTTTCCATGTATATACTCGACGGCGGGTTAACATTCCGGTTCGGACAAGAAGAGAAGATTTTGAATAAGGGAGATTGGTTTGATGTGCCGATTGGCAAAGAACACACAGCAAAGGTCGGCGAACAGGGTTGCACTTTCCTCGTCGGAGAAATGATTGAGGGAGATTCCTAGATATGAAAGAAATTGTTTTTCTCAATCCTGAAGGTGTTTCCGAAAAGGAACTAGAGACGTATGAACTGCGAGAAGCCGCTCGTGCTGTCGTTTTAGATCAGGATAATAATGTGGCTCTTTTACATGCTACGAAAACGGACTATTACAAACTCCCTGGCGGCGGCTTAGATGACGATACCGATAAGATCATTGCACTGAAACGTGAGTGTCGAGAAGAAATAGGATGTGATGTGGAAGTTTTAGGTGAAATTGGACTAGTGAATGAGTGGCGCAAATTCTGTAATCTGCATCAAATCTCGTACTGCTACTTCGCTAAGATTGTTGGAGAGAAAGGAACGCCCGATTTGACTGAGGATGAGATCGCAGAAGGATTCGAGGTCGCGTGGCTTCCGTATAACGAAGCACTCAATATTCTTAAAGCAAGCAAGGCGCAGCAAATCGAAGCAAAAGGCTATATGGTGCCACGAGATATCGCTATTCTTGAAGCCGCCAAGACCTTTGTTTCCGTATGACAGTCCATCAAATGAAACTTCAGCCGTCTCCCTTCCTTAGGGAGCTAAGTATCTTTGTAACTCAGTAGTGATTCCTTAACAGTGAGCTCGGCTCCTTTTGGCATAAGGAAATATGACCCGTCCTTGAGTCCAATCAGCTTCTTTAAAACCATGGCGCGCAAAGTGTCTTGGAAACGAGTACGATTCCCGTCTTTGGTTTTCGAAAAGAGAAAGTTGAAATCAGCTTTGGCGTATTTGTTGAGCAGGACGAGCACTTCCTGTGATGCTTTAAGATTTGTGCGCGTGATGAAAGAATCACCCTCGAATTCCATGACTACCGGAAACTCTTTAACTGCTAGTCCATCTACAATCGTCTGAGCCTCAGCCATCGGGTAGCCACCATACACCCTCACAAACTCACACAATAGCCACGTCGCTGCGGTCGTAACAAACAGAGTATCCATTTCGTTCGCGTTAAAGCCTCCAAGATGGGCTGAGTCACGATTATTACGAAAATCTAGAAGCAGACGGGTCAAAGGAACGGCTTTCTGCCGGATGTGCTCATCTATCGATGGATGATCTTTTACGACATTCAAAATGCGTGTCTTTTCCGTATTAACTATGTCAGTCCCGAACGGTGTGACTGCCTCCCCGAGTAGGTGCTGGAACATGCGAAGTATTGCCTCGGCAAATCTGCCGCCTTTCAGTTGACCAGAACCCCAGTCTCGCATCGAGTAGCGTTTCTTAATCTCCAAGTACTCCTCAACAAGTTTTTCGGAGAGTTCCACAGGGATGCTTTGAAGTACTAATGCCATATTTACTTCACGTCAGCCGTTTTATCCTTGGTCGGCAAGTCGTGTTCTATGAAATTCTCACCACCTATCGTTACCTTGATGCTGTTCATGTTGCGGACGTCTACCCACCCCTTGCGGCGAGCCGCGTCTTTCAGACTTTGAATGAGTGCCGTCGGAACCTTGCGCTCTACGTGCTTGTAGGCTGTGTAAACGTGATCTGGTGTTATGTTGTCCAAGCCCAGAATTTTCTGGAGGTAATACACAACAACCGCATTTACCTCCCCGCCTGAATCACTCGGATTTTTACTTTCAACGAAATCGCGCAGGGACACCTTTCCTTCTGGCTTGAAATTGAGGTCGCCAATGAGTTTGTGCGATTCTTTGTTCTTCCCCTTTGAAGTCGACGCTTTCCGAACCTTCTTTTCAGCACGCGGCTTAGTGTCAACCGCAGACTCTTCAGTTTTTGGAGCCTCGATGGAAGTCGAGGAGCGCTCTTCAGCCTGACGTGAAATCATCAGTCCGAGTACGTCCTTGTAGTCACTATATACATCTTTTACGAATGCCTCCTCGCCTTCCACTTCAAGGAAACCATTCTTGAGATCCACCCTAAGCTTTGTCATGGTATTCGAGTGTTATTTGCTAAGCTCCTTGATAAGCTCTGCTGCACGCTTGAGTCCCGGAGCAGTAAGTGTCCAGCCCTTATCCTTCGTTCCCGTAAAGTCATTGCCCTTATTCTTCATCGTGGTGGCATGATTGCCGCTGTCGTAGCAACCAGAGCTAACGCAAAGGTCGCGTGCCTCACTATCTGAGAAATTTGCATTGCCGGTCGCAACCAGTTTGGCGATGCCGGTAAGTACGTAGGCGTTCAGAGTTTGCTCCTTTTTATTCTTGCCTGGTATGTGCGAGGCGCTAACTTCGGCTACACCATCAACGATAGTAAAGACCTGCTCAAGTTCGCTACTAGAAAGGCCGTGCTGCTTCATCCACATACGTGCGCGGGGCGGCAGCTCGCCCAGGTTGGCAGTATCTTCCGCAATTGTTTCGGTTCCAACTTTAGTGGGAGCCACTGACTCTCCAAGAAGAGCAAGGGCCGCATTGATAATGCGCACGCGGTCGTCCGACTCCATCGGTTCGAGTAGGTCTACGATGCTGGTCAGCACATCCGTTTTCTTTGTTTTTGACATATAATAGTGATTAGCGGTGGATAAGGAATCGCCTTATGAGGCAAGTTCGTTTTCGACGTAACGTTCACCCGTCGAGGTGAGGTACCAAGCCTTTTTTGAGTCCTTCTTCTCGGAAGCCTCGTTGATAAGACCACGTGCAATGTTCTTATTCACCGCATCGTTCATGTTCTTCGGTACCTTCTCCTTCGCTGAGCGGAACGCAGCCTCAAGGTCGGCGACGTTGAAGGACTCCATCCCACCAAGATGCTCTAGGAAGTAACCGAGAGCGACGGCCTTCTGGGTATCCGAGGTAATTTTCTTAGTCTGCAGGAACTCTTTCGCTGACATTGGCTTCTGTTTGTTGGTATGCGCGACAGCAGATCCGGTAAGGAGCTGTTCGATGCGCTCCAAGCGAGATTCGAGATCACTGAGACGCTGCGCTGTATCTTTTGAATCGATCATAGTAGTTAATTTTTATGCTAGTCGTGCCTTATTGCACAAGACGATAGGAGCAGTATACGCTCGTCCGCAACCGTGTCAACGGCGGGGAGACGTGTGCCCTCTGTGACCTATTTTAGTACGTCTTACTACCTACCGCAAGCGCTTTTACGCCTTTTTCACCCAAATTCCACAGCCGGATTGCGCCACCGCCAGTTGGACTCTCTCAATCTCAACTTATCATTAATGCAAATATTTACGAGTTATCTATATGTACCAATGTGGCTTATATACTACGTTTTATAATTGTTTTTAAAGATAACCCATACATTTCTGGAAGGTCGATAAGTCGGAATGCAGATATTCCTGCTGGCGGTGGCGCAATCCGGCTGTGGAGTTACGTATCCAAAGGATCCCCTGGCAGCAAGGGACAACGGTGGCGATATAGAGGTTATCTGGGGGAACGCTGACGGAAATACGTATAAAGTGTCACTTTTGTCACTTTTTGAAGCGCTCTAGACTCGTCGTTTTTGACTAGTCCTCACTAGCCAAACGGAGCAACCCGGGCTTAACGGACCACGGTTCTAGCTCTAGTCGGCGAGCTAATACAACCTTCACGTGATACGGTGCTAAAATGAGCAGCATGAGCAAACTAATTACCTGCATCTGGTTTAGTAACAACGACGGAGAAGAGGCCATTAATTACTATATCGATACGTTTAATTCGGCCCCTGGAGAGCATTCTGCGAAACTTGGAGATATTACAAAAACACCTAAAGCTTCTGAAGAAGTCTCCGGCAGACCGGAAGGTTCTGTCATGACTGCTGAAGCAGACATTGATGGCATTAGTTTTATGGCACTTAACGGTGGGCCAGTTGAACAATTCAAGCTCAACGGTTCGACTTCGTTCATTATTGAATGTGAGACCCAGGAAGAAATTGATTTCTTTTGGGAAAGACTTTCCGCTGTTCCTGAAGCAGAACAATGCGGATGGTGCACGGATAAGTTTGGCGTCACGTGGCAAGTCACCCCGCGAGTCTTGGACGAGTACATGCGAGATCCTTCAAAAGCCGAAGCGGTAACAGCAGCATTTATGCCGATGAAGAAACTTGATCTTGCGGCGATTAAAAAGGCAGCTGGAGAATAGGATCCATTACGCAGTTCGTACATAACAGGTTCTCACTTCGCGTATCCAGTGGAGTAAAACTTGACTATTCAATAAATCTGTGCAAATATATAACACGGTAGAGGAGGAGTACCATGTCTCAACCGAAACTAGACATCGCTTCTGACGGACGTCCCCGCCATCACTCGGTGGGAGCGCTTATCGAACGCGATGGAAAATATCTGCTGTTTGACCGAGTGAAGAAACCTTTCGGCTACGCTGGACCGGCCGGACACGTCGACGAAGGCGAAGATCCCATTACAGCGCTTCTTCGTGAAGTAAAAGAAGAGACAGGCCTCACGGTCGTCGATTTCAAACTTCTCTTCGAAGAAGAACTGCCGTGGGACACTTGCAGCCGCGGCGTACCGGTGCATCAGTGGCACTTTTTCACGTGCACGGTGGAGGGCGACCTCCAGCCGGAACTGAAAGAAACTCGGAACATGGACTGGTACACCCCGGGCGTCAACTGGCCAACAGCTTTTGATCCCGCATGGGCACACTGGTTCAAAAAGCTCGGTATCGAGTAGTGAAAGATGAAGCGGCGACCTCTAGGGTCGCCGCTTTTACTACTTGAATCTTCCCTGTACTATTCTCTACGGACGCCTAGCGTTCTTTTGAGAAGGAATAGTGTATGCGTTTGGAAGACTATATCCGAGACATCCCTGACTTTCCAAAACCAGGCATTGTCTTCAAAGACATCACCCCGCTTCTTCAGAATCCAAAAGCTCTTGGCGCTGCTACCGAGCTAATGGTAGATGCGTGGGCGTATAAGGTGGATGCTATTGCTGCACTTGATGCCCGAGGCTTTATTTTCGGCAGCATTCTTGCTCGAGAACTTGAACTTCCCTTCATACCCATCCGCAAGAAGGGCAAGCTACCGTTTCGAACCGTTTCCGCTTCGTACGGCCTTGAGTATGGAAAAGACACGATTGAGATGCATGTCGATGCGTGCGAAAAAGATCAGCGCGTCCTCATCGTTGATGACTTGCTTGCAACAGGCGGAACAGCTGGAGCAGCAATTACTCTTGTGGAACAATGCGGCGGCAAGGTCGCTGGATGCAGTTTTGTGATTGAGCTAAAAAGCCTCGATGGACGCTCAAAGCTTGGGGCTGTGCCTATCCAAACACTTCTTCAATACTAAAGAGAGGACTCCTGAAACATATCTTCAGGAGTCCTTACTTTTAGTGGTATGCTATCTCCACACCAAATTAATTACCGACACATATGGCATGGAATCCAGGCAAGCAAGGCGTAACCCCTAAAAAGAAGAAGCCCCGCAAGAAGACTGCGAAGCGCGTAGCAGCAAAGCGCGCGATGCTCGCAGCACGAAAGAAAAGAAAGTAAGAAAACACCCCTTCACGGGGTGTTTTCTTAACTAAACCGTATCGTCTTGCTCTTAAGGTTTGTGTCGAGCTTTTGATAGCGCGCGTCTGTGGGTTGGTATTTGTAATTGATGCGGTTAATGACGACTCCGTACGTCTTCCCTGCCTTGCCTCTCATTTCAACAAGCAGCCGGAAAGTTGCTGTCTTTCCTGCAGGAATTTTGCAATACAGCAGTGTTCCAAGCGTTATTTTTGTTACTCCCTCTCCTTTTGCAGAAAGATCTGTTGTTGAGATAGCGCCTTCAGCTGTGCCTTCTATGTGATACACAAAACCCGTTGGCTTCTTTCCAGAGGCAATGGAAAGCGGTACATACAGCGCTTTATCTGCTGCAGTAATATGAAGCTCCATGAAAAACTCTCCTATTCCTTCATCAGGCCCTTTCGGTATACGAACCCGTTTGAAACGAGCCTGTGCTTTCTGTACAGAAATATGCATGACGTAAGTGTAGCATTTGATGCTTTTGTACTAGAGAAAATAATGCTAGGGTCGGTGCAGAAAGCAGGATTTCTCCTGCCCAACATGCAAGGAACCATTTCGTGAGAATTCCCGTTGACCAGAACTATCCTGAAGACGCTGTGCAGTGTGATGATTGCGGCGGCAACGGATGTACTGCCTGCAGACAGAAGGGATGGCTCCCGAAAGGACACCCAAAAGGACGTCTTTGCCTTCAGGAAGGATGCAGCAACCCCATCCCTCCCTGGCAAGTAGCTGTCTACTGTTCAGACGCATGCGCGTATGACGATGCATGAATAGGGCCGCCAAGCACTACGCTTGGCGGCCCTTACCACTGGATGCCTTTGGCAAAACATGTACGATATCTGTATGGAACGTTTCTTTCTCGACCTTGCCGGACTCCTTTTAATCGGAGCTGGTCTCATACTTCTTCCAACACCCATCCCTTTTGGAGCGATACTGATAGCTCTTGGTGTCCTGCTGCTTGCTATCGCCGAAGAGAGTGTACGTTCTCTCATACGCTCGCTCCGAGAAAAGCACCCACGCTTTGATGCGGCACTTCGTAAGGCAAAAACCCTTCTCCCAAGCACTCTTGTTGAGACGCTCTCCAAAACAGAACCAGAAAAAGAACGGTAGTACGGAATCTTGCGAAGGTACAAACTTCGTGGTATTATGCGGTCGTATGAAGGGCCCTGACGTCGATCGTATTCGCTGCGAGAAGCCGCTCACCCTCGCGGCGTTTTTGAAGTGCTATAACGAGGATCTCCCTCCTCAATTCCCGCAAGCTTCTGCCCCGCTTTTGCGCGAGTTCAAAAAGCGAAACGCATCCCTCTTTCGTGCAGACAACCTGTGGTCTTTGGACCAGCATCGCAAAAAAGTGATGGACTGGCTTCCCGCTCACTTGCGCGCCCTTGAGGCTAAGTTGACGGAGCTGTAGCGAGGCGCTACGCTTCAAACGTGTCAACCTTGAGCTGGATCCAAAAGAAGTGGGATCGAGCTTCTCTTCCGCGCTTGAATTGATATTTATCAACCTAATCTTCACGCATCATGAATCAAGGAATTGTTGCAAAGAAGACTGATAAGGGCTTTGGCTTCATCAAACAGGATGGACAGGCCAAGGATCTCTTCTTCCATTCAAGCGAACTCCAGAACGTCGCCTTTGATGATATTCAGGAAGGAGACGCAGTTACGTTCGACGTCGGAGACAGCCCCAAGGGCCCAAACGCCGTCAATGTAAACAAGGTCTAACGGAAGACTGTAAGGAAAAGGCGCCACTAAGGCGCCTTTTCCCTTTTCCTGCATGCTAGAGTATCGAAAGAGGTCCTTTTGGAGATACGCCTATGCCAAAAGCACTATGTCCTTCGTGCATGAAGAATCGCTCACGCAACGCCTACCGCATCATTAACGGCGGAGACCACTACACCGAGCGCTTTTGCTCGCTTTCTTGTACAGAAGCTTTCATTGAAAAGCATCACGTCGGATGGATCATCGTCGGCATGCGAAGCACTGTCCCCACGGACAAGCGCTGCACAGCAACGCATTCTGTGCAAATTCGCTATTCGACAGAGCTCTCACTGTATGACGACCGCATACAAGCTACTTCACACTAAGTATGGAGCCCGCCTCGCGCGGGCTCTTTCTTTCCCGTACAATAGTGAGCGTGACCTATCTTGAAAGCGTTCTCCTTGGCGTTATTGAAGGATTAACGGAGTTTCTTCCGGTTTCTTCGACCGGCCACCTTATCCTTGCAAGCACACTGCTTGGCATAGAGCAGACAGATGCGTTTAAATCATTTGAGATAGCGATACAGCTAGGATCGATACTTGCGGTTGTCGTGCTGTTCTGGAAGCAACTCCTTGATATGCGCGTACTGAAACGCCTCCTCATCGCTTTTATACCGACCGGCATCATTGGATTTCTGCTCTACCGCTTCATCAAGGACACCCTTATTGGCGACCCTATGATTGTAGTCGTAGCGCTCTTTCTTGGCGGCGTTGCCATTATTGGTATCGAGCACTTTGTGAAGGGTAAAGAAAAGAATGAAGGTGAGGTGACAGACATCTCATACAAGCAGTCCTTCTTGCTTGGAACGGCCCAAGCGCTTGCAGTCATCCCAGGAGTGTCCCGTTCGGGCGCAACGATTATGGGCGGCCTCTTACTTGGCATTCCCCGCACCGCCCTTTTAACTTTCTCATTTCTTCTTGCGGTGCCAACCATGGTCATGGCAACTGCCTATGATCTCTATAAAACGCCTGAAGCACTTGCAGGCACCAACGCCTCTTTGCTTGCTATAGGATTCTTGGTGGCGTTTGTCGTCGCTCTCTTTGTCATACACTTCGCCCTCTCCTATATACGAAACCACTCGTTTGCCGTATTTGGCTGGTACCGCATCATTCTCTCGCTTCTCTTCTTTTTCTTGGTGCTCTAGACAGGAAAAGGGATATGGGGTATAACCCTCGTTCAGGCTGGGTAAAGGAGGTCTGTATGTACCCGAAGAAAATCCTCGCTCTTGCGGCCCTTTCGGCCGCATTATGCTTTGCGGTCTCGGCCGCGGCGCAGAATGCGCCCTCTCAAGAACCAGCGAATCCCTTCACGACCATCACGGTCCAGTACGAATGCACTGCTGACGCGCTGGACCGCATCGCGAATGCAGGACTGGTCGCTGAAGAAGAAGGTCTGGACGCTGCGGGCACGCAGCGGGCTATAGACGAGAAGGTCGAGCAGCTGCGCGACTCCGGAGACTGCGTGCCGCTCGGACAAGGAAACCGCCAACGCCAAGAAATGGCGCTTGCGGGAGCGTCGCAATAAGACAGACACCGCACTCAAGAAGTGAGTGCGGTGTTTTCTATAAAAAATGGCGGCGTCCCTTGCGAGACGCCGCCGTTGCTGTCATTACCTGCCGAGCCACTGTGCCAGCACTGCATCGTAGTCTGTGTCACTGGGACCCACGACACGATAGGACTCTAAGTCGTCGAGCCATGTCGTATATTGCCAGAGCGACTGGACTGCAGCCCGCCCGCGAAACGACACCAAGACCGAGCGGCCTTCTTCCGTAACAGCTGAGATGAGGCTGACCTCTCCTGTCTCGGTCCCGACAACAAAGGCGATGCAAGCCCTGTCTTGCCCGACGACGACTGGCCCACAATGGGGCGCTATCATCCGTTCGAATGCGATTTCAGCCTCCGTGGGCAACTGTCGGTCGTTTGAGCACGCCGCAAGCGCAAGCAAAGATATGACTGCAATGGTACGAAACATGAGGTTGGCCCCGTGTTCTGGACCGTGCAGGATGCACAGTCTACCTTATCATATAATATCTTATATACGCTATCTTGTCAACCCCTTCGCTTTGCACTTCTCACATCGACAACGGCCCTTTGAGAAATAGTCCTTGAAATACTCTTCGCCGTAGTCGTAGAGAATCTCTTCCCCTTCCTGTATGCGACGCTTTGCCATGATGTAGACGCGGCGCTTTGAGACTTTCGGCTCTGCATTCGGGCGGCATGAGTGGTTTATATATCCCGCCTTATTCCACTTGGGTTTACCATCTATCGTCATCTTTGCGGTGACTTCAAAGAGATATTTGCTGTTGCTTGTATATTCCTCTTCCGGAGATATGGTGCGACCTACGTATTCAATGATGCAGGCGCCTTTCGGAATATCTTGGCCTGCAAAAAGACCAAGCCCTGCACTCGAGCGTTTTACAAGGAGCGTAAAATCTCCGGGAACATATTTGCTTTTCGTCTTCATGAAGACTCGATTCTACCGTACTTTTAGAAAAGGTCCCAGATATCCTCGTCCTCTTCCCCGTCTATCTTAAAGAGGGCGACGCCGCGCACCCCGAGCTCTTTAGCTATCTTCACCTTATCCGCAACTGCAGCAGCATCAGACCACCACGCCATATTCACTACCACTGACTTCCCTGTCTTATTCGCATAGAGAAGCGCCCTTTGCGCAATTTCCTCACCTGAAGGCGTACCACGAGGCGCAGCAGGCAAATCTCGCAGCTTCACCGGAGAGTTTTTGGGAAGATATGTGAAGCTTTGCTCTCCTGCTTTATTTTCGGAGGGCTTCACTTTGTTCTTCTTGGCGGTAGCGAGCGCATCATCAGGGTTTACGGCGCGTATCGATGCATACGACTGAAACCAGTCAGGTGCAACCGTGAGCGCGACTTCGCGTCCATAGCTTGCAACACCTATGACAAGCTTATCTTTTGAAATATCGCGTGCCATGTACTCGATAACCTTCTTCACCCATTCAGGATCGGCAACAGGATAGTAGGGAGAACCTTTGCGTGCATCGTTAAGCTTCAAGTCTGCTCGTTGCTGGTCATAGGTCATGACGTTAACGCGGTCACAGTATTTCCCTATCTCCTTAAGGTCATTTGCATATTCAATGACTGCTGGCACCGTGCGGTAGAGGGAATCTGGCGGCGTTCTCGCTTCTATGGCGCACGAAAGAAACTTGCCATCGAGCTCTTCCTTAAGCTCTTTTAGAAAAAGGGAGAAGTAGGGGCGACTTGCAGAGCGCTTGCCCTCATAATCTATATCGACGCCATCATACTTTCCCTTGCGGACCATCTCGACTATTTCCTCAATATGCTTCTCACGAAGCTTCTCATTTGAAAGAAGCGTATGTACCAGCGCACCATCACTTGTCATGATGGTAGGCGTCACACGCACACCATCACGCTTTGCATCGCTTATAAGGCGCTTCCATGTGCTCTTTGAGAGTTTTGCGAGATCGTTTAGCGTACCGTCGCTCTTAACGGTATGTGAAAACGGCATGACTGCAGTAAGTGAATCAAGGTTTTTGCGTGCTGAACGCGTACCGTCTGACGATGCCCAGTACGGTATCCAGCCAGATACTTCAAACGAAGCAGCTGACGTAGGCGCAGGAAGCATAAGCGCAAAGAGAAGCGCGATAAGTACGAAGCGATTCATTGTAGGTAGTATACGTACTATGACGCATCTGCGCCATGTTTCTTACATGCACCGTGCTACCGTAGAGATATGGACGCACTCACAAGCGCAGAACGAGCGCTCTTTCAAAAGCTCAAAACACCAGAGAAGATACAAGACTTTCTTGATGAGCTGCCAATAAACCACGAGAAGGGCGGAGAAACCTGCTACTCTCCGCGACTGGTTATGGAGCATCGAAAAATACACTGCCTTGAAGGGGCTTTGTTTGGAGCAGCAGTTCTCGCTTTCCATGGCCGCCCCGCTCTCCTTATGAACTTCTATACCGCCCCTGGCGATGAAGACCATGCCGTTGCTCTCTTTAAAGAAAATGGGTACTGGGGAGCGCTCTCAAAAACAAACCATGCGGTGCTGCGCTATCGCGATCCGGTGTATAAGACGCTGCGCGAGCTTGCACTCTCGTACTTCCACGAGTACTTCAGCTTCGAGTATGGAATAAAGACGTTGCGAGCATACTCAAAACCTTTTCGGCTGCCGCGCTCCTATGCATGGGTCACGCACGATGGAGAGCTTTGGGATTTTGCCTACCAGCTGCGCGCGTCAAACCACTTCCCCCTTATCCCCGAAATAAATAAACGACGCATCCGTCCTGCAACCTCTTTTGAGCGCTCCTCGCTTGACCGTATCGAGTGGGAAAAGTCAGATCCGCGTACCTAGGGGGAATATGTGCTAGGATGCCCGAGTATATGAAAGCGAAGCATGGTCTCGTCGTCCTCGGAGTTGCTCTGCTTGGAAGTCTCGGAGCGCTCTTCCTTGGGTACGAAAAGCTTACGAAAACCGAAGGCGAGCTCTCCCACGCCTCGTCTACTGCTGCGTCTCTTGAAGCAGAGCTTGTTAAGGCACAGTATGACAATAAGGAGCTTTCTGAAGCGCTTGCTTCCGAGCAGAAGCGAAATGATGCTTTTGAAGAGCGTATCCAAGATATTTCAGGCACGGTAGGAAGACTTGATAAGCTCGCAAAGACCGATCCCGAACTGCTGCAGAAGTACTCGAAAGTGTATTTCTTGAATGAGAACTATGTCCCCTCTGGTCTCACGCAAATCCCTACGAAGTGGACCTACGGCGGCCAAGAGGAGTATTTCCATACGGAAGTCTGGCCGCACCTTGAGTCCCTGCTCGAGGATGCGGAAGACGACGGCGTCTCGCTTCGCGTCGTTTCTGCCTACCGCTCATTTGAAACACAAGCAATTTTGAAGGGAAACTATCTTGTGCGCTACGGCAGCGGCGCAAACGCATTTTCCGCAGACCAGGGGTACTCCGAGCACCAGCTAGGCATTACGCTTGATTTTACTACCGAAGAACTAGGCTCCGGCTGGACGTCTTCCTTTGAAGACTCCGAGGGCTTCAAGTGGCTTAGCGAAAACGGCCATAAGTATGGCTTTGCCCTCTCCTACCCTAAGGGAAACGCGTACTACGTCTATGAGCCATGGCATTGGCGTTTCGTCGGCAGAGAGCTTGCCGATGACCTCCATGATGACGGCAAGCATTTCTACGACCTCGATCAGCGCACACTCGACGAATACCTCATAGATTTCTTTGATTAAAACTAAAAGGCGCCAGCAGGTTGCTGGCGCCTTTTTCGATGACTGGCTTACAAAGAGCGCGTACGCTCTCTAAACCTCAAGATGTGTTCTTCCTCCATTTCGCGCCGGAGCCGCTCATCTTCGCCGTTGTGTAAATAGGCGGGGCGGTACGGCCCGAAATTCCGTCGCGGCTTCTTAAGCTCACGCACGGCAGGAGTTGTCGTTCTGTTACCTCGAAAGATCATAGTTCCTACCTCTCTTAGCACCAGCCATCGTAGCTGAATACAAGAAGCACCATACCGTACTTTCTATATAAAGCAAGACACCGGCCTTTTGGCCGGTGTCGTTATGCTTTTAGCGAAGTGCGAACTTGTCGCCCTCAACAATGCGGCGGAGTTCCTCCTGCGTCTTTGGAATATCGCTTAGGCGGAGCTGGCCGATAACGCGCATCGTCACTTCATCACATACGCCAAGAGCAACCGAAGGGTTCGTCTCCTTGCCATGCACCTCGACGGTATCCTTCTGGTCGAGAAGCACGTCGATTTGGTTACGCTTTCTTGAATGCATGGAGTCGGCAATGACGCGGTAGCCAATGAGGTGCTCTACCTTGTTAAAGCGGCAGTTCTCCGTGTCGCCTGCAGTACGCGTAAGGGCAATAACGGTACCCCACGGAAGCTCGCCCTTAAGGTCTACCGAACGGGCAGCAACGACTTCAGGGTTTGTAGCAAGGCCCGAAGCAGTAACGTCTGGCGTACTGTCAGTCTGCTCTGGCACCGCGTTATATGAGGTGAGCTTAACGGTGTAGACGTCTTCAACCGAGTTACGCGCAAGCACCGGCGTCTCGTGGAGCGCGATAGCAGCTTCTGCTGCCGTCTCGCTCATGACGCTTTCAGGTATTGCTTCCACGGGGGCTGCGGGGCCGCCTGCGAAAGCAAAAAAGCCCATAAGGGCTACGGTGATAACTGGCATAAAGACGAAACGGCTTTCGCCGTCTCTTGCAGGAGAGGATAGCAAAATCAAGCCAAAAAGTCAATACCCATGACATTCTTATTCTTTATGTCAAGAGTAGAAATGCCATAATATGCAGTAAATAAGCCATATATTAACACCCCCGAAAAGGGACTTCATCAAATCTTCTGGGTTGATTTTGTATAAAGGGAGCTACGGCCCTTGATAACTGGCCTTTTTACGAAAATCTAGCCTTTTCTACCATGCACCTATAGCAAAAGCCCCGCTGCGGCGGGGCTTTTGGCTTACCAAGAGAGCTGGCCGCCCACTTTGTACTCGGTTACTCTCGTCTCAAAGAAGTTCTTCTCCTTGTTCAGGTCGACAGCCTCGCTCATCCACGTGAACGGGTTCTCTACCTTGTACTGGGGTGGAAGCCCCACTGCCCCAAGACGGCGATCAGCAATGTGCTCGATGTACTGCTTGAAGCCCTGTGCGTTCATGCCAAAGATTCCCTTCGGGAAGACTTCGGTTGCAAACGTGTATTCGAGGGCGACCGCACGCTTTATAAGATCAATGACGTGCGCCTGGAAGGCTGGCGACCACAGCTCTGGCTGGTCTTCTTTGATGGCATTAATCATGTTGATGCCGAAGTTCAAGTGCTGGGATTCATCGCGCATGATGTACTGGATCTGCTCTGCAGAGCCCGTGAGCTTGTTCTGGCGCTGGAAGCCGAACATAACCGCAAACGATGAGTAGAAGAAGATGCCTTCCATGACGAGCGAGAAGACAATGAGGTTCTCAAGGAACTTCTGATCGTTTTCTAGAGTGCCTGTCTTAAACGCCGGATCAAAAATGCCTTCGTTTAGAGAAAGCACCATGTTGTCTTTCTGGTAGATAGCGTCTATCTCGCGGTACATATTGAAGACGCGAGACTCGTCCATGCCAAGCGACTCCACGATGTACTGGTAGGCATGGGTGTGTATCGCCTCTTCGTATCCTTGGCGAAGAAGATACATGCGGCACTCGGGTGCCGTGATGTGCTTATAGAGGGCAAGCACCACGTTATTTGCAGCGATAGAGTCTGCGGTTGTAAAGAAACCAAGTACGGTTTCAAATGCGCGGCGCTCGTCTGGAGTTAGAGCGGTCGGACTCTTCCACTGCTCGATATCACGCTGCATACCAATCTCTGTTGGGAGCCAGTGGTTGGCATTTCCAGCCATATACGCTTCCCACGCAAACTTGTAGCGCATGGGATAGAGCTGCATGACGTCAGCGTCTTTTCCATTAATAATGCGGCGTGCATTAATGTCGACCGCTGGGGCTCCTTTATTGATGGGCATACGAAGGTACAGGTTATGGAATAATTCGAGTTCGTAATCTCGGGGTTAGTCCCCCTATTTTCCCTCTAGAGGGTCCTCTACGCAATGTGGAAAGCGTCTAGTACGACACATTCTGTGGCATATGAAAAATATGCTGTATTTACTCTATATTAATGAATCGTGATACCAGCAGCTTTAAGCACTGCCTCTAACTCTTCAGGGGAAGAGGCATTGAGATTTACTTCAGGATGGTCTGAAATATACGCACGGAATCTATCTGAAGGAGAGTTCGGCACATCCTCTGACCAGCGCATGAGAGCGTTCTCTTCCCCTTTATAAAGATGCATCGCGAGACGTCCCTGAAGAGCGGCTTCCCTTTTCATGCGCTCTCTCGCAAGGCGCATCGCTTCTTCTTGGCTCATTTCCATAAAGGACAGCATAGCATTTTACTTCCCTTTCGAAGGCGGGTCGGGTAGGATGCGAAACGGACAGAAAGGAGGGCGAATATGACGCCTTATGCAGTGGAAAACGGGGACATTTCGAGAGAAGACTTCGAGATGTTCAAGAACATGCGAGCACGGGTAGAAAACCTTCCCGACAACCTGCTCGACGGGACGCTGATTTCCTGTCATCACATATGTCATGCGCTTGCAGGAATCTTCGATGTCGAAGTCGTTGATGGTCGCTTTGATAGGAGCTCGCAACATAGCTGGCTCGTACTACAGCGCCGCACGTTCGAAGAGGACGGCGAAAACAGTCTCGTAATTGCAGACATGTATCCGGTAGCAGGTGCTTCGGCAAGTCTCTTATACACCGCATGGTGTACTCCGTGGAAAAACATGTACGTGAAAGATCCTGACTTTACAAAGCGGGCTATTACGCACCCAGACTTCCAAAGACAGGTGCAAATAATCCGAGGCGGTCTGTTGCGGCTCGATCTTCCGATACTGCGCAAATCGGTCGCATAAAGACTTCCCGCCGCAGGCTTTCAGCCTGCGGCGGTTTCTTTTGACTATCCTCTTCTCAAATGGTTATATCCCCTCACAGCGCATGGAGCGCTTAAGGAGAGAAACGTGAGTACTCCTCGGTTCCTTACAAAAAACATGGCAGAGCGGGCCATTACGTCCGTATGCGACATCGTCTTCGAGACGCCTTCAAGCGGCTTGAAACCTCACCGCATGCAAGCACATATCGTGGTGCTTGTGCCGGATATACAAAACCAAGCATCGATGCAGGCGCCGTTCTGGCCCAAAGGCGCAATCATCGAGCCTGCCCTACTCCACGAAGCGTCCTACGGAAATCCGCAAAAGTTTCCGTATCCATTCAAGGAAATCGCACGATCGAAGGCGCTGCAGCTTTGGCAAGGCCAGAACATCGAGCAGACCGACATCATGCCGCACCTCCTTATGGGCGGTGACACCCCGTTTTGGGGCGGCGTAAAGCGCGGCGGCATCGTGGTTGCGTGCTCTGGCGTAAAGCCATGGCTCGACAAGATGATTTCCGGCATGGTCGCTGAAATGCTTATTGGCATGGCGTACCAAGCTTGGATGGACAGTCCTGATAGGGCTGATGGTGAACTCTGCTTCATCCGGTAATACTTCGGACCGCCCCACTAGGGGGCGGTCCGATTTCTTGTATAGAGTCCTTGCTATCCCTCGCAACTCTCGCACGTGCCGCTCTCCTCTCCTGCTGCTACTCGCGCAAGCTTTGCATTCCATTCTTCTGCAGTGAATCCAGAAGGAATAGGGAGTGCAACCTTTGGAGCTACTTCATCGACAGCAGTAGACGCTTCTGGTGTTTCAATTGATGCCATAGCCGCAGACATGATTTTTGCGCCTCTGGTGTGGGTTGAGCCGTATTCTGCGGTGGAGACCGTCGACTTCTCTACCTGTGATGCACCTAGGGTACGTAGGTAGTAGGTGGTCTTAAGGCCGAGCTTCCATGCGTAGAAGTAGATGTCGGAAAGATCCTTACCAGACGAGCCTGCATAGAAGATGTTCAAGCTTTGCGACTGGTCTATCCACTTACTCCTTCTCGCTGCTGCATCGATAAGCCACTTCGAGTCGATTTCAAACACTTCCTTGTACTTTGCGCGTACCGTAGCTGGAATCTCTTCAATATCTTGGACCGAACCGTCGGCATACTTGATGCGGTTCAAGATGCCTACATTCCAGAGATTGTGCTTCTTCAATTCCTCGACGAGATACTTGTTGATAATAACGAAGTCTCCCGCTTGGTTGCTTTTCACATACAGGTTCTTGTAGATAGGCTCGGTCGTCGGGATACAGCCTACGATGTTTGCGGTTGTTGCGGTAGGTGCTATCGCCATAGTGTTTGAGTTGCGCATACCGTACTGGCGCACATGCGCGCGCACCGGCGACCAGTCGAGCTTCCCACCGCGAGGCGTTGGAATTGCTTCGCCGCGCTCTTTTTCAAGCAGGTTCAAGGTGTCCTGCGGGAAGATATCGCGATCCCACTTCGAACCTTTGTACGTCTCATAGGTACCGCGTTCTTTCGCAAGTTCAGAGGAAGCAAGTATCGCATAGTACGCAACCACTTCCATGCTCTGATCGGAGAATTCCACTGCTGCTTCTGAATCGAAGTTGATATCAAGAAGGTAGAGCGCGTCATGCAACCCGCGAAGACCAAGTCCTACAGGACGATGACGCATGTTGCTTCGCTTTGCGTCTTCAGTTGGATAGTAGTTGATATCGATAACGTTATCGAGCATGCGCATCGAGGTGCGCACGACAGATGCGGTGAGCTCATGGTCGAAACGAAGCTTGCCGGACGCATCAGGTGTTACGAACTTCGCAAAGTTCAAAGAGCCTAGGTTACAGACTGCTGTTTCGTTTGCGGACGTGTTGAGCGTTATTTCCGTGCAGAGGTTTGAGTTATGCACGACTCCCACATGGTCTTGCGGGCTGCGCACGTTTGAAGGATCCTTCCACGTAATCCATGGATGGCCCGTTTCAAAGAGCATAGAGATTATTTTCTTCCATACGTCTCCTGCAGGAATCTTCTTGAAGAGCTTTATCTCGCCGCGCTCTGCCATCGCCTCGTACTCCATATAGCGCTTATCAAACGCTGCACCGTATATCTCATGAAGTTCTGGCGTCTCATCTGGAGAAAAGAGCGTCCAGTCCCCTCCCTCACGAACCCGCTTCATAAACAGGTCAGGAATCCAGCTTGCCGTATCCATGTCATGAGTGCGGCGGCGCTCATCGCCTGTGTTTTTACGAAGCTCTGCGAAGTCGAGGAAGTCATAGTGCCAGACTTCAAGGTATACGCAGGCTGCCCCGCGGCGTCTTCCTGAACGGTTTATGGCAACCGTTACATCGTTTGCGATCTTAAGGAACGGAATGACGCCCTGGCTTTCAACGCCGGTACCTTTAATAAAGGCGCCCGTAGCACGAAGCGAGGTCCAGTCAGTACCAATGCCTCCCGACCACTTTGAGAGCTGTGCGTTGTCCGCATAGCTCTTGAAAATAGCGTTAAGGTCATCTGGCACCGTGTTCAGATAGCAGGAAGAAAGCTGGGGTTTTGGCGTTCCGGCATGGAAGAGGGTTGGCGTTGAGGGCGTGTAGTAGAAATCGCTCATGATGCGATAGAACTCCTCGGTTTGTGCCTCGCGCACCTCTTCCTTTTCAAGTACTGCCGTACCCATAGCAACGCGCATCCAGAACATCTGCGGTGTTTCAATCACCTTCTTGGTAGAGTCATCGCGCACGAAGTAACGATCGTAGAGTGTTTGAAGTCCCAAGTAATCAAAGTGGAGGTCGCGCGAGAGATCCATCTTTTCAGCAAGTGCTTCAACATTAAACGAAAGCAGACGCTCATCGATGCGCCCTATGTCGACACCGCGCGAAAGCAATGGACGAAATGCAGCAGCGTGCGCTGCGGCAAGTTCTTTATCAGATACATCTTTACCGAGCACTTCTTCATAAATCTGGCGAAGGAGAATGCGCGCCGCGAGCTTTGAGTACGCATGATCGCGTTCAATCATGGAGCGCACCACCATGATGAGCGCTTTCATTAGGTCTTTCGTTGCAATACCTTCGTAGAGTTCGTACTTCAGCTGCGCCATAATCGCATCAACATCGATGACTGATGCGTGCTCTTCTGCAATACACTTTGCAAGCACTTTGCGAATCGGTTCTTCCGAATATTTCTCAAGCGCACCGCTTCGTGTGGTGATGTGGAGTCCCTCCTCTTCTATCTTCTCGAGCACTTCTTGTCGCTCTACCTCGCGAATCTTCGTGTGCTCGTAGCGGTAAACGATGTAATGCTTCGCAACTTCATGAAAACCGGCACGCATGAGTGCGAGCTCTACGCGGTCTTGCACATGCTCGACTGATGGAGTCGCTTCAGGGAACGAGCGCCCTATGTCTTGCACCACAAGGCCTGTCATATCAGAGAGTTGGCTCTCGGAAATCGCAACGTTCATGGAGAGGAACGCTTTACGCATCGCATTCGTAATCTTTTCGGTATTGAAATCAACTATTTCTCCGTTCCTTTTCTTGATTTGGCGCATGGTGGTCGACAGTTAGGCTCAATAATTCGACTGGGAGAAGAGCGACAAAGAGCTTCTTTCCAGACGGGCTTTTGGAGGTTTATGATACCGCCGTCGGGAAGATGAAGCACTGTGGACAGGGTTCCTTGCGACACGTTTTGAGAGTCTTTCAACCTATGCCCTTCAAAATATCCAGCATATGGTTGCTTTGATGGCCTTTGTATGAAGTTTGACACGAAGACGAGGTGAGGCGTAAGGTGGCGGGAGACGTAGCTCTAGGAGGAACTGATGGGTCTTGGCCCCAATATCATCATCCGTGCACACGAAGCGGATGTATACCTTGATGTGCCAGCAACAACGATTGCAGGCATCATGGGAGCGGCGCGGCTTTTCATAAACCGCATGCGTCCCATGCGTGACATTGTGTCTGTCGACTCGATTACGTTCACTATCAGGAACGGAAACTCGTGGATGTATATCGATGTACAAGCAATGCTTCGCGGCCCGTATGGAAGAAATACGTTTTCTGCGGCCGCGCACAACAAAGAACCTGCTCTTGGAACCGCATGGGACGTCGAACTTGCAGGCGAGCTCATGCAGTGCGCTGTCTCGGCGATTCGACTTGAGCTGCAGACGACAGCATCATCGCAAGCAATGCTCGACAAGTTTCTCAAAAGCCAACTTTTGCCGGCATAGGCATGACGGGCCGCCCCACATGGGCGGCCCGTTTTCTTTTTATCCACTAGCCCATCATCTTCTCGCACGGTATATTCGAAAATAGAAAGGGAAAGCTCATGTACGCTACTCTCAAAAGACGCGGTCCCTTAGCCGCTGTGCTCTCCTTCATCGTTTTGTTCTGCGCATTCATTGGATACAGCGCAGAAGAATCGATTGTCGTGTTCCTTGCGACACTTTTTCTCGCATCGTTTATCCTCGCTATTTCCTTCGAGGGTTTGTACGACGGAAGAACGTACAAAGAAATTGCTGCAGTGAATGCAATTGCGTGGTGCCTGTTCAGCGTCGTCTGGATCGGATACCTCGCACGACACGGCACGCTTCCAGTCACGTAAACTTTGGGCCGCCCTATATGGGCGGTCTGTTTTCTTTTTAAGAATGAGAGGGTATAGTCGCGTCAGAGGAGGTACTCATGAGTATTTTAACAAAAGATGTCCTTTTTATAGGCGTATTCGTACTCGTGGTGTTACTGGCGTATGTGGGGATAGGGTTCTTCTCTTCTGCGCTTTTGATTATGTTCCTCACGGCACTGGTGGGCGGTGGACTTACCTTTGCAATGCTTATGGGACAGCCTACATCCTACGGTACCTATGAGTTTCGAACACACCATTTCGTCGCCTTGCTTTTGGTTTGGTTTTGTATCGGACTTATCTGGCTTGGCTACTACATACGACATGGGCACTGGCCTGCGTAAAACAACAAACCGCCCTCAAAAGGGGCGGTTTGTCTTTAATTCTTGAAGCCTGTTCCTTTAATAAACATAAAGAGCGTAATGAGGAAAAAGAGAACGGTAAGGCCGCCAAGCACAGCAAACGAGAGACCCACGCCCACATCTGAAATGCCGAGTATTCCGTAGCGGAACGCGTCCACCATATAGAGGATAGGGTTAAACAGAGAGAGGGTGCGAAATGGTTCTGGGAGAAGGTCGATAGAGTAGAAGACGCCGCCAAGGTACGTAAGGGGCGTCAGTACGAAGGTCGGAATGATGCTAATAGCATCAAAGCTCTTTGCAAAGAATCCATTCACGAGTCCTGCAAGCGAGAACAGGAGTGCAGTTAGAAATGCCGCAGCAAATACAAAGACAAGGCTATGAATAGTGAGGTGTGTGAAGAAGAGCGAGGTAATAACGACGAGAAAGCCTGTTAAGAAAGCACGCACCACGCCGCCTAAGACAAACCCTGTGACAATAGCCCATGACGGCATCGGAGAGACGAGAAGCTCTTCGATGGTCTTGATGAACTTTGAGAAGTAGAAGGTGGAAACCGTATTCATGTATGCAGAGGTGATGATGGTGAGCATCACGAGTCCCGGCATGATGAACTGCATATAGGAGAAGCCGTCGATAGGATCGACTTGGCTGCCGATAAAGCCGCCAAACACTGCAAAGTAGAGTGCGGTTGTCACGACGGGCGGCAGAAGCGTCTGCGACCAGATACGGAAAATGCGAATGGTGTCCTTGCGGACCATCGTATACAAACCAACGAGTGCGGGGTTCTTCATCATGCTATGGTCGTTTTCTCTTCACCGATAATATCGAGGAAGATATCTTCGAGGCGCTTGCCTTCATGGCGCGCCATCAGCGCTTTCGTTGCTTCATCAACCACCACTTCCCCCTTATTGATAATGGCAACATGGCGCGAAAGCTGTTCAGCTTCTTCAAGGTAGTGGGTGGTAAGGACGATGGTCGTTCCTTCGCTGTTGATGCGCCGCAAGTACTCCCACATGCCGCGCCGTAGCTCCACATCAACGCCTGCGGTAGGTTCATCGAGCAAAAGAATCTTTGGTTCATGAATAAGAGCACGCGCAATCATAAGGCGGCGCTTCATCCCTCCTGAAAGGTTCTGCGACTTCTCGCTTCGCTTCTCCCAAAGGCCAAGATCTTTCAGGAGCTGCTCTGCGCGCGGGAGCGCAACGCTGCGCTCTATGCCGTAGTACCCTGCTTGGTCGAGAATAATATCAATGACTTTCTCGAAGATGTTGAAGTTCATCTCCTGCGGGACGACACCTATATAGGTCTTTGCTGTGTCTGGGTCTTCGTCTATAGAAATGCCGTTCACGCGCACTTCCCCTTCGCTCTTTTCAACAAGGCCGGTGAGTATTCCAATAAGCGTCGTCTTGCCTGCGCCGTTTGGGCCAAGAAGCGCAAAGAACTCACCTGAAGGCACAGCAAGAGACACTCCTTTCAGAGCTTCGGTAGCAGTTGCAGAGCGCCCGCTCTTTTTATAGGTCTTCTTAACCCCTTTCACTTCAATTGCTGGAGGCATAGAGAGAGGCAGTATAGCAAAAAAGGAGGAGCACGCCTAAGCGTGCTCCTTATTTCGTTACGCCGTGCGTAGAATCTTAAATCGACGCTCGGCCTGCTGTTGCGCTATCAGATCATGCTTCACGCAGTACAAACCCATAACCGCTGCTGTGCAGTAGTAGTCCGGACCTTTCGGATTGACCACCCACTGACACTCATGGCTTCCGAGCGCTCGCTGCGGCTTAGGCAGCGGTACTAGTATTTCTTTTGCCGCCGCTCGCGCTTCTTCGCGCTCCTTTGCTTTAGCGGCTCGCCTTGCAATCTCGTGCAGTCTGCGCAACGTTCCTTGAAGAACAAGCTTCACCCGTTCCGGAGTAGCAAGTGATCCTCCCCACTTCTTGAGGAAGGTTTCCGGTGTGTCGTGCTTTACATATCGCTTCAGGGTGCCAGATGCAATTTCTGCAGCTACGCAAGCCGCCGAAAAACTCAACTCGGAATCTTCAAGAAGTGCCCGAGCAACAGCTGTCGCTGCTTTCTTCGTGCGTTCTTCCATACCCAACCTCCTAGTGCTAGCGTCAGGTGTGAGACCTTTATATACCTTTCACTTTCATGGAGCAATCCACGGGAAGTATAGGGAGAGGATGCGGTATTATAGGAGGAGCATGGCCCACCCTTTAGATACCTATTACAAAGAGGAGCGCCCGTGGGGTTCGTTTGAGCGCTTTGTAGAGAATGAGCAGTGCACCGTGAAGTTTCTGCATGTTGCGCCGGATAAACGCTTCTCGCTGCAGCGACACAGAGGACGCGAAGAGTTCTGGCGCGTTATACGCGGAAGCGGCACGCTTGAGCTTGAGGGTGAAGCACGTACATTGCAGGTGGGTGATGAGACACTGGTGAAGATAGGGATGGCGCATAGGCTCACCGGAGGACCTGAAGGCATTACGGTTCTTGAGATAGCGTTTGGTGAGTTTAATGAAGAAGATATCGAGCGGCTCGAAGATGACTTCGGGCGCGCTGCCTAAAGTATGGGACTCTTTCTCTTCTATCTCGCACTCGCTGGGGCTCTTACGACAACCGGCATATTCTTGTACGGCGTATGGAAGATTGTACGCGCACTCTCGCTTCCTGAACGCATTAAAGACCTGCTTCGTGCTCTTGGCCTTACGCGCGAAGAGATGAATCCGATACTCGAAGCCAGAGAACAGTCGTGGGAGCGCGGCGGGGTCATGAATCCTGCGGTGGTGCGCGCAGGCGGACACACCCATATGTTTTATAGAGCCGTGGGCGCAGACGGCGTCTCACGTATCGGGTATGCAAAAAGTAAAGATGGCGTACATATAGACGAACGTCCTCCCTACCCTGTATTTGCGCTCCAGACAGATGCGGGGGGGCGCGAAGCATTTTCCGGACACGAGGGGCTTGCAGAGTCTGGCGGAAGCTACGCATTTGCGGGCGTTGAAGATCCGCGCGCAGTCGTGATAGAGAATCGTGTCTACCTCACCTTTAATGCATTCTCTGGATGGGGATCGCTTCGTGTTGCCGTTACTTCTCTTTCACTTGATGATCTTTTGAACAAGCGCTGGAAGTGGACGAAGCCAGCATACCTTTCTCCCGAGGGACAAGTGCACAAGAACTGGGTACTGTTCCCGCAAAAGATGCAGGGACGCTTCTCGCTTTTGCACAGTTTGCATTCAGGCTCGCGAGAAAGCGTCTTGGTTGAACATCTTGAAGAATTGAAAGATGATGTGGGCATCGAGAGTCCGTACAATCCTGTCGTTGATGCTACCGTCTGGGATTCACAGCTACGCGGCGCAGGTCCTCCTCCCCTTAAAACAAAGCATGGGTGGCTTGTTTTGTATCACGCAAATGATGCGCGCGAGCCGCATCGCTATAAGCTTGGTGCGCTGCTGCTTGACCTGTTGAATCCTTCAAAGGTGCTTGCGCGTTCTCCGGTGCCTGTTCTTGAACCGGATGCGTGGTATGAAAACCATGGGAAGCCAGGCATCGTGTACGCATGCGGGGCAACGGTTGAAAACGACATGCTCCGCGTCTATTACGGAGGCGGTGATCAGGTTGTCTGCACGGCACAAACGTCTCTTTCAAAACTGCTCGGGAAGCTTGTCGCGCCACAAAAAGTTTCTGGCATGCTCGCTCCTGCCTACGCAACTGCCTAATCTATGTTTATCGTCAAACGAGATCCTGAAAACCCGCTCCTTGCGCCACGGCGCGAGCATCCATGGGAAGCGCTTGCTGCATTCAATCCGTCAGTGGTGAAAGAGCACGGAAAGCTGCGCATGTACTATCGCGCGCTTGCAAACCCGCAGGCTATCATCGCGCCCTTTTCTCCTGAATCGACGATAGGCATGGCAGAGTCCAGAGACGGTACGCACTTCTCCCACCATCGGCAGGTCATAGCGCCTATGCACGACTGGGAAGCGTTTGGGTGCGAAGATCCGCGCGCAACCATCATCGATGGCATCACGTATCTTTCCTACACAGCTCTTGGCGGACACCCGTACGGACCAGACAACATTAAGGCAGCGCTCGCTATTTCCCATAACGGCGAAGACTTTGATGAGCGCCACCTGCTTACTCCCTTTAATGCAAAAGCGTTTGCTTTGTTTCCAGAAAAGATTAATGGCGAGTATGTTGCGCTCGTAACAGTGCATACCGATTTCACGCCAGAGCATCCGCGTCCAACCATTGGCATTGCGCGCGTCAAAAACATGGAAGATTTCTGGAACCATGACTTCTGGCGAGAGTGGCACGAGCACTTGAGCGAGCATGCGCTGCCGAACTTGCGCCGCAGCGATGATGACCATGTAGAGATAGGGGCGCCGCCCGTAAAGACAGATGAAGGCTGGCTTCTCCTCTATTCCTATACCCAGCGCTACTACAACGAAAAGGAGCGTATGTTTGGCGTTGAGGCGCTTCTTCTTGATCTAGAGGACCCGCGCATCTTAAAGAGTCGAACCTACCCCTTCATGGTAGCTGAAGAAGTGTATGAGCGCTTCGGCCTTATCCCAAACATCGTCTTCCCTTCCGGAGCGCTTCTGCGCGGAGACACGCTCGATCTCTACTATGGCGCAGCCGATACCACATGCGCACGGGCCGCACTTCATTTGCCGGACTTGCTTGAAGCACTCACTGCAAAAGAAGATCCTTTGTTTGTCCGCTTCCCCGGAAACCCTATACTCTCTCCGCAGCCTGAAAATACCTTTGAAGAAAAGCTGGTCTTTAATCCTGCAGCGTTTGAGCTCGATGGTTCCGTACATATTTTCTATAGAGCGATGGACAACCCGAATACTTCCACTGTTGGCTATGCACGAAGCGAAGATGGGCTCCAGATTAGTGAGCGGCTTTCTGTACCTATCTATGGACCGCGCGCTCCTTTTGAGATGAAGCAAGGAAAACCGGACGGCAATTCAGGGTGTGAGGATCCGCGCACCGTTGTCATCGATGATCGCATCTATATGACGTATACCGCCTATGATGGCGTGCATGCCCCTATTGGCGCCATTACGTCGCTCTCTCTCGAAGAGTTCCGCAATAAAGAGTTCGACAAGTGGACGGAGCCGCTTCTTGTGACGCCGGATGATGTTGATGATAAAGACTTGGCGCTCCTGCCAGAGAAACGGGAAGATGGCTATCTTCTGTATCACCGCGTATCAAGGCGCATTTGCGCAGATGTGCTTCCTGATCTCCATTCTGGAAAGCGCGTCTCAAAGTGTATTGAAATTATGGGACCACGAGAGGGGCTCTGGGACGCAGCGAAGGTGGGTATTGCAGCGCCGCCCGTTAAAGTGAAGGGCGGCTGGCTCATGCTCTATCATGGCGTCTCACATCGCTCCCGCTATCGCGTGGGTGCGGCACTCCTTGATGAGCACGGCACCACCGTACTTGCCCGAAGCGCAGACCCAATATTTGAGCCTGAAACTGACTACGAGAAAGTGGGTGAGATTGGAAACGTTGTCTTTCCGTGCGGCCTCGTACTTCGTGGCGATACCCTCTTTATGTACTACGGAGGTGCAGACAAAGTGGTTGGCGTTGCAACTGCCTCTCTTTCGCGCATCATGAAAGCACTTACCTGGAACTAGCTATGGAAAAGCCGCGCATAGCAATATTTGATCTTGATGGAACGCTTGCAAAGAGCAAGTCCCCTGTTGAAAAAGACATGGGCGCTTTGCTTGCCCGCCTTCTTGAAAAGATGCCGGTCGCAGTGATGACCGGAGGTTCTTGGGAGCAAATTGAAACACAGCTCATCTCTGCCATACCGAAAACTGCGCGCTTTGAAAAACTCTATCTCTTCCCCGTAAGTGCTGCGGAGTGCCTGCAGTACACGGGCTCTGGATGGAAAACCGTCTATACGCACCGCTTTACCAAACAGGAGCGCGAAAAGGTGCTTACCGCTCTTGATGACGGACTCAAAAAAACGGGCATGGATACGCCCCCTGAAAAGGTATGGGGTGAGCGCATTGAAGATCGCGGTGCACAGATTACGTTCTCGGGGTTGGGACAAGAAGCTCCTCCTGAAGAAAAACAAACATGGGATCCTGACAAGAAGAAGCGCGAACCGCTTGCAAAGATACTTCGAAAGGCGCTTCCAGGGTTCTCGGTACGCGTAAATGCAATGAGTTCGATAGATATAACAAAGGAAGGAATGACCAAAGCGTATGGCGTAGAGGAGCTTTCGAAAATGACTGGCATCCCTGTTTCTGAAATGCTCTACACGGGAGATGCTCTCTTTCCAGGCGGCAATGACGAAATCGTAAAGACAACCGGCATCACAACGCATGCGGTTAAAGGCCCCGAAGAGACCGCTGCACTTATCGAGGAGCTTATCGGCAGCCCGCTTCGTTCCTTGCTTCAAGAAGCTGGCATTGAAGCAGAAGATGCTCTTGAGGTGCGCAAGAAATACGCGCGCGATACGAGCGTGTTTGAGCGCACGCCTTCTCTTGTGGTGTTTCCAAAGAACAAGGAGGAAGTGGGAGCGCTTGTGAAAAAGATACATGACGCAAAGAGTGCTGGAGAAGAAGTGTCGATAACAGCACGAAGCGCAGGTACTGATATGAGCGGCGGTCCTTTGACCCGTTCGGTTGTTGCCGTGTTTACGAAGTATATGAACCATATTGGGACGATTGAAAAAGGACAGGCAACAACCGAACCAGGGGTCTACTACCGAGACTTTGAGAAAGCAACGCTCGCTAAAAACCTCATCCTCCCCTCCTACCCTGCTTCGCGCTCTATTGCTGCGATGGGAGGCATATTCAACAACAATTCAGGCGGAGAGCGGACCCTTGAATACGGCAAGACCGAGAACTATGTCGTCTCAACAGAGGTGGTGCTTTCAGACGGTTCGCTTGCAACCTTTGGAGAGCTTGGGCCAGACGAGCTTCTTGAAAAGAAGAAGCTCCCTACCCTTGAGGGTGATATCTATCGCAGGATGAGCGACCTTATCGTAAAGAATCGCGAGGTCATAGAGGCACATCGACCTACCGTCTCAAAGAACTCTGCGGGCTATGCGCTCTGGAATGTCTTTGACGTTGAGAACGGAACCTTCAATCTTGCGAAGCTCCTGTGTGGTGCGCAAGGAACGCTTGCACTCACCACCTCTATGACCTTGAAACTGGTGACGCCACAACCATCGCGCGCCATGCTCGTCATCTTCTTGAAAGACCTTGCGCCCTTGCCGGAAATTGTACGCAGGGTCTTAAAATCAAATCCTGAATCATTTGAATCCTATGACGACCATACTTTCTCGCTTGCCCTAAAGTACTTGCCGCAGATGCTCTCGCAGATGGGCTTTGTACGCGCCGCACGCCTTGGTATTTCTTTTATTCCAGAAGTTATGATGGCGCTTCAGGGCGGCGTACCAAAGCTCGTTCTCATGGCAGAGTTCTCCGAAGATACGCCTGAAGAGGCGGTACGCAAGGCGGAAGAAGCAAAAGCAGCGCTTGCCGATATGGGACTTCCTACGAGCGTCAAAAAGAATGAGGCAGGTGCAGAAAAGTACTGGATAGTGCGACGGGAGAGCTTCTCGCTGCTTCGCAAGAACCTAAAGGGCTTATACGCTGCCCCTTTTATCGATGACTTTGTTGTACCGCCAGACAGTTATCCCGAGTTTCTGCCGCGCCTAAACAAACTCCTTGCCGAGTACGATCTCATCTACACCATTGCAGGCCATATCGGCAACGGCAACTTCCACATCATCCCGCTTATGGATCTTGCAAAGGAAGAGTCGCATAGAATTATCCTCGAACTTTCCCCGCGCGTATATGAGTTGGTGATGGAGTATGGCGGCTCAACCACTGGAGAGCACAATGACGGCATCATACGAACGCCCTATCTGCCCCATATGTTTGGTCCGGATATGATGGCTCTCTTTGAAGAGACGAAGCGTATCTTTGATCCTTTGAATATCTTGAATCCGGGAAAGAAAGTAGGTGGTACGTTTGCAGATATTGAAAAGGATATGATTCGGGGGATGTAATAAACGGGGTGCGCCCGTAGTGGACACACCCCGTCGGGGATTCGCGTTTGATCAGCGAGTCAAGAGCGGCCAGCAAAGGCGCCCGAGACAGTAGAGAGCCAGCACGCCGATCAAGCACACAGCCGGCCCAACGAAGGGCAGCTGCATGAAGGCGCCGCCGGTCATGCTGTCGGCCGTTTGCGAGCCCTGCAAGATTACATAACCGCCACCTGCCCCTGAGAGCAGATACGGCCACTGATGCAGTTTGCGAATCAATTGATGAGCTTTGTTCATATGCTCACCTCCTTTCCCGCAATCTACAGTATCATGTATATACAAAATGTCAAGTATCTGGGCCCTGTAATCCACAGGAACGGCCGACAACATTGCTTTTTTATGAAGTCTGTGGGATTATGACCCTAACTCGCGGGTGGCAGGAGCTTCACGGCCTAAACCTGAAAAGTGTTCGGTATCGGCGAGGTTACAGATAAAGAAGATTCATGGCTAACACAAAACTCTACGTCGGCGGTATTCCCTACAGCACGACCGAGGACCAGCTTCGCACTGCCTTTGAAGAGGCAGGACAGGTTACGTCCGCAAGCATTATTATGGACCGCATGACGAACCGCTCACGCGGATTCGGCTTCGTCGAAATGGCTGATGAGGCCTCGGCGCAGGCGGCTATCGACCGTTGGGACGGTAAGGACTTCGATGGGCGTTCGCTCTCGGTTTCCCTTGCACGCCCACAGGGCGAGCGTCCTCCCCGTCAGGGAGGCGGCTACGGTAACCGCGGTGGTTACGGTAATGATCGCGGCGGCTACGGCGGCGGCTATTAAGTAGCTCCGTAAAGAAATTCCCCGCTTCGGCGGGGTTTTTCTTTATATACAGAGTTCGCACGAGTCCCTTATGCGGAGTTTCGCTTTGTAAGCGCTTCTTTAATAACGTCAAGTTCGTTGTCATTTGCATGGTGCGCCCGCTCCTCAATTTGACGTGCTTCCTCATCGCTTATTCTCCCCGACCCTCGCAACCCTTCAAGAAGCACTTGAATATCTCGTTTCTTCCAGGCTGGTGTTTCGTGTGACATGCGTACAGGTTATTGCGCTACCCACATTTTGTTACTGACTGCTCTGAAGAACCAAGCACCTCGCGCTTCTTCCCTTCTGCATGCCAGCCTACAAGGTTCGAAAGTATTTGAATAAAGGAAGCAACGCCTGCAAGCGCGAGAATCACGATTATCGGGAATGCAACCGGCGTCGCAAAGTAGGCGAAGACAACAAAGAACGAAAACCAAAGGCCAGTGCACCATGGGCAATTAATGAGCTGCGAGAAGGTGCCAAGGAAGGAATCTCTGGGAGCACCCGCAACCGCATCACGGATGAATTTCGTAATGACGTCATAGCTCACAAGGCGCACGAGGCGGAAAATAGCGAGCGTCATCAAGGAAAGCTCAAAGAACGAAAGGACAGGCAGAGAGCGTCCGCCGTCCGTCAAAAGCCATGAGCCCTTCAAGACGATGAATGCAAAGAAAAGACCAAATACGATATTCCAAAATGCAGATTTCATATGCTCGTAGTATACCGTATGGATATGGACGATATAAAAGCCCTGTATCTCGAGAAGCCAGACGCGACTAAAGCTGACGAAGCAAGGCTTGCTGCTGGAGAGCCTTTGGCGTATGTCATAGGGCATATTCCCTTTTTAGGGCTTTCGATAGAGCTAGCGTCAAAGCCGCTCATCCCCCGTCCCGAGACTGAATGGTGGGCAGAAGAACTCTGTACACATATTGGAGAACGGCCGCTTCGCGTACTTGATCTGTGCGCTGGCTCGGGAGCCATAGGGCTTTCGGTGCTGAAACACTGTCCAAATGCGCGAGTGTCATTTGGTGAAATCTCTCCTCTACATTGCCGCCAGATACAGGAAAACATCGAAAGAAATAATCTCGATGCTTCAAGGAGTGAGGTGCGCGTGAGCGATCTCTTTGAGAGCTTTCAGGGCGAGATGTTCGACAGTATTGCTACCAACCCTCCCTATATTCCTTCCTCACGAGAACTGCCCGAGAGCGTTATGCGCTTTGAACCAAAAGAAGCGCTCTTTGGCGGAGAGGATGGCCTTTCTTTGATACGTGCCATAGCGTCGGAAGCGCCAGAGTACCTGAAAGGAGGTGAACTATGGATGGAGTGCGACATAGAGAATATAAACGAGGCACACAAGCTTATAGGAGGCGAGATACGCACCGACCAGTACGGCAGGCCCCGCCTTCTCGTGGCATACTATCCCTAATGCCTGAAGCGCCAGTACCGGTCATTCCTAATCCCCTGTCCTTGTTCCCTGCTGCAAGCATTGAAGCGGTACTCGCGGTCATTATTACCATCGTTTTCATCTGGTGGGCCGTATTTACGCTCGTAGTGCTGTACCACTGGTTCAAGTACTCGCGCGACAACATGATTGCGGTACCTGCTATGGCCGTGCACTTTGCCGTATCGATATGGATATTCGTCTTTGCAACCGGCGGCCTTCACTAACATGGATACCGTACACCTTCACGCAGGCGAGAAAGTGATTCTGAAGCTAAGCAAGCACCCGCTTATTCTTGTGGGAAAGCTCATTCCCTTTGCCATCCTTGATTACATTCCGTATCTCATTCCTGCTGCGGGAAGGTATATAGCGCAGATGAATCCGTCAGCAACTATTGATATCGCCGCGACGCTTTCGTTTGATAACCCGTGGGTGCGCTTTATCGTCGGCATCTACTGGCTCTTTGTATGGATGGGGGCGTTTGGTGTCTTTACCGACTACTATCTTGATAAATGGATTGTCACGACCGAGCGCATCATTGATGTGAACCAGAAGAGTTTCTGGAGCCGCGAGGTGTCTTCCTTATTCTTGCATCGTGTGCAAAACGTAGAGACGGATGTCACGGGCTTCTTCCATACCATCTTTGGGTTTGGTACCGTATCGGTTGAGTCTGCGGGCGCTGAAGTGAACCGCATACGCATGACCGGTCTTGCGCGTCCCGAGCATGTGCGAGATGTGATACTGCGGGAGGCCTCGAGGCATGAGAATGAGCGTCCTTTGGCGGCTCGGGCGGGGCTTTAATCTCCCCTTTCTGCTACACTAGGGCGTATGAAGGAGCATTTGTCGACTGAGCCGTATAAAGGAGTGCGCGACTTCTACCCGGAAGATTGGGCGCGCATGCAGGATATTTTCCAGACTGCCCGCAAAACGCTCACACTACGCGGCTTTTCCGAATACAACGCCTCCCCGCTTGAACGAGCGGAGCTTTACGAAAGCAAGACATCGGAGGAAATAGTGAATGAACAGACCTATACCTTCACTGATAGAGGCGAGCGTCGTGTGACGCTCCGTCCTGAAATGACGCCTACGCTTGCGCGCATGGTAGCGGGAAAGCGCCGTGAGCTTGTCTACCCGCTTCGCTGGTTTTCTATCGGCAACCGCTTCCGTTATGAGCGTCCGCAAAAGGGGCGCGAGCGCGAGTTCTATCAAATAGACGTGGATATTGTGGGCTTTAGCGGCGCACAAGCTGAAGGAGAAGCAGTCGTCACTGCCTACGAGCTTCTGCGAGCATATGGCGCAAAGAATGCAGACTTTCGCATAAAGATAAACTCGAGAGCGCTCTTGGATGCTGCGTGCGAAGCACTTGGCCTTTCAAAAGATGAAGTAACGGCGTATTGCGCCGTGCTTGATAGAAAAGACAAGATGCCTGCTGATGTATTCGAGACTGCACGCGCACCCTACCGCAGAAACGGCACTGACCCGCTTGAACTTATTGAAGCTGATGCGCACGAAGCAGTCATCGAGGAACGCGAGAAGCTTGCGGGTCTCTTACATGCTTTCAAGGAACGCGGCATGGATAACGTTGTCTTTGACCCTACGGTTGTACGCGGGTTCCTCTACTACACGGGCATCGTCTTTGAGGTGTACGACACAAATGCAGAAAACCCACGAGCCTTGCTTGGAGGCGGCCGCTATGACGGACTCGTTTCCCTTTTCGGCGGCGAAGAGCTCCCTGCAGTTGGCTTTGCGGTAGGGGTGACGACACTTCTTGATTTTCTTGAGACGCACAAGCTTCACAAGAATAGTGCAAGCGCCCCTACGGTATATGTAGGCGTGCCTGATGAGGACGATATGGCTCTCGCGCAAGCTTTTGCTGAGACGCTTCGCAAGGAAGGCGTAGCAAGTATGGTCGCTTCCGGTACGAAAGGACTTGGCGATCAGGTAAAAGAAGCGGTACGTCGCGGCATTCCCTTCTTCATAGCGTTTGGTAAAGAGGAGCAGAAGAAAAAGAAAGTACGCGTGAAAGAGCTTACGAAAAGCAAGGAAAAGGAAGTCAAGGTGAAAGACGCTCCATCCTATATCGCAAGGCACTAGTGCGGATATGCGAGCGATTACTTTCGACATTGAAACAAAGATGACATCCGCCGTTGGCGGCAGGCTCGACGTAAACCAGATGGAGCTTACGGTGGTTGGCGTACACGACTCTTCGACAGGAGAATACTCTTCATACCTTATGGAGGATCTGCCGAAGCTCTGGCCTATTCTTGAGGGCGCAGACATGCTTATCGGCTTTAACTCGGACACCTTCGATATTCCCCTCTTAAACCGCTACTACCCAGGCGACCTCACCAAGATTCGCTCGCTCGACCTTCTCTCCGAGGTATATAAGTCGCTTGGACGGCGCATACGCCTTCAGTCGCTTGCGGAAGCGACGCTTGGTAAAGGCAAGAAAGGGGCAGGCCTAGATGCAATGAAGTGGTGGGACGAAGGGCTCTACGACAAAGTGCGCGAGTACTGCATCGAAGATGTGCGGCTCACAAGAGAACTCTATGACTATGCGAAGGAGCATGGGCATGTGAAATACAAGGACTTCTCGCAAAAGCGTGAGATTAAACTCGATACTTCTTCGTGGGAAGCGCCAGGCGACACCCACGCCCTTACCCACACGCTTGGTCTCTAGAGAAAGACGGGACGATATACTGCATATATGAATGACCGCCACCCGTATCTCATCCCTATTACCATCCTTATCGCTGGCGCCCTGCTTGCGATAGCTATTTATGTCGTGCGCACCGATGTGTCGGTATCACCTCTTGAAGCAGCCGCATCCGTGCGTCCTGTCTCTCCGGACGACCATATGATTGGCAACCCAGAAGCTCCTGTTATTGTCGTTGAATACTCTGATATTGATTGCGCATACTGCAAAAGCTTCCAAGCAACCATGGCCCAGCTCATGAGCGAATATGGTGAAGGAGGCCAAGTGGCATGGGTATACCGCCACCTTCCTCTCATTCCTGTACACCCAAACGCAGGACTCCACGCTGAAGCTGCCGAGTGCGTTGCAGAGCAAGGAGGCGACCCTCTTTTCTTTAGCTTCATAGATGCGCTTCAGCAGGCAGCTCCTGGAAGCGACCAGTTCAATCCAAATGGCTATGGGGCTGTAGTTTCAAGTCTCGGACTCTCACAAGATGTGTTTACGCAGTGTATGGAGAGCGACCGTTTTGTTGAGCGTGTTGCAAACGATATACAAAATGCAAAGGATGCAGGAGCTGGCGGCACTCCCTACATCGTAATTTTGGTTCGCGGCGCAGACCCTATTCCCGTAACGGGTGCTCTTCCCTACGAGCCTTTGAAGCAAGTCATTGAAGAGGCAATCTCGCGCGTACGTTAGTCTTCGGTAAGTCGAAGACGGTAGAGTTCAAACGAATCTTCTCCTTCAAACATGTCTGAAGGGTTAGGAAGATACGTGCGGCGCGTTGCTATTTCCGCGCTCGCTTCCTTCACGAGCCGGTGAAAGACGTCAAAGGCATCTGCCATGTCGTCATAGTGGAGGACGTACTTTCGAAGCTGGGGCTTCCCGTCTTTGTTTTTGGACTTCTTGCACTCATAGACCATAAAGCGCTTCACCGGCTTCCCGTACAGTGAGGAGACGACATAGTAGTTAAAGACTGCTTGGAGCATGAAGAGTGGTTTTGCGCCCTTTGCCTTACTAAACGTCTCGACAAACTTATGATCCACAACATCAACGCATCCCTTGTTTCCTTTCGACTCGACGACAAGATCTGCGACCGCTTTGACCTGAAGCGGAAGGCCTTGTACTTTAGCAAGTCCCTTCGCTTCTGCAGCAAGCACGCGATGACGCGGCGGACGAGCGAGATAGAAGCCGATGGCTTGAAGATAGTCGCGCTCCATGGAAAGGCGCTTTGCTTTTTTAGCGAGGCGCGTTGAAGCAACACCGAAGTTTATTTCAAAATCAGGAACGCTGCGAAGATAGACGAGCCCCTGCTCAATTGCCTGCTCTTTTGAAAAGCCGGTATAGAAATGCTCGAGCGCAAGATGGCCTGCAACGCCCACAATGGCAGAGGGACCGCGCGGCGTGTCGTATATCTTAAGAACGTAGTGCTTATACCACGCCAGAGGGTTGCGCAAATACGCCATCAAGGAGGAGTAGCTCCAGTGCGTTATGGGATATTTCTTCTTGCGTCGCGGCATACGGCCATAGTGTAGCAAAAAGAGCTGGCACCAAGGTGCCAGCTCCAAATGAAGTGCTCTGCCGCCTATGACCGCTCGAGAACGTAGAGTTCGCGAGTATCCATATCGACAGTGCCGATAACGACATCGAATGTAAGATCGGGAACTGCCTCGGTAAGCGCCTTTTGAGCGTACTTCGCAATTTCCTTCGCTCGGAATTCAGAGCGGTGCCGTTCAAGGCCCGTGCCGCGGTCCTTGCGAAACGCAGACGAGCACAGCAAAAGGAAGCCGTCCTCGACGTTGATGCGGCCCGCTTCAAGATTGCTTTTAACAATCTTTCCTGCGACTGCCACTTCGTTTGGCCACCCATGATCGAAGGGGCCGATGATGAGCGCTCGGTTGGGCATATGGAGCGAATCGAAACCGCGGCCCACCCCGATGATGTTTTCGCGATGGTCCATGTCGATAGGTTCGCGCTTTTTGGCGCGAATCTCGGCGATATGCGCAATATTGCCTTTCACGAGTTCAAACACATCGGAAAGAACTTGAAGTCCCATGCCAGGGAAAAGAACGCGAAACTTCTCGAGAAGCTCAAATTCAGCGGTGTCCGCCTCTTGTGCCAAGTCGAGCGTTCCATTTCCGTGAAAAACGAGTGCGTCTTCATCCGTTTCAATACCGACTACGATAGCGCGAACGCCATCGTGCCCGACGCCATAGATGCGCCCAATGTCGTTCACGAGCGCATGCGCCGCATCCTGTGCAGCCGCTTGGTCGTACCCCCATCCTTTGCATCCGAGATGCGAATTATGGGAGCGCGAAAAGTGGTAGGTCACCAGAATGACCGCGCTGCGCTGCTTCTCCCACGCATGCTTCACCCATTCATCGATGAGGTCGCCAAACCACGGCCACCCCATGTTGAACTTTCCTCCCATCGTGCGAAACGGCGAGAGAATGCCGGGCGGCGTATTCGTCATGAGCGCCAAGTTGAGCCTGCCGTCCATGCACTTCAACACCGCTATTTCGGTGCGGTGCTGCGAGCGGTAGAACCGGCGGGCGCCGGCTTGGTCGGGCGACATGAACGCCGCGCTTTGCGTGCGGTACCGTTCAAGGATTTCATCTGTGACGCGCATGGTTTTGTGTAGGTTTCGTACGGGTGCTGTTTGCATCAGTCTTCCCTTTTATAAGGCAATACGACTGCCGTGCGAATGCACGGCAAGAGCGTATCCTACCCCACCGCGGGGGAGTTGCAAGTACGAGAAACTAATAGCTTTTGAGACGCCGCGCCTTCTCGTGCGTGCGTATCTTCTCAAGCGCTTTCGCTTCTATTTGGCGAATGCGCTCGCGCGTAACGCCGAACTCGCGCCCCACTTCCTCAAGGGTGTGATAGATGCCATCCATAAGGCCGTGGCGCATCTCGAGAATTTTGCGCTCCTTGGGAGAGAGGTCGTCCAAAATATCTCGCACCTGTTCAGTCAAGATACGCTCCGAAGACTCCTGTACCGGAGACGGGATCTTATCGTCTGCAATAAAGTCGCCAAGAGAAGACTTCTCGTCGTCATCTGAACCGATGGGGCTTTCAAGAGAGAGGGTATCTTGGTTTATTTTCTCAATCTGATAAATCTTATCCACCTCAAGGCCCATCTCAATAGCAACCTCTTCAGGCTGCGGGTCGCGTCCAAGCGCTTGGGCAAGGCGGCGAGAGACCTGCTTGTATTTAGCAATAGTCTCGACCATGTGCACGGGAATGCGGATGGTGCGGGACTGGTCTGCAAGTGCGCGCGTAATCGCCTGGCGAATCCACCACGTTGCATACGTTGAGAACTTGAAGCCTTTGTTCCAATCAAACTTATCAACCGCCTTAAAGAGGCCAAGGTTTCCTTCTTGGATAAGGTCGAGAAGCGTGAGGTCAGGAGAGCGGCCCACATACTTCTTTGCGATAGAGACGACGAGACGAAGGTTTGAGCGAGCAAGAATGTTGCGCGCCTCATCATCTCCCTTTTCAATGCGCTTTGCGAGCTCGCGCTCTTCAGCCGCAGTCAAAAGCGGGTACTGGCCGATTTCGCGAAGATAAATTTGGATGGAGTCATAGGAAGCGGAGTCGCGGCCTTTGATGTTTCTTGTTGCAAGATACTCATCAGCATTATCCTCGAGCATACCGCCTTCAAGAATGTCGATACCGCAGGTTGAGAAGCGCTCATAGAGCTCATCGAGAAAGGAGACGTCCTCTTCGATGTGCGGGAATTCGCGAAGGATTTCGCTGTACGTTATGTAGCCGCGATCGCGTCCCTTGCGAATAAGGGCTTCCGCCTTATCCTCCTGCGCTACTTTGGCCTTCTGGCGTGCAGAGAGTGCGCCTGCACGAACTACTGCCTTCATGCCTTTCTTGCCCTTCAATACTTTCTTTGCAGGGCGCTTGGCAGCCTTCTTTACCGACTTCTTCTTTATAGCCTTCTTGCCCTTCGCAGGTTTCTTTGCGACTTTTTTTGCTTTCTTCTTGGTAGTTTTTTTAGCCATAGTACGGAAAGTAATGGTAGTTAAGCGAGACGAGCGAGTTCTTGTGAAATGTCTTTGCACGCGGCAAGTGCCTTGTGTATGCCGTCTTCGTCTTTAGCTGCCTCTGCTATGCGCAGAGCATGTGTTGCTTCTCGTAAACGGTCGGCGAGTACCGTCCGCTCGAATGCGTTTAGTAAGTCGTCTCCTGCACTCTCGCTTGGCGTCTCTCCGAAGAGAAGTCCCGCCTCAAAAAGGGAGCGCTCGGGGACCTCGGTCTCCTCAAGCGACACTCCAGTAATACGAGCGTACTCCTCTTTGAGCCTTTTCGCAAGGAGGGTGTCTGGATAGCAGGCAATCGTGGCTCTAATGAGGAGCGCGCGCGATGTTTCTTCCGGAAGAGCCGCTTCCCTCTCCTCTTTTGACAGTACCTCTGGAGAGGGTTCAGCCTTCCCAAGAGAGGCGCGCACCGCTTCGGCAGATGAGCCAAGCGATCGGGCAACCACGCTTACGAAGTGCTCCCGCTCCATAGGGCTTTTCATGGCGCGGATAAGCGGAAGCACCAGTCGCTCTGATGCAACGACAAGCCGATGCTGATCGCTTTCAGACGAAGCAAGTACCGAGAGGAAGAACTCAACAATGGGCTCTGCTTCCTTAATTCTTCGGGTGAGGTCTTGCGGAGTGTCTTTTGCAAGATCTGCAGGGTCTTTCCCGAGCGGCAATCTGACTGCCTTGACGCGCATGCCGGAGCGAAGTGCTGCGTGTGCGTTCTTTGCGCTTGCAGCAAGACCTGCGCGATCGCCGTCTAAGGCAAGCATCAGATTGTCCGCATATCGTTTGACGAGCGAAAGGTGCGTGTCTGACAGAGCAGTTCCTGAAAGGGCGATAGCATTCCCGAATCCAATCTGATGCAGGAGCACGAGATCGAACTGTCCTTCAACAAGAAGCGCAAATCCCCTCGTGCGTATCGCATCTTTTGCAAAGTGCATGCCAAAGAGAACTTCTGACTTCTTGAAGAGCTCTGTTTCAGGGCTATTCAAATACTTTGCCGGATCTTCAGGAGAAAGCGCTCGGCCAGAGAATGCGACGGTTCTGCCAGCGCTGTCTTTTAGAGGAAACATGAGGCGGTTTCTGAAGCGGTCGTAGTAGGTGCCCTGCTTGCCGTCTGCTTCTTTGATAAGGCCTGCGGCAACGAGTTCCTCGATGGTGAAGCCTGCGGCGGTTAGCTCTTCAAGGAGAGTTCGCCAGCCATCAGGAGCGTAGCCGATGCTCCACGCAGTAATGGTTTCCTTGGTGAGGCCGCGTGAAAGAGCGTACTGATATGCCTCTCCTTTCTCATCAAGGTTTCGCATGTAAAAGGCTTCGGCGCGCGCCATCGCTTCTCGAAGACGATCTGTCTTCTCGGTATTCTTCTTCCCTGCCGAGTACTCAAGCGGTACGCCCGCTTTCTCGGCAAGTACCTTCAAAGCTCCTTTGAAGTCGAGTCCTTCCATCTTTTCGATGAAGGTGAAATGGTCGCCTCCTTGGCTTGAGGAGAAGCAGTAGTAGCTGCCGCGCTCGGGGTTTACATAAAAAGAGGGGGTCTTCTCCTTATTAAAGGGAGAGAGACCTTTGTAGTAGCGTCCTGCTTTGACGAGCTTCACGTAGGGTGACACCACGTCTACGATGGAGAGCTTTTCCTTTATTTTCTGCGCGGTGTCGGCCATTACTGCATAGCTTATAGCGTTTAGCGTATCCCTGCTAGCGTTTTACGAGAACTTGCATAAAATTAATATATATGGTATTATTAAATCTTCACTAACCGGCTTATTGAGGAGAAATCTGATGGCCGAAGAAAGTGCTGTTCTTGACGACAAAGAAGCAGTGGTTCCAGTCTGGGCTCGATGGGCCTTACTTGCATCGACGGCCATGGCGACCCTTCTGATTTTGTTCGGCACGAAACTTTTCGTCGAAGCAGAGGGCGCGTCCGCAGCCTTGGGTGCAGTCCTCGCTTTTTTTGGCGTCGTGATCGCAACGTACGTGCCACTTGGACACCACATGCAGTGGACTCACTGGCAACGAAAAGACTAAACGACCCGCGGCCACCTCAAAAAGGTGGCCGCGATTCTTGTATATATCTCCGCTATCTCTTACCGACGTGCACCAAGCTCGGTAACACCCACAGGCGCATCTTCTGAAGCACGCTCCATGCGCTCTGCCTCGCGCTCCTTCTGGAGGCCTTCGATAGCAGTGCGCTTTTTAGAGCCTGCAAAGCCAGTACCAGCAGGAATGAGGCGACCAAGGATAACGTTCTCCTTAAGACCGCGAAGCGTATCGACAGAGCCCTTCAAGGCTGCACCGATGAGAATCTTCGTTGTCTGCTCGAAGGATGCTGCGGAGAGGAAGGAACGGCGCGAGAGCGCAGACTCCTTGATACCGAGCACCATCTCGCGAGCCTTCACCGGAAGCTTCCCTTCCGCTTCAGCTGTCTTCACTGCCTCGTTGTATTCCCAGTCTTCAAGGACATCCCCTACCGAATAATCAGAGTCTCCTACATCCGTTACTTTCATGCGCGAGAACATCTGCTTCACTACGACTTCAAGGTGCTTGCGGGACACGGAAGCTCCTTGGAGTTCATAAATCTTAGAGGTTTCAGCAATGATGTATTCCTGGGTTGCTGCACGTCCTGCGAACTCAAAGAGCTCATCAAGATCTGCAGAACCGTCAGTCAAGAGCTGGCCCTTTTTGACTGCGCTTCCTGCTTTCACAAGCGGCATGCGCGGATACGTGACGAGGTACTCAATAGCTTCCTCGGTGTTCTTAGCTTTCTTCGTGGACTTCTTCGCGCTCTGCCCTGCTTCGTGCGCAACTACGATGTACTTCTCGCGTCCTTCTTCTTTGATTTCAACCACCATGCCGTCAGTCTTTGAAACGACTGCTGGCACTTTCGGTGTACGCTTTTCAAGTACTTCTTCAACGCGTGGAAGACCAGAGGTGATGTCGCCACCAACTGATGCGGTACCGCCGGCATGGAAGGTACGCATAGTGAGCTGGGTTCCTGGCTCGCCAATTGCTTGAGCAGCAACAGTTCCCACTGCTTCACCAAGATCGACGATTTCCTGCGTGGTGAGATCCATACCGTAGCAGGCTGCACAGATACCAAAGCGTGTCTCACAGCTCATCGGAGAACGCACCGGAACGCTCGTGATGCTCTCATCGCTAGCAAGTGCCTTTGCATCATCTGCAGAGAGGTATGTTCCGCGCTTCAACTCGCCAACGCTTTCAGCAAGTACGCGTCCGCGTATTGCTTCAGCAAAGTCAATCGTGATACCAGAAGCAGAAACGCGTCCGATGTTAATACCCTTCTTCGTACCACAGTCAGCTTCAGTGACGATAGAGTCCTGCGCAACGTCGAAGAGACGGCGGGTAAGGTAGCCGGCGCGTGCCGTTCCAAGCGCAGTGTCAGTCAAACCTTTGCGAGAACCGTGGGTCGACATGAAGTATTCAATCGGGTTCAAGCCTTCCATCATGGATGAAACGATAGGAAGCTCGATGGTCTCTCCTGAGGTGCTCTGGATAAGACCCTTCATACCAACCATCTGGGTAAGGTTGCCGATAGAACCGCGGGCACCAGAGCTGATGATGTCAGACACCGGACTCTTTGGGTTCAATCCCTTATCGACAAGCTTCTCGACTTCAGTCTTGGTGCCGTGCCACGTTTCAATGACGATGCGGCGCTTCTCTTCTTCAGAAAGAAGACCTTCCTTGAAGTCATTCTCAAGGCGCTCTACCTTGGTGCGCGCTGCGGCAACCACTGCTTCCTTCTCGGAAGGAACGGATACGTCGTCCAAACTCCACGTGATACCGGACTTTGTTGCGTACTCGAAGCCGAACTCCTTAATCTTGTTCACAATGTCCGGAATGCGATCGAGACCGTAGCGGACGATGCAGTCCTTAATGATATTGCCGAAGACTTTCTTCGTAATAGCGTCATTGACGTACGGATAGTCAGAAGGAAGAACCGTGTTGAAGAGAAGGCGGCCAACCGTAGTCTCGAAGATCTTTCCGTCAAAGCCTGCGTACTTCGCCTTATCCTGCATCGGCAAGATAGAGACTTTTGCGCGAAGATCGACAGCGCCGTAGTCATGAGCGAGGATAGCGGCGTTTGGCGATGGGAAGTGCGAGCCTTCGCCCTTTGCTCCTTCAATGACTTTCGTAAGCCAGTAGCAGCCAAGCGCGATATCGTGCGAGGTTGCAATAACAGGAGCTCCAGAACCTGGCTTCAAGATGTTCTTGTTTGCACTCATCACTTCGCGTGCCTCCCACTGCGCTTCTTCTGAAAGCGGCACGTGAATAGCCATCTGGTCGCCGTCGAAGTCTGCGTTAAAGGCAGGACAGACAAGCGGATGAAGCTGGATAGCATCACCTTCGATAAGGCGCGGACGAAATGCCTGGATACCTTGGCGGTGAAGCGTTGGCGCGCGGTTTAAGAGGACATACTTGCCCTGGATCTTTTCTTCAAGAATTTCCCAGACTTCAGGCACGCTGTCTTCGATAAGGCGTCCTGCACCGCGGATGTTGAAGGCAAGCTCGCGCTCAAGGAGGCCTGCAATAACAAACGGACGGAAGAGCTCGAGCGCCATGTGCTTTGGAATACCGCATTCATCAAGCTCAAGGTCAGGACCAACGACGATAACGGAGCGGCCAGAGTAGTCGACGCGCTTTCCAAGAAGGTTCTGGCGGAAATAACCCTGCTTACCCTTCAGGTAGTCTGCAAGAGACTTGAGCGGGCGGCGCTGGCTTGGGGTGAGCGCACCTCCTGAAGCTCCCGACTTGCGAATAGAGTTATCAAGGAGAGCGTCAACTGCTTCCTGCAAGATGCGCTTCTCGTTGCGCAAGATGACTTCTGGCGCATGAATATCAAGAAGCTTGCGCAAGCGGTTATTGCGGTTAATCACACGACGATAGAGGTCGTTTACGTCTGACGTTGCATGGCGGCCGCCATCAAGCGCGACCATCGGACGAAGTGCTGGCGGAATAACTGGAATCTTCGTCATGAACATCCATTCAGGACGCACCTTCGATGCAATCATAGAAGCCAAGAGTGAAATGCGCTTTGCAAGCTTCTCGCGCTCGGCAGACGCTGCATTCTGGTAGCGGGCTTCAAGAGTGCTCTTCAAGTCCTCAAGGTTAATGTTGCGGAAAATATCGTAAATGGCTTCCGCGCCTATCTTCGCCTCAAACAAGGTTCCGTACTTCACCGAGAAGCGGTGGTAGGCGATTTCATCGAAGACCTTGCCGACAATGACGGAATCGATTTCACCCTTTGCAAGCGTCATGCGCTCTTTGAGTGCATCGCGCTCCTTGTCGTTTTTCGCTGCCTTGTGCTTGGTCTTGTACTCGCCTTCAAGCTCGGAGAGAAGTCGCTTCTTCACGTCTTCATTCACTTTCGTGATGATGTAGCCAGCGAAGTAGACAACCTTCTCAAGATCGCCCGAAGGAATACCAAGGACAAGCGCCATGCGGCTTGGCATGGAGCGCAAGAACCAGATGTGTGCGACAGGGGTAACAAGCTCGATGTGGCCCATGCGCTCGCGGCGCACGATGGAGCGGGTTATTTCAACACCACACTTATCGCACGTGATGCCCTTATAGCGGATACCCTTGTACTTACCGCAGTAGCATTCGTAATCGCGTTCAGGACCGAAGATCTTTTCGTCGAAAAGTCCGTGCTTTTCAGAGCGCTGGGTGCGGTAGTTAATGGTTTCTGGCTTCGTGATTTCACCACGCGACCATTCAAGGATGCGCTCGGGAGACGCGAGCGAAAGGCGCAATGCGTTCCAGTCTTGGCGGGGTCCCTGCGGACGGCGGCCAAACGGCTTTGCAGAATCGTTTCGTGAGGTAGGCATAGTCGTGGAAGTTACGCGTCAACGTCGTTAGGACGCTCCATAGGCTCGATATCAAGCGCAAGGCCGCGGATTTGGTTAGTAAGTACGGAGAACGAAGCAGGGGTGCCAGAATGCACGACCGACTCGCCCTTCACAATCGCATCGAAGGTAGCCGAGCGGCCCTGGATATCGTCAGACTTGATGGTAAGCATTTCGCGAAGGGTATAGGCGCTGCCGTAGCCAAGGAGCGCCCACACTTCCATTTCTCCAAAGCGCTGACCACCGTTTTGTGCTTTTCCGCCAAGCGGCTGCTGGGTGATGAGCGAGTACGGACCAATGGAGCGCATATGGATCTTGTCCTCCACCATGTGATGGAGTTTCAAGATGTACATGTATCCGACTGAAATAGGCTGTGCGAATGCTTCGCCGGTACGGCCGTCAAAGAGCTGCATCTTGCCGGAACGGTCAAAGCCCGCCGCAACAAGCTCATCGCGAATTTCATCAGAGGTTGCGCCTGCAAACGGCGGAACCACTGCCTGATAGTTAAGCGCATTTGCTGCAAGACCAAGATGCATTTCAAGAATCTGACCAAGGTTCATACGAGACGGCACGCCAAGGGGCGTCAAGATAACGTCAACCGGATTACCATCCTTGTCGTATGGCATCTCTTCAGCAGGAAGCACGCGGGAGATAACGCCCTTGTTTCCGTGGCGTCCGGCAAGCTTGTCTCCCACGGAGACGTTTCGTACCTGCGCAACTGTTACGACAATCTTCTTGATGATGCCGCTTTCAAGCTGATCGCCCTGTTCGCGTGAGAAAACCTTCACGCCAATGACACGACCACGCTTGCCGCCTTCCATGCGAAGCGAGGTATCTTTCACGTCCTTTGCCTTATCGCCGAAGATAGAGCGAAGGAGGCGCTCTTCAGGAGTAAGCTGGGTCTCGCCCTTTGGCGTTACCTTTCCGACAAGAATGTCGCCAGGGCGCACTTCTGCACCGATACGAATGACGCCATCCTCATCAAGGTTCTTCAAACGAAGTTCTCCGACGTTTGGAATGTCGTGCGTTGTTACTTCAGGACCGAGCTTGGTGTCGCGCACGGCGCACTCGAAGTCTTCGATATGGATAGTGGTGAACTTAGACTGCTGCACAAGGCGCTCGGAGACGATGATGGCGTCTTCGTAGTTTGCGCCAGACCAGCTCATGAAGGCGACGCGCACGTTTTGCCCGAGCGCCATCTGACCATGTGCGGAACTTGAAGCGTCCGCCAAGACTTCACCCTTCTTCACCTTGTCGCCGGTAGAGACAGCCGGACGCTGGCGCTGTGCGGAGTTCTGGTTGGTCTGAATGAGTTCCTGAAGGCGGTACTCCCTCTTCTTATTATCCTTGTTCGTGACGATAATCTTCTTTGCATCAACATACGTGACGTCGCCTGCTTCTTCAGCAAGGATGAGGCGGCCAGTGTTGCGTGCTGCATGCTCTTCGATGCCCGTAGCAACAAGCGGTGCTTCAGGAATAAGCACAGGAGTTGCCTGCTTCTGCATGTTTGAACCCATGAGTGCGCGGTTTGCGTCGTCGTGGTCAACGAACGGAATCATTGCAGTTGCAGCAGAGAACATCTGGTATGTCGAAGCGTCGATAAGGGTAACCTCATCGCGTGAGACAACTGCTGGCTCACCGTTGCGGCGCGCCTCCACCATTTCAGGAACGATGCGTCCCTTCTCATCTACTGGCGTTGCAGCGTGCACGATGATCTGGTTCTCCTCTTCAAGAGCGTTCAAGTGCACCACTTCCTCTGTTACCACGCCTTTCTTTACGACAGCGTAGGGAGTTTCGATGACGCCGAATTCGTTAGTGCGGCAGTGAAGCGCCATGCGAAGGATAAGGCCGATGTTCGCTCCTTCAGGTGTGTGAATAGGACAGAGGCGTCCGTAATGCGACGGATGCACGTCGCGCACCTCAAAGCCGGCGCGCTCACGGGTAAGGCCTCCAGGGCCGAGAGCGGAGAGGGTGCGCATGCTTTCAAGTTCAGCAAGGATGTTCTGCTGATCCATGAACTGCGAGAGCTGGTTTGCGGTGAAGAATTCGCGAATAGATGCCTGAAGCGGACGCGGGTTCACGAGCGCCATAGGGAGCGCGGTCTCGCTCTCAATAGTCGACATGCGATCTTGGATATTGCGCTTCATGCGCGACATACCCACACGCATGCGGGCCTGTAGGAGTTCCCCGACGAAACGAACGCGGCGGAAGCCAAGGTGGTCGATATCGTCTGGAACCGAGTTTGGCGTTACGTTCAAGCGTGCGATTTCAGCGACGATGCGGATAAGGTCAGGGAGAGTGAGTGCGCGCTCTTTGAGAGCCTTTGCATCGGTAGGAAGCGCAAAGCGCTGGTTCAAGCGGTGGCGACCTACTTTAGAAAGGTCATAGCGTTCAGCAGCAAAGAGCTGTTTAACGTACGACTTTGCGTTGTCTGCGGTAGCAAGATCCCCATCGCGCATGCGGCGGTGTATTTCAACGTATGCATCTTCGACTGATTCAGTTGTGTCGTGCGCACGGGTTGCGGCAAGCGCTGCGAGCGCAACCTTATCGCCCTTGAAGTGCTTTGCAAGCTCTTCGCCAACGCCTGCGCCAAATACCGAGAGAAGGTTGGTGATTGGGAACTTGCGCTTGCGGTCTATCTTCACGAAGATAGCGCCGTCTGCTTCAGAGTCTATTTCAATCCAGACGCCGCGTGCGGGAATGATTTTTGCACCGAAGAACTGCTTGCCTTTTATATCTTCAGAAATGAAGAACGCCCCGAAGCTTCGCGCAAGCTGGGGGACGATGGCGCGCTCAACGCCAGATACGATAAAGGACCCGTGCGGGGTCATCATAGGAAGATCAGCGAGGAAGAGGTCCTGCGACTTCTCGGTTCCAAGCGTCTTGTTCAAGAGCGTCACTTGCGCCTTCACCGGCACTTCGTAGGTGCGCATGTTGTCGCGTGCGAAGTCTATATCGCATTTAGGCTCACCAAGCTCAAAGCCATCGAAGCGAAGCTCGAACTTCTTTCCAGAGTAGTCTGGTATTGGAGAGAACTCCTTAAAGAGTTCGGCAAGGCCCTCCTTCACAAGCCATTCAAATGAATCGCGCTGGTGGGCAACGAGGTCAGGGAACGCAACACGGGGCTTCTGGTACGCAGCAAAGGTCTTCTGCGGGAGGGCTTTGTTGGTCTTCATGTGGTGAATACGTCAGTGTAGTAATAGTGAGGCATGGAAACGCCAAATGGGCTCGTGCGCAACGAGCCGCGTTCCGGTTTCCCGGGACGCTTCTAAAAATCTTCGTATGTCGCCCGCCAGAGTGCCGCCGCCACTCAATCTGTTCTGGTATGGAGGAGTATATGCCCACTATACGAGGGCGTCAAGGAGAGTTGGGGATATGAAAAGAACCAGCGTTTTAACGCTGGTTCTTTACCTATCGCTTGCCCTTCCGAAAGGCTTGTATGAGCGCCAGGCTTCGTCTTTCTGGAGAATCAGGTTTCAGCATATGCTGCGCCCTCCGTATAATGTCTTCGGGGCAATTGATCACGCGAGAAAGAAACTGAGTGTATTCTTCCTCCCTTCTAGTAATCTCGAAAAAGTATCGATCAGGTATCGAAAGCTCATCAGAGACAGCGTCAAGAAGTAAGTTAACCTCTCTGGCCTTTTCTTTTTGCTCTTTCGTGTGACGTACAGGACAAAAACCAAACAACTCGGCAAACCGCTCATCGGATAGAACTTCAGGCTCTTCCATTGTCTTCTCCTTTTGTTTCCCTCCCGCACTGTACAGAAAGGAGTGTGTTCTGCAATACTTGCTTTTTTGCTGGTACAATAGCCTCTTTTTTGTTCTGTGCTATAGTCCCGCCGGATAAGCAGAAAGGAACATTCACATGCGACATCCGCTAGCGACCAAATCGCTCGCTCCCTATGGTTTCGTCTTTCCCCGCTACGTGGAGAGACTTGCCTTTGAACCTAAACCCGAATACGGAGGGTTCAATGCGGAGCGAGTTATCGCAAAGCAGTGGGAGCGCGCGCATCGCGTTGACGCTCCCGAACCGACCCCTCTTGAAGTTATTATCCACCGCATCCTCCCAGGAATGGGAACGCTTACGGGACGCTTCAAGCCTGACTTCGAATTCAAAGGTCGGCCGTACAACAGCAGAGACATCGCTCTCGTGTCGACAACAGTGCAGTGGCTTGGCACGAATATCGGGAACAGTTTTCTTTTGGATGCGTACCGCTCTAAAGAAGCACATCCTGAAAGAGTGTTCTCGCTCCTGTTTAAGCGGGAATCTCATGACATGGTTATGCACTTCACGCACATATGTAGTGAAAAGTGCAAGGATGGCCATACAGGAACGGTTCTTCCGTTCAATTCTTGCTGGCACGACCCTGAAGAAACGACTCTTCGTGACCGAGTAGCTGTGGATGCTCTTATGTGGTGGCTTGGCCGTAAAGCTGGCAGAGCTTTTATCGAGGAGCATTTTGCTCGCTCCGAGCGTGCAGGAAAAGCGGCGCGAGAAAGAGCGGATGCTTACAATAAAGAGACGCTGAAAATTGCGTAGAACTGGAACAGGACGTCTTTGGACGTCCTGTTTTTGTAGTTGTGTTTTGATACACCTACACACAGCTCCTTGCTTTCCATATTTCTAATGGTACAGTTGAGCGCGAGGGATACGAGAAAGAAGGAATGTTCCTATGGGTAAAGGTAGCGGCCGCAAATGCAATCACCCAGGGTCAAAACACGGCTCTGGTGGGCACCGCGGTAGCGGTTGCGGGCACTGCGGACAGTGCTCGAAGTGCAATAAAAAGAAGTAGTCGAACCTCGACTACACCCAGTGAGGGGGCAGGATAAACCTGCCCCCTCTTTCTATTTGAAATACGTTAGCTCTTCCTCCCCTTCTTCCACTCCTCTATCTTCGCCTGATGTCCTGAAATGAGCACTTTCGGCACGCGATACTTCTTCTTTTCAAATACGATTTCTTCAGGGCGCGTATATACTTCTCCGCTTGAAACTCTGCGCTCTTCTACTGACTCATCCTTTCCAAGGACTCCGGTAAGTCTGCGAGAAACCGCATCCACGAGTGCCATAGCAGGAACTTCAGCACCCGTCAGAGTTGCCTCGCCCACCGAATACCGCTTCAGAGTGCCCATGGTCTTTAGTATTTTTGCTGCACGCTCATCGATACCTTCATAGCGGCCGCAGATGAGAACGATGTCATCAAACGCTGCGAGCTTGTCTGCTTCCTTGTTGGTAAAAGCAGGAGCAGAAGGCGAGAACCAAACAAACGCCTTCTTCCCTTTCTTTCTTCCTACCGCTTTCTTTGCAGCGCGTACGATAGGGAGTGCTTGCATCACCATGCCAGGACCGCCGCCATAGGGACGCTCATCTACCTTCCCCCACTTGTTATCGACATAGTCGCGCGGAGACTGATACGAGACGCTAATCTTCTTGTTCTTTCTGGCGCGCCCCAGTATGGATGCGTTTAGATAGGCGTCGCACGCTTCAGGGAAAAGGGTGATGAGGTGAAAGCGAAGCATTAGTTCAGGCTTTCGAGCGTTTCTTCAAGACTCTTGAATTCCTGTTCACGCTTCCCGCCCATAGGCTCGTTTATCTTCAAAGAAACGCGCGCATTGTGCTTCATGCCAACAGCAGAAAGAAGAGGGCGTATTGCCTGCGTTGCAAGCTTACCGCCGCGTCCTATCACCTTGCCCATGTCATCTTTATGCACCGTAAGGGTAAGGAGAACGCCGAGATTGTCGACGGTGCGTGTAATGGAAATGTCTTCCGGATGGTCAACGAGTGCCGTTACCACGTATTCAAGAAAGAGTTCTTCTGGATGTTTTTCATTCATATCGTTTCAGTCAGTTCAGCCATTAAGCACACAGCGCCAAAGGCGCACTTACTACGCAGCAGCAGGAACCTCTTCTTCCTTCACTTCTGCAACCTCTTCAGCCGGAGCTTCAGCTACAGGCTCTTCTGCAGGAGCCTCTGCTACTACCTCAACAGCTGCCGCATCAGCCGCTGCTTTCTCTGCAGCTTCCTTTGCCGCAGCCTCTTCAGCGGCCTTCTTTGCAATGTTCTTCTCAAGATTCTTCTTCTTCACGACCGACGCACTCTTCTTACCTTCGATAACGCCCTTGCGAATGAGGAGGTTCTGGAGTGAAGGAGAGAGCTGTGCGCCTTTTGCTATCCAGCCTTTAATAGCCTCGGCGTTTGCGCTGAAGTCTTTGGTCTTTGGGTTATAGGTGCCGACCTGCTCGACATAGGTGCCGGCTTTAGGGCTTGAGGTCTTTTCGAGGACGAGTATGCGAAAAGCCGGGTCGTTCTTGCGGCCTATCCTCTGGAAGCGAATCATCAACATGTCCCGCGAGAGTACCAAAATAAGCGGTTTCAGTCAAACCCGAAAGAAAAGTGCGCCAAACCCGAAGGCTTGGCGCACCTGAGCAAAGGCTCAGGACCGTTACAGATACGGCCGTCGGTACCCGAAGCGGCTCCCTCCTCGATCGCGCAACGCGACTTGATACGACCTACTTCAGGAAAGCCTGCCTTTCGTACGGACACGCGCATGATAGCAGAAGGCCGGTAATCTGCTAGAGTAAAACAAATGAAGGGCGCAACACACGAAGGACCGATACTCATTACCCGCACCGGCAAGGGGTTTTTCACGTACAAAGAAGGTGAGGAAGACATCTACATCCCCGAAGATGCTCTTGGCACCGCCTTCCCTGGAGACATTGTTGAGATAGAGGAGACAGGAGAGTCCGTAGATCCAAAGACAGGGAAAAAGCGAAAGACTGGAGCAGTGGCGCGCATTATCTCTCGAAGCCGTGAGAAGTTCGTAGGAAAACTCGTTGCTGGCGAGGGTCCTGAAGAGGGCGAGGTCATTCTCGTACCTGATTGGAAGAAAATGTACGTCCCCTTCTTTGCAAAGGGAGAGAAGCTTCCGCTTGGCAGTAAGGTGGTGCTCGCGCTTGGCGGCTGGGAAAAAGATGCGCGCTTCCCCTGGGGCACCGTTGAAGAAATTATTGGAGAGGCGGGCGTGCATGACGTTGAGATGCGCGCACTTGCGCTCTCTCAAGGCTTCTCCTCTGACTTCCCTCCTGGAGTTGTTGCCGAAGCAAAAAAGCTCGAAGAAACAGGCGAAGCGATGATTGCAGAAGAAGCAAAAGGCGTAGCGGTATGGGATGGCACGCCTTCAACAGGCGTGCGCCGCGACTTTAGAGGTATCACGACGTTTACGATAGACCCTGTTGACGCGAAGGACTTTGACGATGCGCTTTCGGTGCGCCCCCTTTCAAACGGCGATGTGGAGGTGGGCGTGCATATTGCAGACGTTTCCTTCTTCGTGCGTCCTGGATCAGTTATTGATGCTGAAGGCCGCAACCGCGCAACAAGCGTATACCTTGTTGACCGCACTATTCCCATGCTCCCCCATGTTCTTTCGACGAACTACTGTTCCTTAAACCCGAATGTGGACCGTCTTGCTATGAGCGCTGTGTTTGTTCTTGATGCAGAAGGAACCATTAAAGAACGCTGGTTTGGAGAAACCATCATCCACTCTGACAAGCGGTTTGCCTACGAAGAAGCGCAAGAAGTGATTGACGCACAGAGTGGGCCGATGCTTACCGAGCTCAACATCCTTCGCGATCTTGCTCGCAAGATGCGCGCGCGCCGCATCGCGCACGGCGCAGTCGAATTTGATACTGCAGAAGTGAAAATTGAGCTTAATGACGAAGGGAAGCCTATCGCCGTGCACCTCAAGGAACGCAAAGAAACCAATCTCCTCATTGAAGATTTCATGCTTCTCGCAAACGTAGCAGTTGCCGAAGAGCTTGCGCAGCAAGGCAAGCGAAACGGCGGCAATCCTTCTATCTACCGCATACACGACGCACCGGACGCAGAGCGCATCGTGAATCTCTCTGCGTTTTTGAAGGTTATGGGATACGACCTTCCGGTAGGCCCTGGCGGACGCGTTGCAGGTCCTGCCCTCAATACGCTTCTTGGAAAAGCGAAGGGAACTCCCGAGGAATACCTCATCAAAATGGCAACGCTCCGGTCTATGTCAAAAGCCATCTACTCAACAAAGAACATCGGGCACTTTGGTCTCGCCTTCGATTTCTATACGCACTTCACCTCCCCTATTAGGCGCTATCCAGACGTGTTGGTGCACCGCATGCTAAAGCACTATGTCTCAAACCAGCCGATGAGTACGGGGGCAATGGCAGAGTTTGATACTCTTGCGCTTCGCTCGTCTGAACGCGAGGTAGCGGCAGCTGAAGCCGAGCGCGATTCTATAAAGATGAAGCAAGTGGAGTTTCTCGCAGGAAGAATTGGCGAAGAGTTTTCAGGAGTCATATCAGGCGTCACCGACCGCGGCTTCTATGTCGAACTTGATGAGACGCGTGCAGATGGCATGGTGCGCATCACAACCATTGGCGATGACTACTACGTCCATGACCAGAAGCGCTACCGTCTTGTGGGAGAGCGCACCAAGACCGAATACGCGCTTGGCGACCGCGTGCAGGTGCGCCTCACTGCAGCGCGCATTCCCGAGCGAGAGCTTGATTTTGAACTAGTGAAGAAATAACCGCGCGGCGTTCTGCCGCGCGGACGAGGAGCTATTCATTTGAAGCAATAGTTGCTTCTTCGGTCGTTACCCCGCTGCCGTACTCGGCAAACAGTTCGCGCGGTTTGGAGGATTCATAGGCGAGCCACCCCATCGGGAGGACGCCAAACACCCACAAGCAAACCGGTATGAGCCATTCAGCAACTACGGATCTTTTTTCAGGATGTTCGGGATACATGTCCCCGTCTCCTTTTCTTAGCCGCTAAACGCGGCATGGAGGAAAGTATAGAATCTTTTACGCAGGAGAAATGCGCGTAGGTGCATAACTTGCAGAGGCACTGAAAAGCGCTAGTCTTCTAAAAGATGTACGGAGGTATACATGACAGTATCGTATGCTCGCAGACTCCGAGCTCTCATGCCACTCCTTGATGCGCTTGTCGAAAAGCATCCTGGGCCGTGGAGCACAGAAGATGATTGGGGACGCGCAGTGCTTGCCGCAGATGGACAGCGTATCCATCTCTTTGCGCCCCATGAAGCTTCTCTTGCAGAAGTCCTTATTGAAATGGCGCAGACGCGCAGATCAATTCTTGCAAAAGCAAATGCTGAAGTGGAACGAATTCTTGCAGAAAGCGAGAATGCTCCAGAAAAATCAGCAACGCGCCCTAAAAAACGCGCTTAACGAAACTGCAGGCTATCCCTAGCCTGCAGTTTTTCTATTCTTCGGTCAGACGAAGGAGCGCGAGAGCGTATGCGGCTTCCCGAAGTGTCGTTCCCCTATCAAGCGCAAAGTCAGCAACATCCCGATATGCATCTTTCATCGTCTCTTCAAGGCGACTGGCAACACGCATCGAGTCCCACGCTTCACCACTCGTATTTTGAAGCCACTCGAAGTATGAGACGGTGACGCCTCCTGCATTTGCAAGCACGTCTGGCACGACAGCAACTGCTTTTGCTGAAAGCACATCATCAGCCCCTGGTGTTATGGGCCCATTTGCTATCTCAAGCACAATGCCTGCAGGTATGTGTTCAACGTTGTCTTTGTGAATCTGCTCTTCAAGCGCAGCGGGCACAAGAATATCGCAAGGAGTAGAGAGTACTGCTTCGGGGTTTTCATGTACTCCAGCGCAAATGACTGACCCTTGCTCTTCTTTTATGCGAAGCGTCTCTTGTATCTCGATACCTTCCTCTCGCAGAAGCGTTCCTTTTGAGTCGGAAAGCGCGACAATGCGCATGTCCATATGCGAGAGCAGACGCGCAGCTTCGGCTCCAGCGTTTCCTGCTCCTTGTATTGCCACACGAAGCCCTGCGGCACTTGTATGTCTGTCCGCAAGAAGTGCAGAGAGAACATGAACAGCACCCGCGGCAGTCGCACTCTCGCGCCCCGCTATCCCGCCGTCAGAAAGAGGCTTTCCGGTAATAACGGCAGGAGACGGTACGCCCACAAGACGCTCATACTCTTCTTTCATAACGGCCATGAGGTGCGCATTTGTTGCGATGTCTGGAGCAGGAATATCGATAGCAGGGCCAAGATGTTCTGCAAACGCACGCACATATGCTCTCGCAAGCTCCTCCTGCTCATGCTCTGAAAGCTTTTTAGGATTAACGGCAACGCCGCCCTTCGCTCCGCCAAAGGGTATATCGACAACCGCACACTTTATCGCCATCATCGCTGCAAGCGCAGATACTTCGTCTTCATCCGCATCAGGATGAAAGCGTATCCCTCCCTTGTACGGACCGCGCCGGTTATCAAACTGCACGCGGTATGCCGGAAATGAGGCAGTGCCTCCCGCATCAAGCGGTATGGTGAGTTCACTTCTAAGGACGCGGTCGGGTGTCGCAAGCTTTATGCGCTCTCCCTCGCTAAGATCGAGCAAATCTGCCGCCTTTTTCAGGTGGTGCTTAAAATGCTCGAATGCAGCCATACTAGTTTGCTTCCTTCAAGTAGCTAAGCATCGTATCTGCATCAGATACGGCAAAAGGATCGTCCGGACAGTTATCTGAAAAGCCTTCCTCGATGAATGCTTTCTTGATGGTGCCGTCTTCCACATACAAGGAGTAGCGCCATGAGCGGTCTCCGAAACCAAGGTTCTCTTTCTTCACCAAGGCACCAATTGCTTTCGTAAAGTCGGCGTTGCCGTCAGGAAGCATGAAGACCTTTGATATATTCAAGTTCTTTGCCCATTGATACATCGTAAATGCGTCATTGACTGAAAGACAGATGACAGAATCGATGCCAAGCGCCTTGAACTCTTCGTACTTGGCTTCATAGCCAGGTGCGTGCGTTGAGGAGCAGGTAGGAGTGAATGCGCCAGGGAGCGCAAACAAAACCACCTTCTTTCCTTTGAAAATCTCATCAGACGACAAGTCCTGCCAGCGGAAGGGGTTATCTCCTCCGACAGACTCATCGCGTACTCGTGTCTTAAAGACGACTGCGGGTACATTCTTTCCTTCTAGGTTGGTTGCCTGCATAGAGGAAGAGTATACCAAATGAACCTTCTGCCTACGCAATGCGCACGGCATCCCTGTTTAACTGCGACCAGAATGGATGGGTAGAAGGCGTCCTGTCGCGCCAGTCGGGAGGAGCAAGGAACACGTCGAAGTCCGCCTTCTTCGCGGAAGTCAGGCTCTTCAATATTTTGTTAAACGCAGGACCGAGCACCTTTGCTGCCGCGCGGCGGCGGCGCTCTTTTGGAGAGGAGGCACCCAATACTGTTATCACATCTTTCTCACATTCATTGAAAAATTGAATGGAAAGTACGTCATCGGTAAGAAGAAGTAAGTCGATATCGTTTCCCTTCCCAGACCGCGCAAGGCTTCCAAATACCTCGATTCCCTGTATCTGCGGAATCTCGCGCATGATGAGGGCTGCGAGGTGCGCATCTACTATAGTCGCTTTTTCGCCGCCATGCGTCTCGGGACTTTTGCCGTATCTCATTCTCTATTTCGCCACCTGCATCGCCTCTTCAAACTTCACCGAAAGAAGCTTGCTGATACCATCCCCGCCCATCGTAACGCCGTAGAGGATGCCAGCACGGCTCATCGTCTCGCGGTTGTGTGTAATGACGATAAGCTGAGACTTCTTTGCAAGCTGTTCAACCATATCGCCGTAGCGTCGGCTGTTTGCTTCGTCGAGCGCCGCATCTGTTTCGTCGAGAATAAGAAATGGCGGCGGGTTCACCTGGCTCATCGCAAAGATAAGGGCGATGGAGGTGAGCGCTCGCTCGCCTCCTGAAAGCTGCATCAATGACTGAAGCTTCTTCTTCGGTAAGTTCACACTTATCTCAAGTCCCGGACGCTCAACGCGTTCAGGAGTCTCTTCTCCTTCCTCTTCATCAAGATCTTCTTCCTCTTTTGCTTTTGGCGAAAGATCTTCAAGGGTGAGCTTTGCGCCGCCGCCGCCGAACATAAGAGCAAAGAACTCACGGAAGGACTCATTCACTTTCGCAAGGCCTTCTGCAAATGATTTTGAGAGTTCTTCATCGAGGTTGGTGATGAGCTCTTCAAGGCCTTCTGCAGACTTGCGAAGGTCTTCAAGCTCGCGCGCAAGAAACTCTTCCCTACTCTTTGTGTCGTTATATTCAGTGCGCACCTCTTCTCCGGTACCTCCCGCTTCTTCAATACGGATCTTAAGGCGATCCATGGCACGCTTACGGTCTTCCTGCACTTTTCTCTCTTCTTGTGGAAGTGAAGCGAGTGGTTCGTATGAAAATGCGGCGCTGCCGGCAAGCGCCAAGACTTCAGCGCGCTCCCTTGTCAATTCTTCGCGAAGATAGCTAAGCTCTTTTCCGCGCGCCTCTTCGCGGGTAAGCGCAGACTCTTCTTTTGCACGAGTCTCGGCAAGCTCGAGAATGCGCGCTTTAGTTTCGCGGCCGGTCTCATCGTATGCAGTACGTGCTTCGCGCGCTTTTTCAAGCTTTGTCTTTGCTTCTTCTGTTTTTGCTTCAAGGGTGCGGTCACGCTCAAGAAGCTTTTCTTTTTCGCTTTCAAGACGAAAGACTGCCTGTTCTTCTTCGGCTAGGTAATCGTCTGAAGGAAGCGCAAAGCGTTCAAAGAATGCAGAAACTGCTGTCTTGAGTCCTCGAAGCGCTGCCTTCAGCGCTGACGGCTCATCCGTCTCAATGCTTCCCTGCTTCTCCGCTTCATCGCGAAGTGCTTCAAGATGCTCGCGAGAGACTTTCACGTACGGCTCTCGCGCAAGGGCTGCGCTGCGGCGCTTTGCTTCAGACAAAGCTCCTTCTACGCGCCCAATTTCTCGGGAGAGTTCCGCGCGCTCGCCAAGCGCACGATCTACCTCGCGCTCTGCAAGCCGCACACCTTCGATGCGCTTCATTCCTTCGCTCTCGCTTGAAGTTTCATCTGAAAAAGCGCCCAGTTCCTGCTCTGCAACAGAAAGGCGTTCTCGTGCATCTCGCGTTGAACGCTCATTTATTTCTCGCTCATCATCAAGGTATCGCTCTTCAATAGCGAAGTATTCGCGAGCAGCTTCCTGCAGGCCTCGTATGAGTTCTTCTGCACGCTCAAGCTTCTCTACCTGCTTTTGAAGAAACTTCAAATGAGGTGCGAGTTCTCTTCGAAGGCTCTCTACTTCCTTTACGTTCTCACGCGTCTTCTCAAGCTTGCGTATTGCCTCCTGCTTCTTAAATTCATACACCTTAAGACCAAGCGCGTCTTCAAGCATGAGGCGGCGCTCCTTGGGGTTTGCAAGAAGGATGCGATCTGCCTCGCCTTGGGAAATGATGTGGTGCCCTGTCTCACCAATGTTTGCAGAGGCAAGAAGCTCCTGCACATCGCGTAGTCGTACTCTTGAACCGTTTATCGAGTATTCGCTCGCACCATCTCGATACACTACGCGCTCAACCGATACCTCGTCGAAATCGAGTCTTGGGAAGATACGCTTGCGGTTATCAAACGTAATGAGCACCGCTCCTCGATTCTGGCGCGCGGTGTCGTGGGAACCCGCGAAGATGAGGTCTTCGCTTCGCTTGCCGCGCATGCTCTTCATGGATTGTTCGCCAAGCGCGAAGCGAAACGCTTCAGCAACGTTTGATTTGCCAGAACCATTTGGTCCCACGATTGCGGTTGTTGCAGAGGAAAAGTCCAACGCAGTCTTGCGCGCAAAGGACTTAAATCCGGCTATTTCGAGCCGCTTGAGCATTAGGAAATAGTATACCGTATGCAAAACGGGGATTCCTTTTCAGGAATCCCCGCTGTCGTTTATAAGGTTTTTGCTTCGTCTGGCGCCAAGAACACAAGGAGTGCTCCGAGTGCAAACATAAGCGCCGCGCAAAGTGAAAGTATGGCGCCAAAGACGACATACTGCACGTACTCGCGAGGAACGACGTAGTCCACAAAGAGCGCGAAATACGCCGCTGGAACCACGAAGGCAAACGCCATTGTTGTGCAGAGCATCCAGAGCGCAGGCAGGCGCACCGTAAGATAGCCGGGTTCCGCCCACGTTTTACCCGACGAAGATAGCACCTTCGTGAGCGTCCACCCCCACGAGATGAGGGCGGCGCCAACGCTAAGCGAAGCAAAGACAACCCAGTTCAGATTTTCAAGAAAGCCCATTTCGGCCCCCTCTTTTCCTCGACACAACGCCGAGGTTCGCTTTGTATTATATCTTACCAACCCTTCTTGTCAAGAGCAACTGCAGCAGCGTTCTGCTCTGCTTCCTGCTTGCTCTTCCCTAAACCTCTCGCCACTTCTTCATTTTTCAAATACACACCAACGGTGAACTCACGGTCATGATCGGGACCGTCTTCGCGGATGGTTTTATAGCTTGGGGTAACACTCTGTTTGTCTTGTGCTGCTTCTTGGAAGCGACTCTTCGCATCTTGGTACGCGCCTTTCTTGATGATGCCTTCGAGTTTTGGATAGAGGTGCTTACCAAGAAACGCGTCTGCTGCTTCATACCCTTGGTCGAGATACAGGGCGCCCACAACCGCTTCAAATGCGTTTGCAAGGATTATCTGGCGCGCACGGCCCGTATCGCGCTTCTCTCCTTTTGAAAGAAGCAGCATGTCGTTTATACCAAGCGCTTCTGCCACTTCTGAAATAGAGTAGGTATTCACAAGCGCAGCACGATACGAGGTCAAATCCCCTTCCGGCTTATCTGGATACGTGTCAAACAAAAAGCGAGTAGCGGAGAGTTCTAGGACTGCGTCTCCAAGAAACTCAAGGCGCTCGTTGTGCGCCTTTGCGCTCTTATGCTCGTTCAAGTACGAGCGGTGCGTCAAAGCCTCCTCAAGCAAGTCGAGGTTGGCGAAGGAAAGCCCGAGCTTCTTAGCGTATGTGGCGAAATCCATACGAAGACTATGACCTACTTGCGGGTAAAAATAAAGCGGGGCCTGCGACTTGGTGCTCTCATGGAGCCATGCTACCGTTCGCATGGAAAGGAGGAGCATATGGATTTGCGCCCTCAATACAATGACTGGTTCTGGCCCTTCAACAGCCAATACCGCCTCATTGAAGAAATGAACAAAGACAATGTCCTTTACGGCGAATGGTACCGAGCGGGTGCCCAATGCGTTCTTATAGCAATATGGGCCATTCCGCTGATGCTAATCCTCACAGTGGCAGTTTTGTTCTCGCGACTGCCGTTTGTCGCGTTTGCGCCTCTCGCTGTTTCATTCATATGCTATCTATTCAGTGTCGCAGTCGTTAAGCTCATATTCCCGAAACTCCGCCAATACGCAGCGACTAGAAAAGAAGCTCTGGCAGCGCGAGACCAACTGGATGAAAAGTTCAAAACCCAAGAACCCTGGAAGAACAGCTTTATGGGAAGCGGCATCGGCAGAAACGGGACGAGCTATTACGTCTCTATCTGGCTGTATTGCGAAGTCCCAGAAGGAACGTATCCGACCGAACACAACGGAGTTCAGGTTCGAATAAGAGTCGAAGGCGTGCCGCACCTGCGCGGTAAGTAACAATGAACGCGTACGAATTTCGTACGCGTTCGCTTTGTATCTACTACGTTCCTTGCCGCTCTGCCGCGAGCGCAGCATCAAACGTTTCGTCTCGGGCGGACTCGAAGATTTCTGCCTTGCCGAACTCTTCCTGTTCGAGATGCTGCTGCATGGTCGCTTCGTATACAATCGCGTCTTCAAGAAGCCGATCTGAAAGCTTCTGTTCCTGCATCGGTCGCTCCCTTGGTAACCGACATCGAGAATAGCTAACGCTATAAAGAAAAGCAACTTTTAAGCACTACTCTTATCCAAAAGCTTCTGCACCGCTGCAGTAACTATCGGCAGCATGTCGTCATAGAAGTTAAGGGCGAGGATGTCGGGGAGCCGAAACCACTTCGCATCATCGAGGCCGCCGCTCTTTTTAAGTTCGAGCGTCTCATACGGAGCTTCAACGAGGAAGAAGTACACATGCTTTCGCACTTTTCCTTTCTCGGGATGCGAAGCAACGTACTCATTCTCGCCAATTTGCTCTAGTACCTTCCCTTCTAGCCCTATCTCATCTTTAACCACTTTTGCAACGCCGTCTTTAGGCGCTACTCCTTCGCCAATATGGCCCTTTGAAAGCGTCCAGCGTCCAAAGACGTCATGAACGAGCGCGAGATAGTATTGGCCGTCGTGGTATGCGTAGACAATAGCGCCTGCAAGATTTTCAAGCGGGAGTTCTTTGCGCGATTGCTTCTCTTTCTTTCCTTGCTCGTCTTTGCCTGGTTCTCCAAGCTCTTTATATACCGCACCCAAAACGCCGTTAATAAATCTTCCGGAGGAGTCTCCGCCAAACACTTTTGCAAGCTCAATCGCTTCGTTAATAGCAACCTTAGGAGGCACTTGCGCTCTATCAGAAAAGAGAAGTTCGTAGAGGCCGATGCGCAGAATATTGCGGTCTATGGGAGCGATGCGTTCAAGGGGCCAGTCAGGCGCTGCCTTAACGATGATGGCATCAAGATCGGTATGCTTTGCAAGCACTCCGGAGAGAAGCTCCTGCATGAACGGCTTATCCGTATCCGAGCCTCCAAATTCTGCGGCGTTTCGCTCTAAAATGGCAGGCACCTCGGCTTCCGGTACAGAAACACTATCCCACTCAAAGAGGGTCTGAAGAACAACCGAGCGTGCAAGGTGCCTGTTTGCCATGTATCTAAAGTACACGGTAGCAGGAACGCGCGCCTTTGGCGCGCGTTCCTGTGCACAGTATGTGGAAAAGAAAGCTTACGCTCCTCCGCCCATGCCGCTTCGTGAGCGAGCTCTGTCTTTCATGACGCGACCGAGAACGCCAGCTTTCTTTGGAGCATCCTCAACCTTTTCGGTATGAATAGGGGCCTTTTCGCCTTCAGGGTGCTCATGCTTGTGCTCTGCGAGGCGCTTCTCATGATCCTTCTTCTTTTCCTTGACGATGCGTTTTTCGACAATCTGCTTGCCGCGGTACATGCCGGTAGCTTCGTCGATGCGGTGTGGAAGGCGTGACGTACCGTCCTCGTTTTTCAAGATAACGCGGTTCTTCAAAGCATGGTGGCTTCGGCGGTTTCTCGTATGCGAGCTGGTGTGGCGCATTCGTACGGACATGAGGGCTACCTTACCACAGAGCCTTTCTCGTGTCCAAAAGCAAAGAAGAACCGCTCAGGAGGACCCTGAGCGGCTTTTGTAGTGGGCGGGAGCGCCAAGAAAGAGAGCACGAAGCTCTGCTCCTGGACACTCTTTTGCCTGTATGAGGCTAATTTCAGAGGGTACCCGCGAATCCCCTGAACCTGCGTTTACTTCACAAAATACCATGTGGCGTCTTGTAACAAGAGCGAACTTCGGACACGAAGCGCAGGGCACCCCTTTGCTTTCAAGCTCCTTGCGCATGCGGGCACGCCGCTGGTAGTAGCTTTCAGGCACGGAAACTTCTCCCAAAAAGAACAAAGCGTGCAGTATACGCCTATCTTCCCTTCTCTTCCAGATGTACGAAACTTCTTCTGTGTATTGGAGAGAGCCCGTGTTCTTCAATAGCGGCAAAGTGCGCCTTGGTCCCATACCCTTTGTGCGTCTCAAATCCATACTGCGGATATGCCGCTGAAAGTTTGTGCATGAGACGGTCGCGCGCAACTTTTGCCGCAACAGAGGCAAGCATGATGGCAGGTACAGAAGCGTCGCCTCCGATAATAGTTTCTTGCGCATACGCTTTCGGAGCGCGAAGTGAGCCATCAAGAACTATCTTCACTTCTTCAGGTCGAGGTGCGAGCGAACGTACGCCGCGCGAGAGCGCGCTAAAGACAGCGTATGCAATGCCCCGCTCATCGATAGTCTTCTCGCTTCCAAAGCATACCGTTGCGCGCACAGTTCCCCTCTTACCTTCTACAAGCAATAGTTCATACAATGCTTCGCGTTTCTTTTCGGAGAGCTTTTTAGAGTCGTTTAGGCCAGGAAACGCAGCAAGGATGTCAAAGCCTTCTTGAACCGCAACAACCCCCACGGCAACAGGGCCCGCAAGCGGTCCTCTGCCTGCCTCATCCACACCGAGCAGATATTTCATGGAAAAAGTATACTGAAGGTATGGCATTCGTTCACCTACACACCCACAGCCACTACTCTTTCTTAAAAGCCCTTCCGAAAGTGCCTGAGCTTGTCGAGGCTGCAAAAAAGGAAGGCATGGAAGCGCTTGCCCTAACCGATGAAGGCAACCTGCATGGCGCAATTGAGTTTTATAAAGAAGCGAAGAAGGCGGGCATTAAAGCAGTGCTTGGTGTTGATGCCTATATCGCTCCCGCATCACGATTAGTGCACGACCGAGATGAAAAGCGCTCGCGCCTCGTGCTTCTTGTTGAAAATCAGGAAGGGTATAAGAACTTGCTTGCGCTTGTGACTGCTTCGTATACCGATGGCTTTTTTGAGCGCCCGCGCATGGACCGCGAGCTTCTGCAAAAACATGCGAAAGGACTCATTGCGCTCATTCCTTCTTTTGCAGGAGACACGTCACAATTGCTTTCACGAGGCGACGCAAAAGGAGCTGCGGCCGCTCTTGCTCATTGGCAAAGCATCTTCGGAAAAGAAAATGTCTTCCTTGAAATTACGCACCACCCATCGGTAGAAGGGCACGCGCAAAAGATGGAACAGATTAAGAAGCTCTCGCAAGAAAGCGGCGTGCCGCTCGTTGCGCAGCATGATGTGTACTACCTCTCCCCTGATGACCGCGAAGCATGTGCGGTATTGCGGCGCATCCAGCAAGGAAGCGAAGGATACAACGAAAAGGAAGACTTCTCGTTTGTATCCGAAAAGAATATGCGCGCATGGTTCAAAGATATGGGAGAGGCAGTCGACCGTTCAGGAGAAATAGCAGAGCGCTGCACTCTTGAATTTGAACTTGGCAAATGGGTGTTCCCTGCGCTTGCGGTCTCTGAAGGATTTAGCGACCACGACGAAGAACTTCGGGCAAAAGCCTATGCAGGATTGTCTGCACGCGGCATGGAGAAGACACCGGAAGTTGAAAAACGCATTGAATACGAGCTCTCGGTCATCAAGCAAAAGGGTTATGCGCCTTACTTCCTTGTTGTATCCGACCTTCTCAACTTCGCTCACGAAAACCACATCCTAACCACCATTCGCGGCTCGGTTGCAGGATCGCTAGTTACCTATCTTGCCCGCATTACCAACGTAGACCCGATGAAATACAAGCTGCCGTTTGAGCGCTTCTTGAACCCCGAGCGTCCGTCAGCGCCCGACATCGACATGGACTTCGCCGACGATAGGCGCGACGAGATGATTGCGTACGCAAAAAGAAAGTATGGTGAAGACCACGTTGCGCAGATAGGCACCTTTGGAACCATGCTTGCGCGAGCGGCAGTGCGCGACGTTGCGCGCGCTTTGGGACACGCATACGGCACGGGAGATCGCATTGCAAAGCTCATTCCCCTTGGCTCTCAAGGATTCCCTATGACTATTGACCGCGCGCTTACGATGGAAGAAGAGTTGAAGCAGCTCTACCAAGAAGATGATGATGTGAAGGAAATTATTGATCTTGCACGGCGTATTGAAGGTTCTGCCCGCCACACGGGCGTACATGCCGCTGGCGTCGTTATTTCCCCTACGCCGCTGACCGAGTGGACCTCGCTTCAGACCGACCAAAAAACAGGCAAGCTTATCACCCAGTACGATATGCATTCCATTGAGGATGCGGGCCTTTTGAAGTTCGACTTCCTTGGCATCAAGAACCTCGCCATTCTCGCAGACTCGGTGGAGCGCGTGCGAGAAACGCGCGGCATCGTCATTGATATTGAAAACGTGCCGCTTGATGACGAGAAGACTTTTGCCATGCTTGCGCGCGGAGAAACAGAAGGCACCTTCCAGTTAAACGGCTCGGGCATGACTCGGTATCTGAAGGAACTCCGGCCTACAACCATCCATGACATCAACGCTATGGTGGCGCTCTATCGCCCCGGCCCTATCGAAACCATCCCGCAGTACATCGAGCGCAAACGAAACCCGAAGCTCATTACGTATATGGATGAGCGCATGAAAGACTACCTCGACGCTTCCTACGGCCTTCTGGTGTACCAAGACGACGTGCTTTTGACCTCGATTACGCTTGGCGGCTATTCGTGGCTTCAGGCAGACATGCTCCGCAAAGCGATGGGTAAGAAGATTCCGGAAGTGATGGAAGCGGAACGCGAGAAGCTTATTAGTGGCTTTGTAGAGCATGGAAAGCTCCCACAAAAGCGTGCGGAAGAGCTTTGGAAACTTATCGAACCCTTTGCAGCGTATGGGTTTAATAAGTGCTTAACGGGTGATACGTGTATTTACAATCCAAAAACAGGTTCTCGCACATCACTGAAAACCCTTATTGAAACGAAAGGTAAAGTGCCCGTACTCGCTTTGTCGAAAGGCCAGAAGCTTGTAGAGGGACAAGGCTCTTGGGTTAGAGAAAATGGCGTAAAGCGTGTCTTCCGCCTTACCACCCGTTCCGGCCGTACTATTCGTGCAACAGACAATCATCCTCTGCTCACATTTGCAGGGTGGCGCCCGCTTGGCGAGCTGTCTGCTGGCGCACGTATCGCTGTTCCACGCCATCTCCCCGAACCAACGGAATCCTGTGCAGCCCCAGCACACGAAGCGGCAGCGCTTGGATATTTGCTCTCGGAGGGAAATCTGTGCCATCCGCATGGTTTATACATGTACTCGACACAGGAAAATGAGATTGCAGATTTCTCGCGTGCAGCGCTCTGCTTCCCGGGCACACAAGTGACCTTAAATCGTTCAAAAGCTGCTATAAGCGCATATGTAGGCAGACGTACCCAGAAAGAACAAAATGGCATGCTTGTATGGGCAGAGAGACTTGGTATTCGAGGGAAGCGCGCTACAGAGAAAGAAATTCCTGATTCAGTGCTTACCTGGAACAACGATTCTCTTGCACTCATGCTCGGGAAGATGTGGCAGGGAGATGGAGCTATTTCCCTCAAAAATCAGCAGGTGTTCTATGCGACCAGCTCTAAGCACCTTGCGCACGACGTACAGCATGTACTTCTTCGCCTTTCAATACTTTCAACGATACATCGTAAACAATTTTGGTATCGCGGGAGCTTGCGTATCGGGTATACCGTTACCGTTACGGGTATAGAAAATCTTACACGGTTTGAAAAAACTGCTGGCGCACACCTTATCGGAACAAAACGCGATTCGCTCGCACTTTTGGTGCGCCTTTGTTCCGTACGGACCAATGCACGAGGACGAGGAACAGCAGATACTGTTCCGGCGCAGATACTCGAACACATACGTGCAGAAGCTGCACGGCAAGGAGTGCCTATAGCAGAACTTGCACGATGTACAAATCTTTCAGAACGCCTTTTCTATGAAGACACACGAAAGCGCGGATATACGCGTGCAGTGCTTGAGAAAACTGCTGTAGCCCTCTCTTCAAAGACGCTTGCCGAGCATGCAAGAAGCGACGTGTTTTGGGATGAAATCCGCAGTATTGAACCTGATGGAGAAGAAATGACCTACGACCTCTCTGTGTCTGTTCTTCAAAACTTCATTGCAAACGACATCATTGTGCACAACTCACACGCAGCAAGCTACGGCAAAGTGGCGTATCAGACTTCCTATATGAAGGCCAACTACCCTGTTGAATACATGGCCGCTCTTCTTACCGCAGACGCGGGCGATGTTGAGAAGATTGCCGTGCTTGCCGCTGAATGCGAGCGCCTTTCGATACCAGTGCTTCCTCCAGACGTCAACGAAAGTCGCTCTACCTTTACCATCGTTGATGCGGGAACAAAGATACGCTTCGGCCTCTCTTCAATTAAGAACTTTGGCGAAGGTATTGCAGAAAGTATCATGCAAGAGCGTGAGAGGGGTCCGTTTGCTTCCCTTTCGGAGTTTCTCGTTCGTATCGGATCGAAGAATCTGAATAAGAAGTCGCTTGAGTCCTTGATTAAGTGCGGTGCGCTTGATGCGCTTGGCGAACGCTCGCATCTCATTGCGCACATCGAGACCCTGCTCACTTTCCATCGGGACGCAACAGCACCCCAAGCGCAAGACTCTTTGTTTGGCGCCGTTGCCCCGCCCACGCTTACCCTGCCTTCTGCAGACTCCGTTACCTCCCTTATCGACAAGCTTGCATGGGAAAAAGAACTGCTTGGTATCTATGTCTCCGGGCATCCGCTTGATGCGCATGCCGAGAAGTCATCGAAAGCAGGTACGACGATTGCAGCGCTCCTTGAAGAACCGGTGGTCGGCATGACACTCATACTCCCTGTCCTTATTACTGAGGCGCGCGCGATACTCACCAAGGGCGGCGAGAAGATGGCGTTTCTAAAGCTTGAGGATAAGACAGGATCTATTGAAGCAGTGGCCTTCCCGCGCCTTTTCAAGGAACATGCCAAGCTTCTATCGGCCGGCAATTGCATGCTGATAAAGGCAAAAGTTTCCTCAAGAAATGGAGAAATATCGCTTGCCCTTGAGAACGTAAAGCCGCTCTAAAGCGCGTTGTGTGTTATTCTCGACTGGTATGGAACCTAACCAAGGAAAGGAGAATGACCATAAGAGGCTTGGCAAGGAGCTCGACCTCTTTGCCTTCTCGGATGTTGTCGGCAAAGGCTTGCCGCTTTTTACGCCAAAGGGTGCAACAATACGCCGCGAGCTTGAGCGCTTTATCGTCGATGAGGAGATACGCCGCGGATATCAGCATGTGATTACGCCGGACATGGCGAAGCTTGGACTCTATGAGAAGTCAGGCCACTACCCGCACTACAAAGATTCGATGTACGCGCCTATCACCGACGAAGACGAGCAGTTCATGCTCCGTCCGATGACGTGCCCGCACCACTTCGAACTCTATCTTCGCGAGCCGCACAGCTACCGCGAACTCCCTATCCGCTATGCAGAACTTGCAAAGCTGTACCGCTACGAGCAGTCGGGAGAATTAATGGGCCTTCAAAGAGTCCGCAGTTTCTGTCTTTCAGACGCACATATTATTTGCGCTTCCGAGGAGCAGGCTATTGAAGAGATACACAAGGCGCTCGATCTTATTGAATACGCAAACGGCGTCCTCGGGCTCAAGATGGGCGAGGACTATTCGTATCGTTTGTCGCTTGGAGATCGCGCGAATACCGAGAAGTACTTCAAGGATGATGCTGGCTGGGAGAAGGCCGAAACACTGCTTCGCGAAGCAATGCACAAGCGCGGCGTTGCGTTCGTTGAAGAAAAAGACGAGGCCGCTTTCTATGGCCCCAAGATTGATATTCAGATGAAGAACGTCAACGGCAAGGAAGATACTGCGTTTACCGTGCAGTACGACCTCTCTTCTCCGGTGAAGTTCAATCTCTCGTACATAGGCGAGGACGGCAAGGAGCATCGTACTTTCGTCGTGCACCGCTCCTCTATCGGCTCGATTGAGCGGACTATGGCCTTCCTTATCGAGAAATACAAAGGCGCATTTCCGCTCTGGCTCTCTCCAGTACAAGCAAAGGTGCTTCCCGTTTCTGAAAAACACCTTGCATATGCAAAAGAAGTTGCAGACACGCTTCGCGCTAAGGATATACGCGTAGAGTGTGATGCTTCAAACGAATCGCTTGGAAAAAAGATTAGAAGCGGCAAAGAAGAGAAGGTTCCCTACCTCCTTGTGGTTGGAGATGCAGAAGTTGAAGCGAAGACGGTTTCGGTTGAGGGACGCGACGAAGGAAAACTTGACGCTATGACCGTTGATGTGTTCTTAGAACATGTACACAGCCGTAAGACCACTCACAAGTAAAAATAGTACGATTTATTAGGTGCAGTTATTGGAATAACCTAATATCACATGCCATTTGAAGGAAAGCCAGATTATGTCCCCGGAATCCTTGTAACTGCCGAGGGAGCAGACTCCAACATCCCCGACCTCGAGACTTTCAAGAGACGCGTTGAAATGTACGGTGAGGAAGGTAAGGTATACACATACGCCGATGCCGAGGGTGAACACAAGATTGCCTTGAAATCTCGCCGAGACAACCACGCCACTCTTGATGTGCTCTCCTAAACTAGGAAAAGTGTAGAATTGTGCGGAAATAAATCTCCCCTAAGGGAGATTTATTCGTTTCTTGAAAGCCCCTTTACAATATCTTCGACGGTGAGTTCATCTCCTGTCTGAAAGGCTCGAAAGCCATCAGTAGCAAGTGCTCGTGCATGCTCGGGGATGGGGGTGGGTTCATATACAGAAGGTACGCTGCGCGGTACGTCATAAGAAACAGGCGCTAGTGCAGGAGGGGGCGCTTGTACGGTCTCCTTCTGTTGCTTTCGGAAGGAGAAGAGAATCGTATAGGCAATAAAGGCACTCCAGAGAGCGAGGGCGCCGTAGTAGAGGAGCGTTTGGGTATCCATGTGTAGAGTGTACCAAAAGAAAACCCCGAAGCGTATTGCTTCGGGGTTTTCTTTAGTGTGCTTGTTAGGCAATAACCTGCTTACGCTTCACGAAGAAGTAGTAGCCGCCCATACCCATAAGGGCAAGAAGGGTTGCGAGGAAGCCAATCATAGAAGGTGAAAGGTCTTCGATACCCGTGTATGGCAGCGACGAGAGGTACACCACAGGAGGGTTGTTTACCGGCTCACCTTCGAACGAGACTGAAGAGAAATCGTTCTCTTCGTCAACGCGAACCGTGGTTGAACACGTATCCTCGTCGCCGTCGCTATTGCGAACCGTCATGCGGAAGGTGATGTCGTCATCATCCATAGTGAAGCGCTCTTCGCCGCCATCTTCATCAACACGGCCAATGCCCTGATTGATAGAAGCGTAGTCTGCGTTTCGCGTATCCCATTCAAGGGTAATGCGATCGCCTTCATCAACACGAGAGTCAGATGCGGTGAGGCGGCACCATGGTTCCTCCTCATCTTCATCCTCTTCCTCGACACGAATGGTTACAGAACACGTATCAGTGTCGCCATCATTGTCGCGCACCGTAAGGGTGTACGTCTTATCAGACGTTGGCGATACGGTTTTAGTGCCGTCCGTTGATACAGAACCGAAAGAGGTAAGGCTTGCAGACGTTGCATTATCGCTCGTCCAGCGAAGCTTTGTTGAGTCCCCTTCCTCTAGGTTCTTATCGTCAGCAGAGAGCGTACAAACGGGTTCCGTGTCGTGGTCAGGGTAGCAGTCATAGCCATCAGGCTGGTTGCCAGGAATGTTGGAACACTCGTCGTGCGGAGGGTTGCAGTGGTTATGGCAGCCGTTGTCTGGGTAGCAGTTGTAGCCTGCAGGCTGGTTGCCTGGGATGTTCGAACAATAGTCGAAGGTGGGCGGATTGCAGCCGCTGTAGCAGCCGTAATCATAGTCGTAGTCGTAGTACCAGTCGTAGTCGTACGAATCGTAGTACCCGTAGTCATAGTAGTCGTACGCGTAGTAGTCGGTGTAGTCGTAGTAGTACGAATCATCGTAATACCCGTAGTCGTAGTAGTCGTACCCGTAATCATCGTACGGAATGTAGGTGTCGTATCCCTGCTCCCAATAGTAGCCATAATCATCGTACGGGATGTACGTGTCGTAGCCCTGTTCCCATCCGTAACCATAGTCGTCGTACGGGATGTACGTGTCGTAGCCCTGTTCCCATCCGCCACAATCGTAACAATCACCGTAGTCGGCGATGTACGCGTTTGCAGGTTGCGGGGTTGCAAGACCGGACGCGAAAGCAAACGCTACGCCAAGCGCAAGCGCTACAAGCATGCCAAAGAGACCGGAATAGCCGAGTATTGGACTTTTCATAGTGGTAGTAATGGTGTTCATAATTTTTTAATAAACGGTGCGACTACTATTAATGGACGCCCGTACAAAAAAGAGCGTGGGGGACGACAGCAGCATGCGCTGTCGTCCCACACGGGATTTAGTGGCCTCGCGGCCGCCATCTCCAATCTCTGAAGCTGAACGCATGCGAGCGCCAGTCCGTTGGTTGTACAACGAGCCAACTACACAAGCCATCTTCCGCGAGCAAGTAGAAACCCAAGTGGTGGGATTCAAACCAAACCGGGACTCTGACTTGTACCGTTGTTGCGCGAATCACGATTCTGCTTTGCATGCTGACATTTCTGTCCGCAGCCGCAGATTCGGGAAGTCTCGCTAAGACCGGTTGCCAGCGGACGCATTCGATACATCCGCCTGGAAGCGCTTCCCATTCACCACTGCCTTGCTTCACAGCAAAACAACGTGACGGGGGCGACGCTGTGGGCGAGAGACCGCCGAAAAGCAGTTGTCCTCGTCCCTGCTCAATCGTCAGCGTGACGACCGCACATGGTTCTTCAACAGGAATCTCCTGCGGACGTGGTTCTTGACGCCACGCCCAGTTAAAACAGATTTCCGGCAAAACCAAGATATAGATCTGGCCCTGATATTCCACACGCCACTCGCGTGCCTCAGCCGCTTGGACAGCCCCCCGGCGAACCGGATTGCGTCCAACAACAACGTCTTGCATTGCGTGCGGAGCACGCCCACCCGACATCATTGCTGTGAAGCGGTTTCCTGGCGTCAGATACACACGCGCTCCTTGCGGATTGCGGCGCACCTCTTCCAGAAAGAGAGTCCTTACAGACTCCGGAATGTTCAGAGTACGCAGCGCGTCAGGGAGGCGCCTGACCGCTTCGTCGTACGACGAAGCGTACGGGGCTTCCCCCCATGTCGTCCACGTAATCTCGGCGTTTGCCGGTGCAAGCGTCGCAGAAGTAATCCCCGCGAACGCAAGCAGAATAAGGGTGAGCTTCTTCAGCATCGCCCCCTCCTTTCATTCTGTTGTACACACTCTCCCAGCGGAGAGCTGACTGCTTGGGAAACGCCTCGTTTCGTTCCTAAGCAAACAGCTTCCCACACAAAGAGTATTGTAAACTATTAGCAAACATATGTCAAGAGGTACAGAAAGGGCCAGAACACGTCGTGTGTTCTGGCCCTTAGTTAAGGTGTCTTCACGTCGGTCGGCACACTTGTCGGCCTGACTGAGGGTCTGCAGTGCAAACCCCCGGAACGCATTGTCTTTCTCCTGACGGCAGAGATCGACAGACCGTGCCATTGGGACGGCGAACCGGCTGACCGTAGTGGCGGTAACCGGTTCCCGTGTCGACGATGGTTCCTGCTACGTCGATTCCGACATCGGACGCACGCACTTCGCCGCTCCCCAAGTGTTCACCAAGCTGCATTTCTACAGCAGCATTGCCAGAGTTGCCTGCGAAGGCTGTTCTGACTTCTTGCCGAGCGGACACTGTAGCTTGCGGTGGTTGAGGTACCTGCACAACAACGACAGGAGATGTTGAAGCTTCTGTTGCAGTCTGCACGGAAGAAGTCTCCGCTTCGGACTCAAACGGAATCCTTTCGTTGTACATGAATGGCAGAACATACCATCCGAGTGCAGCGATAAGGCCGACGACAATCAACCCTGTCGTAATGATGGCGACGATCTTGGAACCGTACGATGAATTAGAACCTTCAGCCATTTCTTCCCTCCTTATGTTGGGTACGACTGTGAAAATATACTACACCAATAATGACCGATTGTCAATACTTACGGGATCCTATAGAAAATCCTCCGGCGCGTATGCGCCGGAGGTTTCAGTAGAGGTCGGGGACCCCTTCATTTCTTGCACAAAATATTCTGTCTGCTCCATAAAACCAGCCTGTAGAGTCGCCTTCCTCGAGAATGTTGTAACGAGCACCACAGCCTCGATATCTCTCGTCATCAGTTGAAATGACAAGCCTATAGCGACGTGAAGCAAGATCGATGAAGTCTCCCGTTCGCAGATTTCGGACGTATCGTGGCAGTTTCGCATGGAAAATACCAGTTGCGTCCACTCTGCGCGGGCCAAAATCTATCGAAACAGACCCAACTCCATTTCTCGAAGGCAGATATATGGAAGTTGATACGTGTGAACCAGGAGCGAGCCGGTGTGTGCCTATATCGGCAAACGTGCCTGTCGCTTCAAAGTCGCCATATGTCCCATTTAAGACATGTAGTGTCGGCTCTCTTTGTGTGGAAACACGTCGTGCTCGATTTGGGCGTGGCGTAGCTTTTGCCTCCGGCTCAACAACCTCAGCAACGTCTCGCTCAACACGTTCCTGTTTTTCTTTTTCTGCTGTTTCGCGCTCTTCCATCCAAATACGAATTTGTGGAAGAATGCCTCCAACTCGTGCCTCTGGACCGTTTCCAGTTCCAAAAGGATCGAGTTGGAACGAAACACCAAAAAGGAGTGCCAGAACAATGCCGATACTCAACTTCACCCACCCAGAAAGCTTCTGGTTTTGTTCACTATCCTTCATTAGAGTCCTCCTTTCCGAGGTTGAAGTGTTGAAGGATTCCGACTGGACAGTATAAGAAAAACGGCTTCTTGTAAAGAAGCGTATTCTCTCCTCTACTAAAAATCTTTACGGCAACACATCCACCTTCACCAAGTTCGCAACGACGATAAATCTATCCTCTTTTGAGCCGAAGTTATTGCAGGTAGCAAGAGTAAGCTTTGCGCCATCGACCGCAAGCGGCACTGCGTCTGATGCGGTGTTTGCTTCTGACACGCTCTCAACCGCATACACGTAGGCGTGCTCTTCGCCAAGTACAAAAATCACATCTCCGGCGTTCAGTTTCTGGATGTCGTTGAATGCTTTGTACGCCTGATTCTGCACCACAGGCAGCTGGCTTGAGTGGCCGAAAATAAGGACGTTACCTGCTTCCCCTGGAGTACCGGAACCTGGATAGCGCACAGCGCCTTTGGTGAGTTCAGCATCAAGGACAGAGATAGCTGCAGAGGTTGGGTTTGAAACTGTCGTTCGAATGCCGAGTTTTGGTATCTCGATGCGAAGCGGCAATTCTCCCTGTGCTACCGCAATGGGATTACTTCCCTCCACTACTGTCTCCCCTTCGCTTGGTACAAATGAAGGAGGCTCTGAAGACCACGGCGCAAGGCCAAAGCCTGCAAGTGTAGAAAGTGAGATGAAATAGACAAGCGTGAAGAGCGCAAGGAAGCTCCACTTGCGGCGAAGGACATTTTCAAAGGCAGTTGACCCCTTCTGTTCAGCCATGATGCTTTTTACTCTAGCACAAGAGCATCTCTCCCTGCTTTCTCGTAGCTATTGACAAGTATCTCTTGCAGTGGTACGCTCCTTTGGTATGGCAAACTCTGAAGAAACGAAGAAAGCGGCCGTAAACGGCCTCGCTATCGTTGGTTTTGGCGCGCTCATCATAGCGGGCATCTTTCTTGCTATCTACGCAGCACGCTACGTTCCAGAAACCCTTTCACGTCTTTCTTCTGCAGTTATTCTCTCTTCTGACAACGAGGAAAATCCTGAAGAGGAAGAGGCCCCTGCTGCTCCTGTCGAAGAGGAGGAAGAGGCTCCTGCACCAGAAACTCCTTCCACCCCACAGACAGGTGGCCCACAAGTTGTGACGCCTCCCGTTGCTGTTTCTCCAAACCCACCAGTCTATTACCCCCAGACTCCGGTGTATTACCCGCAGACACCTGAACTCTACGGACGCGCTGATCTTGTCATAACAGATCTTGAGGCAGGCTATTTCCGCGGTTCGACGTTTGTTGAAGATGATACCGTTCCTTCAAACCGCGATGGCGCTGTCCGCTTTACCGTAAAGAACATTGGCACCAACGCCGCAAGCGGCTGGCGCGTTCAGGTAGAGGTAACGGGCGAGGATACGGTGCGCGGCAACGGCGGCTACCTTATGCCAAACGGCTACCAGAACTTCACGCTTCGCATCGAAGACCCTCGCGAGAATCGCGATATTGATATCGACATTGAAGTCGACTACGACGACCGCGTTGATGAGTCTAACGAGCGAAACAACGACCGCTCTATCGAGCTTGAGATAGACTAACGGGAGAACGAAGAAACCGCCTCGGAATACCCGAGGCGGTTTCTTCTTGACTTTATATTCATTTATGATATCATTAAATTCAGGTAACAGGGAGAAACCTATGCTTGTGACGAAAGACGGGAAACTCACGCTTCTCGGCCACATCGCTCGCGCCGTGTTGTACGTCGGAATTGCAGGAGGCATTGCTGCCTTCATGATCGCCTTCTCGCACGGCACGCCCTAAAAACCCAGAGCCCCTCGCAAGAGGGGCTCGTCATGTTACACGTCCAGATTCGCAAGCTTTGCGTTTGATTGAATAAATGACTTGCGCGAAGCAACGTCGGTACCCATAAGCACATCAAAGATGCGATCTGCTTCGGCGGCATCCTCCACTTCTACCTGCTTCAAGACACGTGCTTTTGGATCCATGGTGGTCTCCCACAATTCTGACGCATTCATTTCTCCAAGACCTTTATAGCGCTGAATGGAGAACTTCTTGGACGCGGTCTTTTTCTTTGTATCCTCTTCTGCACCCTCCTCTTCCTCCTCCGGCTCCTCTCCTTCTCCTGTTTCTATCTCTGCATCTTTCCCTACTATCTTAAACTTCTCCTCGTCCGTGTATGCATAGTGCACTTCTTTGCCGCGCTTAATCTTGTAGAGGGGCGGCTGTGCGATGTATACGAAGCCGCCATCGATGACAGCGCGGAAGTGGCGATAGAACAAGGTAAGGATGAGGGTGCGGATGTGCGCGCCGTCAACGTCCGCGTCGGTAGCGATGATTATCTTGTGATAGCGCAGCTTTGAAATATCGAAGACATCTCCAATAGCAGTACCAAGCGCAATGACCAAATTCTTAATCTGCTCGCTCGCAAGCATCTTATCGAGGCGCGCACGCTCAATGTTCAAAATCTTGCCGCGAAGCGGAAGAATGGCTTGGGTACGGCGATCGCGCCCTGTCTTTGCTGTGCCACCTGCAGAGTCCCCCTCTACAATGAAAAGTTCTGATTCGCTTGCGTCCTTAGTCTGGCAGTCTGCAAGCTTACCGGGAAGCGTCATGCCTTCAAGCGCTCCCTTGCGAAGCACAGAGTCCTTTGCGGCTTTTGCGGCTTTGCGCGCCTTAAGTGCAAGCAGCACCTTATTAATCATCGCCTTCGCATCATCGGGATTCTCTTCAAGAAATGCAGAGAATGCATCGCCAAAGACGCTTGCGACCGCGCTTTGCGCTTCTACCGAACCGAGCTTCGCCTTCGTCTGTCCCTCAAACTGAATTTCAGGCATCTTAATCGACACCACTGCAGTAATGCCTTCAAGCACATCGTCTCCTGTGAAGTTTTCCTCACTCTCTTTCAAAATGCCTGCCTTGCGTCCGTATGAGTTTAGGGTGCGGGTAAGCGCAGTTTTGAAACCGGTAACATGCGTACCGTGCTCGGGGTTGTAGATGTTGTTTGCAAAAGCGGAGAGACGCGGCGAGATATCGTCGACGTATTGGAGTCCCACTTCAACCGCTACGCCATCTTTTTCAGCATCGATATAGAAGATGTTTTTATGCACGACGGTCTGGTGCTGGTTATAGAATGAGATGAGGGAGCGCAGACCTCCTTCGAAGTAGAAGGTCATCGACGGACACTCAAGAGAAAGCTCACGCAGGTAGTACGCGTCCTCATCAGCAACCGACGGGAGACCGCGCGCATCAATAACACTCATACGCGTTCCCTTCACGAGATATGCCTGCTGGCGCACATGGGAAACAACCTTGTGCCAGTCGTACTTAATTTCTGAAAAGATGGTTGGGTCAGCTTCAAAGGTTGCGATGGTGCCGTGGAGCTTCGAGGTCCCTATTTTCTTCACGGAAGCCTTCGCCTTTCCTATCTTGTATTCCTGCATGTGCTTCTCGCCATCGCGATGCACCTCAACGCGCATCGAAGTTGAAAGCGCGTTTACGACAGATGCACCAACGCCATGGAGACCGCCGGACACTTTATAGCCTGAACCTTCCCCGCCGAACTTACCACCCGCATGGAGCGTCGTCATAATAGTTTCAAGCGCAGAGACCTTGGTATGCGGATGCTTATCAACCGGAATACCGCGACCATTGTCAGCAACGCGTATACGCACGTTTCCTCCTTCTTTTGCTGGCAGAAGCGCTATCTCAATATCATCTGCAAACCCACCCATCGCCTCGTCGCGCGAGTTGTCGAATATTTCCCAAATGAGGTGGTGGAGGCCATCGGGACCCGTGGTGCCGATGTACATGCCGGGGCGCTTCCTGACCGGCTCAAGTCCTTCAAGGACTGAAATGGAAGACGCGTCATACGTCCCCGCGCCCCCTTTAGGAGCGCGTTTTGGAGCGTCTTTTTCTGTCTTTTTTGCCATGATTTCTTACTCGTATTCTATCATAAATCGGGGGTAAAATCTCCTACAACAAACACCTGTTTTCAACTGAAGTACATTGACAAAACCATTGTTTTCTGTATTATGAATTGGTGCGATACTGCACATTGGTAGAGGGGAAAGACATGCCTGATTTGACGGCAACCGAAGAGGACCATGAAGGTCCGCTTGCGTACGCAAATCACAATTGGTCGAACGATCGACCTGTTGAGGATTTCATTGCTCTCATCAACGAGCGCCTGCGGAGCATGCAGAACACGCCCGCTCCGCCGCCGCTCCACTAGCTCCTCAAACGTGCCGCCTCCCGAGAACCGGGGGGCGGCATTACGTTGATGCTTTGAATAAAAAGACGTGCGCGGTACACTCCCTATCAATGGATATCAAAATAGACCGTAGCGAAGAAAAGAGGCTTCGAAGTGAGCTCGAAGAGCGCACCGATATCGAAGCGGCGCGCATGAAGCGCTACCTTTCGATGCCAGACCTCTCTCGCACTAAAGGCAGCCCTTTGCACGAAATAGTGGAGCGAGTACAGCATGTTCCCTCACTTGAGGGACTTGATGTCATCGAAATACCGGAAATAGTGCCCGCTGAAGTTTCCTTTGATCTCTTCGACTTCCCCGAAGACCACGTCGCCCGCTCTACTTCTGATACATACTACGCAGACGAGAAGAATATCCTTCGCACCCACAATACGGTCTCTTGGTACTACTACCTCCATGATGAAGGCGTAAAAGCACGAGCCGCAAAAGGAGAGCATCTTGGCGCTCTGTGTTTTGGAAAGGTGTATCGCAAAGATGAGATAGACCGCCGCCACATGAACGTCTTCCACCAGATAGACGGATGGAAGCTTATTCCTGATTCCGAAGGCACGCTTCCCTTGGATGAGTTGAAGCGCGTGCTTTCAGATGTCGTCGAAACGGTCTTTGGCAAAAGCATTGAGTACCGCTTCTTGGACGACACCTTCCCGTACACCGACCCTTCTACACAGATAGAAGTGATGGTGAATGGCGAGTGGGTAGAAATACTCGGAGCAGGCATGGTAAAGCCGTCTGTCTTGAAGAAGATGGGTATCGAGGGATATAACGGCTGGGCGTTCGGGTTTGGCATTGAGCGTCTCGCCATTCTTTCTATGAAGCTCCCTGATATTCGTCTTTTGTGGAGCGATGATGAGCGCGTTAAAAAACAACTCGTACTTGGCACTGAATACAAGGAGGTCAGCAAGTTCCCTCCGGTAGTGCGCGACATTTCGTTTGTTGTACAAAAGTCATTTGTACCAAATGAATACTTTGATTTGGTACGTGAAGTAGGTGGACATATGGTTGAAGAGGTTGCGCTTCTCGACAAGTATGAAAACGACGAGAAATTCGGTGCGGATAAGCTTTCCTACGCGTATCGCATCACCTATCGCTCTATTGAACGCACCTTAACCAATGAAGAAGTGGATGCGCTCCATAAAAAGCTTGAGGAAACGACTGCCAGCGTGTACAAGGCAACCATTCGATAATTAGGGCCTTTTTTGCTATACTAAAGGCCTAGCCTTGGGCCATGAGCATATTCGAGATAGCTATCTATCCATTCCTTTTTGCGGCCATATATTTTCAGGCCTTTTTGCTCGTGACCTTCCTTTCGGCACCCGCTCGAAAGATGCGCCTTCGAGCAGCATCCGCACATACCCCGTCAGTAGCCATCATTGTTCCCTGCTGGAACGAAGAAGCAACCGTTAAAGGAACAGCGGAGTCCTTGCTCGCACTCGACTACCCAAAAGACAAACTTCGCATCGTGCTTGTTGATGACGGCTCAACCGACTCTACGCGAAGCGTTATGGACACCTACCAAGGACATGCACAGGTAACCGTCATACATAAAGAGAATGGCGGAAAGCATACTGCTATTAACGCCGGCATCGAAGCATCTCCTGAAGCAGAGATTATCGGCTGTCTTGATGCAGATTCGTATGTTGCTCCTGACGCCTTGAAGGAAGCCATCTCCTGCTTTGATACACCAAACGTCGCCGCAACTACTCCTGCCATGTCGGTGTATAAGCCAAAGAATTTGCTTGAGCGCGTGCAAAACGCAGAGTTCATTCTCGGCATTGCGCTTCGCCATATCCTTGCAGCAGTGAATGGCCTCTACGTTACTCCTGGCCCGTTCTCGCTCTATCGCAAGAGTGTTGTAGAAGAGCTTGGCGGTTTTCGCTATGGCCATCAGGCCGAAGACATGGAGATGGCACTTCGCATACAAAAAGCGGGGTATGCGATTGATAACGCGCCGCGTGCTCGCGTATATACCAAGGGCATGCGCACCGTCCCTGCGCTTATCAAGCAGCGCACTCGCTGGACCTCGGGCTTTCTGCGCAACATGCTCACGGACTACCGCACGCTCGTTGGCAACCCGCGCTATGGCGCACTTGGTACCCTTGTCCTTCCCCTTGGTTTCCTTGCCATAGTAGGCGGCATTCTGACGTTTTTTATCGTCATCTACCAGCTCGTAAAGACCGCTGTCGAAACCTATCTCATTGTCTCGGGCGTCCCCCTTTCTTACACGCTTTCCTCATGGCTTCCTGGCTTTGGACCTATCGAGTGGTACTACATTCCTGTCACTTTGTTTGCACTCCTTACCTTCGTCGCCGCTGTCGGATCCGTTGCACTCATGGTGCTCGGAAAGCGTATTTCAAATACGCCAAGCAACCTTACCCTCGGCGTCATCGGCTACCTCTTGGTATACGGTCTCGTCGCTCCTTTCTGGCTACTGCGCTCTGCAGCTGACGTTGCTTCTGGAACAAAGCGCTCGTGGCGCTAATATCTATGAACTCCCTCTTTACAAGAAATGCGCTCATAGCTCTTGCTATCACTATCGCGCTTACCGGCACTATCCTCTATGCCGTGAGCTATTTGAACCAGCAGCGTATCGAAGAGCTTCGAAATATTGAAGACCAGCTTGCAACCGACACGCTTTCCATTGAAACGCAGTTTGCACTCCTTGCGGAAGCGCCTTGTGAAGATCTTGCATCAGGCACCGGCCTCTCACAGGAAGTGGGTGGCATCGGAGATCGTCTTGCATACGCAGAAGAGCGCCTTGGCGCAAAAGACCCAGAGGTAGTGCGCCTTAAGGAACGCTATACCCTCCTTCAGATACGCGATTACCTCCTCACCAAGCGCATCGAGCGCACGTGCGGCACTGATCAGACTATTGCTCTCTACTTCTATTCAAACACGGCAAATGAATGTGCTGATTGCGACCGCGCAGGCTATGCACTCTCCTACCTTCGCCAAACGTATCCTGCACTTAAGGTGTACTCCTTTGATTACCACCTCGACCTTGTAGCGCTACGCACCCTTATCGCTGTCGAAAAGGTAGATGCGAAGTTCCCCGCTTTCGTTGTTGAGGATAGAAATCACTACGGCTTTACGAACCTAGAAGAGTTCCAAGACATCTTCCCTGAAGAACTTTTTGAAAGTGCCTCTTCGACTGAAGCTTCGTAGAAACTATTTCTCCTCATTCTAACACTTTGCTTGGAGCCGGGAGCGAGGATTGAACTCGCGACCTACGCATTACAAGTGCGTTGCTCTACCACTGAGCTATCCCGGCGTATTCTCTATTCTACCGAATCCTTGGTACGTCGCCCGCGTATCTCGCGCACGACACGGCTCAACGTTCGCTCTGCAAAACGTACCGCAACAAGCACACCGTGCGCAATCTCATGTACGACATAGTCAAATACTCTATGAAGAGCCTCTCCAAAACCAGCGCGGCCTTCCTGTGAAGAAAGACTGCCGGTAAGTGAATTAACTCCTCTATCGAGCCGTGCACGAAGCGGTTCTGCTATGCGGCGTCCGTGCTTTCTTTCAAGGAAGCTCACCCACAGAAAACCTGCGAGCAGGGCCGCGACGACAAGTATCGCGACAAGAAGACCCATACCTATCTCGCCGAGATGCGGACGAAGCGAGTAATCTCTATGCGCTCCCCGAACTTCTGCGTAGCTTCTGCAAGAAGATCGCGGACGGTCTTCGAATCATCTTTGATGTACGGCTGATTCATGAAGACGCTGCTTGCAAAGTAGGACGCAAGCTTTCCTTCAAGGATCTTTGCTTTCATGTCTTCAGGCTTTCCTTCTACCTCCTTCTGGAAGACCTCAAGCGCCGCGGCCTTCTTATCTTCTGGAATATCAGCATCCGTAAGGTATTCAGGGTTTGTTGCTGCAGCTTGCATAGCAAGTTCCTTGGCAAGCGCTGGAAACTCCGGATTCTTTGCAACAAAGTCAGTCTCGCAGGAAAGCAAAACCATCGCACCTATAGTGCCGTCATGCACATAGCTTCCAATGGCACCTGCACCAAGTTCGCGATCCGCCTTCTTATCAGCAGCCGCACCGCTCTTCTTGCGCAAAATAACCTCTGCTTTCTCGACGTCCCCTCCAGCTTCTTCAAGAGCCTTGCGGCATTGCATGACGGAAATGCCCGTCTTGTCGCGAAGCGCTTTTACTGTCTCGGTTGAAATGTCCATGATGTACAGAGGTTATAAAACTCAATAAGTGGGGGTGTCCCCGAAAAACACTACGCCTTTTTACCTTCCTGGTATGCCTTAGCAAGATCGCCAAGAACGAGTGCAACCGCTTCGCGAGATGCATCGTTCATAACGATTGGATACGCTGCGTCCTTTACATCGCAGTCAGAACTCATAAGGGCGATAACCGGAATGCCTGCGCGACGCGCCTCGCGTGTAGCGTGCGTCTCGCGCTTGGTGTCGACGATAACGAAAGCATCAGGACGCTTCTGAAGGTTTTCAATACCTTCAAGACGCTCTGCAAGACGGTCTATTTCGCGGTCAATATAGACGCGCTCAAGCTTGGTGTAGAGCTTTGCAAGCTCGCCACTCTCACGCTTCTCGGTAAGATCTGCAAGGCGGTCGATGCGCTTTTTAATCTCAACGAAGTTCGAGACCGTACCGCCGAGCCAGCGCCCTGCAACATACGGAGCATTGATGCTCTTTGCAGCAGCACGTACTGCGTCAGACACTTCACGCTTACCTCCAACAAAAAGCACGGTCTTCCCTGCTTCTGCAAGCGTCTTCAAAGCCTGTTTTGCCGCCTCAAGCTGTGCTTCTGTCTTCTCTAGGTCGAAGATTTCAACCTTAGCTTTTGCGCCAACCACAAACGACTTCATCGATGGGTGGCGACGGCTCTTTACCTGTGCAAAGTGAGCACCCGCTCCAAAAAGGCGAGTTATCCCACTCCCTGCCTTCGCTGGGAGGCTGTTCGTATCCTTGGTCGTCATTATGCAGCTACTCTACCACGGGGTCTTTTTTCGTTCAATCCGTCTCCTCGGCACTCCCGATACCCCCTCCCTTGGCGGCCTCTTGGAGAGCCTCGACGATTGGGTCGAGTCCGCCAAGCAGGATTTTAGGCAGGTTATGCCATGATTCCTTGATGCGGTGGTCGGTGATGCGATCTTGCAGGAAGTTATAGGTGCGTATCTTCTCGGAACGATCTCCTGTACCAATTTGCCCTTTTCGCTCTGCAGCATGTCGTCTCGCTTCCTCCTCCTCATGAAGGGTTTCAAGCTTTGCGGAGAGTATTTCCATTGCTTTCTCGCGGTTTGCCTTCTGACTGCGCTCTGAAGAACTGCGGACATCAATGCCGGTTGGCTTATGTATAAGCC
>CAZZAT010000001.1:7044-437206 GCA_964652615.1 uncultured Candidatus Saccharibacteria bacterium | reverse complement strand
TGACGGTTGGACCATCGGCGGTTTGTCCTGCAGGGCCGATGGCGGTGATGGCTGCGGTGAGATATCCTTCGGCGCTGTGGTCACCCCATCCATATGCTGTTGCCCATTCGGTTGTTGAAGCGGTGAGTGGGATGGTGTAGCCAGCGGTGAGGGAGAAGACGCCGGTGCCGCTTGTGTACGTGAGGCCGGTTGCAGTTGAGGAGAGGAGGCCTCTGGCGGTAGTACTAAAGTCAGAGATGGTAGAGGCTGCCTGGGTACCCGTGTGGTTTGCACGGTCGAGGTACCAGCTGCCCTCTTGGGAGTCGAAGGTGCCAGACCAGTTGCCGCTCGTGTTGAGGGTGAGGACACCGCCCGTGTTTGAGAGGCCTGAGCCCGTGAGGTCGGTGAATTCTTCCCCGTTTATTCCAAAACGAGTTGTTGAAGCGTATGAGGAGGAGAATGCTGTGGTTGATGCGTGGGTTGTGGTAAGTCGGTCTGCCGCTGCGTCATACTGGAGTCCCGCATCAGATCCAAGTGTTGCAGGTGTACCGTTCGTGCTAGTCCAGTACGCAATCTGACCCGCTGTCTCGGACGAAGAGGTAGATACTGTCCCGGTACCGCCGCCTCCTGTTGCAGAAAGTGTTGTGCCATCAAAGGAAAGGCCTGAACCAATTGTCGTGTTCGTTACCCTTCCATTTGCATCAGTGCGTAGTAGCTGGGAGGCAAGACTCGTAATAGTAAGGTTCGTACTGGTGGCATTCGTAGAACTTGCGTTTGTTGCAAAGAGTGAGGAGAAGATATTGTGCGCCCCCCATGTATTTGCAGTTGTGGTGCCAAACGCGAGAGAGATAACGTCTCCTACGCGATTAAGCGGATAGGTGAAGGAAAGGATATCTTCGAAGCCTGAAAGATCTGCAAAGGTTGGGAGACCTAGAGAAGAGGTGGCGATGTCCGTCCAGGTGGAGCCGTTCCAGAACAAGAGGTCTCCATATGTTTCGGTCATAGCTGCGACGTCAGAGAGATCTTCGATTGAGTTGTTTGAAAGGTCATCTGCGGTGCGAGCAGTCTGTTGGGACTCCCAATAGTTTGCTGAAGTGGTGCTAAACGAATTGCCAAGATAATAGGAACCTTCTTGGCCGTCGAAGGTACCGGTCCAATTGCCTGTTGCGTTTAATGTAAGTACTCCTCCTACATTCTGAAGGCCAGCGCCCGTAAGATCAGTGAAGGTTTCGGAGTTGATACCAAAAGCAGTAGTTGTAGCGTTAGTCGCCGAGAAGTTTAGTGTAGAGACAGTACCTGTTGCAGTGATGTTTGCTGCGCTTACATTACCTGAAACGAGAGCGTTGCCTTGGATAGAAAGACGCTGTGAAGGAGAAGTGGTGCCGATACCAAAATTACTGGTTGTTGAAAGAAATACACTTGAGGTAGCAGAAAGTGTTGTGCCATTTGCTTCATAGTATGGGAATTGACCTGCTGTTCCAGAAGAAACTGTTCCGGAACCACTAGCAAACCCAAGTGTTGATGTAGACACCCACTGAACGGATGTTCCGTTTGACTGGAGCACCTGTCCGAGCGTTCCTGCAGAGTTTGTTGCATCCATAAGAGCACCGAAGAGTCTCAATGTTCCAGCAAAGAGATTCGTGGAACTCGCATACGTACTTGAAATGCCTGTTGTTGACGCAAACGCTACCGTGAGGCGATCAGCAACTGTGTCGTAACTGAAAGCCGCTTCACCAACAAAGTTGCCGCCATCAGTAAACTGCACTGCACCTGCAGGACCTGAAGGAAGACCGCTTCCGCTTATTCCAAGCGAACTTGTTGCAAGATCGGCCCATGCCGTTCCGTTCCAATAGAGAAGATCTCCGAAGTCTTTCGTCATCGTAGCGACATCGCCAAGCTCCTCAAGCGAAGCTCCTGTCAGGTCTGCAAGACCTCCACCACTAGTATTGTCGTCACCGCGATCAGATATATCATCGCGTAGATTGTCGATTGCATTTCGTACGTATTCAGCAGTAACACCTGTTGTGGTGACGAACGTTGTTGGGTAGGTGTTTGTAACATACGTTGCGTTCGTGATGTATGAGATAACCTGTCCTGCGTTTTGAAGCGCTAGAGGAAGAGGCCCTGCGGGTATAAGCGGAGAAGAAAGGGCTGGTGCATACGCCACTGTTGGAGCAAAGAAAGAAGCTAGGATACGGCCGCTTGTCTCAACGACTCCGTAGAGGGTGTCGTATACAACATTTGCAAAGGAGAGAAGTGGTGCTACTGCTCCTTCACCTGTAAAGGGCGAGGGCGAAGCGGCAAGAGTTTCGCTCGGAGTGCGAAGCTTCGTAGAGAGTGCTGTCGCTACACGCTCGGATGTAGTGTCATACCAGAGTGCTGTCTTACCGATAACACCAAGAGTAGTGTTTGTAAGAGATGATCTTGTTTCTATAAGCGCAAGGCGAGGTGCCTCTAGAAAACCAAGTGCGAGTGTACCAACGGCGCCGGCGCCATTCCCGAAGCGGGCAGAGCCTTCAACAAGAGTGTCTCCTGTGCCATAAGCGAGCATAAAAACTCGTGGAGCGACTGCGTAACTTCCAGATACCCATGCATCTGCAAGACCCTCATGCGACGAAAGAATTGCACTTGAGACAGACGTAAGTGTTTCGCCAAATGCAATCTGCGCTCGTACCAATTGCGGCAAAGCCTCTCCAGCCCCAATTAAGCGGAGTTGGTCTCGAACACCCGCCCCAAGGGTAAGTCCTGCAGCACCTATATCGTTACCTCCTATAGGAGAGAGGTGTTTGAACGACTCTCCAGCCCTATCGAGCATACCTTTATATAGCGAGAGACCTCCATCAACTCCCCCTACAAAAGAGCTGCCGAAAGCCAGATGGGCATCACGTACTTCTCGAGCCCCAACGGCAAGATTTTCTATTGATTTTTTCGTTAGATTCTTTCCGTAATAGCTAACGTTTGCAACGTTTTCTACAGCTAAATGTGCACCGTTAGAAATAAGACCAGATACTGACGAGAAGATGCCGATATTAACGGCGACGAGCGCAATGAGCGCAGCAACAGCACGATTGCGAAGCGAAGAGCCAAGAGGCGTGTGTGCATACGTTGATGGTACTGGGGTATACGGAGACGGAACCGGAGCTCTGACAGGCTCTTTTTGCGTCTGTACGCGTTTCTTTTCAAGAGTCTTATATTCTTTCTCTCGAGATTTTGAAAGTTCTTCAGCTTGTTTCTTTTTATGCTGCTCTTGCTTCTCTACGAATTGAAGAAGCGATTCTTTATTGATGACCCATGTTCTTCCAACGCGGCTTCCAGAAATTATTCCTTCGCGACAAAGTCGAGCAAGGTAATCAGAGTTATAGCCCGAAAGCTTCGAAGCTTCCTTGCTGGAGATAAAATGTTTTTCAAGAAGAGCATCCATGTCGGATATCCGAAGTAGCTATATTTTACTTCGTATAAATGGATGACACCTAGAAAACTTTTGTGGATAAGAAATATTTTGATCAAAAAAATTATCAATATCAATTTCCTAAAGAAAAAATTTACGAAATCAGTTGCTATAAGGCTTTCGATGAAGAATTTTTGCTGCAAAAACGTATCGAATTTTCTTTACGATACGAGATATAACCTATCCGAAATAGCTAATATATAAGCCAAATTCTAAATTATTAAGAATTATTAAGAAAAGAACATATGCGTATGTTTGAGAGGAAAATTTGCTGTTAGTAGATCAGCTTTTTGCTTCTTTATGTGCCGTTCTAGTGAAATTTAAGATAATTTAACCAATAAAAACTTTCTAATCTTTGTTTATTTTTATTAATGCTTGAATGTAAACAAATAATTAAGAATAGAGACCCTTATTTTGTAAGGGTCTCTATTCTAATCGTATATATTCTTTTCTAGACGAGACGAGATTTCCTTTATTTACTGACTATTAACAATGTCTGTTCCTTCCAAGAATCGTATTAGATCGAAACCAGACGCGTTTACTGAAGCGGTATTTGCGCTATTTTCTCCTATACCAATAACAGCAACAGTGATAGATAGGAGTATAACTGCAGCAAAGATCGCTTTTACGACTACACTGCTCTTATTCTTCCTTGTAGTCCTTACTTGTCTGCGTACCTGCAGTGGTTCAGGCTCAAGAGCCCTCTCTACAGCTACAGGAGCTATATCCATGAATTCTGCCTTCTGTACGGGCTGTTTAAGTCGTATAGGCACTACTGGAACGTCTTCAGGGACTGATTCTCGAGCTTCCGGAGCTATCTCCTCTAGAGAAGCTTCATTTTGCAGCTCTTCTTCAGCGACTTCTTCTATATAGTTCGAATCCACCTGTACAGCGTCTTTCTGGAACCATTCCTGCCATGCGCTTTCAATCTCTGCGACAGTAACCTCTTCTCTTTCTACATGCGGAACAGGGGTTGGTTCTGGTTCTTTTTCCGTTATGAGTGGTATCTCCGGCACATCTTCAACAACATATGTAGGGCTTTCAAAAACGGCTTCTTTATTAGTTATTTCGGATGGTACGGCCTTTAGATTCTCTTCTTTTTCCGATACTTCGACAACGGAAACCCCCTCTCCTCCTTCAAACCTATGCTTGCGTATTGAGGGTTCGTAGACATACCAGCTACGACCAACAAGTCTCGCCTCAACCCTTCCTTCACGACAGAGCTGCCCCACATAGTCTTTTGCGTAGCCTGTAAGAGCAGCGGCACGTTTTGAAGAGATGTAGTTTTTGCCCTCTATATTTAATTCATCCATGACTGAAGTATATAGCTTTCTCGTCTCGCAGAAAAGAGACTATAAACAGGTCAAGACGAGAAGATAAATACTGTATCTACTTGGTATTTTTGAGCTCTTCTACAAGTACCTCCCTCAAAAGTGCTGGGTTGCCCGCTCCTTTACTCTCCTTCATTGCCTGTCCGACCAAGAACTGAAGGACGCTTTCCTTGCCATTTCTATACTCCTCAACAACTGATGGGTGTGCTGCTACTACTGCCTCTGCAGTCTTCTTCAGGCTCTCCAAATCACTTACCTGCATGAGCCCCTTTGCAACTGCGACTTCTTTGGGACTTCCGCCCTCTTCGTAGATATGTCTTAGGAGGTCTTTTGCGCCACGCGAGGAAATTTCCCCTGCTGTAAGCATCTCTACAATTTCATACAAGGTCTTAGGTGTGAGATGTTTTTTATCCCCTTCAGATTCGCTCTTCAAGAGTCCTGCAATATCTGACACAACGTAGTTGCCGATAAGACGCACTTTTTCTTGTGATTCTTGCGCATGTATAACCGCCTCATCAAAAAGTGAGCGCAAGAAAGTATCTTGTAGGTACAGTTCTATATCTTCGCTCTTAACGCCAAGTGCTTCGTATCGTTCACGTGTTTGTGAAGGAAGTTCCGGCAACGTTGCAACAAGAGTGTCGTGTGAAAATTCAGAAAGCTCTGAAAGCACCAGCTTTGGGAGATCTGGTTCTGGGAAGTACCGGTAGTCTGCACTTCCTTCCTTAAAGCGTTGGTGGAATGTTTCCTGCTTTTCTTCGTCCCACCCACGAGTCTCCTGGGAGATCTTCTCCCCTTGTTCAAGAAGGGCTATCTGCCGCTCAATCTCAAACGCAATTGCACGCTCCACTGAACGAAAGGAGTTGAGGTTCTTTATTTCAACTTTCGTTCCAAATGTCTCGTCTTTCGAGACAGAAATATTTGCCTCTATACGCATCTCCCCTCTTTCGAGGTTTGCATGTGAAGCACCGAGTGTTCGCAAAAGAAGTTGTAGTTCCCGCGCAAAGTTCCCTGCTGTCTTCGCGTCATGAATAACTGGTTCAGTAACCAGCTCCATAAGCGGAATGCCTGCGCGGTTAAAATCAACAAGCGATGCGCCGCCAGCATGACTTGAACGAGCTGTGTCTTCTTCGAGATGCACGCGTGTTATACGCACACCAGCAAGCATGCCTCCGGAAACAAGCGGATGCTCGTACTGACTGATTTGGTACCCTTTTGGAATGTCTGGATAGAAATACGATTTGCGATCAAACTCTGTGTAGTCTGCAAGTTCTCCGTTTAGTGCTGCGCCGACGCGAAGGACATGACGAACCGCCTCCTTATTGATTGCAGGAAGTGTTCCTGGGTGCGCAAGACATACCGGACACACGTTTGTATTAGGCCGCTCTTCAAGCGGATTATTCTTGGAGGTACAAAACATCTTGGTTGAGGTCGAGAGTTCTGCATGGACCTCAAGGCCTATGGTTGGCCGGTAGGAAGCATTCATGCCTCCATTTATAGCCGTATTTAGGATTCGAGCAAGCTTGCTAGCTTATCCGAAAAGGCTTTTAGCGACACTTCGTCGAGAATTGAGAGAGGTACCACCTTCCCCTTCCCTGCGAGAGCTTCTAGGCTTTCAATATGCTTTCCCTGTTCTTCAGGGGTAAGGAGATCAACCTTTGAAAGTACGACGAGCTCTGGCTTCTCCGAGAGACCTCTCCCGAAAGAGTTAAGCTCATTTCGTATAGCTGTGTACGTCTCGGTAGGGCTGTCTTGTTCAGCCGAGATAAGATGCACAAGCAATCCGGTCCTTTCTATATGCCTTAGAAACTTAGAACCAAGACCTCGTCCTGACGAGGCGCCTGAAATGAGACCTGGTATATCGGCAAGAAGATGCCCATAAAAGTCTCCGAGATGGGGGTCAAGGGTGGTAAAGGGGTAGGAGCCGACTTTAGATTTTGCTCTCGTGAGGCTATTTAGGAGAGAGGACTTGCCGGCATTTGGGAAGCCTACAAGACCAGCGTCCGCAATGATTTTGAGGGTGAGTTCGATATCCCCACCCTGACCTCGTTTCCCTTCTTTTGCCTCCTGTGGGTTTTGGTTAGTTGAGCTCTTGAAATGCGCATTGCCGTAGCCTCCTGGACCTCCCTTAAAGACGATGTGTTGTTCGCCTTCAATGAGAAGATCTTGTGTCTCTCCAGTAGTGACATTGTGTATTTGTGTACCAACAGGAACTTTAAGAAAAACATCTGCACCATCTGCGCCATGCTTCTTGTCATTACCTCCCGGCTTCCCATTCTCTGCACGAAACTTTTTCACATGCCGATAGTTCTGAAGCGCTGCAAGGTCGCGCACCGCAACGGCGATAACATCACCTCCGCGGCCTCCGTCGCCGCCCGCAGGACCTCCTTTATCTTTCCCGCGAATATGCAACCAACGCACAACTCCCGGACCACCGTCCCCTGCTTTTGCGTGTATGCGTACTTCGTCGATAAAAGCCATGGCTATGCTTTGTCAGAAACAAGCTCCCATCCTTCGTTTAGGAGTGGCTCCGCTTTCTTGTACTTCATAGTCGTTGTCTCCTCCCCTCGCCGTATCGTGACCATTTCATTGCGGCCATGCGAAGCATCTGCTCGTACGGGTTGCCCCTTTCCTGCCCCTGCTTCTGACGCAGCAATGATGCGTGCGCGCGTCTTTGCTTCTTCCTGTTTTATGCGCGCATCGTCTGCGGGGATAATACGTGGAAGTGCTTCTCGTACTGCCGTTTCGATTCCTTTAAGCATCTGATTGAAGCGTTCTATGCCCTCCCTTCGGTACTCGATAAGCGGGTCGCGCTGGCCGTATGCACGAAGCGATACAGAGCGCCGCAAGTACTCCATCGTCTCAAGCTGTTCAAGCCAGAACGTATCGGTAATTTGAAGGAGAAGCCGGCGTGCGACCCGCGGAAACATATCGCCAAATTCTTTCTGCTTCTCGATAAAGGCAGCGGCAGAACGCTCGTCTCCTTTTACCAGCTCCTCAAGCGTTGCGCAGATATCTTCATCAGAACCAAGGAGAGCAGTCCGCCTTCTGGCATACACGGATAGGCGCTGCGTGTTTAAGACATCGTCGTATGCAAGCACCTGCTTGCGTGAATCGAAGTTAAAGCCCTCTATGCGCTTCTGGGCAGTCTCAAGAGACTTCGTTATCATGCCGCTTTCGATAGGCTCGTCCTCTGGTATGCGGAAAGTACCCATCACCCTTTTGACCATATCTGAAGCAAAAACGCGCATCAGTTTATCTTCGAGAGATACATAAAAACGCGTCTCTCCCGGATCTCCTTGGCGGCCAGAGCGCCCACGCAACTGATCATCGATGCGTCTTGCCTCATGACGCTCTGTACCGATAACAAGAAGACCGCCAAGCTCTCGCACTTCATCACGTTCCTTGCTTGAAGCAAGAGCACCGCCAAGCTTTATATCCACGCCGCGGCCTGCAAGGTTCGTAGCAACCGTAACGCCGTTCTTTTTCCCAGCTTCTGCAATTATTTCTCCTTCTCGTTCATGATTCTTTGCGTTCAAAACCTCGTGCGGGATGCCCGCATTCTTTAGCGCTGCACTTACCACCTCGTTATCTTCAATGGAGACGGTGCCGATGAGAATAGGCTGCCCTTTCTGATGGGCTACCTTTACATCACGCGCAAGCGCCATGTACTTGCCCTGTACGGTCTGGAATATAAGGTCGTGCTTGTCGATACGCTGTACCGGCCTATGGGTTGGCACCGCGACCACCTCAAGCTTATACACCGTAAAGAGCTCTTCCTCCGAGGAAAGACCGGTACCTGTCATGCCCGCAAGACCTTCATACATGCGGAAGTAATTCTGGAAAGTAACGCTTGCGTAGGTGCGCGTCTCTTTCTGAACCGCCACACCCTCTTTTGCTTCAACTGCCTGGTGCAGCCCCTCGGACCAGCGACGTCCAGGCTGGAGTCTTCCGGTAAACTCATCGACAATAACCACCTCTCCATCCTTCACGACATACTCCTTATCTTTATGGAACAGCGCTTTTGCCCGTACGGCAGTGTCTAGATGGTGCGCATAGCGCATCCCCCCTTCTGCGTAGAGGTTTTCAAGGCCAAGAGCCTTCTCAGCCTTTGTAATGCCTGAATCGGTAATCTGCACAGCACGAAGCTTTTCATCTACCGTGTAGTCCTCGTCTTTTGAAAATGAAGAAACAATGCCGGCAAATTGCTCGTAGAGTCCTTCAGCCTCTGGCGCAGGTCCTGAAATGATGAGCGGAGTGCGCGCTTCGTCGATAAGAATGGAGTCCACTTCGTCAATAAGCGCAAAATGATGCCCTCTCTGGTTTATCTGCGCTGCTTCGTATGCTGTGTTATCGCGCAAGTAGTCAAAGCCAAGCTCGTTGTTGGTTGCATAGGTAAGGTCTGCGGCATACGCCTCGCTTTTGGTTGCAGGACGCAGGAAGTCATAAAAGACCTTAAAGGAACCTTCTGCGTCGCGCTTCTCGTCCTCTTCCTGCTGCGTATGGGAAGCGTCATACATATAGGAACCGCTTGAGGTGATGACTCCGACTGAAAGGCCGAGGTAGGCATACACCTGCCCCATCCATGCTCCGTCGCGTCGTGCAAGGTAGTCATTTACGGTAACGACGTGCACTCCCTTCCCCGACAAGGCTTTAAGGGTCGCAGGAAGTGTTGCGACTAACGTCTTTCCTTCTCCTGTGCGCATTTCTGCAATCTTTCCTTTTGCAAGCGCGAGTCCACCAATAAGCTGCACATCGTAATGGCGTTCAGAAAGCGTGCGGCGCGCAGCTTCGCGCACGAGCGCAAAGACAAGTGCAATCGCGTCATCGCTCTCTCCCTCACGCTGTATCGTTTCTTTTACCTCGAGAAGCTTTGCTGAAAGAGCTTCCTGTGAAAGGTCTGTAAGAGAAGCTTCCAGCGCCCCTGCTTTAGACACGATAGAAGACGCCCCCTTTACAAAGGCGGCGGACTCGTTTTTGGAGAAGACAGTCCCTAAAAAGCCCATAATATTGGCCAGTATAGCATTTTTATGTTTTTTTGCTCATTTTTGCGTATCTGTCAAAACACCCCTCTGTTTCCAGAGGGGTGTTTTGAAGCGAACCTTATTTGCGCTTTGCAGTCTTGCGGCGCTTCTTGGTTGCTTTCTTTGCAGTCTTCTTAGCTGCTTTGCGTGCCTTCTTCTTTGCCATGATGTCGTAATTACGATTGGCTTATATATCGACCCACTGCGCGCGAAACTTTTCCTCGCGAAGTGTGCTGTCTTGTATTATTACGCGCAAAAAACTTTTTTGTGTGAAAAAAAAGCTACGTGTGGATAACTTTTGTTTTTCTTTTTACGAAAACAAAAGTGTCGTGCGTGTTAGATACCAAGTTCAAGCGAAAGTTGCGCTGCATCTGCACTCCATTGTGGATGCTTTGCAACTGCTGCCGCAAGTTCTGCGCGTGCCTCTGCAGGACGTCCTGCAAGTGCGAGTGCTTGGGTGTAAAGGAACACTGCAAGTTGCTCGTCAGGGTTTGTATCGCGCTTCAAACGTGTAGAGGCAAGAAGTTCGGTGAACATCTTCCTGTCGTAGTAGGCAAACCGGATAAGATCATGGTCAATGGTTGATGTGCCAAAGTGCGCTTCAAGTAGCGCTTTGCCTGCTGCTGGTGCACCGCTCATTATCGCCCCCGTGGCCGCATACACAGCGCCGTTATCATTTGTAGTATCGAGCTCGTAGGCACGCTGGAAGAGTGCGTATGCTTCTGCCCTTCTCTCTTGTCGTAAGAGCATTATGCCGTACTGCAAAATAGCACCTTGTTTGTTTGGCGAATATTCGAGTGCTGTTTCCATATGTGAAAGAGCTTCCTCGATGTTGCCCGCAGCTTCAAGCGCTTGGACATACTGAAGACGAAAACGCATGTCTTCAGGCACCGCATCAACCTGTTTCTTTGCTTCAGTGAGCGCAAGTGCCATAAGTGCTGTGCGACTCTCAAGAGGAACGTCTTGGCGGTTGGCCACATTTGCTGCATACGTCATGAGTTGCTCGCGCACTTCCTGAACCCCAAATGTGCCACTTGAAAGAGCCGAGCGAAAATGCGTCAGAGCGGTCGCTGGATTGCTGTTTGATACCGCGCGTATGAGTTCTGTGCTTCCGGTAATGCCCGGCACATTCACAACCCATACAATTGCTGCAGTAATGACACCTATCGCAGGCGCAGCAATACTTGCGCTTGCATTCTTTGAAAGTTCAGGGAGTGCTTCGAGCTTTTGTATAGGACGTGCTGTCACTTCGTGCGCTGCGGCAAGAACTGCGGCAAGAAATATGTACGTGAAAACGTTATCGAAGACAAAGAGTGCTTGAAACGCATACGCTCCAAGGGCTGCAATAAGGAAGACACGTTCGTTCTTTGTAGCGTTTGAGCGTAGTAGTGCAAAAGCTGCTGTGCCTAGCAACGCAATGAAGAGCAAGAAGCTTGGTATACCGCCAGCAACGAGCCAGTCCATATATACGCTATGCGCCCTATCAAACCATGGTTCCTGCGCATAGAGCGAAGGGTCATAGAACTTTGTGAAGATATACGCGTAACCTTCCTGACCCCACCCTACTAGAGGACGCTCGGACGCACCCTTGAGAGCCATATCCCAAAGCGTGAAGCGAACCTCCCCATCGGCAAGCGTTATGGAGGCAATGCGACTCAAGGTTGGATCAGATTGTACAAAGCTGCTTTCTCGAACAAGAAGAAATAGGCCGGTGATTAGAACGAGACCAGTAAGTATTCCTGCGCCCATTACCCTTCCTTTCTTTCCGGAAAGGAACATATAGAGTACCGCCCCAAGTCCTGCAGCGGCTACGAGTCCGAGAATCGCACCACGGGTAGCAGTAGCAAAGAGAACAATGCCGTGCACCGCCGTAAGCGCAAAGAGCGCATACCGAAGCCAACCTTTAGACTCAAGCGCCTGCCACAAACCTACAGCAATCATAAAGAGGAGGTAGGCTGCAAGATAGGCCGCATTACCAAATGATGCGTCTACGCGCACACCGCCTTGATGTATTTCAAGAGAGCCCATGAGCTGCAATACGCTGTATCCCGCTATAAGCGCAGAGGCGCCAAGCGCTGTAAGCCACCACCTCTTCCAAAGTTTCTCTGCAGAAAGAATGGTGCCAGCAACTACAAAGAAAAGGAACACATGCGCAAGCGTCACCCAACCATCCATGCGCTCATAGTTAGACCAGAATGCTTTAAGTGGGTTAACGGCAAAGAGGTTTGCAACGAACATCCATGCAACAAGCGCTCCATATACAACAAGCGTCCACGACCATTTTGGTCGATACTTCTTGTCCGCAAGCGCAAGAAACACGAGTGCGCCCGCAGCTATCTCAATAAGTATCCGGAACCAGAATCCCTTCGAAGAGATGAAGGGGAAAAACATGTCGTTAGCGACATATAACGGAAGAAATGGAATAAGGAAAAGGGCGCCAAGCGCAACCCATCTGGTCATAGATTTCATGGTAACCCCAGTATATCTTAAGAGAATAGCCTTGCGGGAACCTTCTCAATACGCCCCTCTGCCTCGAACGTAGCGTACCCTTCAGGGTTCCCAACCTTTGTTAGAACATAGATGATTTCATAAGCTAGCCCAGGTACGGTAAGTGGATGGAATTTAATTGCAGTTTTTACTACCGCAAAGGTGCACCCAACCTCGTCTGTGACCTGAAAGCCCGCACGTTCGGCAATGGTACGCATGTTATAGCGCGAAAATTCGAAGAAATGCTCTACGTGTTTCGCTTTCGAAACTTTGTTCTTAAAAAATCGGTAGAAGACATTAAAGGCAGTCTCCAAGTAATAGTTCGGGTTCGGAGAGGAAACAATACAAACTCCACCTTCCTTGAGAACACGGTTTACTTCTGCAAGAACTCGCAGAGGGTTTGCAACATGCGCAAGTGTACACCCCATCGTAACCGCATCCATTGACTGATCGGAAAACGGCAAAGAGTCTGTATTCAAGTCTACGACATGGGTAGTTGTATACCCGCGCGGCACTGGCGCTGATACAAGGTCAATGCCGTGTATTTCTCCAGTAAGGTATAGGTTCGGGTTTTGTGCGAAGCCTATATCGGCAATACGTCCAGCCTTTCCAGTCTTCGCAAGCGCTTCAGCTATAAGCTCATTTTTCGTTTTCATGGGATTGAAATGGGCCTATACCAATATCGAATACATGCCCACGGTTGTGGTCATATACCGTGAAGCGACGCTCAATGGCGACATGAGAACGTACTCTACGCCAAAGGAACCAAGAACGCCAAGAACGAATAATAGAAATGTATGCACGCGTCCCCTGTTTTACACCAGCCGCATATAGCGGCAGAATCTGTTGTGGATTTATATAAAAGAAAACTTCATTGAAAACGATTGCATCGAATTCTGTTAATACAACTGGGGGCTTTTCTGCAGAGCCTACAACGAACCGTCCTTTAGAAGCTTTTGTACGAGCCGTTTCCACAGCAGACTGCGAAATATCAAATCCTGTATAAGCAATGAACGGAGTTGAGGTAATAAGGTGTGCGAGAGCGCCAGTACCACACCCAACATCAAGTATTCGGAACGTTTCCCTTTGTATACCCGCATGAAGTAAAGCCCCGGCAACTAATCCTGTGTTCGGATGGTCGCCCTCGAGATAATCCCACGATCCTTTACTAAATTGCCGCTCCCAATCTTCAGCCGTTTGGTGTACAAGTACAACGTCTTCTTTACGTCCAAGGCGTTTTATGAAGACATGAGCTCGTCGTATAAATGTCATGGTTTAGGATAGATTGAATCGTATCGACAACGCTAAGGGTACTGGGAATTGCCTAAGCAAGACGAGGACAGACAAGAAGGAGGGCGCCAGGCGCGGTCTCTTTGACGGTTTTTGTCATAGTATTGGTAGTATATAGTACGGGCTTCGCCTCCTCCATGACCCCGCTCAAAAACCATCTTACTTCCTTACTACGGCTCTCCGAACGCTATACCAGGACCGACATGGTGTACCTAGTCCAGAGTGGTTTCTGGGTAAATTCAGGAACAGTTGTCATTTCAATCTTGAGTCTAGTTTTATATATCGTCTTTGCAAACACTCTTCCAAAAGATGTGTACGGGACATACCAGTTCCTCATCTCTGCTGCGGCAATTGTTGGAGCATTCACTCTAACTGGCATGAATAGTGCGGTTGCTCGTGCGGTTGCTCAAGGATACGAAGGAGCACTTAGAGAAGCTGTACGAACCCAGCTCCGTTGGGGTTTCATTCCTGCATTTGGCTCACTAGTGATGAGTCTTTATTATTTTCTTAACGAAAACACTCTTCTTGCTAGTGGATTTATTGTAATCGCTTTTCTTATACCCCTCTCGGCATCATTCAATCTATATGCCTCATATTTGAACGGCAAAAAAGACTTCAGACGCGGGTTTTTCTATGGCATGGGATGGAATGTTCCTTATTATGCAGTGCTTATTGTTATTTCGTTTCTTTCTCCTACCGCACTTCTGCTTATCGCAGCTGGTCTTGCAACACAAACGCTCGCGCTCTATATCGCATACCGACGAACGCTACATGCCTATAAGCCGACAACAAATACAGACCCAGCTATGGTTCCTTACGGACGACACCTAAGCGTAATGAATCTACTATCTGCAATCGCAACTCAACTTGATACCGTTTTTGCTTTCTATTTCCTAGGCCCAATTGACCTGGCCCGGTATAGCTTTGCGACAGCAATTCCTGAACGTCTTGGTGTTTTCTTCAAATTTATCCAAAGCGCAGCTCTCCCGAAGCTATCCAAAAAGGCTCCCTCTAAGATACAAGAAGCATTCGGACCGAGAATTTGGTGGGCAGTACTCGCAACTGGACTTATTGCTGGCCTGTACGCACTTATTGCCCCATTTATATTTTCGCTTCTCTTTCCTGCCTATACCGAAGTCATTCCCTATACCCAAATCTATTCTCTAACCGTTATTACATCTCTCGCAGGGCTCTTCACGACAGGCTTGACTGCTGAGCGAAATATTCGAGATCTGTATATCTTTAATATAATTTCTCCAATCGCTCAGTTGATACTACAGCTTGGCGGTATCCTTTTTTACGGTCTTTGGGGTCTTATTATTGGCAGACTGCTTTCAAACTTCATGTCTTTCTTGTTAGCAGTGACACTAATGATTCGCTCCCGTTAAAATTTAAAAACCAGCTAGTGTGATGAATTTTCCAACATCTCTTTTGACTATGCCTTACCTCGAAGAGAACCCATTATCCAACGGACCACAGAAACCGCACCCGTAAGGCGCAAACGAAATAGTGTATATCCCATTGTGCCATCTATTTGGGTGCGACGAATAGCTGTAATCGAGCTATGGGGGCGCACTAATCCTTCTGTAATCGAGAAGCCTGCTTTATATGTCTCCTTTACAAGTTTTTCTGCAGCATCGTTTCGGGCTCCGTACGGATATGCAAAGTAGTGCGGCGCATGTCCAAGCTCGTTTGTATATGCGTCCCGAGCGCCAACAACCTCTAAGACAAGTTCTTTTTGCGCCAGGCTCGGAAGTGGGCGGTGAGATAAACCATGTACTTCAATGCTAACTAGTTCATCCTTTTCGAGTTCACGAAGCGCATCCCATGTTAGACGAGGACTACCAGCAGCATCAGTCTCTACTGAATCTAGCCCTGGAACAAAAAGGGTAACTGGCACATGATACGCGCGAAAAACTGGAGCGGCGTAGATAAGAAAATCCTCATAACCATCATCAAAAGTGACTGCCACACTCTTGTCTAAAAGCGTGCGCTTGCCTTGCACGTACTCTACAACCTCATGCAGAGATACGGGGTGCATGTGCTTAGCAAGAAACGCCATCTGACGTTCGAAAGACTCTGGAGTAACGGAGAGTTTACTCTTCTCTGTATTAATGCCGTGATACATAAGTACCACTACTTCAGGGCGACGATTGATAAGGCGGTAAAGTGACCGCAGTGTGTAGGCAAATATATACAACAAGACTTTAGCTTGTTGCGTAAGGTGTATGCCGTATTGTCGTGTTGCTTCTTTTACAAACACTATCTGTGCATAGAGTTTATATAGCTCGTAGCGCGCCGGTGGAAGCTCATTCCATGGATACCGAATACGTAACCATATAAATTTAATGATCTGCTTGGTGCTGTTGCGTATCGGAGCAATGCTGGCGCGATTTACGTATGAGAGAAAGGAAGTTGGCGGACGTTCAGCGACCATAACGCGTGCCCTATGATCAATCTTCCCTTTATATATAGGAAAGTTAAGTTGTTCATCAAGAGGCACTAACCATGCTCCGCTGAGCTTCCCGGGCACATATTGTTTAGTGTCAAACACGACACGCTCATGAATCTTCCGAATGAAGCGTGCGCCGGAGCGACGATTAAAGAATCGGTACTGATAGTACTTTTTGAACGAACGATATACCGTACGCAAATCTGCGCTAACAACCTTCCATGGCACGTTATATATTAGGTGTTGAGGATTTTGTTCAGAACAAATGACACGCAGTTCAGACACGAGTTCTGGAGAAAGGTATTCGTCTGAATCAAGGCAAAAGAACCAGTCGTGCGTTGCTGCGTCTAAGAGACGATTCTTTTCCTTCGCGAAATCGTCAATAGGTTTGCCTGGACGACTTTGAGAAACTACTCGACAACCATATTGTTTTGCAATTGAGAGAGTTGCATCTGTACTCCCCCCATCAGCAATAAGGAGTTCATCAAACTCTTTTGCACTTTCTAGAGCGCGAGCAAGCGTGGCGCTTGAGTTATAAGTGAGAATACCAATCGTGCAAGGAATCTTACGGGAAGACGAAGGAGTGGACAGCGTCATAGAGGTTATGTGGTGGGAGGTTGCCATCGACCACTGTATACGTTCGTTTAGTTGATGCAAGTACTATTTTGAGGGTCTCGAGGTTTGCACGCATATATGTAAGTTTACGCTGAAATACCTCTTCCCCTTGTGTATCTCGCACTCTATACGACCTATCCTTGATGCGGCGAGTTGACTCCTCTTCAGACACTGAAACAAGAATGATTGTATTTTCGTGCGGGAGATGATTAAGTAGTTTTGCTAGTTCTTCTTTTGAAAGAGCTCGTTCTGGAATAGAAATAATGCTTTGTAAAAAGCCTTGGTCTATAACACCTTTTTGAAAAGTTTGCTTCGCGGCTGGGTAAATAACAAGATTTAAAGTCTTAAACCAATATTCATCCATGGAACTACTTTCTTTTGCCACCAATAACATGAGAGGAATACATAGCCAAGGATGAAAAACTATAAACCACATACTCCTTAGTAGAAGCATGGCCTTTCCCTTTGGAGAGATTGTCGGAATGCCGCTTTCGTGAGTAAGAAAGTGAGCAAGCGTTGATTTCCCTCCCCCAGGCATACCAACTAATTCGAGTACCATAGTATTAGATCCTATTCTGGCATACGTAACCCCTCTGGACGCGCAACAAACTCGAACCAATAGTGAAGACTCATAAGCATAATAAAGGTGAGGTAGTTTTTCTCCTCATGAGCACGTAACCTTTTTACATCAATAAGACGATTAAGATCTGGATCTTCCTCCATACGGTCCCATAGTAATAAATACTTACTATCGTCCAGAACGTTATTAAGACCATATGAAAGACCTGACTTTTTCTTAAAAATGACCTCTTCTGGAACACCGCGCTTCCGAGCCAATTCTTTCAAGATAACCTTCCCATATTTACCTAAACGTCTTAGAGAAGGAGGAACTGATAGCGCAAGTTGTACAATTTCTTGCTCGTAATACGGACAGAGGGAAGTTATTCCTGAAAGAGCAGGAATCTCATTCTGGCATATTTGATTACGACGAGACTCGGTTAGAATCTCTTCGAAGGCAATAATGCGTTGTTCAAGGTTGCGTGCAGGAATCTTATTGTACAGATCTTCCTTGTTCTTGAAATAAGAGTCGGGTACAGAGAACCACTGTCCAGGATATACGCCAAGTGACTTAAAATACGCAAGAAGGCGCACGGCGCTTGGAGTTGAGAAAAGATACGATCGACGAAACTGAAGAAATGAAATTGGGTTTAGTGGAACGAACGCATTTAATTGCGACAACCATTTAGTAAGAACTGGGGCTGGATACGACATAAAAAGCGTATCGGCGTTCTGTCCAACAAGCCAACTATCGACAGCATTATCGCGACCAACTTCTGCCATTCTAAGAAATGGAACGGAACTATTAAAAAGAAGAGGTATTTTTAATGCTCGTACCGCCTTCTCATACAGTGCGAAGTCTTGTTCGTAATTAGCAAAAGCAAAGTCATGCTTCGCAACGCCAAACCGTTCCGCAGTGACACGAGAATAACGAACATCGTCTGTCTGCTCCCCCTTACCTCCCCAAGTAATACAAGAAGCGCCACGAGGTAGATAACTGAGAAGAATTGCCGAATCAATTCCGCCAGACAACAAGACTGTCTGCGTGCTTTGATTGCGCTTGAAATATGCTTCGAGCTGCATATCAAATGCGTCAACAAATTCGCTCAATTTTTTCTTGGAAATTTCGTATCCGAGATCAAGATATGCAAAGTGTGATTCTCCATTATCTTGCTGTTCTCCTGGAAACAGTTGCGAAACTCCCTGCAATGGACTTCGAGGTGGCAGAACAGTACCGAAAAGAAGAAAGTCAGTTAAAGATTGAGTATCAATCTCTTTGTGGTCCTGTATAAAATCTGCGAGCAACCGACTAGATGTGTTCTTACTATAAAAGAGCAGTTTGCTTCCACTAAAATCATTTTTGAAACTACTCATGGCTTGCGAAATATAATTGCATACGATTCTGCGAAAAGTGCTGACAAAGGATTTAGGGGAAACCTTGAAAAGAAGGTGTTCACCAAACGATCCGCAGCAGCAGAGCGTAGAAATGGAACACTCATCGTAACTGGATATAGCTGTAGTGATGATAATTCTGCTTCTGCTAAGAGTTGCTTCAATACTTTTGGGTAAACTTGTTTTTGATGTAAATCGGAAGGTGTATATCTACGTATTCGATTCACAGTCGTTTTTGGCATCTTTGTGATGATGCACCCATATGCATTCGAAGTCATCACGCTTGCAATCTTTGCAACTGCCGCACGTTTATCAGAAACATACTCAATGGCACGACTTGAGAAGAAAGCATCTACTTCCCCAACCTCCGTTGCAACGGAAAGGAAATCCCCTTCCCGAAGTTCTGTAGGATGTGGCGCTATAGCATTCGATGCTCGCGTAAGCATCTCTTTAGAAATATCCACGAGGACAATCTTTGCTTTTGGGATTGCAGACGCTATACAGCGGGTCCATGTCCCAGGACCAGGGCCAAGCTCCATAATCGCGCGTGCGCCCTTTATTCTTGGAATAAAGTGGCTGGTAATAAAAATCTCCGCAGCAGTAAATTGCTCCTTGGTGCGTGCATTGCGCATCCAACGCCGTTCCTCATATGAACCATCAGCCGCTTCCTTAGCTGTGGAATTAAAATGTTTGCGTGCGATAGTCTCAAGATTTTCCATAAGGATAACTTTGCGTTATTTAGGCCAATATCGCAAGAATCTTCCGTATGAGTACGGGCAGGCTGTGGTTCTTTGCAATATAGTCTCGAGCTTGCATACGAATACTTTCTTTTTCCCATATCCGCTTCCTGACCGCATCTTCAATGGCAGAAGCCAAGCCTTCGGGATTATTGCTGGCAAAAATAGCCCCCTCAATTAAACCGTTCGCTATTTCTGCATTTACAGAAACAACAGGAACACCCGTAGCAAGCGCCTCAAGTGGCGCCTTGTCGAGGGAACCAGTCGCACTAGCATGTATAAAAAGATGTGACCGAGAGAGCTCTTCTTCTACTCCTTTCTGGTCTCTTTTACCAAGGAAAATGACATTGTCTGCTAACCCGCCGCAAGTAATGTGGGTACGTAGTTTAGTAAGATACTCGGTAGACTCATTCGCAGTAACATCCCCTAGTACAGAAAGAGTAGCTGTAATGCCTCTTTCTCTAAGAATTACTAAAGCATCAATTATATTCTCTATATTTTTAACGGGGGTAATACGACTAACGGTTACAAGACGTAGAGAGTCTTTCGGTGATCTATGCACACCAAACATAGAAAGATCCATTCCGTGTCCCATAACGCGTTTCTTTTTTGTGTGGAGCCGCATGCTTTGCTCTGATGCGGTGAAAACAACATTAGCAAATAAAGTACCTAGTATGAGTCTCAGCGAAACAGTACCGTGTGTATACCAGAGTCCCGTGCGCTTTCTAAGCAGCTTCCAAAGCCATCCTGCAATAACCAAATATTCTGGGTTCATGTGAACGAATACAGCGTCGTAGGAGTTTCGGAGCCTCCAAGAAAATTGGAATACCCGCAGGATATATGAGATCTTTGACTGGCGACCTCGCTCTTTTCCAAGTGAATGAACTCGAACGTTAGCCGGAAGTGAGTGCTTCCCTTCCTTTAAACAAATAACTTCAATGTGTTCAGTATTCTTCGCAAATTCTTCAACCCAACGATGAAAAAAACCTAAAACAGAATCCTTCTCATCAAGAACTTGCGTGACAATAAGGAGACGCATGGTTATTTGGTCGCATACACATAGTAACCTGCAGTAGTACTTCGTCGATCTGTCCGAAAAAGTACATCAAAGAAGTCAGCAACTGGTGTGAGAAACCACCGCAACTTATGCTGCATTGGTACAAAAAATGAGAGTGCCATAAAGTACCCACCACGTTTGCATGTAGAAACCGATGAATAACCTTCAAGAAGCAACGCGAGAGTATCATCAAAAATACGCCAATAGTCTGGATAGTGGCCTTTGTGGGCGTGATAGGGGTATGTAGAAGGGACGTACAGAAAAAGTTTGCCGTTGTGGCGCAAAATTCGCTTTATCTCCTTCATTGCCAGTAATGGATCTCGTACGTGCTCAAGCACTGAACTACATATCACAGCATCAACTGATGCATCTGGGAGAGGGATTGCATGTATATCACCAACCACATCTGCGCCGGTAGTCGTGTCATAGTCAAATGTACGGTAATCAGAATCCTTAAAAAGAGGCTCATACTCTTTCATCCACTTTCCAAATGGAATACCGCCCCCGACATCAAGCACGGATTTCTCACGTGCAATACGTTGTATTGCTTCACGCACAAACACATCGCTTCGTTCCTTATGCTTCATGTTGCTTTATAGGATACACCGCGCAAGATCGTTCGCGACAAGTTTCGGCTGATCAAGAAACGGTGCAAGATGAGTACGTGCGGCACGCTCGGCATTCATAACAAGTTTCAAGCGAAGCTGATGGTCTTCAATAAGTGCCATCATTTGTGCTGCCATGTTCACCGGATCTGCAGGAGGGACAGAAAGCACATCTTCATATCCTTTAAATACCTCGCCCACAATCCCCACATCCGTAGTAATAATAGGAATTCTTGCGAGTGCGGCCTTGAGAAGTGAGACACCGTATCCTTCATACGCACTCGCCTGAATAAAAGCATTTGCGCTTCGCATAAGTCCCCAATCATCGGTACGCCATCCCGTAAAGACAACGCGCTCTTTGAGACCAAGCTTTGTTGCAAGTGTCTCAAGACGCTTTCGCTCTCTCCCCTCTCCCACAACAAAAAGGCCGATAGAATGAAGGCGTGGACCAAGGCGCGCAAGCGCCATAAGTATGTCTTCAATGCGTTTTTCAGATTCAAGACGAGATACCGCAATAAAAGCAAACGAGAAATCATGAGGTGGAAGTGCAACTTCAGATGGAGGGACTGATGGTGTTGCAAGTGGAATGACAGAAGGCTTCACGATCCGATCGCCATATCGTTTCTCCAGAGAATCCAATATGCGACGAGACACAACACGAATACCAGAAGCTTTCGGAAGCACGGTGTCTGCAATACGCCGTCGAGCATAGTTCATAAGCGGAACATGGGCTTTAAGCGATCGATAGTTCCCTTTTCTAGTGAACCAAGGAGAAAGAAAGTCTGTATGAACTTGTAGGTGAAGTTTTGCGCTCGTTCCTGTAACCGCTTTAGCTGCAATAAAACCATACTCAAACGGATCCTGTGCTGAAACCACCTCGATACTGTGAGCAGTAATCAATTTGCGTACACAGCTTTTTAGAAAAAGCATCGCCGCTATCTTTCCTCCATGAAACGGGTGCAGGTGCAGCCCTTCCTCAACCTCTTCCTGCGCATCCTTTGCGGCTCGAGAGACGATATGTAATTCGCCTATTTCCTTAGCATAGAGGCGCATACGCTCGCGCGCAGGGCTATTGCCTATAAAAAGCGTCGGATCGTTTGAAACAAAGAGTGCCTTCATACGAGCGTTTTAAGCAATTCTGCCGTCCTGTCAAGCATGGTCGACAGAACGAAGCGTTCATCTTTAGAAAGACTCTCTCTGCCTCTTTGAAGGGCTTCTGTAAGAGCTTCTGAAAGCTTTTGCGTATCGTTAACAGGAACCAATGCACCTTCCACCACTTCGGCATTTCCTCCAGCATCTGTTGCGACTATAGGAGTCCCGAGAAGTCTTGCCTCAATAAGCACATGGGAGAGACCTTCGTAGCTGCTATTTAAGACAAAGACGTCCGCAGCATGCATGAGTGCAAGCGTGTCTTCATGCGAGAGCTTGCCAGTAAACACATAGTTGTCATGAAGTTTCGTGCGCGCCTTTTCACGAAGTGCTTCTAGTTGCGGTCCATCTCCTGCAATAACAAGTGATACGTCTGTTCCTTGTGTACGCATACGCGAAACTGCATCGATAACCCCATCCATTCCTTTCCACGGTACAAGACGACCTACAGAGACAATAAAAGGGCGCGGAAGTTTGACCACTTCATGCGGCACCGTACCTCGATGCTCCACCGAAACCGCATTATGAATAACTGTTATCTGCTCTCCGGCAATACCCCACGTTTGCACTATCTCCTTTAGGTATGCACTTGGCACAATGATGTGTTGCGCATACTGTGCGACTGTTTTTTGTACTTTTCTTAAGAGCGCGATAGGAAGCGGTACCTGCTTTGTTGCAGCAAATGCATCAAGAGAACTCTGCACTCCAAAACGCTGCACTCCTTGCTCCCACGCATAGTCGCCCACGATTTTCACCGCGAGTGGTTTGCGCTCTTTCTGCGCCGCACGCATAGCGGGCAATCCTACTGACACTGGATCAAGTGCAAGTACAGCATCTGCATTTTTAAGCGCTTTGCGTATCTTGCTTTCATACACGATATGTCGGATAAGTTTTGGCAAGGCACGTACCTCGGAAAACTTCACGACCTGAACCTCAATACCCCGTAAAGGCAATCCTTCTTCAAGGAGCTTCACATAGGTAGCAGGGCCGCCAGGCTCTGGCGGATAGAGTGGAGTGGCTATCACGAGCCTCATACGGCCTATTCTAGCCTTTTTTGAAGGTCTGGTCGAAGAGCGCTTTCTTTTGCTCTGCTATCAAATTCCAATCGTACTTTTCATGGACTAGGCGCTGTGCCGAGGCAACTACGCGCTTTGTGTGTTCTTCATCTTGAAGAATGACCTCTACCGCTTCTTGTATTTGTATAGGCGCATCTTTGTCTACCGCCCACCCCGTCGTTTCCTTTTCAGGATTTCTCTTTGCATCAAAAAGAAAGTCAGCAATACCGCCTTCTTGTGTACCAATAACAGGAAGTCCTGCTGCCATGGCTTCAATGAAAGAGTTGCCCATGCCCTCTGAACGTGAAGGGCGTATGAATATATCAGCTTCTGCAAGCGCCGAAGGCAATGCTTCATAGGCAATGTGCCCCATAAACGCTACGCGTGCTTCAACCCCTTCGCTCTTTGCAAGCACACGAAGCTTTTCCTCATCAGGACCTGTTCCATACACGTGAAAAGTAACTTCTTTCGGTAAGAGTTTCAGTGCGCGTATAACATCATCCACCGCATTCTTATGCACCAGCCTCGATGTGGTGACAAGAACGGTTCCTGTATGTGCCTTTTTGGAAACACTGCCAAAACGCTTCGTGTCAACGCCGTTTGGGATGAGAACCGGCTCACCTGTATATCCGAATTCTTTTGCAAGACGCCCAAGATATGAACTAATCACTGATACGGCGGCACTTTGCGAAAGCGCCAACCGCCACGAAAGAGCGAGAAGGCCAAACCACTTCCGGCGCAGATATTCTGGCGGGTCCCCTTCTTGAAGCGTAAGAAGGACGGGTGTTCTGATAAACCAGGAGGCGATATACGCGCCGCCGGAGCCATAGCTTGCCATCATGGCCCAGTACCCGTCATAAGAAGCGTTCTGTGAGAGGTTGAGAGCCTTCCCTGCAGCAAGAAACGGGACCAAGAGCTTGTCTATCACGCGTATGCCAGGCCCTACCCTATATACGTGCACCCCTTCTATAATCTCCTCACTTGGTAAGCCTTTTTCATAGCGTGCACAAATAAGATCAAATGCATACTCACCGGAAAGACGCTTCGTTATCTCTTTTATGGCAACTTCAGCCCCTCCTACATGCGGAAAGTACGCCGTCGAAAATATAAGAATCTTTTTCATGCGTCCTTAGTAACTGCTACTATGTAGTCTTTCAAGTGCTTTGTGCATTTCCATCCAAGACGCTCCGTCTTTGATGTGTCTATATCAGAACCCATGCGGTTCCCTTTCACTTCAGGACCCATAACAATCTCTCCGCCAAACATCTGTGCAACTTCAAGAATGGAATACGGTGTTTCGTCCCCGATACCAAAATCATCCCCTTCACCATCTTTACCAATACGCACAAGCGCATCGACAATATCATCGACATGCGTGAAGTTGCGGCGCTGCGTGCCAGGCGCGTTCACCGTGAGCGGTTCACCCTTACGGTGCTTCTGCCGGAAGATTTCAATGACCGTACCAAATGCTCCTGCGCGCTCTCCAGGACCGTAGACGTTATAGAAATAGGTGATGGCATAGGGCATGCCATACCACTCGCCATAGTTTCGCACGAGCTCGGTATTTGTTGCCTTCGTCCACGCATACGGGCTCTGATCCCTGCCAAGCCCCCCATCTCCAAACTTCGTCGAAGATCCTGCGTACACCATCTTTATGTTTTTCTTGCGACAGAACTCTGCAACGGCGAAGGTGCCTGTCTTATTTAAATCCCATACAACATCCGGTTCGGTAAGGCTCTTTTCAACGCGCGAATATTCGCCAAGATGATAGACGAGATCGGGAGTTTCTGGCACGAGCGCTTCAATATCCTTGGTATGTCCTTCGCGATACTCGACACCCTCTGTGTGATTTTCACGACTTCCGGTGAAGTAGTTATCGAGCGAAATGACCGAATATCCTTCAGCGAGCAACCGTTTGCATAGGTGCGACCCAATAAATCCCGCACCCCCCGTTACTACAACTGTCTTCATAGTATGTGCACTATTACAGAAAAAGAGGGCTGCGCAAGCATTATCCTCCCTTGCCTTCAAGCAAGGCACGCAATTCTTCTTCAGGCACTTCAAACACCGGCCTATCCTTTGGTGGAGAGGTCTTTTCTTTGGCTGGGACTGGAGGAATTGCAGCGGCAACTGCCTCCTTAAGAGAATCCTTTTTAACTCCTTCTCGCTTCTCGTTTGCTTTTGCTATTTTCTCGGTCATTTCCTTTAAGGCAGCTTTTAAGCTCTCACGGTCAGTTGGAGGAGGTGTCTGTACTTTAGGGGGTTCTCGCCTTTGCTCCTGTTTTCTTTGCTCGGGAGGAGCTTCGCGCTTTGGAGGCGCAGGTTGTGCTTTTTTTGCCGCCGCTTCGCTCTTCATACGCTTCCAGTCCACGCGCGGCGGTGGCGCTTCGGGAGGAGGTATCGCGGCAAGGTCTGCGTAAATAGCTTCTTCAACGCCGCCGCGCTTTGTTGCAAAAGACGCACGAGACGCTTCAATGACTTCCTGCTTAAGAGACCGTTTCGGTGGCTCTATCGGAGGAATAGTAATCGCTGAAAAAGGACGCGACCCGACCCCATCAATCATGAGGGTCAGGTATATCTGCGCAAAACCAAGATTCACGAGGTCTTCTTTCGTAAATTCAGGAGAAAAGACTGTCTCAAGCACTTCTGCATCGAAAGGCCCTACCCGAAACGCAACCGTAGTGCCCACGTTTCCAAACACTGCAGCACGCACCTCCTCTTCCATCTGTTCGACATATTGATGCGCCATGATGAGGTTCAAATTGTACTTGCGGGCTTCAGAGAGAATTTCAGCAAAAGTTTCGTTTGCGAAGTTTTGGAACTCGTCGACATAGAAGTAGAACGGAGCGGAGTGCTTGAGAGCGTCTGGAGCAAGGTCGGCACGACTCATCGCGCCAAGAAATATTCTCGTTGTGAGCATGGAGCCTAGAAGGCGCATGTTTACATCGCCCACAAGCCCTTTTGAAAGGTTGATAAGCAGTATCTTCCTCTCATCCATAAGGGTACGGATATCAAAAGAAGAGTGCGGCTGGCCGATGATGTTTCGAATTAAGGGATTACTGGTGAACTGTCCGATCTTATTTTGAATAGCAGGTGTCGCCTCCTGCGTATAGCGGTCGGTATAAGTTGCAAACTCTTTCGTCCAGAAGTCCTTCACGACAGGGTCCTTGATGTTCTCCACTACTTTCTTGCGGTATTCCTTGTCGACATACATGCGGTTTACACCAAGCAACGTTGCTTCTGGATACTCGAGAAGCGCAAGGAGCGTGTTTGAAAGGATATATTCCATGCGAGCGGACCACGCATCGACCCATATCTTCTTAAAGGTCGCCATAAGGCCTGAAACGACGAGATGCCGCTTGTCGTAGCCAACGTCTTCCATAACGTTAAAAGCGATGGGATGTTCGAGATCGAAGGGCGCGAAATAGACGACATCCTTCTTGCGGTGCTCGGGGATATAGTCGAGGAGCGTTTCAACTGCAGAACCGTGCGGATCGATAAAGGCAAGCCCTTCCCCGTTTTGTATGTCCTGTATAGCCATATTCTCAAGCAGGGTCGACTTGCCCATGCCTGTCTTACCAATGACATACATATGCCGAGGACGGTCCTTGGCTTTAATGCCAAAAGGTATGCGCTTCCCGCGGTTATCTGTTGCGCCAAAGTACGTGATTCTATCCGGATGCTCCATTGCGCTCCATTATACGTTATATAAAAAGCGGCGGATCGCTTAGACCCGCCGCTTACATAGTTTCTAGACTCCGACGAACACCGGTCTTGACCGCGAAGCAGTGCGGTCAATCCACCAGCGAAGACGCGCATCCTCGAAAGCTTCAATCGAGAAGATGCCGGTGCTGCGAATTTTATCGAGAAGGTCTTCAACCTCCTCGACAATACACTCGCAATCCTCAATGCGGCCCACTTGGTCAGCAAGCTCTTGCACGTGTGCCGCAAGCGAGACGCCAGTCTTCCAGTATGAACTGGTGATGTCGCGTGTTGTTACCATGCCCGTCACGCCTTTCGCTTCAGACGCCTTTTTGAGGCGGCCAACGCTAAGACGTAAGCTAGTCTCAATGCTCAAAACACTCATTATCGTTCCCCTTTGGTAACGGATGAGTATTATACCTATTTAAAATATTGATGTCAATTACTGACTCATCGCCGCACGAAGGCTTTCGTATTTGTTTGCAGGATCCCAGAATATCCAACTCGAAAGACCTGCGTCATACGTTCCTTGGGTTTGCGCAAGTATGTCTTTGGGAAGGTATTCCTTGCCGTAGTCGAAGTCCTGAAGCCACGGGCGTATCTTCTCTTTATCAAATACTTCTTTCGTATAGAGGCCGGTTGCAACTTGGCGCGTTGTTTCTGGAGTTGTGTCGGTAGCAGGAATGGTTTCTGTTCGTATCACTGGCTTACCATCAAGTGTCTGTACGGTCGTCTCGGTTGCAATCGTGCGCGCCACTGCCTTATCCATGGCGAACTTGATTATCTCGTACGGGTAGTCGTTCGGATCAGCATAGCCATTAAAGCCGTCTGGATAGTGCGAAGGATAGACCATCGGCATGATGTAGTCGAAGTACGGAAGCGCACGCTCGAGCACTTGGCCAATGCCAAGGTCATCCGTATTTGATGCGGCCATACCAAAGAGATCTGCGCTTGTAATCACGCCCGTAGGTTCCATTTCGGCGTGCAGATGCTTAAAGAAGCGTTCAAGCGCTTCTGGCTTATTTGGATTCTTATACACTGCATCCTTCATCGGCCCATCAGAAGGATAGCGAATATAGTCGTAATTGATTTCATCAAAACCAAGCGCGACCACTTCTTTTGACAGCGTGATGATGTAGTCCCAATATTCTTGGCTTGAGACATCAACGAAGTTGAGGCCCTTATGGTCTTTCCATGGCGCGCCGGAAGACGCGCTCTGTACTGCTTGCGCAGGATACATTTTTGAGTAATGCGGATCTTGGAAAACCGTAACGCGAGCAATGGTATAGATACCCTTCTCATGAAGCGATGCGATGAATGCCTTCATATCGCGCGCACCGCAACTTTGCATAGAAGCACTTGCAAAGCGCGAATCCTCGGTCGGGAAACCAATCGTACCGCTAAAATCCTTCACATCAATGACGATTGCGTTCACTGCTGAATTTTCAGCAAACGAAACGAGTGAATCGCGAAAAGAAGGTGTTCCGACAACGCATTGACTCATATAAATGCCCTTCAACGGTTTTGGGGTGGAGATAGTCGGCCCCTGTGCTTCCTGCTTCTTTTCTTCCTTCTTCTCCTGTTTTGCTGTCTCTCCTCCCTTTATATACGTCGTTGCTGCAACTTCAGGAATAATAAAGAGCGCTAGTGCCCCAAACGCTATGGCAAGCGTTACGAAAAGAACGGACTTAGACTGCTTGGTTTTGGTCATGGGATGCGGGTGGTGCAGAGCGTTTTACTACTGCAGCGACAATTACCAGAAATCCAAGGAGCGGCACAAGCACGAGCAAGAAGGCGTGAGGGAGCCCTACGAGCGGAGCAAGCATGATGAGGACGCCAAGCGTAATGAGAAGGTTTCTATGCGACATGCGCACATAATAGCAGGCGCATCCTTGGCATGCCAAAAGCTATGCGGGTGAGACAATGACGACGAATTCACCTCGCACCTGCTCGCGCTCCCTCGCAAAGTGAGCGGCAACCTCTTCTGCAGTTCCTTCAATGACCGATTCGTGGAGCTTGGTGAGTTCGCGAAGCACAAAGACGCGGCGATCCTCTTCAAGGGTCTTCGAAAGCGAAGCAAGTGTCTTTTCAATGCGATGCGGCGACTCATAAAAGACTACCGCCCGTGTTTGTGCAGCTATCTCCTTAAAGAGCGTTTCTCTTCCCTTCTTGTGCGGAAAGAACCCAAGAAACACGAACTCGTGCGTCTTTGCTCCGGCTATGGAAAGCGCTGCGGTAAGGGCAGAAGGTCCTGGAATTGCTTCGACACGAACTTCAGGAAGGCGATCGCGCACCTGTCGCACGAGCTCATTACCAGGGTCAGACACGCCTGGCGTTCCTGCGTCCGTAAGAAGCGCGACATGCTTCCCTTCTGCAAGAAGCGCAAGCACGCGCTCTGAAGCGATACGGCCAGAACGCGCGTGATAGATAAGGAGTGGTTTGGCAATTGCATACTTTGCAAGAAGCTTGCTTGAAACACGCGTATCTTCACACGCTATTGCATCGCAGTGCTTGAGCGTCTCAAGCGCTCGAAGCGTAATATCTCCGAGGTTTCCTATTGGCGTTGCAACAACTGACAGCGTTCCCATACAGATACTCTGCCATCCTCTTAGCACCTCTGCAACGCAGAGTATTGCTTTTTATAGATATCCGTGTACTAATGTTCGTGGGTAAATAGTGCCCAGCAAACGAAGGAGGGCTTGGTGGCCCAGTATATTCTTCCGCTGCTTGCTGATCTTTCAAAGGGTCCAGAGCCTGGCGTAGGAAGCGCATCGAGACGTATCTGCTCTCGGGCAGCGATGCTCTCCCGCCAACTCCCGTATGCGACGGTGTGCCTTGCAACGGCACATCGCAAACGAGACGGCGTTTCAGGTTCTAAAGTCATGGCAACGTATCTGCGCGAAGCAGGCGTACCAGAGCACCGGATACTCTTTGCTGATACCAACGGGTGCGCATTCCGCACCATAGGTGAAATAGAAGCGTTCGTACGCTTCATATCAGCGCGCGATGGACACGACGAAGTGTTCGTTGTCGCACGGTGGTGGCACATTCCTCGAACCTACGCTCTCTTGAAAAAGAAGCTTGGTACTTGCAGGAAACCAGTCACCGTACATCCGGTTCGGACCAAATCTCTCGAGCTTTCAGGTATGGCAAAAGAGATTATCGCATGGGGCAAGGCCTTTGCGTTGAAAGAAGTATAGCCATTGCGGGCGGTCTACGGACCGCCCGCCTTCTATTTCGAAACTAAAGCGTCAGCAACTTTATATATATCGCCGGCCCCCATGGTAATAACAGTGTCGCCTGTAGCAGCAGCTTCACCAACTCTTGCCTCGATCTCTTCGAATGTGCCGGAGACGGCATTCACTCCCTGTTCCCGTATCCGTGCCGCAAGCATTTCGCTTGAAACAGAGCCATTATCTTCTTCGCGCGCAGCATAAATAGGGGCTATGAATACCGCATCGGCGTTTTTAAAAGACTGCGCAAAATCCTCGAACAAATCTCGGGTCCGGCTGAAAAGATGCGGATGAAACACGGCAAATACTTTCCCAGAAACGCGCTTTCGCAGTGCAGTAAGGGTGGCGTGCACCGCAGTGGGATGATGCGCATAATCATCATATACTTCTGCGCCTTTCCTGGTTGTACCTTTGTACTCGAATCTCCGCCAGGTCCCCGAAAAAGTCGAGAGTGACATTTTAATATTCTCTTCAGAAAGTTCTGGAAGCAGTACACGAGCTGCAGCAACGGCAGCTCGGGCGTTGTTCGCATTGAATTCGCCCAGCAACCGAATCTCGTAGTGAGGTTCGTTCATATAGGTAGTAACCGAAGCACTAAGACCGCCAAGAAGAGGCGCTATATTTGGATTGTTTGTATCAGTGACAAGGGTTCCTGTTGTTTTTTCCATAAGCGCACGAAATGCATCCTGCACGTCGGCAAGATCTTGGAAGTAGTCGGTATGATCGTATTCTATGTTCGTCACAATTAGCACTTCTGGAGAAAGATTTAGGAAGTGTCGCTGATATTCGCATGCCTCGACGACAAGTATGTTGGAAGTTCCTTCGACATAGTTACCTGTGAAATCCTTCACCAAAGAACCTACTACAATATTTGGAGAGGCTCCTGTGTCAATTAATAACTTCCCAAGCATCGCTGTTGTTGTTGTTTTTCCGTGAGTGCCTGCAACAGCAATAGTGCGCATACCTTCAGCTACTTCTCCAAGCATTTCAAAATAGGAGAGTTCCGGTATGCCAAGCGAACGCGCGGCGGCGCGCTCCGGATGCGCTTCAGGAAGCGCAGCGCTGTATACGAGAACCGTTGCATCCGAAGGAACATTCTCCGCCCGCTGCCCGATAGTGACGCGAATATCTTTGGTTTCAAGTAGTGTGGTTACTGGGCTTTCATTGCGGTCAGAACCAGAAACCACGGCACCGCGCCCTTTCAAGAGCTGTCCGAGCGCCGACATTCCGATGCCGCCGATACCAGCCATATATACGCGCCGTATATCATGCATATGCTTGTACAAGAGTATCGAATTGGTCGCCGCGCTCATATTCGTTTTTAAACATTCCGAAGGATGCGAAAGCAGGCGAAAGAATAACTATATCGCCCGGTAACGCGGTACGCATCGCGTCTGCAAACGCCAGAGAAAGCGAGTCGTATACAGATGCATCTGGAAGTTCTGCAAGAATGCGCTCTGTACCACTTCCAGAGAGAAGCAAGACTCGCTTCGTTCGCTTTTTTACTTCTGCGATAAGCGCGTCCATAGAAAGACCCTTATCTGCACCTCCTGCAATAAGGATTATGTGCTTGTCTCCTCCCTCATCAAGAGCCTGTAGAGCAGCAAGCGTGGCTTCCGGCGTCGTAGCAGTAGTGTCATTGTATATTTCCACACCGCGAACCTTACGTAACAGCTGAAGGCGTCCCGACACACCCTTGAATGAGCTAAGTGCATCCCGTATGATTTCGTCTGAAATACCAAGAGAAAGAGCTGCTCCGCGCGCGAGCGCTGCGTTCTCACGGTTATGCGCACCGCGCACCAAAAGCGCCCAGTCTTCAGGAAGAGCTTCTGGCACCACGGGTGCATTAGGAATACGTTCCCCAAAGACTCTGTGTAATTTCTCTGCTATCGCCTTACCTGTAATAAGAGTATCTCCCTTCTTCTGATGAAGGAAAATTTGCGCCTTGTCGAATAAATACGTGTCCATATCGTTATGGTAATAATTCATATGGTCTGGCATCAAATTGGTGAAAACTGCAACTGCAGGGCTTATCCCCGCCTCCCCAAAGCCTTGGCATTGCCAAGAATCAAGTTCTAGGACCGCCACCTCACCCCCTTCAATGCTTGGGAGAAGAGCAAGCGTTGAGACACCTCGCACATTCCCTCCTAATACCACCTTCTTCCCTGCTCTTTGGTATATATGAGCAATCATGTGTGTTACTGTAGATTTCCCGCGCGTACCAGTAATTCCTGTTATAGGAAGTCCTGAAAGCCCCGCGAACAGGTCTGAACTCATGCGTACTGATGTTCCTTCACTTCTTGCCTCTTTTAGGTAAGGAGAGTCGAGGGGGACTCCCGCGGCTTTTATTACAAGATCACGACCCTTGAAGTCTTCAAACTTATGCCGTCCGAGCGTATAGCGTATGTTCGTGAAAGATTTAAGCTCCTTAAGTGAAGAGGAGAGTGCTTGTTCGTCCTTAAGATCGGTAACAATAAGATCTGCACCACATGAGGCAAGATACCTAGCGTCCCCCACCCCCCGTCCCAAGAGACCGAGTCCCATGAGCGTGACTTTCTTTCCACGAAAATATGCGGATGCATCCATTTAAATATCCTAGCGCAAACTTTCCGAACAGAGAACAGGCGTAGAAAAGGAGAAGAGTTTGTGCTCTTCTCCTTTATTGTGGTGCGTCACCTACGGTCGCAAAGTAGAATAAAACGCATCCTGATGGTTCCCTTCGGTGAAAGAAGTGAGTTTCGCCCACATCTGGTCACCGTAAGAAAAATGCCACCATTCAGTCGGATTGACTTGGAACCCTGCCTCGACCATAAGCCAATATAGAAGTCTTCGATTCTTCCTTGCTTCGTCGTCGGAAAACGAAAAACCTAAATCCCTGTCTTCAAGAGCATCTGGCCATGCACGATTGGTAACATCATCAAAGATAGTCCCCATCCAGAGATGCTCACAACCAACAACACGTAGCGTGAGATCAAGGGCCGCACCGGTTGAGTGCGGAGGCGGCGAACTCGGATCGAGATCTTCTTCACTCGCCGCACCGTGAGCCCAATAATTGCCGACCTCTTCCATGACACGATCTTCAGCCCACTCCGGATATCGGCCTCGAACTTGCGCTGGAAACCATACGTCATGAAAGTAAGTTTGTATCGCTTGTGGCCGCCATGCATCATGCACGTAGACCTCGAGTCCAATATTTTTTATACGTCGATTTACTTGTAACAGACGATTGAGAACTTCCACTCGTAGGAACAATTCGGGCATAGAACCCGGAATGCTCTTGTAGTACGGAGGATTGTCAGAACGATGATAGAAATTCTTTCCAGAAACTCCAAAGTTCCGAATATCAACATGCGCAATACGATCTCGATCAATAATTATTGGCCATTGTCTGTAGCCTTTCTTCGCTTCGCGCAGAGTGCTCAAATCAGGAATCCGTTTCGTTCTATATTCTTCAAGAGATCCGAACATGACACTTCCTTCTTGTGTTTATTAGTCCAAAACAGAATATAGCACGATATCATATATACCGCAATTGCATTATTGAGTAGTTATGTTATTATTTATGTGGAGAGTAAGGAGTGAAATGTATGACAATATCCCTCCGAAGAGCCGTTGAAGCGAACGTTGAGGACTACGTTCGGATTGAAAAGAAAGTCGCCTCAAGAATTAACATAACTATTACAGACCCACAAGAAGTATTAGAAAGAATCCAACGATCGGTAGTATATATGATTCTTGAAAATGAACTTGTTGTAGGTCTTGTAACATATGAATTTCTGGACTCTCAGCGAGTATATATAAAGAAACTCGCAGTCGATCCTGTCTTTCAAGGCAAAGGGGTTGGAGGAGAGGCATTCCGTCTAATAATGGAAGAGCTTGCTGCTATTACAAGAGTTGAGTTGGTCACTCATCCAGAAAACCCAACATTACCTCTTTTCCTAAAACACGGCTTCGTTATTGATGAATACATAGAAAACTTCAAAGAAACTGGGGAGCCGAGATACTTTCTAGTGCGTGCATTGAATGTGGTTGAGAAATAAGCACAAGGCGTGTTCCCAACACGCCTTGTATTTTTAAAATACGAATTACCTACAAACAACTGTCTTGTTGATTTCCTCGCGAGAAAGAGCGAGTGTGGTGCGCGGCACAGATGCAAATAGATACGGACTCGTAATAACTGAGGTAGTGAGACATTCTTCGCTTGGCGCGGTATGCGTAATAACGACGCGGCGAGAAAGTTCCGTATCTTCTATCGCCGTAAGCGCTATGCCATAGCCACCTGAAGCATGGGTGCCATCAAAGAGTGCAAGTACTTCATACCTGTCAAAATCAACAGACGGAAGAGCGGGCCCATCAGGGCCATACACTAAGGTCCATGCCTCGGAAAACTCCGCACTACTCTTTACGCGGTAGTTTGCACGCATAGTTATTTCACCCGACTCTTGTCCTTCTGCAAGAATGGTAAACGGAACTGCTGTCCCTTTTGGTTCTGTGTTGCCCCACATAAAGAGCCAGATGCCGCCCGCTATTGCGATAAGACAGGCAACCGCAATGATAATCGTATCCCTCATACGGCAAAGCATAGCACCAGCGCCCTGCTCTCTGCAGGGCGCTGGTGTGTATTTTGGTGCACGCTCTAGGATTCGAACCTAGGACCGCTCGAGTATCAGTCGAGTGCTCTACCAACTGAGCTAAGCGTGCATGTCTCGCGATACTAGCAGAAATCCCCACCCTTTTCCATACTCTCCTTTCAAAAGGGTATAGTAAAGACATCCAATGAGAGGATACGCGCGAGCGCGAGAATCGAAGGGTCTGCGAAAGATCCAACTCTCCTCCACTGCTGTTGATAAATGGCGGAGACATAAAAACAAGCGGCGTATCTGGAAACGATGCGTCATGCGGCTTGCATTACAAGAAGTTGCTGTATAAACAAGGGCCGGCTCGCAGTGCGAGCCGGCCGGATGTCTGCAGTAGCGGTGTCTAATCGCCACTAGACACATCTTCTGTGCAAGCATTCAAGGAAGAGTTCTGGGTTGCCCCATCGGAAATCCCAAAGGTCAAACGCGTGCGCCAACTCCCTTTGGGCTTATCGCAGCGGGTTTTGTGAAAACCCCTATCGCCACGTCCTTTATACGCAAACATCCCGCAGATAAGGGTACCTGCGGGATGTTTATTTGTCTACAAAAAGTAAAGAGAAGCGAGCATGCTCTTGTGTTCCGCCTATTCCCACAATTGAGAGCGTCAATTGAGCGCTCCCAACCATGTACCAAGGGTACGTTATCTTGGCGTCCGAGTAGTGTTTAGGGACAACTACTATCTCCCTATCTCTTGCGAGACAATCGACCGGATGAGCGCCTTTCGGGCTAACTCGTTCCGATTGGATATGTTCCACGAGCAGCTTCCGCTACCCGTGCCTTGTTACGACTTACTCCCTGTCATTGAGCTTGCCGTAGTCCTCTTCGAGAGAAGATTTCGGGCACTCCCAACTTCCTTGAGTTGACGGGCGAATGTGATAGTTACAGACTTCACGTTCCCACGTAGCGAGCGGATTTCCCGCACTACGCGAGTCCAACAGTATGTCGTTGATTCATTCCTTGCTTCAAAACTCGAATTTTCTCAACGCCTTCTTCCGTATGATGTGCGCCTTGTTGTATCAAGGTCGCAATCTTACAAAACGCTGAGAAACTTTTTCGCTTTGAAGAAGTTTGCAGTGGGTGCTTCTTGAAGAACGGGATTATTTTATCCTGTATATCTCGCAAAGCACTCACGGTATAGCGGTAACACTGGGTGTGATTTTTTCTTTGTTCTTTTTGAAAATACACGTTTCCGCAATCAAGCGTATTGCGTAATTTCCACAATATTTCTTCATCTTCTTCGCGAAGTTTAAGATGGAAGTGCATTTGCACCTGCCATCCGCTTCGGTATGCCGATGATTTTGAAATATTTACAAAGAAACATCCTTCACCGTCAGTAATACCAACTACATACTCTTCAGACACTGTCGGTTTTGTCCTTCCCATGCATCTCATTATATAAAATAAGTTGACGCATGGTACTACGACGCAGCTGACTTCTTGTGGATACATCTGTATATTCCACAAGATCTCCCCGGGTCACGCATATTTCCTTTCCCTACATCCGATACGGCCTTTCAAGGCATCTTCCCCATACTCACCGCCATGGGTCGATGCAGCCTTACTGTGTACCGGCTATATTTTGCCTACAGACCCTTCAGTCCATGCCTCACGGCGTTGGACCTGTCTTTAGCTACGCTTCGCGTTTAGAACACGAAGGAACGGATTTTAACCGTTTGGAACTATGCGCTGCCGGGCGCATTTATTTGTGAGTACAAGACTCGAGAACGTATTCACCGTGGTATGGCTGACCCACGATTACTAGCAATTCCGGCTTCAAGAGGTCGGTTGCAGACCTCTATCCGTACTGGGGTTCGTTTTAGGGATTTGCTCCACCTTGCGGTCTTGCGTCCTTCTGTACGAACCATTGTATCACGTGTGCGGCCCAGGGCATCAGAGGGACATGCTGATTTGGCGTCATCCCCACCTTCCTCCCCCGTGAGGGGGCAGTCTCGCCTGACATAAGTAACAGACAACGGGGGTTGCGTTCGTTACCCCACTGAAGGGAACAGCTCAAGCCACGAACTGACGACAACCATGCATCACCTGTGCAGCACCCTCGAAGGCTCTTCTCCTTTCGGTGAAGATGCAGCTGCATTTCTAGCCCTGGTAAGGTTCTTCGCTTATCGACGAATTAAGCCACATGATCCACTGCTTGTGCGAGTCCCCGTCTATTCCTTTGAGTTTTAAGCTTGCGCTCGTACTACCCAGGCGGCTCGCTTACCGCGTTAGCTTAGTCCCGCAGAGGGTCGATACTCCGCAGAACGAGCGAGCAACGTTTAGGGCTAGGACTACCGGGGTATCTAATCCCGTTCGCTACCCTAGCTTTCGTGTGTGAGCGTCAGATTTGGGCCAGTGCGCTGCCTTCGCCTTTGGTGTTCCCCACGATATCAACGGATTTCACCCCTACACCGTGAGTTCCACGCACCTCTCCCAACCTCAAGTCATGCCGTTTCGCTCGCCGTCCGCAGGTTGAGCCCACGGATTTTACGAACGACTAACATGACCGCCTCGACACCCTTTACGCCCAGTGATTCCGGATAATGCTTGGGGCCTCTGTATTACCGCTCCTGCTGGCACAGAGTTAGGAGCCCCTTATTCATGAGGTACCGTCAATAATTTCGTCCCTCATAAAAGATGTTTACGTGCCGAAGCACTTCGTCCATCACGCGACGTCGCTCCATCAGGCTTTCGCCCATTGTGGAAGGTTCTTGACTGCGGCCGCCCGTAGGCGTAGGGACCGTCTCTCAGTTCCCTCGGTGGGGGTCAGCCTCTCAGCTCCCCTAATCGTCGTAGCCTTGGTGAGCCGTTACCTCACCAACAAGCTGATAATGCGCACGCCGCTCCCAAAGCGATAAATCTTTCCTCTTGCGAGATATCAAGTATTACCCATCCTTTCGGATGGCTATTCCTGACTTTGGGGTGCGTTCGTACGTGTTACTACCTCGTCTGCCGGTTGCCCGAAGGCCCCCTTGACTTGCATGCCTTATCCACGTCGCCAGCGTTCATCCTGAGCTAGGATCAAACTCTCATTAAGAATAGGCGGAACACAAGAATTCACTCTTGCTTCCTTACCTTTACTATTTTTGTGATTGCACTATTTAGTTTTCAACGAGCGAAAAATACCCGCCCCCGCATGGGGGCAATAGAGCTATCCTATAGGAGTCTTGAGGGGGCGTCAAGCTGTCAAAGGAGCCTGTATATATGGGCTTTTTGAGGCTCTTTGGTTAGGTTATTGACATGTATGTTTTATTGTGATATTATTGCTAACAGGTCAAGGAGAGTGAACATGGAAGAGATTTCGTTCTACTACCCCAACCGTCGTCGTCGCTTGAAAGGTCGTCTGCTCCGCCTCTACAAGGCAGGCGCAGCGACAATGTCTGTGCTCAATGTCGGCCGCAACAACGGCCGCCAAACGAGTCAAATCGTCCGCGAGATGATCGCGGAAGAGGAGGCGCGCAAGTGTTTCCAACAAGCGCAAGACGAATGGAATGCACGCAAGGAAATCGCCCGAATCGAACGCGAAGACGAGCCAAGCGACGCTGGAGAGTACTCCTTTGGCGAAGTTAACCTCGGACACGTGTTCGCCGACGGATTGACCATCCGTGGGCGCCAACCTTATCACGCGCTGGCCGCGTGATAGGAACGAAGGGGGACGCATCACGCGTCCCCCTTTAGATTGACAAAAAGAAGAAGGCGGCGCACCCGCGCGCCCTTCTTCTATTTGTCAACGTTGCGCTCCTCTTGAAGGGGCGTACAATGGGCTTCAGCCGTCAAACCTTCGCCTATGACCTGTCACGAGTAATCCATGAACACGAGTGAACGCGTAGTCATTTCGCTCGGTGGTTCCCTCATCGCTCCAGACGATGTGGATGTAGCGTTTCTCTCGGCCTTTCGCACCCTTGTCCTCTCTTTTGTGGACAAGGGCTATTCTTTTGCCATAGCTACTGGAGGCGGAAAGACGTGCCGCCGCTATCAAGCAGCTGGCAAAGAAATAGCAGGTCTTTCAAAAGAAGATGTTGATTGGGTGGGCATCAACATCAACAACATGCATGCACAATATCTACGTATCCTTTTTGGAGAAAAAGCAGTACCCGAGATAGCAGTGGGGTTTGATGCTCCCCTTCACGAGACACATCCCATACTTATGGTTGGCTCTGAACGTCCAGGACACTCAAGCGACTATGATGCAGTAAAAGTTGCAGAAGTGTTTGGCGCAAAAAAGATTATCAATCTTTCAAATATTGCGTACGTATATGATAAAGACCCAAAACAACATCCTGATGCGAAGAAAATAGAATACATATCGTGGGCAGATTTCAGAACGCTCCTACCAGAAAAATGGGAACCTGGTCTTTCATCTCCTTTCGATCCTATAGCAGCTAAGGAGGCAGAACGGATGGGTATTGAAGTCGCTATTATAAGCGGTGCTAACCTTGAAGAGCTTGTTCACTATCTCAAAGGAGAACCTTTTGTGGGGACAAGAATAACTTAAGCTGTTTTTTTACGAAGTTCCGCTACGTATTGAGCAACTGTAAGTTCCTTTGGTTTTCCGTTTGAGCGAGTAACTTGCTGTGTTGCAAGATTTATAGAAACCCGAGAACGATTCCATAACGGAAGACGATGATGAAGTTCGATAATTTCCCGCATTGTTTCAGGACGTGCAGTAGCGTCATATGAAATACCTTCCCGATCATACTTTTCATCGAAAATATCAAGTGCTTCCGGTTTGATGGGTCGTGTCGCGCCTTGAAGGGCACGAGCGGTCTCAGCACGTCGCCATTTGAGTACTGTGGCGTGGTAGAAAGTATCGAGCCATACGTTTGACTTGTCTTGGTTCCCAAACGTATCGAGAATTAACGTTCCTTCCCTATTCTTATTCTCATCACCGGAGACAAATTGTTCAAGCCATTGCTTCCGCGATTCAAGTTTTGCGTTCCGTATCGCTCCGTTTAGCCAAATACCGAACTTATCTGCCGCAAATTTTGGCTTACGCCCTTCCAGAAGGACGTGACTCATTTGGAAGTCATTTCTTACGACTTCTCGATTCCCACTATCAAGGACACGGAATCGCAAAATGCAGCCCGGTATATCTATCCTCGTGTCGCTCGCTGGAAGCTGTTGCCCCTTGATGTCATAGACCGGCTGCAGTTCAACATTTAACTGTTCATCAGGGTGACGGCCGTAGTTAAGATCAGCAAGCAGGGCCTGCAGTACTCTCGGCTCAAAAAGTCGCTGCGCCATAGCATCTAATTGTTCCTGTACTGATACTTTTTCTACAGTAATTTTCTCGTTTTTCTCCTCTTTACCCTTCTGTTTTATTTCTTCAAGGAGTTCTTTGACATGCAAGATGCTTGCATCGTCGATTCCACCCCTTGCGTTAGTAAGTGTTTCGATAATCTCCGCTACAGATTCGTCGGCCCCTCGTCCTTCATTTGCAAGGCCAGTAAGGCCGCCAAGTCGAAGTTTTACGTCTTTCGCAACATCTTGAAATGCGCCTGCGCTCGCAGTGAGCAACTCACGCGTCTCAGGGTCATCGCCATCGACCATCGATTTGGGTATAGAAAATTTAAACCCATCCTTATTAATATCCTTAAGCTGACGAGTGATAAAAGCTCGTTCAACCTTGCCGATTTCTTCTTTAAGACTGTCGACTTTGTTTCGATTCTCAGCCATTATCATCATGATCACTTTTGCAGCTTGCGTCTCTGCAGCGATACGGCGCATGACTCGCTGATGTTCTTCGGAGAGCTGTGGACGACGTCCATCCTGCGTATAGAGGTATTCGTATGTATTAATGGCCTCTGCCATGTTCCGTGTCTCGAGGTGTAAATCTTCCTCGTTTGTAAACGGGTTGAAGATTTCATATTTATTCGCACCGGTCATTACGTCCTCAAGAATATGACTGAGACATGTATACTCCGACTCGAGTGTATGAAATTCAGCCTGAGCAGTCGCGTATGCGCATTCGAGTTGAGCACGATTCACTTTGTCAGCGAATTGCCATGGCGATTCTGCCATTTGTTTTAACCTTCCTGCTTCCTCTGCAGTCATTTTCCCGCCTGCACTGAGTTTTAGAAGGACTGCCTGATCGTTTCCAAGCGCCGTAGTAAGTGCAGTAAATCCTGGATAGAGTGTTTCAAGAAGTTCTTCACTCAATTTTGCGTCGGTTTGGAGCGCACGTAGCACTTTTGCATAATCTTTGAGTGCTTCAGTATCATCTGTTACTTTCCCGCGTTCAAGATAATTTGAAACAAACCAATGCTTAAATCTCGTTATTCTATTAGCATCTTCGCCAAGAATAACCGGAGATTTGCTCATAACCAGTTGACGCAATGCAAATCGTGCACGAAACGGTGTTACCTCAGGGTTCCCTGGAATGTATGGACGTATAAAATTGCACTGTTCAACAAGTTGGTCGACATATTCATTTTCTGCCTCGCGAGCTTCGGCGATATGATGCACTTCTCGCTCTTTGAGTTTGCGGTTTCGACGTAAGGCTCCTGTATAAAAAAGAGGAATCATGCCGAGCGCGAGTATGAGCGCAGCGAGCCCTGAGGTACCACGGATAAGATTGCGGGCAACTGAATAGTACTGTTCAGGCTCCCCGCCAGCTGCAGAAGCAATCTGTTCCGCCCATTGCTCAGCGATTGGATGCGACTCGTTTGGGGTTACGCCGAAGAGCGGTGCAAATACTTCGTTGAGTGTGAAAGGTGGTAGTCGGAGCGTTAACCCTGTACCAGGCGCTATTTGCTCTGACGCGCTCGAGAGAATCCGGTTCGCATTCTCGACATTTTGACGCATCGCGTTATATCGAGCCTCGATAGTGCGCAAGTGTTGTTCAAGCTCAGCCCGTGGCGCAAGTGCCTCTTCCTGACTCATCGAACCCTCAAAATGAAAAACACTGCCAACAAAAATTGAAGTGAATGTTTGATCCGAAAGTGTTTCTCTATTTTCAGAAATTTGTCGCGCCAATTCTGTTGCGCGCGCTTTCGCTTCTGCAGTATCTCGAATGTAGTCTTGATACTGACGACCTACGAATGCTTCAATTGTCTCTCCTTGATTGAATCCGGCCTCGGCACGGGCTTGATCAATAAGACGACGGTGTTCAGGGTTGAGCGCTGCCGTTGGAGGAATTGGTCTACCGAACAGGTAGCAACGCGCTGCATATACAGGACCAGTCCCTTCATTCCCAGTACCTCCGGGCGAGAGAACATCTCCGAATTCTTCTTGTATCTGTGCCCGTTGGTCCGGGAACTGCTCGGCTCGAAGCAGCGCATCGACGATGCGCGGAAGACGCTGAACGAGAGCCGGCATCGTGTCGCTCGTTTGCATACGTTCGATGATGCTTTCGCCCGGAGCTCCCGTTCCCTCAACGGCTTGGCCGAGCTGTTCTGCTGCTGCGCCTGATTTTGCTCCATCTTCTATAGAACGATCGATGCTGTACCCTACACCACCAAGCGCAACACCTCCTATAAGAGCCAGCGCTGTTGCGGCAAATTTTGGCTTACGCTTTACGAAGCGTTTCAATCCTGCAACAACATTCCCATCTGTCTCAATAATTGATTTAAAGAGTTCATTTCGCCCTGGGAAAATAATGGTCGTACACGCAACCACCGCAAGCGCAATCGCTGCTGGTCCAGACAGCGCAACACCGAACGCAGCTGCCGTCTTTGTTATGGTCACTGAGAATATGGAAAGTTCCATGTAGGAGAGCGTGGCTTCTCCTGCAAGACGTCCTCCTACTCGTTCAAACTGAGACGAGATGGGAGATCCTTTTGGATACAATGGAACTTTTGCAGGAGTCGCGATTTCCTGAAACCGCGCCATAAGCCCAGCAGCGAAAGGATTTTCTGTACCAAATCCTGAATCTGGCCGAGCAAGAACTCGGTCAAGGTATTGTGCAAATCCATCGATTCCACCTTCTGGACGCTGCGGCAGATCTTCACTGAGCGTACGAGAGAGGCTGTTTTGACGGCGTGCCATCTCAAGGAAAAGAGTATCGAGGGAGATTCCCTGTGCGATAGCGGCGGCTTCTAGCGCTTCTCGAACCTTTGCAGGAGCTGTTTTCTTTGCTCGTTCTATTGCCTTTAGAAGCGCTTCTTTATTATGTTCGTTATCTTTTGTATCAAGATCAGCACGAGCCGCTAGTTCAACGAGAGACGCATTGAACCCTTTCTTTTTAAAAAGCACATCGAGATGCTCTTTCGATTGTTCTATAAATGCTTGGAATTGCTCGTTGGTTATAGCTTCCTGTGCTTCTCTTTCTTGAGGAGCGGGTGCGGGAAAAGGCGCAATGTTGTCCTCCATTGCAGGTGAACCTCCTCCGAATCCGCGACGACGAGCCATGTGGTCGATGAGTTTTACAAACTAAGCATAGCATACCTCTCAATGCTTCCTTGGAGAGAACCATTGCATATCTGATGATATGTAGTATAGTTTCTGAGAAGTGCGTGTTAGGAGTCTCAAATGCCAGAAGTAGTTCTTTGGATGTTTGGCGGTTTACTACTACTTGCAATTCTCGTTGCTATCCTCTATACGGGAAGTTCGAAATTAAAGAAAACAAAGTAATGCGCCCAGCTTATGCTGGGCGCTTTCTTCTGGAAGCAGACCGTACATTATGTGCTATCCATTCCCTTCGTTAGGAAAATACTGTTCTCCTTGTTTTGCAGCTTTATCTCTATACTCTTCGCGAAGCTTTCTTAGCGCAACGATGAGAGAACCGGTGGTTGAGAAGGTATTACGTATATTTTTTAACCGTACATGAAGGTAGTTAAGTATGGCACTAGCGTCTGTATTTATCACTTTATTCTGTTCATCGTTATAAATTTTCTGTACTTTCTCTACATTTTTAATGGCTTCATCGAGAGCTGCATACAGCGCCTCGACCGTTACGGGAATAGGAATCGATTCTATATTCTTCACAAGCGCAGTCATGAACCAGCCTGGTTCTAATGCTTCTAGAGCACGATCTATACTCGAACGATATTCTCCAGGTGGTTTCTTTTCAGGAAGGACCATTGTTTAGTCTTTCTTTTCGAACATCTTTGCAATTGGAATAAGGAGCGGAGCGGAGCGGCAGATAGAGGAGAAGGTACCAATTACAACACCGACAAGCATAACGAGCGCGAAATTGCGTGTTGCTTCTGCGCCAAAGAAAATAATGGCGAGAAGCGCAAACGCTACCGTAAGGGACGTGTTTATCGAACGGCCCATCGTCTCATCAATAGACTTCCCTACCGTCGTTTCAAACGGCTCATCAGGAGTTTTTGGATCTGCCGCTTTGCGCTCCGCATTCCACTTCAAATGTTCACGCACGCGGTCGAAAATAACGATGACGTCGTTCACGCAGTACCCAAGGAGTGCAAGCAGTGCAACGACAAAGAGCGAGTCCACATGCGCGCCTGTGAAATGAGCGTAGGCTGCAAAAAAGCCAGCGGGAACAATAATGTCGATGGCAAGCATGGCGACAACGACAAGGCCATAGCCCCATGACGGCACCGGTTTTGAAACCTTTCTAAAGACAAGTGCGATATAGATAACAATAACGAGCGAGACGACAAGAAGTGCATAGAGCGCCTTTATTGCGAGCTCGGAGCCAAGCGAAGGGCCTACTGTGTTATAGCGAAGCTCCGTGAGCGCCTCTGAAGTACCTCCCGAAAGCGCAGCAAGCACACCATCGTGCTCTTCTGGGGTAAGTGCATGAATACGTACAACTATTCCGTTCTCTCCACTCTCACGCACTGATGCTCCCGTAAAATCAACAGCTTCAAGCCTGCCGCGCACGTCATCAACTGAAGGGCGTGCCTCGGTATACGCAACTTCAATGAGAGAGCCGCCCGTGAAATCGATACCAAGCGGAAGACCAAAGTAAGCAATAGAAGCAATCGCCCCAGCAAGAATAAGGCCCGTGAGCCAGAAGAAGAACGAACGGAATTTAATAATCAACATACGCTATTTCAAATGAAACCCAGCTGACAAAAGGAACTGCCATACTCCCGTTCGCTCTTTGGGAAGGATGGAAGCGAGAAGCGTCTGAGTGATCGTAACGGCAGAGAGAAGCGAGACGATAACACCAAGACCGAAGACAAGTGCAAAGCCCTGCACCAAGGACGTACCCATCCAAAACAGGATGACGGACGAAATGATCATCGTAAAGTGTCCGTCTCGTATCGCAGGCCATGCACGCGCAAAGCCGTTCTTCGCCGCCTCTGAAGGCGCCTTCCCTTCCCGAAGCTCTTCTTTCATACGTTCAAAAATGAGAACGTTTGCGTCTACCGCCATGCCAATAGACAAAATGAAGGCGGCAATACCTGAAGCGGTAAGCGTCACCGGAATGAACTTAATGATGGCAAACGTGATAACAACATAGATGATAAGCGCTAGGACAGAAATAAGTCCTGGAAGTCGGTACCATGCAATCATAAAGAGCGCGACGAGCGCAAAGCCGATAACGGAGGCACTAAGCCCTGCGTCAAGCGCTGCGGCGCCAAGCGTAGGCCCTACGGAATTCGAAGATGCAAGGCTAATCGGCACCGGAAGCGCTCCAAAGTTAAGGTTTTGCACTAACCCTCGTGCTTCTTCAGGAGTGAACTGGCCGGTAATGGTTGCACTGCCTCCCGTGATAGGTTCTTGTACGACAGGAGAAGAGATAACTTGCCCGTCAAGAAAGATAGCAATCTGTCGTCCAACGTTTTCCGTCGTAATATCTCCAAAGAGCTTGCCGCCTGTCTCATCAAAATGCAAAAGCACGACTGGCTGATTTGCCAAGCCGCCTCCTGCCGCCTGTCCAAACTGCAGTTCTGCATTTTTAAGGTAGCGGCCCGTAAGCTCCGTTGGCGTATAGGAGAGTGTTTCAGTATTTGTTGTGTCTACAAGCTTGAACTCAAGTATCGGCGTTGCTCCGAGTGCATCCACTGCAGCTTTCACATCGGTAACACCAGGAAGCTCAACAATAAGACGATCCTCCACTTCGCCTGCAACCCCCGATGATTTCTCAAGCTGTACCAGAGGCTCGGCAACACCGAAAAGGTTTACGCGCTTCTCTATCACCTCACGAAGCGATTCAAGCGCTCCTTTGGTATCGGTAATAACGCCCGACGTATCGGCCTTGTAAATAAGTTCGGTACCTCCAGCAAGATCGAGCCCGAGCTTCACTGCATACTGATTTCCTGGGGTATTCGTAGAAAGCACGAACCAGCTAAGGAGTCCGGCAACCACAAGTATTCCAAGCGCCGGAATGAATTTCATGATGCAGACAAGTGTACGCCTCTTGCTTTGTTATGCCAACTCCTTGACAAGAGCGCTTACATTCTTAAAAAGACATGCAACCGTAATAGGTCCAACACCACCTGGAACAGGCGTAAATACCGAGGCCACACTCGCACATGACGGATGTGCATCTCCTGCAATCGTCCCATTCGACTCCGAAGCTCCTGCGTCGATAAGCACGACACCTTCTTTAAGCATAGAGGGCTGTACGAGTCCCGCCTGACCTGCACCAAGTACGACAATATCGGCTTCTTTTAATACAGAGAGCTCTCCTTCTTCTTTGGTAATCATGTCTACCGCCGAGAAACGTGAAAGCCACTGTGCAGAGGGAGCACCAACAAGCTTACCTCCCCCTACAACCACAATGCGCTTTCCTTGCGGATTCACATTCGTCCGCTCAAGTATTTCCGCTATCGCGCCAACAACGGGAGGCAGAAGCGCGCCCGCTTCGTTAGAAGCAAAGCGTTTGTATGCAGCTTCTGAAAGCACGTCAGCATCGGCTACGAGCGGTATAGCATCGCATAGTGTTTGCGTATCGCTTTGCGGCGGAAGCGGCAATTGCAGGATAACTGCGTGGGCTCCTTCGCGCTTAAGGTGCGTTAGCACATCTGTGGTAGAAGCATTCTCCTCTAAGCGAACTATCTCAAGACGCATTCCTGCTTCTTCTGCAGCCCGCTCTTTTATCTTCAAATATGATTCTGTCGCTCGGGTAGGCGAAATAGAGACGGCACGCACGACAGGAATACGTCCCAAAGACGCAACGCTTTCTCGAACCTCTAAAAGTAATTCTCGCGCAATAGCACGTCCGTCTACCATCATGATTTAGTCCGGCGCAGTTCTTTGGGTACGAACGATTCGTACTTGCCGTTTGTGTAGTAGAACGCATCAAAGCCTTCGTGTTTGTACTGATATCCAAGAACACGCGTCACTTTCGAACCATCTACCGCTATAGGATACGAATACCCGCGCCATGCTCCAGGGCCGGTAGGTATTTTCCCGCGCGTAAGGTGCCAGAACACAAAGAACGCAGGACGTATAAGCCACGGATGTATGGGAAGCGTATGCTTTCCTACCGCCTTTGCCATATCCTTCCCGCGCACCACCTCCCCTGGCGGGCAGATATTGAACGCCTCATACCCTTCAACTGGACTACCAAACGCAAGGCGCTCAACGATACCTACCACATCATCTTCATGAATGAACTGACGAAGCCATTTCTTTGTTACCGGCACAAAGGATACGAGTTTTGAAACGAGGCGTTCCGCAAACGACTTCTCAAGCATGCCCGAAAGAGCTGCTTGAAGCCCGAAACGAATGCGCATGAATCGTCCGCGAGGGCCCGTAATGGCAGCCGGGCGGACAATAGACACGTGAATGCCTGTATTGGCACGCGTCTTGTATCGTTCTTGCAAATGCTCCTCGCACCAGCGTTTTTCTTCAGCATAGAGGTACTCGGATTTGCGGAAGGGCTCTTCTTCCTTGTAGCGGTGTTCTGTCGAATTATCTGCAAACGCTCCGTACGAAGCAACGGTCGAAAAATGAATGAGGCGCTTCACAAAGCTATTGCCGAAAGCAAAATCAAACACCTTATCCGAACCTTCGATATTCCACTTCCATGTAAGCGGGCGGTTGCCGTATATTTCGCGTATTTGCCATGCTGTATGTATGACAATGTCTGGAGCGCACGGGACAACCTCTGCTTCCCAATCATCGGCAGTGTTCTTTTGAAGATAGAGTAGCTTGTCGGTATTTTGCAGTATGTCTGGCAACGGCTCCTTGTCTATGCCGATAACGCATCCGACATCTTCGCGCGAGGCAAATTCCTGCACAAGCATAGTTCCCACATATCCTGCAGCGCCAGTAATAAGGACGGTGTGCTTCATACCTTATGAGCTTACCAGCTCGACACGCGAAAGAGCATGCGCTTCACGGTCTTGAGTGCAATAACCACATCAAGGGCAAATGATCGGTTCTTAATATAATAGAAATCGTACGCAAGGCGCATCTTGGTCTCTTCGATGGACTGCGGACTGATGTTCCCCTGCTCGTACTGCTGGTTTATCTGCGCCCACCCAGTAATGCCAGGAGGGACAAGGTAGCGGACGTTGTAGTACGGAAGCGCTTCGGCAAGTCTTCTGCCGAGCCCTTCAATATCATTTCGAGGACCAATAAGAGACATTTCACCCTTTAAGACATTTACAAACTGCGGAAACTCATCAAGAGACGTTCGGCGCAAGAAACTGCCAAGCTTCGTGACTTTGTTCTCTTCTTCTCCTATCCACGTATCGGATGCGCGACGATTCTTAGCCATGCTTCGGAACTTGTAGCACACAATCCTCCTGCCATACTGGCCAATACGCTCTTGCGCAATGAACACCGGTCCTCGACCTTCAAAGAGCATCAAAAAGGCAATACAGGGTGTCGCGATAACCGTAACGATACCCATGAGAAGTCCCCCCACAATATCAACGGCACGCTTTGCAACAGGATAAAAGACGGCTGGTGTCGTTTGGATATTCTTCAGAAACCAATCGTACTCGAGAACCGAAAGCGGAACGCGATCGAATACTTCCTCATACGCGCTATGAAAATCAAGGACCGTATAGCCAGAACCTGCGAAGGCGAGCTCATAGAACTTTGGAAGAAGCGGACGCAGTTCATCGTCAGACGTGTCGATAATAAACGTGCTGATACGCTCTTTCGTAAGACGCTTTTCAAATGCCTGATAGTCTTGGCGCAATGATTCGGGCGACGCAACCAAGGGAAACGAAAGCCGGTAGCGAGGGTTCCCATTCACTTCGCTTCTCAGTGCCTCGATATCTGGCCCTTTTCCTACAAGCACTGCCCGTTCGCGCGATACGGGCGTCGTAACGCGCGGGAAGATATAGAGCCGCCACACAAGCACGAGTGCAAGGGAGATGACGAGATAGAGGAAGAGATTTGTTTTTGGCTGAAGACCGATGCCTGGTACGAAAAAGAAGTAGAGCGCTGCGAGCAGTACGTTTGTAAGCTGCACGCCAAATATCGCGCCAAACAGTTTCGTCTTATGAAAAAGTATTCGCTTGCCATAGAGGCCTGCCATAAAGAAGACGAGGAGCCAGAGCGCAAACAGCGGCAGAAATGCCGTGATGTGTATATTGAAAAGCTCTTCGGAAGGCAGGTCGCCGTAACGCGTGAAAAGCGTAAGCCAGAGCGCACTGAAGAAGATGACGATATCGCCGAGAAATAGCAATAGGGTTGCGAAGCGGCCGCTGAAAGTCATAGGAGAAATAGCCCCTTGGAGGCAAGGATGTTATATCATAGGATTCACGTATCTCCACTGGCCCTTGGCCTAAGAACCCTCATGCAACCAGAAGACACTCTCCCGCCCTCTCCAGAGGAAACGCCCGCAGCGCCTAGGCGTATCTTGTTTGCCATCACGAAAGCAAACTGGGGCGGTGCCCAGCGCTATGTCTTTGATCTTGCTCTAGCCCTCAAAGCACGCGGCGACGACGTTGCTGTCGCCTATGGTACCGAGGGCCTTCTCGTCTCAAAACTTTCTGAAGCAGGTATACGCACGCTCGCACTCCCACACGTTACACGCGACATCAAAGCTCTCGAAGAAGACGCGAGTCCAAAAACCCTCTTTGCTTCAGTGAAGCAGGAATGGCTTGCACTTATGGCGCTCACACGACTCGTACGTGAAGAACGGCCTGACGTGCTTCATGTAAACAGCTCAAAGATAGGCGGGCTTGGAGCGCTCGCCGGACGCCTCGCAGGGGTAAAGCGCATTATATTTACCGCGCATGGCTGGGCCTTCAACGAAGAGCGGCCGTGGTGGCAGAGAATGGTACTTCGCGTTCCCTACGCGTTAACTCTCTGGCTTTCCCACCGCACCATTTGCGTTTCAGAGGCAGTGCGAAATGATATGAGCCTGCTTCCCTTTTCAAAGCTCTCCGTTATACGCCACGGTATTGAAACGCCTGATTTCCTTTCCAAAAAAGAGGCGCGTGAGAAACTTTTGCCTACAAAAGCGAACGCATATTGGATAGGCATGCTTGCTGAATTGCATCCCACAAAAAGAATAGAGGACGCGATAGATGCATTCGCAGAGCGAAGCGGAATACGTCCTGACAGTATCCTTGTCATCATAGGCGAAGGAGAATTGCGAGAGGAACTTGAGGCACGTATACGCCACTACGGACTTGAAGAACGCATTATTCTTCTTGGTTTTGTTGATACTGCCGCACGGTATCTGAAAGCGTTCGACCTCTTTCTTATGGTATCTCGAAGCGAAGCACTTGGTCTTGCCCTCCTTGAAGCAGGACACGCAGGGCTTCCGGTCATTGTCTCTCGCGTGGGTGGCATGCGTGAAATAGTGCGCCATAAGGAGACGGGGCTTTTAGTTCCAGCTCAAAACCCACACGCTCTTTCGCGTGCTATGCGCACCCTTATCGAGCACCCCGACGAAGCAGAACGCTACGGCGCTACGTTGCAAAAGCGCGTCTCTGACACGTTCTCAAAAGAGAAGATGCTTACTGAAACCTTTGCCCTCTACGAGTCCTAGGCTCCGAGATACTCCTGCCCTGCCATAGTGCGTGGCACAGAGCGCGCGTGGCGTGAAAGCGAAACGACAATGCCAAGCGCAATAAACTCGACAAGGAGGTGTGAGCCGCCATAGCTCATAAACGGAATGGTTGTGCCCGTAACCGGAAGAAGCCCAAGATTAATGCCTGCATGTATAAACACATGCGCAAGAAATAAGAGCGCAACACCAAGCGTAAAGAAAGCGTCAAAGTTTGTCGCAGCTCTTCGTGAAAGCGCAAGTAATTGAAAAATAATAAGGCCGTAGAGAAAAAGGGTGAGCATAATGCCGACAAAACCCCACTCTTCAGCAAACGCCGCAAAGATAAAGTCCGTCTCATACTCTGGAAGGAACCGAAGTTTCGATTGCGTCCCGTATCCTATTCCCTTCCCAAACAGCTCTCCCGAACCCGCAGCAACCACTGCTTGATATGCGTTATATCCGGCGCCGCGAATATCAGCCGCAGGATTAACGAACGCAATGATACGTGCACGCTGATATTCCTGAAGGCCAAACAGCCAGAGTCCTGCGGCACTCACGAGCCCTAGCACAAAAACTATCGCAAGATGTTTTTTCGATATGCCCGATACGAGAATAATGCCAAACCACACAAACGAAAGAATAGCTGCTGTGCCAAGATCGGGCTGAATAAGCACGAGGCCGATGATACCCGCCGCATAGACTCCCGAGAGGATAAGATGGCGTATATCCTTGATTTCTACGTGCCGTCGTGAGAAATACTTCGCCATAAATGCAATGAGAACAAGTTTTGCGAGGTCTGCTGGCTGAAACGAGAAAGCTCCGAACGAAAACCACGACTTTGCTCCTTGCACCGGATCAGCAAAGAGTAAAAGCGATATGAGGAGGAGCGCAGCTACGCCATACCCTGCAACAATGACACTGGTACGGCGCAATACGTGCATATCAGAGACAGCACATACTGCATACGCGCCAAGACCGATAAGAAGCCATGCAAGTTGGCGCGGCGCAAGCGAAGATGCTTCACCCCCAAAGGGGTGCATCGTAAGCACACCAAGAAGCGTGAGCGCTACTGCAGGCAGAACGAGCGGCCATCCTGAAAGAATGGTTTGTAGTGCATGTTCACGATGCACGCCCGTCATGGAAGCGGTACGACCGGACGCACATCGATGCGCGCCGCCTGTGCGGAAAACGGCGCACCAAACGTAAAGAGTGCAGGAGCGCTTCCTTGCGGAGGTATCTCGGACACCACTGTTTGAGTCGCAGCAATGGCATTTCCTTCTGCGTCAAACACTGTTGCAATAACGAGTACGTCTCTAAGCATCTCAACTGAAGGGTTGCGCAGTGTTGCACGTACGCGCGGTGTGCTTGCCTCCACAGATTCGATATCGCTTACCCGCGGCACAATGCGCGTGTCAGTATAGCTGTACCAGTCGAGTGACGCTGTATCAAATTGGAGAAAGACCTGCGCCACAACAGCTCCCCCAGCGTATACGTTGGAAAAATACAGCGGAACACCAGAACCCGGCGGCAGGTCTACCGTCCCTTGTTTTGTGGCAATAAGGGTGCGTTCTTCGTCGTATACCTCGATACTAAATGGCGCATCCTTTGCTGCTGCAAGCCCGTTCGGGTTTTCAACGTACGCAACAATATCAGTTCTGCCGCCAAGACCCTTCACATCGCGTACAAACGACACCACAGGAGAGACAGCATTGAATGCACATACGCGCGCGCATGCGCCACCACAATCAACCCCCTCTTCATTTTGGTTTCTTTTGCCATCGTTACAGGAAGGCGTCTGATAAAACGTTGCAATGAGTGTGACTGCAGCTATGGCTGCAACGACAGAGAAAATGACTACGAGTATGAGTGTGCGTCGTGAAGATGCCCAAGACATGAAAGATAGTATATAGGAAAAGCCCGTGCTGTGGGGCACGGGCTCGAGGCTCATTATTCGAAGCGACATGCTGATCCGCTTCTACTGCACAAACCTCTGCTCTGCTGACAACTAAGAAGCATAGTACTGCTTCCTTTCGAGTAATCTGCGTCACCAACAGGATGATGCAAATCTACCATGTAAAAGAAAACACGCCCATGACGCTGGCGACAACCTACTCTCCCCTTGCGAGTACCATCGGCTCTTCCCGGCTTAACTTCCGTGTTCGGAATGGGAACGGGTGTGGCCCGAGAGACAAATCACCAGCGTCATGGGCGCGTTTACGCGACACACGACGTACGCAACATAGGTAACCAAAGAGCTCATCACCTTTCAATCATTTTGATGTGCAGGATTCCGCACAGAAAACTGGACATATTAGTACTTCTCGGCTGCACGCATTACTGCGCTTACACCTAAAGCCTATCAACCTCGTCATCTTCGAGGAGTCTCAACGATTCCTAATCTTGGAGCGAGTTTCCCGCTTATATGCTTTCAGCAGTTATCTCAACCCGACATAGCTACCCTGCAGTGCCGTTGGCACGACAGCAGGCACACCAGAGGTCAGTTCACCCCGGTCCTCTCGTCGTGTATTCCCCTGTTTCCAGGAGCACAGACTATATCTTCACCCGTCCGAGCATTTTGCATATGCGCTCGATGAGGGCGGTGGCATCTTACCTATAGGAGCAGTCATTTTCTCAGAAATGATTCCTCAACCTATAAGTCCGCGTATCTTTCAACGCAAGTCGTTACGGGGTCAAACCAAGTAGCTCAAACATCTCCTCTTTTGTTCGTCGGCCCTTGCTCATGTAATTTTCTTGTTGAATTTTCATGATAAGAGCAACAACTGTACGTAGTGTACGTGCATTCAGAGCGGTGATTGTACGTCCTTCAAGCAATTTACATGCTTGAAGAAGTGCATTCGCTTGTATCTTCTTAAAACGAAGGAAAGGAAGGAGTGTCTCTAGCGTCTCCCGTACTTGGGAAAAACCATTGACACGCAATTCTGTCATTCCATCTTTTCTTTTCGATACATAACCGCAACCAATCTGCATTCGTATCCACGACAACGGCGCCTCGTGACGGCTATCTTGATAGAAACAGATAGTTGCCATAAAACGCACGCCACGTAGAGAATCGCTTCGTTTCTTAAGTTGAAGCATAAGGCTTCCGTCTCCATCAAGAAATCCTGCAATATACGCGAGGTTTGTATGTTTGGTAATACTTGATCGACTTCCCACGGTATTATCATAGCCCGTCTCTGGTCCTCAAGCGAGTTGATATCCACTGGACCGTTCGATATCTAACTCTAAAACCAGATGAGCCGTAGACTTCACCGTTATAAGCCACATTGTCATCACGAATCTCTTCGTGAAGTAGCAATTCTTTACTAGGGGCAAGCCTCCGCAAGAATCAACGCCTGTAGTAGATAGGAGACCAACCTGTCTCACGCATTTCGTTTTTGTATCTTCGATTGCTCGAAGGATCGGACTATTGCTTTGCGAGTTCTTCGCAACTGACGCTTAGTCTCTACGGGCGTTCATGAGTTCCGTTGGGGGGCCAAGCATTCTGCTTGGCCCATTGCTCTAAAAGAGCAGGGGGAGCGCGGTAGGCCTAAAGGATCTTGCCGGGCGGGCGGAGCAATCCTTCGGTACACACCGACTCTTTTTACGCAGGCCATGCGTAGGCGCCGAACCCCGAAGGGCTCTTCTAAGCACCACTTCTCTCCCCCAACGGAACTCACAAACTTCCCTCGCAGTCACCCCGATGGGGCTTCTCCGATATGAGTCAGTAGTATGCACGCATGTTCCCATGCGGCATCGCCGTGATTATTTGTTGGTTCCTTTACCCGTCTGCACGTAGTTAACGAACGGGTATTCTCACTCATTCACTTTTGTGAATGGTTGTAGACGAAAAGACTTTATTAGGGATTATATAACACTTACATCAATGGGATTCAGACGGTGAGAGCGACGACACAGGAGTGTCATCAACCCTCACGGTCTGAACCCAGCTCGCGTACCTTTTTAATTGGCGAACAGCCAAACGCTTGGGACCTTCTCCAGCCCCGCGCTAAGGTGAGCCGACATCGAGGTGCCGAACTCCGCCGTCGCTATGGACGCTTGGGCGGAACTAGCCTGTTATCCCCAGAGTAACTTTTATCCGTTGAGCTCTGGCCGCATCTAAGGCGTACCATCGGATCACTATGCTCTGCTTTCGCATCTGCTCGGCATGTACGCCTCGCAGTTAAGCTCTCTTATGCCATTACACTATCGGCACGGTTTCCATTCGCGCCTAGAGAACCTTAATAGACTCCTCCGTTACTTTTTTGGAGGATAGCGCCCCACCAAAACTACCCGCCACGCACTGTTCCGCGTTGGTTTACAACGAGGTTAGGAACTGCACACTTGAAGAATGGTATTTCACTGGCGACTCCACGTCCCCCGAAAGGTACGCTTCAAAGTCTCCCATCTATGCTACGCATCAAGCACGCAGCCCCAATACGAAGCTGTAGTAAAGCTTCTGGGGTCTTTTCGTCTAACTACAGGTAACCGGCATCTTCACCGGTAGTGCATTTTCACCGAGCAAGTCCTCGAGACAGTTTCCAACTCATTACACCATTCGTGCACGTCTGAACTTACCAGACAAGGAATTACGCTCGGGTATTCCTTCAACCTGGACCATGTCTTCATCCGCCTTCGCGGAGTACGGCGTATGGCCTCTTCGTGCCGTCATCGGATTATCCATTCGTTACCAAATAGAAAGGTAGCTTGTGTATTTCTGTTCACCCCATAATCGTCCCAATCCTACGACACACTTTACTATTTAGAAAAGTGTGTCGTACCTTAGGACGATTATAGTTATCGCCGACATTCACCGGGGCTTATACGATCCAGCCATCATTCCGAAGAACAATGACCTCCCGCGCTTGACCTTCCGGCATTGGTCAGGTGTCACCCCCTATACATCCTCTTACGAGTTCGCAGGGAGCTGTGTTTTTGGTAAACAGTTGATTGGAAGTCTTTCGCTGCGGCCCATATTGCTATGGGCAGGCCTTATCGCTAACTTACGGCCGCTGTTTTGCCGAGTTCCTTGAGGACACCTTACTCGTTCATCTTGGTCTACTCGACCTGATCACCTGTGTCGGTTTGCGGTACGGTCAAACATATGTTGAAGCTTAGAAGATTTTCTTGGAACCGCGCTCATCGTGCTCCCTCCCTCCGAAGAAGGAAGTTGCCGCTTCGCTCGGGCTAATGCGTGGCGGATTTGCCTACCACGCACCCTCACTAACGGACCCCAATCCAATAAGGGGCCACGACTACAGCCGTCCGTCTCTCCTGTCGCACATATGTTCGGTCAGGGAATATTAACCCTGTGTCCATCGGGTGCGGTTTTCACCATCCCCTTAGGCCCGACTAACCCGGAGTTGATCACCATAGCTCCGGAAACCTTGATCTTTCGATGTGCGGGGTTCTCACCCGCATTGTGGTTACTTGTACCTGCATTCTCACTTCGCAACGCTCCAGTGTGGGTCACCCCTTCACCTTCATCGCGGATGCGAACGCTCTCCTACCGCTTGTGCATTTCATAGAGGGCGCGAATGTTCGTTCGCGCTAGTTCATGGAATTGGGGACCAGATTCGAACTGGCGACCTTCACGGGAATTGAACCCGTAATGCTCTACCAGCTGAGCTACCCCAACACATATGAACCGTAGACGGAGGCGGCATACACCGCATCCCGGACACAATGCTTGGCGAGAAACCCCGAAAGGCTTTTCGCTTCAGCTCGAATGCCAGGACCCCCTCTAGGGCTCCGCCTGTTTGTGAGGATATCTTCCAACCCTCTATGAAATGCACAAGCCCGCAGTTTCGGCATGATGCTTAACCCCGATCATCTTCGGCGCAAGGACTCTCGATGAGTGAGCTGTTACGCTTTCTTTAAATGGTGGCTGCTTCTAAGCCAACATCCTCATTGTCTAAGAATCCTCACTTCCTTAAGTCGTACTTAGCATCAATTTTGGGGCCTTAACTGGCGATCTAGGCTCTTCCCTTCTCGACCAATGGAGCTTCGCCCCCATGGTCTAACTGCCACGTTCTAGCTTCCGGTATTCGGAGGTTGATAGGAGTAACGAGATTTCTCCCTGTTTACCCCTTCCAGTGCTCTACCCCCGGAAGGAACACGTGACGCCAGCCCAAAAGCTGTTTCGGAGAGAACCAGCTATTACTAGGTTCGATTAGCTTTTCACTCCTTACCACAAGTCATCCCAAGGCGTTGAACGACCAACGGGTTCGGGCCTCCATATATCTTTCGACATACTTCACCCTGCTCATGGCAAGCTCACCTAGCTTCGGGTCGTATGTATGCCACCGGCGCGCTATTCACACTCGGTTTCCCTGCGGATTCGCCCCGTAACGGGCTTATCCTAAGCGACATACACACACTCGCAGGCTCATTCTTCAATAGGCACGCTAGGATGGATCAAGACCCACCCTAACCCTTTGTAAGTACGCGGTTTCAGTTCTATTTCACTCCCCTCTCGGGGTTCTTTTCACCTTTCCCTCACGGTACTAGTTCACTATCGGTCTTGTGACATATTTAGCCTTACCAGTTAGTTCTGGCAGATTCACCCGGGCTATTCGTGTCCCGAGCTACTCAAGAACAAGAGCACATAAGAAGTCATTCATTTTATGTACGGGACTATTACCCTCTGGGGCGCTGCTTCCCAGCAGCTTCTACTATGAAGACTTTTTGTAACTTATGCCGTACAAGTACGGAGCTCTTGCCTTACAACCCCGATGATCGAAACCATCGGTTTGGGCTTCTCCCGTTTCGCTCGCCGCTACTTAGGGAATCGCGAGAGTAGTTTTCCATACGAACGAACATAACGTTCGCACGGAAAACTACTCGCTTTTGTTTTCTATTCCTCTCGGTACTGAGATGTTTCACTTCCCGAGGTTCGCATCTTTCGACAAGTCGAAAGATAACCAGCAGAACTGGTTGGGTTTCCCCATTCGGATATCTCCGGATCACAGGCTATAAACCGCCTCCCCGAAGCTTTTCGCAGGTGTATCGCGTCCTTCATCGCTGTCACAAGCCTAGGCATCCACCGCGCACCCTTCATGTTTCCTGTGCGGAAACCTGAACACCACATCTAACGATTTTACTCTGTGATTTGCGCCTTGCTGTAGCGATACAGCAAGGCTGCACTTTGATTACCTATGTTGCATATTCGTGTGTCAAAGAGGCCCGCGTATCGTCAAACGAGAAAACCGCCTTCGAGGCGGTTTTCCTTGCGCGCCGGAAAGGCGCGGGGTCTTAACCGCTTCGTTTTCGGGAGATCTTCAAGTTCGTATACACGTAGAAGGGAGTGTATGCGACGGGATGGGGTATGTCAACCCCAGAGGATACGGCCTATACCTTGGGGATACTGGGGACAAGCAAAAGCGCCCTGCAAGGGCGCTTTTGCTTACGTTTTGAAGGGAGAATCTACTCTATCTCTTCGCGCATCTTCTCGAGGTAGCGGGCTGCCGCTGCCTGTCCGCCAAGACCAAATGCGAGGCCGAATGCGAGCGCGAGCGCTACAACGACACCCGTAAAGAGGGTCTGAACAAACGGCGTAACGCCAAGCTGATCAAGAGCTGCAAGGATAGCGAATACCCAGATAGACCAGCGTGCAAGTGCTCCGAGGAAGTTCGCGCTCTTCAAGTGCGCTGCCGCAGCAGAGCCCATAACAACCTTCTGCGCTGCTTCTGCAACAACTGCAGCAACAAGAAGGATAAGTACCGCAACGATTACTTGAGGCAAGTATCCAAGGACAACCGCGCGAAGGAAGATAGTTACTTCGGTGAGGCCGAGTACATCGAGCGCTGCAACAAGGAATACGATAATGAAGAACCACTTCACGAGCATGCCAAGGAAGGCACCTGAATTGAGTTTGAATCCGGCGCGCTCGACCACCCGGTCAACGCCCGCAGCGCGAAGCGCCTGATCGACTCGAAGCGATCCGATTACTTGCGCAACAACGCGCGAAAGTCCCGCGCCAATGAGCCAGCCAATGACAAAGATGACAATAGCGGCCAAGAGGTTCGGGAGGAACGCGACCAAGCCGTAGAACAGATTCTGAAAGGACGAGGTCAGCACATCCGCCCAGGTAGTTAGGAACATAGTTCTTTCGTAAGGATATTAGGGGTAATACGAGCGCCCACAGGAGGGCTCTCTAAAGTGTAGCAAGGAGGATGGCCTTTTGAGGGGGTTGTGTGGATAGAAAAATCCTCCTGCAGAATTGCCTGCAGGAGGATAGGTCACACCGTATACAGACCGCGCAGAAGGCCACAGGCCTCTCTCGCCTCTTGCATGGTGCTTGGCGGCGGCATCTTGGATTCGTACTGAATTCTGCACAAATCCTCAGAAGGAAAATACCCGGCACTCCAGCCAGAGCCTGCAGTGAACGCACCGTTCTCCCATACTTCGCCAGAAAGCCTTGGGCTTATGCACCCCGAAAGGCACAGTATGAATGCTGCAACTAGTGCTCGCTTCATTTCAAGACTCCTTCTTCTTGCGTCTGGAGGAGACTCTACGATTACATCCCTATCTTGTCGAGCACGAGACGGTGCGGATAATCGAGGACATCGCGTATAAGACGGTCATAGACGCCCACGCGATAGCGGAAGTCTTCGGTAGTAAAGGAAGCGTAGCGGAGTTCTCGTCCAAGCTCCGCTTCAAGCGTGTGAATGATGGAAGCAAGAGCACGCTCATCAAGCTTATCCCCAACGATAAGCAGATCTACTTTTGATTCAGGCACGCCTGTAAAAAGACCGGAGAGCGCAACAAGGCGCAGCTGTCCTGCTCGGCGCAGTGTTGTACTGATACTCTCATCATCAACGCCCGAAGAGGTACGAAGAAATACTTTAAGAGGTTCGTAGTGAGCAAACTTCGGATTAGCGGCATAGCGCGTACCTCCCTTCCCTGCTTTCTTGCGGAGCGCCTTGATAGCAAACAAAGAAAGTATTTCTTTGCGCACCGCTGCCTTTCCTGCTTTTGCACGAAACGCCGCTTCAGAAGGCGTGAACCACTCCTCTTCATTAAAGAGGAAGAGTCGCAGTAGCTTTACGCGAGCGGAAGAGCCGAAAAGCTTTGCGAGTGGGTCCATAGATAGGACTGTATTGTACAGGAACCCTAGTGCCCTTGCGCAAGTGTGGAAAAGATAACAGAAAAAGCGCCTATTCTAGGCGCTTTTTCTGCAAACGAGCCGCTTCCCTTACTTAAGGGTAACCTTGCCGCCTGCCTCCTCAACCTTCTTCTTAAGTTCTTCAGCTTCCTCCTTCTTCATGCCGGTCTTGAGCATTGCAGGAGCGCCGTCAACAAGATCCTTTGCTTCTTTAAGGCCAAGACCAAGTGCCTCCTTGACTACCTTAATGACTGCAATCTTCTGTGCGCCGCCATCAGAAAGCTCTGCATCAAACGAAGACTTCTCTTCGCCCGCTGCACCTCCTGCTGCTGGACCTGCAACAGCAACTGCTGCTGCAGACACGCCAAACTTCGCCTCGAAAACCTTCACGAGCTCGTTCAGTTCGAGAACGGTCATCTGCTCGATTTCCTCTACGAACTTCTTGAACTTTGCAGGAACCTCTACTGCAGGCTCTGCAGCTTCCTTTACTTCAGGAGCCGCTGCTTCAGCTGGAGCTTCAGCTGCTGCTTCCTCTTGCTTGATTTCGTCAGACATAATTTCTAGATGTATTGCTAATTACGCACCCTTCTTATCCCGAATTGCGCCAAGGACAACCGCCATGCTCTGTATAGGAGAGTTGATGACGTTGACAAACATGCCGCGGAGCACCGGTACCGAAGGAATCGTAGCGATAGCCTTCATGCCGGCAGCATCGAGATACTTGCCCTCAAAGACACCTCCAAGAATGGAGAGACCTTCGTGCTTCTTGCCGTGCTCATAGATACCGCGCGCAGGCGCCGTAGCGTCTGTCGTGCTCCATGCGATAGCGACCTCGCCAGGAAGCTCCGGAACGGAACCTTCATAGCGTGCGCCTTCAAGTGCACGTGCAAGCAACGTCTTTTTTGCAACGAAGTAGCCAACACCATCATCCTTCAAGGACTTACGCATCGCAGAGGTATCTGCGACCGTTATCTTCTTGAAGCCGACGAATACGACTGAAGCCGCATCCTTGATGGCATCTGCCGCCTTCGCGACAATGTCTTGCTTCTTTGCTTTGGTAATTGCCATAGCTTTAGTAAGTGATTGTGATGTACGGAAACGAACAAGGTCCCACGTAATATGGGACCAGAGGAGAATAGTCGACCGCACGTATGCAGCCGTCCCTCGACCAGCGCGCCTTGCGACGCATCATCCCTTGCGGGACTGGTTGTCTTCGGTCCGTACCGAAGGACTGTACCGCACTTCCCTTCCTTACGCAATTGCGGTTCCCGTAAGAGAGAGGACGAGGAGTGCAATAGTGAGAATGAGTGTGAATCCGCAACAGAACTTAAGGAATTCTATGAGGTACGGCATTACGGTTGAGGATAGCACAAAGCCCCGCGCAAGATGCGCGGGGCTTTGTTAGCTAATACCAAAACCGCCCCTTGTGGGGCGGCTTTGGTTTCTCCTACTAGTTCAAGACAGTGCGAGAGTTAGCACGGAATCGTTGTTAGCTATTAGCTAGCAATGATTACTGTTGGAGAGAGCTGGTCTTCGTCATCAATCTCGATGCCGGCAACGGAATCGATGTTGACTTCGTAAGTACCTGCTGCAGTCATCACGTAGCGGACACGGAAGCGGATGGTGTCGCCTTCACCAACGGTGAAGCCGTTGCCATCGCTTGCAACTGGCGTGTCGCCAGAAACCCTGGTGAGCGTACCGTCGCCGGTAGCAGTCTCAACAGTACCCGTAGCTCCGAAGAACTGGCTGTTCGAGTCCATGATTTCAGAACCAAGGACTACGAAGTCTTCATCTGTCGCCGTAATGGTGAAGAAGAAGTCAAGTGTACCATCGGTGCTGTCACCAGTAACTGTGTCAACCCAGCTTACGCTTGAGAGTTCTGCAGTCGAGTTGCTGAGCGTGTGCTCGTTACCCGAAGTTGCACCGGTGCTTGATACATCATCTGCACCTTCACCCTCAATTGCGCCGTTCGATACGCTCGCGGTAACGGTAGAGCTGGTGCTCGTAGCGTTAAAGCGTGCGCGAAGTTCTGCTACTACACGGTCATCCGCATCGATAGTGACGTCGCCGTCAACATCGAAGGAAACGACTGCAGTGTTGGTAGTAGAACCAGAATCCCATGACCAGTCATCGATGGTCTGACCATCAATAACGAGTTCAAGGTCGTTCACGATCTGGTTTGCGACCGAACCATCGAAGGTAAGAGTCGTGGTTGCCGTCTCGATTTCGATATCAGCTTCTTCAGCCTCAATATCGAATGCGAAGATGGTGTACCAGTCAGAACGAGTATCGTCCTCAACCTTGAGGATGGTGGACTCTGGATCTTCGTCCGAAGAACGGACCTTAAGCTCCTCACCCTCACCTTCCTCAACCATGTCGAAGTTTACAGACTCTGAAGAATCGCCAGCGTACTGGTCGATACCCTCGCCATCGATAGCGCGGAGGTCATCAGTGTCGATGTAGACTTCCCAGACATCGGTGCCTGCTCCGTCAACAGAGTTCTGTGCCTCTACTTCTACGATGATCTTACCCTCATCACCATCCTTAACTACATAGTTAAGGCCGGTGAAGCGGAATACGTAAGGAGACTCATCCTCGAGCCAGTCATCCTCATCGGAGACGCTCTCAGAAGCGAGTTCGTCGCCATCAGCATCAAGAAGAGTGATGGTGTCGAATGCGTCCCAAGGCTCGTCGCCATTGTTTCCAGACTCCTCGAAGGAGAGGTCAACGCGCTCAACGCGAACGTCGCCGTCTTCAACGCGGAATTCGAACTCAGCAACCTGGGCGGAACCGCCTTCAGCTACTTCGTCATCCTCGCCGCCAGAAGCGCGAAGGCGCTCGATGGAAGCTTCACCGTCGCCAAGACCAGAGGTCGAGCCGCCAGTAGAACCGCCGGTAGAACCACCTGCTGCATTTACCTTAGCGCGGGTAACCGGGCCAAAGTAACCTGCTGCTGGGGTGATACCGTTTGCTGCCTGGTAGGCCGCAAGAGCAGACTGCGTCTGGGCACCGAAGTAGCCAGTTGCACCTGCTGGGATCGAGTAACCGCCCGCGATAAGCCAGTTCTGAAGTGCGGTGACTTCAGCGCCAGTAGAACCGATGGTAAGGTCCATCGTGAAAGTCGTCGAAGCCGAAGCCTGACTACCTCCGAGACCTGCAATCTGCGCGAGAAGCGCCTGCACCTGTGCTTCGAGCTCAGCTACGGTTGCTGCGCGTGCTGCTGGAGCCGCTACTGCAAACGAAGAGAGAACGAGAGCAAGGCCGGCTGCAACTGCTGCGAATTTTGCAACTGCGTTTGTTCCTGCAATCATGTTTTTTAAGTAATTTGTTTTTTATCGAAGCGTCTACGACGCGGCTTACGAATAAATAGTGCGCCGCATACGCATCGTTCAATTGTTTTCTAAGTAAGTTTTGCTCCACTTCCATTTTCATGAAAGCTTTGCGTGTTTCAGGCTAGTACCCCGAGACGCGAGTATCGACCTCTCGTCCCGAGAGCTAGCTGGCAAGGTAAGTGCCGTTCGTTCATGCATCCATAGTTCGGGAAATCCAATCGTGCTATCGCCCGCCTCCGTTTAGGAAGACGAGCATGTTGACGGTCATATGACCGCTATTCCCCACTACCTTTTCAAGCACTGCGGTCTGTCGCCACAATGTTCGTGAAGAAGTAATGAGTGATGTCAACGACCAATCGTTTCAGCCATTCGCCCAAGCGTTTCGGTATACCACTGAAGTATACCGAGCAATCACGCGGTAAAACGGCCTATCGATGTGGATAACCCTCCCCTAAAGTGCAAACGTGAAAAGGCCGCCCTCCCCGTTTTGGGTAAGGTGGCCGCTTGTTCGCCCTAGTAGTGGAAGACAGATCCCACGAGAAGACAATAGCCGAAAATAAGGGAAAAGTCAAAGGTCACGTACCCCTCCTTTATATAAGACTGTATCGCGTCCATCTGCGTTCCCCCTCACGCTTCACCTTCCCTTCAAGGACAAGTTTTTGTAATTCGCGCTGTATAGTTTTCTCGCTGACCTCCTTAATCATTGAAGATAGGTCTTTTATGTAGACTGGACCCTTTTCTGACAAGAGTGAGAGTATAGCTTCTCTTCTTTCAGTACTTTTTCCATTTGAAGATCCGTTATGTCCTATAGACTTTAGTGGATTTGTTTTTGAATCTAGGACAGTTTCATGTCTAATTGTCTCTTTATTGTCCTTTTCTTTATTTGTCTTTAATACTGTCCTTGAAAGAGTCGCGAGGCTTGGAAGTTCTTCTAGTGCCATTCTAGGCTCTTCGTACGCTGCCACTTCCTCGAGAAAGTGCTGTGTCTCGCGAAGAAGAAGTTCCGCATTCATATGCGAGAGACGGCCGCTTGTTTTTGCTATAGCGATAACGCTTGAAAGAGCGAGTAGTTCGCGTGAAAAAGCCTCCTTCCCTTCACTTGGGGGAAGCGTAGACGCATCTGTAAGTGCGACCGCAATACGCTCCACGCGGTCCTTGAGAGCTTTCGAATCCTCAAATGCAGGGAGTATGAGGTGGAGCGCCTTCCCTATCCTTTCTGCTCTTTTGTATAGGAATGCTCTTCGTATGTCCTTATCAAAAATGCTTGAAAATATGGTCTTATCTAGGACTAAATCGTTAAAGTGTGGTGCCTTTGCACTTACCTTTACGGACGTTATTTTTATATCCTGTCCTTTATTGTCCATGATGTATTTCCGTTTCTTAAGGACAAGTATACCCCTCTGCTTTTTGCACGCAACTAACCCCAAACTGACGACTCGAAGGGCGATGCTGCGGTGTGTATAGCTTCTGTTTTTAAGGAGATAGAGGAGCAGATGTTAGAATGTGGTGCATACACAAAAGCAATGGCGAAGAAAAAGAAAAACACTGAACAAGGCGACGGTGTCGCAAAGTGGATTGGAGGCATTGTCGTCATCGCCTTTGGTCTTATCTTATTGTTTGCAGCATTTGGGCTTGGCGGGTTCGCCTCAAACGATCTCTTCTCCGCGGTATACGGCATCTTTGGCCTCTTTGCCTATTTCCTTCCCTTCCTCGTTATTGCCGCAGGTGTCTCGATGCTTTTTGAACGCCTTATGGTGCAGCCGCTTCCTGTACTTGGCATTACCCTTATTGCAGTTGCCGGCATGGGTTTTCTCGGCATTGTTTCCGAGACACTTGGCGGATCTATTGGTGAAGGTATAGGAGGCCTTACGCACGACTTCTTTGGACTTGCCGGAGCGCTCATTCTTCTTCTAGCACTTATTCTCGTTGGGCTCGTTATAGCAACTGATATTGTCGCTCTCGTGCGCAAAATGAAAGAGATGAGTGAGTCTGCAAAAGAAGCTATTGGAAACGTTGAGCTGCCGAAGCTTTCAAAAGAAAAGGATGCAGAGAGCGTTGTTGAAGAAGCAGCTTCTATAGAGCCAGACAGAGAGCCGACCGTTAAGATGTTTAATGAAGACCAAGCAAGCCCTAAGGCTTCCGGCGCTATCCCAAACTTTGATGCAGAGTACGACCCTCCCCCACTCTCTATACTCGGTGAAGACAAAGGTAAGCCTGGCGTAGGCGACATCAAGGCAAACGCAAACATTATTAAGCGCACCTTCCTTAACTTCGGCATTTCAGTCGAGATGGATGAAGTATCGATTGGCCCTACCGTAACGCGCTACGCCATAAAGCCGGCTGAAGGCGTGCGTCTTCAAAAAATCATTTCACTTCAGAACAATCTTGAGCTTGCTCTTGCTGCGCATCCGGTGCGCATAGAAGCCCCTATCCCAGGAAAATCTCTAGTGGGTATTGAGGTGCCAAACGCTGCAAAAGCTATGGTGGGCCTTGGCGGCGTCCTCTCCTCCCCTGAATGGGGCAACAGCGAGAAACCACTTCTCTCTGCAATTGGCCGCGACATTAGCGGTACGCCGCACTACGTAAACATTGCGAAGATGCCGCATGGTCTTGTAGCGGGTGCAACCGGTTCAGGAAAATCAGTTGCGATACATGCGCTTATTACCTCCCTTCTCTACCGAAACGGTCCTAACCAGCTTCGCTTCATTATGATTGACCCGAAGCGCGTTGAGCTCACCGCGTATAACGGCATCCCTCACCTTTTGACGCCCGTCATCACTGATCCAAAGAAAGCCATCCTCTCTCTTAAGTGGGCAGCAAAGGAAATGGAACGACGCTACAATATTCTTGAGACCGAGCAGGTGCGCGATATCGACTCCTATCATAAGACCGTATTTGAACCTGCAAAGAAGAAAAAGGCGCAGGACATGCCAGAGTCCATGCCCTACATCGTTGTCGTCATCGATGAACTCGCAGATATCATGCAGAGCTACCCGCGCGAGCTTGAAGCCTGCATCGTTCGTCTTGCGCAGATGTCACGCGCTGTGGGTATCCACCTTCTTCTCTCAACCCAGCGTCCTTCGGTAAATGTCATCACCGGCCTCATTAAAGCAAACGTCCCTACGCGCATGGCGCTTCAGGTAGCAAGCCAGATAGACTCGCGCACTATTCTTGATTCCGGAGGCGCAGAAAGCCTTCTTGGCGCAGGAGACATGCTCTATCTCTCAAGCGACATGCAAAAGCCAGTACGCCTGCAGACCGCGTTTATTTCAGAGAGCGAAGTGAAAAAGGTCGTAAGCTATATCAAGGCACATAACGCAGGAACACTAAACGCGCTTGATCTCGGTCAAAACGGAAGCAATGGAAATATGGAAGGGGGCGGCACGTCGGTTAACGACGCTATTCTCCTTTCTGGAGATGATGATGCCGATGATGATATGTACCTTGAAGCGAAAGCTGCAGTCGAAGAAGCGGGACGCGCCTCTACTTCCTACCTCCAGCGCAAACTTCGCATCGGCTACTCGCGTGCCGCGCGCCTTATGGATATCTTGGAAGAAAAGGGTGTGATTGGAGCAGCAGACGGTGCACGTCCGCGTGATGTGCTCTCAAAGACAGGCGGAACATCTGCAGAGACTTCAGACGACGAGCAGCCGTATTAGCATGCTCAAATCTACGGTCTTCCTCGCCCTCATACTCCTTCTTGGCTACGGCGCGCTCAAGGCTTGGCCCTTACTTTCTGGCCCCTCTATAACCTTCATTGTCCCCAGTGAGTACACAAGTTTGGAAGACGGATTTGTGACGCTTTCGGGCGTAGCGCATAACACTGAGGCCCTATTTTTGAATGGAGGACCCCTTTTAATCGACCCTGAAGGGCGCTTTGAGAAGACTCTTCTCCTCCCTTCTGGCGGGGCTATACTTACTCTTACCGCGCGCGACCGTTTCGGCAGAGAGTCGACGGAATATCGAACGGTGTATATTCCCTAACCCCGCAGTGTATGGCACCGAAAAAGAAAGCAGTAAAGAAAACCGCTCCCGAACTAAACGCTCCTGAAAGCGGTTCGAAAGATGATCGCACGCGCTCCGTCGAGCTGGCGCTCAAAGAAATCCGCACGAAGTTCGGTGAAGAATCCATCATGACGTATGGATCGGGGAAAGTAGCTGCTATTCCCTCTATACCTACCGGCTCCATCGGTCTTGATGCCGCACTTGGTATTGGCGGCCTTCCCCGCGGGCGCATCATTGAAATATTTGGTCCTGAATCATCAGGAAAGACAACACTCGCACTCCACGCTATTGCTGAAGCGCAAAAGAAAGGCGGCATATGCGCCTTCGTTGATGCAGAACATGCGCTTGATCCAGAATATGCACGCCGTATCGGTGTGAAGCTCCCAGAGCTTCTCATTTCGCAACCTGACACCGGCGAACAAGCGCTTGAAATTGTCGAATCATTGGTTCGTGCAAATTCTGTCGACATTGTTGTCGTCGACTCTGTTGCTGCACTCACCCCTAAAGATGAGATTGAGGGAGATATGGGTTCCTCACAGATGGGCAAACAGGCGCGCCTTATGTCGCAAGCGCTTCGAAAGCTCACTGCCATCACTGCAAAATCAAAGACTATTATCATCTTCATTAACCAGATACGCATGCAAATCGGGGTCATGTTTGGAAACCCCGAGACCACAACGGGTGGTAAGGCTCTTAAGTTCTATACGTCAGTGCGCCTTGATATTCGCCGCATCGCACAGATAAAGAAGGGAGAGGAAGTGGTAGGCGGGCGGGTGCGTATCAAGGTGGTGAAAAATAAGGTAGCTGCTCCTTTCAAGACCACTGAATTTGATCTTCTATATAACGAAGGCATCAGCCGCGAGGGAGAACTGCTCGCGCTTGGGGAGAAGTACGGCATCATCGAAAAGAGCGGCTCAAGCTATAAGTATGGTGAAGTATCGCTTGGCAGAGGGTATGACGCGTCTCGTACCTTCCTTCGAGAGAATAAGCCGGTTGCAACAGAACTTCTCAAGAAGATACGCGAGAATATCGAAGCGGTATAAAGAACATCCGCGCTCCCATCAAGGGAGCGCGGACTCTTTTCTAACGAAGTTCGTCGTCGTGATGAAAGAACGCGTCGGTGTCGGGAACTTCACCGACAAGATGTGTCTGCGGTTGCCTGTTGATGCACTCTTGTGCTTGCGTCTCGTTGCAGCCTGGACCGTCGACATCCATCCCACACTGTGTGCACACCATAGTGTTTCCTCCATAGACGCAGGGTCCCGCGTCCAAGTCCCCCCACCCTACGAGACACCTCACACTTCGTCAACCTTGAAAAAGCTTCAAGGCTTCGCTACCATTGCCCTATTACTAAGGCCCTTTGGGCCCTATCTTTATACAAACACCATGGCCGTACTCTCATATAACGAAATCCTCCCAAAGACCGTCATTGAGTACGAGAACGCGCCCTATGAAGTGCTCTCCTCACATATCTTCCGTATGCAGCAGCGAAAGCCAGTTAATCAGACCAAGCTCCGCCACCTCATTTCAGGACGTGTTATTGAAATATCATTCCACCAGAGCGAGACGGTTACCGAAGCTGAAATAGAGAAAATGACGGCAGTGTATCTCTACACTAATCGCGGCGAGTCGTGGTTTTCAGAAGCAGGCAACCCAAAGAACCGCTTTTCCTTCCCTGAAGACACCGTACACGACAAAGTACAGTGGCTTATCCAAAACGCAGAAGTAGAAATCATGGTGTACAAAGAAAAGCCTGCTACGCTTAAGATTCCTATTAAGGTTGACCTTAAGGTTACAGAAGCCCCTCCTGCAGTTAAGGGTGATACGGCAACAGGCGGCAACAAGCTGGTGACGCTTGAGAGCGGTGCAACCGTACTCACTCCCCTTTTCATTAATCCAGGCGATATTCTGCGCATTAATACCGAGACGGGAGACTACGTTGAGCGCGTTGAGAAGGCATAAAGAAAAAACCGCCCTTCCGGGCGGTTTTTCTATCTCTTACGCAGAGAGATACGGCAGAAGCGCCATGTAGCGTGCGCGCTTTATCGCAAGAGCAATAGCACGCTGCTTATCAGCTGGCATGCCAGTGCGCTTCTTTGAGAGCATCTTTGCATGCGTATTCATGAACTGGCGAAGATACTCCGTGTCTTTGTAGTCCACGAATTTCTTCACCTCTATTTCTTCGCGCTGTGCCTGATGAGCCATAGTTCGTCCAATCTACTCTAGCGAGGAAGACTTGTCAAAACCACTCCCTAAAACGGGATGTCCTCGGGATTAATCTCTTCGTCAGGGTACTGAATAGCGTCCCCTTGGTCGCTAGGCGCCCTCTGTTCGAAGTCATCTCCCTTGCTGCCTCCTTGAGCGCCTCCTGGGCCAAACTGGAAGTTTTCAACGACGATTTCGGTACGGTAGTTCTTTTTGCCATCAGCCTCCCATGAGCGCGTCTGGATACGGCCTTCTACGAGAAGCGGACGTCCCTTCTTCATGTACTGACCGATAAGGTCTGCCTGGCGGCCGAACGCTACGATATTGTGATATTCGACCTGCTCTTTCTTATTCCCATCCTTATCCTTATACACGCGGTTAGTCGCAACGGAAAAGTTTGCAACCTGCTGCCCTGATGGCAGAGCGCGCATTTCAGGATCGCGAGTGAGGTTTCCGTATATAAATGCCTTGTTGAGATTCATGGTTTTGGATTTTTAGCGGTAATGAAGCGAGGCCGGCTGTACCCGACACGCTAGGGGTAGTATAGCAAAAAAGCCCCGAGGGGCTTTCTTACTTACGCTGCAACCTCTTTTAGAGCCTCGTCAAGCTCTGCGTCAGACACCTCTTCCTCTTCGGACTCTACCGGCTCTGGAGCGCGCATGAGAATGTCATGCATTTCTGCTGCATGCTGGGCTTCTTCCTTGGTGGTGCGAAGGTCGATGAAACGGAAGATACGAGCGTCTCCCTTAATACCCTCGATAATTGCTTCGTGCCCTGCGCCATCAGCTTCATAGGCAACCCATGCGAAATAGCTTGCCGAGAAATCGCGCCGGCCTGCAGTTTCAGAACGAGAAATAGTGTATGCAAGCTGTATCTTGCGAGGCTCTCCTTCAGCAACAATGCTACCTGCCTTTTCAGCAGATGAGCGAACGGCTTGATACGCCTTCTTAGCCTCCTCCGCAGGAAGCTCTGCGTCTATATGAAAACCAAGCTCATACACGCGAAGTTCCGCGTGGTCGCTTTCAAGTGCTCCATCCTCGGTCTCGAGGACCTCTTTTTCCTTCTTTGCCATGATTGGCGCATCCTACCATGACCGTTTTCCCCTAGCAAATACGTCCCTAGAGCCTAAAGACGCGCTTTGCGTTTTGTAGAACGGCTTCTCGGACTACTTCCTCCTCGGCGCCTCGTATACGAGCGATAGCGCCTACCACCTGCCGAACAGAAAGCGGGTCATTTCGCTTCCCCCGCTTCTCGGCTGGAGCAATATACGGAGAGTCGGTTTCAGAAAGAATGCTTTCAAGAGGAAGGTAGCGGACGACTTCGTCATAGTCTGCGGTAAAGGTAAGGACAGCGGTAAACGACATCGTAAAGCCAAGCTCGGCAAGCGCCTTAGCTTCTTCGATGCCTCCGACGAAGAAATGAACATTCCCCGTAAGCTTCTCGCCATGCTCCCCTTTCTTTGTGCGAAGCATATCAATGAGATCCTGATATGCGTTCATAGTTCCCTTAGCTGGACGCGCATGTATCATCAAGGGCTTTTCTGTTTCTACTGCAAGTGCGATATGCGCTTCAAACACCTGTTTTTGCGGCCCTTTTGCAGATTCAGCATCATCAGGGCGGTAGTAGTCGAGTCCGCACTCCCCTATGGCAACCACTTTCTGATGCGCCGCAAGCGTTCGATAGGCGTCCATGGAAAACGCTTCTTCATCATGGTTAGGATGGAGACCAACAGATGCATACAGAGGAAGAATGCCTATAGCATCCACCGCTGTCTGCACCGCTTTCTTTGAAGAATCGATATCAACCCCAACAACAAGACCTCCCACTTCTTCCCGCTTCATCTCTCCCAGAAGAATGCTTGCATCGTCCGCATATTGCGGGAATTGAATATGGCAGTGAGCATCGAAATACTTCATATGGAAACGATAGCACAATAGGTAAAGGCCGCTCCGGTAGTTGTAGTTTGGAGCGGCCTTTGGTTTATTGATGCAGTGTGATGAGTTCGCGGGTGAGCCTCATGTGCATGTGCCCGGCCGCCTCAAGAGCGGCAAGCGCATAGCGGCGCATAGACCGCATCATCTTCTCGTCGCGTTCAGAGCCGTCGCAGCCGGAAGATGTCTCGCCGAGCACTCCTTCCTTGTCGTAGTAAAACGAGAAGTAGTAGTGGTAGTCGACGATGACGTGGTAGCCGATAACTTCCCCGTCCTCTTTCACTTCATCAATATCAATTTTCGTATGAGCCATCAGATTTCTCCTTTCGGTTGATTTGGTGGCACCCACACCTGATTTGTATCATATCACACTATATATACAAAGTCAATACCCTTACGGGAGGCGTGGGAAGAGGTTCTCGGGCTTCGTATTGTTCGCTACAGCAGCAAGGATTTTCTCGGAAGCATCCGGCATAAAGGGAGCAAGCATCTGTGCAATGTGCTTCACATCAGCAACGAGAGAAGTAATAACCTTCTTCCCTGCTCCAGCGTCGCTCTTCACAAGCTTAAACGGCTCTTCGCGGGTAATGCGCTCGTCTACAGCCTGAATATGGTTCCATACCGAATCAAGGGCTTCGTTAAAAGCAAAACGTGCAAGAGATGAATGCACACCTGTAGGAGAAAGAGGTGATGAGTCTGGAACCGAAGCATCAAGATGCGTCTCAGCAAGCTTCATGACGCGCGCTACAAGATTACCCAGTCCATTTACAAGATCTGCGGTGTACCACTCATCAAGACGCTCCCACGTAACATCAGAATCTTCAACAGGGTGCACATGGCGCAATAGGAGGAAGCGTGTCGCATCTGTCCCATACTTCTCTACCAGTTCATACGGATTGATGACGTTTCCGATAGACTTAGACATCTTTTGCCCTCCGGAAGTAATGAAGCCGTGATAGAACACGTGATCAGTGTTTTTGACTCCAGCGGAGAAAAGCATCGCCTGCCACATAAGCGACTGAAAGCGCACTTGATCCTTGCCTGCCACCTGAAGCACACTCCCTTCGTTCCAAAACTGCTGGAAGCGCCCTTCTTCGTCTGTAGGCCATCCAAGTGTGGAGATGTAGTTGGTAAGCGCATCAAACCAGACATACATGACTTGCGTGTCATCGCCCGGGACCGGTATACCCCATGAAAGTTTCTCTTTGGAGCGCGAAATACTAAAGTCTTCGAGTCCTCCCTTCACAAATTCAAGTGCTTCCTGTCTTCGCCACTCGGGAGTAATAGATGTTTCTTGAGAAAGGTAGGAGATGAGTTTGTCCTGATACTTACTGAAACGGAAGAAGTAGTTCTCTTCTGAAAGAGTAGTAAGCGGCTTCCCAGGATGGAGAGCGCACTCCCCCGCTTCGTTCAAGTCGCGCTCTGTCTTAAACGCTTCGCACCCTACGCAATACTGTCCCGAGTACGTCTTTTTATAAATATCACCCGACGCTTCACAGCGCTTCCACATCTCTTTCGCTGCTTCAAGATGAGTTTCACTTGTGGTACGTATAAAGGCATCATTTGAAAGCGCAAGTACATCTTTCAATTTTTTGAACTCGGACGCATAGTAATCCACATATTCCTCTACATTCTTTCCTGCTTTTTCAGCAGCCTCATAGATTTTCTGACCATGCTCGTCGGTTCCGGTATTAAAAAACACTCGGTCGCCTTTGAGGCGCCAGTTTCGTGCAAGCGCGTCTGCTTGGACAAACTCAAGAGCGTGTCCTAGGTGAGGAGTCGCGTTTACGTATGGCAAGGTCGTGGTGATATATCTATACATTGTGTGTTTTTTCGGAAAAAGAGCCCGGCGAATCACCGGGCTCAATTGTAAGTGGTTTTACGCTAGTCTGAAAGCCACCTGTTCTGGACAGTACTTCAGTACATCCCCCGGTTTGAACCTGTCGGCGGATGCCTCTGCGTCTGCAGCCATTCCTGCCTGTTCAGGAGTTGATCCTGCACCCAAGCTATCGCCTGCAAAACAAAGATCTGAGGTGAAATCCAGCCCTTGCTCGACTGATAAATCAACTGTTGCTGGGTTCTCGCCACCTCGATTATTCCCATCGTCGGACCCATAGCACATATGGAGCCTGAGGGGTTTTTCGTTGTAGGTGATCGGATTGCCATGGGGGCACAACGCTTCAATCTCAGTCAAAATTGACTGACAGAATACGCCACGCCTCATTCCATCGTATTTCTTCGTGTCCTGCGCGATTTCTTCCCAGTTGAGGTTATGCCGACGCACAACCTTCCCGAGAAGAACCGTCCGCAGGCCGCGGAGATCGAGATGTCCGTGGTCATGCGTTCGACCACAAACATAGCAATATGCGTTGGCATTTTCAATGTTGCCAACCTCAAACTCACAGCAACTTGAAAGAACACGAGCCATTGGTCTTCTCCTTCTGATGATTGACCGCACTCATCCTATCACATAAGGATTTTGAGTAAATTACCAACTTCTAGGTAAATATACAGAAGACGAACAACAACATCCTGGCAAAACAACGACTTACACTAGGCGGATTGCGCCTTCCCTTTCTGCAGATCGTTCACAAACTCCTGCACGGCAGCTGCGATAGGGACAGCAAGGAGAACGCCAGGTAGACCCGCGAGTTGGCCGCCTGCGAGAAGCGCGATGATGACGAGAATGGGCGGAACACCGACAATCTTTTTCACAACAAGCGGATAGATGAGATGCGCTTGGAACTGATTCACAATGAGATAGAGGCCGGCAACAATCGCAACGAGCGTCAAATCGCCCGTTACAAGGGCCGCAAGAAGACCAGGAACCGCAGCGACAAAAGAACCGAAGACGGGAATAAGCTCCATAATGCCCGCAAATATTGCGAGCAAAAGCGCATACGGTACGCCAAGCAATGAAAGGCCAAGATACAAAAGAACCGTGATGATGAGCGAAAGAAGTAGCTGGCCCTGCATCCACAGACCAATCTTCTTTTGAGAGCGCTTCCAGAGGCCAAGTATGTATTCGCGATGCTGTACCGGAGTCACCAGGCGAAGGAAATCATCGATACCGGTTTCTGAAAGCGAGAAGTATATCGAAACGATGATGGTGAGGAGGAAGTAGAATGCGCCACCAAACAGCGATGAGATGAATTGCAAGACGCCTGCACCTGTGTCAGCAAAAGCTCCCTGAAGCGACACGAGGCTTTCGGTCAGATTTACTCCTCCAGCATTTCCAAGGAAACTCACACCGAGGCTCTCTGCCTGGGAGAGATACTGCGGCAAAAGCGCGAGTACTGCGGCAGCTTCGCTAAGAACAGGTGGAACGAAGAACCAGACGACTGCAGCAAGAATGGCGAGCACACCTGCATACACCGATACCACCGCGAGAGGTCGCGGGAATTTATGGCGCAAGAAGAAACTCACCCCAGGCTCTGCCGCAGAGGCGATAACGACAGCTGCAAGCAAAAGAAGTACGAGCGAGGAAAGCTGCCAGAGCGCCCACGCCGCAGCTCCTATGACGAGCGCGCGTATAAACGTGCCGGTGGAGATGGAAATACCGTGTTTTTCGTCCATTAAGGGGATAGTAGCACGAACGCTGAATTCACGTAGGCCTTAAAGAGATGCACGCGGCCGAGGCCGCGTGCATTTAATCTATAAGGTTTCTCTCTATGAGCCAGTCGAGAATGAGCTTCCCCGTTGCTGTCGTACGCTCATAGTCTGCGCTTGTAAACCACGCAAACGCTTCTACTTCCGCAGAGGGAACAAGTTCTCCTTCGCACTGCGCGTTGTAGCAGCGGCTTTGTACAAAGGTATGTGGCTTTCCTTCAACCGGACCTCGAAAGGTAGCAAGATACTCAAGTGTACGCGGGAGAAGCTTCACGCCAAGCTCTTCTTGAAGCTCTCTCGCAAGCGCCTCGATATCACCTTCGCCTTTCTCGGGCTTTCCGCCTGCGTTATAGAAAAGCTCCTTGCCCTTCGCTCGGACAAACAGCACTTTTCTATCCTGCACTGGAAGCCATGCAACTTTATTGATGATGACTTCTTCCATGAAAACTCTCCTTCCGCTACAGGTATAGCACAGGAGCGAAATGGGCGACACTAATGGCGTGCGTGTGTGAAATGAGTCTTTTAAAGAGCGCTAGGTACCGCTTTATCCGAGGCTTGACGCTAAACGGCTTGCCTTCAGGAGAAGGTATGCCGGGTACATTTGAAGCGTTCGTGTTCTGTGCGTCTCCGTTATAGTTCACCGTAATCTCCTCCCCTGCCCTAATATCGCGAAGTGCAACAAAATCCATGAAGTCTCCCTCAAGAAGCTTTGAGTACTCGGCATTTGGTGTGTAGGAATGATTATAGACAGAACCCCAGCCAAGACATATGGCTGCGTGGTCGCGCTTCTCTCCCCAAAGAAAGTAGTACTGTACGAGACCAGTCTTTCGAAGGCGCGCACGATCTTTTTCATCAGCTAGTGCCACTACCGGACAGCGCTCAATGAGCGTTCCTTTTGGTATTGGTGCATTCGTAAAAACACCGCGACCTGCGCCAGTAATTACAGAAGGCGCAATGAATAGATGCTCCGGAGGTGAAATACGACCCTCCATATGACTATCTAAGCGAACCTTTCTTTCAATTCACTAATGGCAACGCGCTCTTGTGCTCCCGTGTCTCTGTCTCGGACCGTAACAGTATCGGTATGCTCTGGATTTTCACCGAGCGTATCGAAATCGATAGTAATACACAGCGGCGTACCGATTTCATCCTGTCTGCGATAGCGCTTGCCGATATTTCCATTGTCATCAAAAGCAACAGAAATTCCTGCCTTTTTAAGGTCTGCATATACTTCTCTCGCTTTCGCAACGAGCTCGGGCTTATTCTTCAGGAGTGGAAATACTGCTGCTTTATACGGCGCAACAGCTGCAGGGAGTGCTAGATAGGTACGTGCTTCCCCGCCAAGATCATCCTCTCGGTACGCAGATGCAAGAATTGCAAGAATGGTTCTATCAACACCAAGGGACGGCTCAATAACGTGCGGCACGATGCGCTCCTTCGTATCCTCATCAAGATAGGAGAGCTCTACCTTCGAGGTCTTCGCGTGCGCTTTCAAGTCAAAGTCAGTTCTGTACGCAAGACCCCAGAGTTCTTTTTGGCCAAAAGGATACTCAAACTCGAAATCTATCGTGCGGCTTGAGTAGTGTGCGCGGTCTTCCGCAGAAACCTCGATGTCATGAAGCTTCTCTTTCGGAATGCCCACCGCAGCGGCAAACGCATGCATGATACCGTGCCACTCCTCAAATGCTGGCTCCCACGCATCGGGGCGCACGAAGTATTCAACCTCCATCTGTTCGAATTCACGCGAACGAAACACGAAGTCGCGCGGCGCTATTTCGTTTCGAAATGCCTTCCCTATCTGCGCCATGCCAAATGAAAGCTTCGGATGGAAAGAGTCGATGATGTTCTTGAAGTTTACAAACATACCGCCCGCAGTCTCCGGACGAAGGTAGACGGTTGCGGAAGCGTCATCAGATGCTCCTGCTTTCGTCGCAAACATCATATTGAACTGCTTTGCTTCTCCAAGTGTTCCTTTCTTTTTGCAGGATGGGCACACATTCGCGTCTTCAAGGTGATCTGCACGGAAACGTCCCTTGCAGTTGCTGCACTCAACCATCGGGTCGTTAAAACCTGACACATGTCCGGACGCTTCCCACGCCTTTGGGTTCATTAAAATAGCAGCATCAACGCCGTACATATCTTCACGGTCCGAGACGAACATCTTCCACCACAGATTCTTGACATTGTTTTTAAGCGCAACGCCCATGGGACCGTAGTCGTAGGTTCCTGAAAGGCCTCCATAGATTTCGGAGCCTGGGAAAATAAAGCCGCGCCGCTTTGCAAGCGATACTATCTCTTCAAGTGTTGGTTTCTTTTCCATAAATTACTTCACAATGCCAAACGAGCTTTCAAACGCAGGGTCGCTATCAGCTCTGGTCGTGACCGCAGCAGCCGTGCTCGTCACTTCCTTACTTGCGAACCTATCGAATCCAGTAAGCGTTATGGCACTTGTTAGTGCAGGACTTGTACCTTTTTGCGAAACGCTTGGCAAGAGCGCTACCTGAAATGCCGCTTCTCTTGAAGCATTTGGCGCCATATCCCCCACCGTCCACACTACCTCACGTGTCGTCGCATTATACGAAACATCACCCGTAGCTTCTCCGGTATAGCGGACATAGGATGGAAGCGTCGCGCGCACCGAAGCGTTTGCAATAGTGTTTACCGTGTTATCCGCGTCAAGAACAATGGTGTAGGTCGTCTCGGTATCAGCAACAGGCGGCCACGGTCCTGTATTTTGGAACGGTCCTATCGTGCGCACCGAACGACCAGAGAGTGCAAGATCACTCGCCACTTTATAGGTGCGCGTAATGGTAGAGGAAACACTTTCTGGGACACTCCCTTCGCCAAGCCTTCTGCCTGAAATTGATACCGACATAGTTATAGTCGGACTGCGAAGCAGCGCAAGCGCGCTTCCTGACTTTGTTCGAAACACAAACGAACCATTGCCATCATCTCCTGGCGCAAGAGATGCAAGTCCTGAAGCCGTGTCGCGATCAAAAAGAATGGTGCGTGCGGCAGAGCTATAGAATCCGTTTGTCGCTTTGACGCTGCTGGTATCAAGCGCATCTCCAGAAAGAGTTATCTCAATGCGTCCGTCAAGAATGGTGGATGGAAGGGTGTTTTCCCATGAGACACTCGCGAGGTTTTCCTGTCCTGTCGTTATGACCGCCGTTTCATCCGCACTTCTGTTTACCAGCAAGTTCACCGAAAGGAACGGGCGTGCAAGCGTCACTGACGCATCCGCAGAAGAGTACGCCGTGCCAAAAGCGGTTGCACCAGCCGAACGCAGTGTCCCTACTGAAAAGCGAAAGACACGCTCTTCTCCAACTTGCCCAGAGAACACTCCGGTGATGCGCACTTCTTTTTCTTCTCCTGGAGCAAGAGTACCGAGATTAAAGAGCGTGCCAGACGCCTCTGGAGCAGTTGCCGTTACTGAAAAGCCTGGCGGGTATGCATCCACTTTAAGCGCTACGTTTTCAATAGGAGCGACTGCGTTTGAGCGCGCGGTTGCTACAAGCGTCATGGGTTGCCCTGGCGCTATCTCTTTCAAAGAGACTATTGAGAGCGCAATAGGTGCGGTAGCAATGAGAAGTTGGTGGGATTTGCGCGCAACAAATGTCGCGTTTGATTGCCCTGTTGCGTACTCGACGTTAATTGGAAGTTCGACACGCGTATTCTCTTCTCCGAAGAACGCAGCGCGTATATTTACGCGATACGTCTCCCCTGCAGCAATATCTGGAAGTTCTTCAATATAGTGGGTCAGTGGCTCTGAAGCATTCCCTGCCGCAAATGTTCCTTCAGGAAAGGTCATGGAGAGCACGGGGTGTTCGGCAACCGTTGGATTGTTGTTGTGGAGCGCTATGAAAAACGATGTTTCCTGTCCGCCTGAAACCGTTGTTGGTCCTTCAACGGTAATAGCAAGATTATCTGCCGACAAAGAACGTCCGCCAAGAAAGAGAACGACGCCCGCAACAACGCCCGCAAGCGCGAAGAAACCAACGCCGAAAATAAGAAAGATGGTAGACCCTGGGAGGCTTGGTTTTTTCGGAGCTTGTACTACTTCTGGCTCTGGAGCCCATCCCTGCGCCTTTGCCACAGGCTCCGTAGAAAGCGTTGCAGGAGCTACGCTATCGACCGATGGGGTCGCATAGAGCTTCTTGCGCATCCGCTCAAGCGGGCTGTCGGTGTTCTCTGCCATTTACCAGAGAGTATACCGCGAAATCTAGAGACCTGAGGCGGCGATGCCTCGGTTAATACGAAGTATGTAGGATCTGCGATCACGCAGCACTGCATCAAGCGCAGAAGCTTCAAAGAGCTGTGTGTGCGATGACTCTTCTTCTGCAAGACCAAGCAGAGACAGCAGGCGAAGTACCACTACTATTTCAGCAGCTTCTTCCTGTTCAGGCGAAAGCGTGGGGAGAACTGTAAGAAACGCCTGGAACGTATCGAAAAGCTCTGGATCTTTCAGTTCTCCTTGCACGAGCCGCAGAACAAGTTCGGAAACTCTTCCGGCACGCATCCTTGCAGAAGCAGAAAGCGCCGTATATCGATTCTCCGTTAGAAGCGCTCCGGAAAGGCGCCACCCTTCCTTTCCGCGAACCAGAAGCGCATCGCACTCGACAAACGTTTGCAGTGCTCCTGCAAGCTTTGCGCCAGAATTGCGCACGCCTTGTGCCCGCACGCGTGCAAGACCAAAATCTCGCGTTAACAGATGGAGGTAGGCGCTTGCTTCAGCAAGCGGTGAGCGCATGAGGACAATTGCTTGCGTTGCATAGCGTGGCCTCATCTTAGGTTTTGCGTACTGAAAAAGGAACGCTTCCTGAAGACAGCTCTACTGAAAACGGACCTTCACCCCACGAAACCTCTGCGCTGTCTTTTTGGGAAAGGCCGAGTGATTTGCGCGCATCTGCAACCGCCCTTGCTTTTTCCCGCTCATCGCCAAGCGCAACAAGTTCTTTAGTAAGCGCCGTATCGAGTGTTGTTTCTTTCGCGCCAAAACGTATCTCCTGCACATTCACCTCGTCAGCAAGAACTGTTGCAAGCTCTTTTGAAAGCGTCTTCGCAACCGAAAGCGACGCAAGCGGCTGGCGCACTTTTATGCCCGCCTTCTGGCGAAGCATCAGCGCTTCAGAAGCAAGGGTGCGCACATACGCCATTTCTTCTCTGATGGCGCGCTTCTTTGAAGGCAAGAAGGTCCATGTGTTTCGTTTTATTTCTGGCCACGAAGCAAGGTGTACGCTCTCTACGTCATCCTTTCCTTTGACTACCTGCCATAGTTCTTCTGCAAGAAACGGCATTATCGGAGCGATAGTGCGAGCAGTGGTGCTAAGCACAGAACGAAGTGTCGCAAGTGCCGCCTGCTTATCACTTCCCTCTTCCTTGAAACGGTCGCGCGAACGGCGCACATACCAAACTGACAGATCATCTACAAACTGTGTGAGTGGACGCGCTGCTCCGGCAAGATCATAGCGGTCGTAGCCTCGCGTTGTTTCTTCGACAAACGCATCGAGCGATGCGAGTATCCACCTATCAAGAATGTGCGTACTTTTGGCGTTCGCTTCTGTTTCGTCTTCAAAGAGCTGGTAGAACGCAAGCACATTCATCAGCCTTCCTACATTCTTCTTTGCAACTTCATCAACGCCTGCTTCCGAGAAGAAGAGATTTTCAGCTTGCACGACAGGAGAGGAGAGGAGGTAGAAGCGCAGTGCATCAGCACCATAGGTTTCAACAACCTGCATAGGGTCCGGATAGTTCTGCAGCTTCTTCGACATCTTCTTACCATCTTCTGCAAGCACAATGCCGTTTACGATGACGTTCTGAAATGCATTCTTTCCGAATACGCCACCAGCAAGGACATGCAGGTAGTAGAACCACGCGCGCGTTTGATCAAGGCCTTCGGCAATAAACTGCGCAGGAAAGGCCGCCTCAAATGTTTCTTTATTTTCAAATGGATAGTGCTTTGAAGCGTACGGCATTGAGCCCGAGTCAAACCAGGTATCAAGCACATCTGGAACGCGGCGCATGCTTTCTCCACACGCGCAGGGTACCTGCACCTTATCGACCACATGCTTATGCAAATCCTCTATTGTCTGTCCGCTCGCCGCTTCAAGCTCTGCTGCGCTCCCGAACACCCGCTTTTCCTTACAGGACGCGCATACCCAAATAGGTATGACGCTCGCCCAGAAGCGCTGGCGTGAAATAGACCAGTCGCGCGCGCCCTCAAGCCATTTCCCAAATCTTCCCTCTTTAATGTGTTGCGGAGACCATGAGATGCGTTGTGCGTTTTGAAGCAAGTTCTCTTTCAGTTTTGCTATTGATACGAACCATGAGGAGGTTGCGTAGTTTAAAAGCGGCGTATCGCAGCGCCAGCAGTGTGGATATGCGTGGACAATATTTTCTTTAGAGAAGAAGGTGCCGTGCTCCTGCAGATACTTCAAAACGGCGATGTCAGTGCCAAGCCTGACTTTATCGTCGTCTGAACGCGGCTTTGCTTCCATACCAGCAAAATCGCGTACCTCTTTGTGCATGGTGCCGTCGTACCCTACATGCTGCACAAACGGCAGGTTTTCACGCTTCAAAAGCTCCCAGTCATCAGCGCCAAACGCTGGCGCCTCATGCGCTATTCCGGTACCCGCATCTTCTGTGACAAAATCTGCGTGGTATACCTTCCATCCGTTCTCGCGGTTTGTAAGCGATGCATCGTTTTGGTAGTAGTCGAAGGGAGGCTCATATTCAAGGCCAAGAAGTTTTGCCGTATCGACTGCATCCGTTCCTGCTGGCCCTTCAAGAGCAAGGCGCTGGGCCGCAGCTTTTGCAACGATATAAGATTCGCTCTTCCCTTCCGAGCGCACTACGACGTATGCAATATCTTTATTAATCGCAAGTGCTACATTTCCGGGAAGCGTCCACGGTGTCGTCGTCCATGCAAGCATAAAGACATCCCCTGAAAGACCGATCTTTTCAGGATGCTTTAGTTTGAACTTTACGGTCACCGCAATATCTTTGACCTCTTTGTATCCTTCCGATACTTCCGTCTGGGAAAGCGTTGTCTCGCAGCGAGGACAGATATGCATCGAGCGGTAGTCTTCATAGACGAGTCCCTTGTCGTAAATTTGCTTGAACACCCACCACACGCTTTCCATGAACGACTTGTCCATGGTGCGGTATGCGTTCTTCATGTCGACAAAGCGTCCAATGCGCGGAATTATCTTCTCCCACTCTGAAGCATAGGAGAGCACTTGTGCGCGGCACTCTTCGTTGAATTTATCGATGCCGTATTCTTCTATCTCCTTCTTATGCTTGAAGCCAAGCTTCTTTTCGACGATGTTTTCAATCGGAAGTCCGTGGCAATCCCAGCCCCATACCCGTGGCACGCGGTATCCGCGCATCGTGAAGTAGCGCGGTATCACGTCCTTGATGACGCTTGCAACAATGTGTCCATAGTGCGGAAGGCCCGTTGCAAAGGGCGGGCCATCATAAAAGACGTAGTCTCCCTTAGGTGCTTTCTTTTGGAGTGACTTGGTGAAAATGTCGCATTCTTGCCACCACGCAAGTATCCGCTCTTCGCGCTTTGCCGCATCTGACGGTGCCATAGTCCCTTTATCCTAGGCGGTTCTTGAATAAAAATAAAGGCCGGCGCAGAAGCGCCGGCCCATTGTTTTTTGACTAACGTCTCACAGGAGGATTGCTTGTGAGGATGTACACAGGTCTCACGTCCTTCATTCCGCGGGCAGCAAGGATCTCCTCCTCGCGTGCGGCAGAAGGACGTTCATACCGGTCCCTGTTTTGCAAAGGGACTCTCTTAGCGGCATGCGGCATGCATTCCTCCTCTTCGCGCCTTGCATCTGAACGAATCACTGCAAGGCGCACTACACCAATGATGGTTCTGGGCTTCACGCGAACAGGGTCGAAACCTTGAGTCGCAAAAGCGGTTGGTTCCTGGGGATAGACTCCCATGAGCGCCTCCTCTCTTTCTTGATAAAAGCCAAACGCGCTTTCGCGCGATTGGAGCACCTTATCACACCCCTTTTATAGGAAGCAACCCTACATCCGACTAGGCGTGGGGATACCAAGAATACTAAGTCCCCTTTCCATAGTCGAAGCAAACGCTTTTGCAACTTGCAGCTTGTACCTTTCCTCATGACTTCCGAGTACCTGTTCGCTTGCATAGAAAGAATTCCATGAAGACGCAAGGTGCGTGAGGTACTGCGCAATATGATGCGGTGATTTCTCTCGCGCCGCGCGAGCAGCAACTGAAGGAAAGCGCGTGATAAGGCGTTCGATAGCATACGGCTCTTCGGGAGTTGTGCCCTCATCAGAACCTCCTTCATACGTAAGAAGTTTCTTTGCGCGCACCAAAGCATACTGCAAGTACGGACCAGAATCTCCTTCAAGCGAAAGTGACTTCTCTGGATCAAAGATAATGTCGCCGCCAGGGGCCTGTCGCAAAATCATGTATTTAATAGCGCCCACCGCAACCTGTTCAGCGATCATTGGATCTTCGTTCTTATCCATAGCTTTCTGTGCCATGTCATTCAAAAGACTCTTTGCTGAAACCGTGTTCCCTTCTCGGCTCGACATCTTCCCTGTGGTGAGCCGGAGGAATCCGTGCGGAATATGATGCGTCTTTTCGCCAAGCGCATTTGCAACGTCTTCGAGCGCCGCCTTCACTACCTTGAAGTGCCCAATTTGTTCGGCCGCAGTGAGAATGTAGGACTCATTTGAGGGCCACCGCTCTTCCTTTATAAACGCAAGGCCGATTTCCTTAGCTTCATAGGTAGGGGTGCCGCGGCTCGTAATAAAGACAAGGGTATGGAGTCCTTTCTTTTCGCCGTCATAGATAATCGCGCCTTCGCTCTCCTTGAAGACGCCGTCTGCAATGTGTTCTCGCACCTTCTCTACGCCAAGCGCGGCAGTTTCGCTTTCAAAGAAATAGTAGTCAAACGACGTACCAAGTTCTCGGTAGATATCGCGAAACGCCGTGAGGCATGCTTCACGCGCTTTGCGCCAAAGCTCCATAAGTTCGCGATCTTCACCTTTGTATAGTTCGGTGTTCAACGCATCTATTTCCGCCTTTGCTTCTTCGCTTTCTTCGTATGCACGTGATCCTTGCGCGTATGCCACGTCCACTTCGTTTGCGTTTGCTATTTCCGTCACTCCTTTCTTTCTAAGTGCGTAGAGTGCCTTCGCTACATGCGGCCCAACATCTCCGCCATAGGAATCGCGCGCGATGGTTGCGCCTGAGTTCTCAATCGTACGCGCCACTGCTTCTCCGATAATAGTGCTCATGAGGTGCCCAATGTGCATTTCTTTAAAAGGGTTCGGGCACGAGTATTCAACGATGATGCGCTTTCCTTCGTTTTCCGCCCCTCTTCCCCACGATGTATCGTGTGCCGCACGCTCTATTTCTTCGCGTATCACATGCGGTGCAAGTCGTATGTTTATGAATCCAGGACCTGCAACTTCAACACCCGCGGCATCTTCTCCGAGCTCTTCGGTAATGGCTTTGGCTAACTCTTTAGCAAGCTCTTGCGGGCTCTTTTGAAGCGCCTTTGCAGCTGCCATAGCGGCATTTGTTGCATAGTCTCCGTGGGAAGGGTCAGAAGGCCACTCGACCGCGAAGGTAGCGTCAGGCGCACCAGCGCCTATAAGCGCCTTCCTGACTGCCTCTCGTATGCGTGCTTCCATTACTCTCGAGTGTAGCAAACTACACCCCTGCTGACGAAAATGGCGCCCGTAAGAGCGGGCGCCATCAATCATGTTTTTTGGTGTAAAACTTCCGGCATCTCTTTGAGGTATTGCTTAATGGCCGCAAGCTGCGCCTGTTTTGACTCAAGCACAGAACGCTCCGGTTCTGTTTCCTCTACTTTTACAGCTTCAATTTCACGCTCAAGGTCTGCAGCTTGAGATTCAAGATCTGCCCTGCGAAGCAAAGGAATGAGTCGTCCTGATAACGTGCCGTACAACTGTGTCATGACTTGACTTGGCGTTATTGCCTCATGCCCTGTTCCTTCAAGAGAAACGCCAAACGCTTCTTTCATAAGATCAGCGCCTGTGTATGCTTCACGCTCAAGAAAAGAAACAATCGAAGCTCTCGTTACCAAGCGATTTGCAAACATATGCTCGATATCCATCTGCACAAGTATGTCACTGCAAAGCAGCGTGCACTCATTACAGATGAAAACAGCGGGGCCAGCAATAATCTTCACCTCATGCTGCGATTTGCCGCAAAACGAACAGTAGAGGGTGTGAGCACCCATACTTTACTCTCCTACGTTGAGACTACGTCCAAGAGGGACAGTAGCACCGGAAAAATATTCAGGCAATTATGCAAACGATTCCGGAATAGGATGTACCTTCGCAAGCTCTACAACACGCGTGCGTGCTGCTTCAGGCGAGCCGCCCCGAAGCACCTCAAGCATAATGCGTGCAACCTCTGTACAAGCTTCTTCGGTAAAGCCACGAGTGGTAAGCGCAGGCGTTCCAAAACGCACGCCTGAAGGGTCCATGGGCTTTCTTGTGTCATCCGCAATGACATTCTTGTTGAGTGTTATCCCAGCCTTATCAAGCAGCGCTTCCGCTTCACCACCAGACAAAGAAAGCGATGATACATCGGCGAGAATAAGGTGATTATCGGTCCCTCCTCCGATAAGGCGGACACCTTCTTCCTTCCATACCTGCGCCATTGCTTTAGCGTTTTCCACTACCTGTACCGCGTACTCTTTAAATGAAGGGCGCAATGCTTCTCCAAAACATACTGCTTTTGCCGCAATCGTATTCATTAAAGGGCCTCCCTGAAACCCAGGGAACACTGCTTTATCAATTTTAAGTGCAAGCGCCGCATCTTCGCGTGCAAGTATCATGCCGCCGCGAGGCCCGCGTAGCGTCTTGTGCGTCGTTGTAGTCATCACATCAAATCCATAGTCGAAGGGATTTTTAAGAACGCCGCCTGCGATAAGGCCGGCAATGTGCGCGACGTCCGCAATGACAAACGCTCCCACTTCCCTCCCTATCGCAACGAACTTCGCGTAGTCGAGTTCCCGCGAATACGCGGAGAAGCCTGCCATGATGACTTTTGGTTTTGTTTCTTTGGCGACACGCAGCATGTCGTCATAGTCTATTTCTCCTGTCTCGGCATCCTTCATTTTATAGCGAACGAAGTTGAAGACTTTCGTAATAACCGTCACTGGATGTCCGTGCGTAAGGTGCCCGCCATGAGAAAGATCCATGCCCATAATCGTGTCTCCTGGCTCCATAAGCGCGAAGTACGTTGCAATGTTTGCAGGAGCTCCAGCGTGCGGTTGTACGTTCGCATAGCCTGCATCAAACAGCTTCTTCGCCCGCTCTATCGCAAGCGTCTCTACCTCGTCAGTAAACTGCTGTCCACCGTAATAGCGCTTCCCGGGGTACCCTTCTGAATACTTGTTCGTTAAAGACGACGAAAGCGCTTCACGTACAGCGCGCGAGACATAGTTTTCAGAAGGAATAAGCTCGAGCCCTTCCGCTTGGCGCTTCTCTTCCCCATGAAGAGCTGCAAACACCGCTTCGTCCTCTCGTTCAATAAAGGGATACATGTGTAGAAAGTAGCACAAACGCCCCTCTCGTTGGAGAGGGGCGTTTTCGCTTATGCCTTCCGGAAGGCTTCGATGATGCGCTCATGCACCATCTCTACCGGAGCGTTAGCGTCAATGATAACCGCTCGGTTGTCATACCGGTTGGCATATTTACGGTAGCCATGCTGCAGGCGAACATAGAACTCGAGCGGGCGCGAATCGAAATGTGTGAGCGCCTGCGTGGTTCGCTCTGCCGCGCGCGCCCGTGCAATGGCCGGATCAAGATCAAGAATGACAGTGAGCGACGGTCTTGGAATCGTGCAGAGGTATTCGGCAAAGAAGTGCTCGGGCATGGGATGTTCTTGAGCAACTACTTGATACGCGAATGTCGCAGCAACGTACCTGTCCGTAACGATAGTTTTTCCTGCATCAAGAGCTGGATCAATAATGCGTCGCACATGTTCTGCGCGTGCCGCGACAAAAAGGCCAAACATAGTCCTGCCGTCCGCTTCTTTCGCGTCTTCCGAAAGAATGAGTTCTCTGATTTTGTCAGAAAACGTCGTTCCACCCGGCTCTCTCGTGAACACGAAATCGCGTTCAGGAAAAAGCTGTGGCAATCGCTCCTTGAGTAGGTTCATCTGTGTGGTTTTACCCACACCTTCTCCACCCTCAAGTGCAATCAATTTTGATGTCATTGATGCCATAGGAATCTCCTAGGAGCTGGTCCTCAAGAAGGCTACGGTACAAGGCAGAAAAAGCAAATGCGCGGTGATCTTGAGACCACCGCGCACTCGTTTAGACTTTCCAGTATTCAGGCACGAAGACGCCGTCAACCTCTTTGAAATCTCCAAAGAGTTCCGGAATCGCCTCGATCATGAGGCGCCCGACCTTCTTATACACGTGCACGATTTCTTCCTCCGCACCCTCTTCGGTGCGAAGTGCGATGACGTGGCGAAGCGCACGAGCGTTCAGACTCCACACGCCGCCAGTCGCGATGCCCATGCCGATGCCGCGCCGAAACGCAGAGGTCAGCACTTTTTTAGCATGGAAGGTGCTTTCCGGAGCAAGTTCGTCCTCCCAGATGAGAGCGAACGCCGCCATCATCGTTTCTTGAGAGTTGAACTGCGCGGTAAGGAGGGCGCGGCTTTTTGCTTTTTTTTCGGCGATATCAGCCACATCCCCTTCCGCTTCTCGAAAACATTCCGGCATCCAGAACGAAATCTTATCGTACCGGATATAGCGCATAGAGCGCTCGGAAATGCCAACGCCTGCACGATGGCGGTTCATCTCGCCCGTAAAGACGCGCGAACAGCCATTGATGCCAAACGTAAACACCGAATGTTCCAAGACAGAGCCATGTTTTTGTGCAAGGACATTGTCGAGATATTTGACCATGTCTTTACGGACCTTCGTCACGTTCGGGTTCAAGCCCGGCTGAAACGAGAGGTAGCACTGCTTCGCTGCAAGAGCGACAAGAAGCGCCGGATCCGTCACTACGTCTTCTTCGGGGATTTCGAACTCGGCCGCGCCAAGATCGTCGAGCCATGCCCGCACCTGCTCACGATTGACCTTAGTCTGGGCAATAGTGAACACACGGACATCTTCAAAGGACTCCGCCATATGATTTCTCCTCTTCTAGCGGTTATTCCGCTTCGGACTGTAGCAAAGATGGCAGGAAAAGGAAAAGGCCCGCAAGTTTCCTTGCGGGCCTTTAGTTTATTTGAAGTGCTTTGAAAGCTTCGCACCTGCCTGATGCACATAGTTTGATTGCGCGGCATCATAATTGACGCTCGGCTCTGTGTGCATTTTTTCATAGCGGATACGGGCGATTTTCTGCCCTGACCGAATGAGTGTGTCCTCGAACGGAATCACTTCAAGGGTGATGGGACGGCCATGTTCACTACCGTCTTTCCCCCACCCCCAGCCTGGATCGATGTATCCTGCGGCATGTGAACGAAACTCACCAAGCCGCGGGTCGATAGCCCGCAGTTCTGCCGACAAGTGCGGCGGAACCATAACACGCTCCTCGGTCGAAAGGATGTAGAACGTGTCCTTACGGAGAATGAGCGATCCGTTCCTCCGGCGAACCGGAAGAAAGAATGCTTCTGGATCATAGTGATTCGTTTTCGTGAGATCGAGGACTTTCCTGTTGCCAGGACACTCCCACCCCATATTCTCTCCCACGTAGATGGAGAGGAGGAGTGAGTCGGCGCGCTGCTCCATATCCTTATACGGAATCTTGATTCCGTTTGGTTCGAAGAACAGTCCGTGCTTCTCTACAGCAATTTCCGTCTCAAGCGGATCGAGAAATGATTTGCCATAGAAGAGGCGCATTTGCGAGAGCGAGAGCTTCGCAGATACAAGGACGGGAAAGCTGTCCGGACGCACAAGCACCCAGAGCTCCCCTTCCCAGCCGGGACCGATAAGTGAGTCATACATGGGCACCGCATCAGCTATCGTCCGACAAAACAGGTTCAGTCGTCCGGTAGATGATTTCGGGTTTGCATAGCCGTAGACGCTTTTGGGAAGTTTCCACCGGCCTTCAATGCGGATGACATACGTCACTCCCACCTCAAGCTGGTCGGTAAGCTTATGGGGCGTAGCGCCCACAAGCGTAAGCGCATCACGCACAATTTCGCCTGGGAGCGGTAGGAAGATGGTTTCCACCCGATATGCTTCTTCCGACAAAGGAAGATCGATAGAGGCGGGGTTGAGGTATTTCTCATCCACCCCGTCGATGAATTTCGGGTGCAGAAGCTCTTGAAGCTTCTGTATGGGCAAAACACCATTTGGCATTAGACGCCTCCTTTTCTGTTATGAACTATTGCTCCGAAACGCACTGTACGGCTTCAGGGGAAGAGGTGCAAATGCGCTACAATCGGAGGAATGCGCATTGCGGTTATCGGCCCTCAAAACACAGGAAAGTCGACTTTTATCGAAGACTTTCTTGCAGCATTCCCCTCGTACGCAACACCTACCGATACCTATCGAGATGTCGTCCACGAAAAAGGTCTTCTTATCAATCAAGACACTGGCGAGGAGTCCCAGCGTGCCATTCTTGAGTTTCTTGAGAATCAACCTTTGCAGTTTCCTGCAGAGAAGGCAGTCTTTGACCGTTGTCTCATTGATAACTGGGTATATACGAAGTACCAGTACGACAAAGGAAAGATTAGTGAATCTTTTCTGAAAGAGACCGAGGCACGCGTTCTTGAGAATGTGAAGCAATTTGATGTGCTGGTTTTCATTCCGACTGTTACGGGCGTTGCGCTCGTTGACGATGAACTTCGTGATATAGATCGTTCATTTATCGACGCAGTGAATCGGCTCTTTATTGATAAGCTGCTTTCTTTGAGGACACAGGTTTCCTACCCCATTCTCACCGTCACAGGACCACGAGAAGAGCGCGTTCGCATCGTAAAAGAAGCGCTTGGACTATAAGAAGAAAGGCCGGAGCATTCTTGCTCCGGCCTTTCTTCTGTTTCTCTCCTTATTTCACATCAATACCCATCGAACGTGCAGTACCTTCGATGATGCGGTCTGCAGCTTCAGGAGAAGCGGCATTCAGGTCTGGTGCCTTCTGTTCGCTAATAGCGCGCACCTGTGCCTTGGTGAGGCTTGCAACCTTCTTTGGCCCTGGCTTCTGCGCACCCTTCTCAATGCCGAGAATCTTCAAAATGAGACGAGAGGCAGGCGGGGTCTTCAAGACGAATGAGAACGTGCGGTCCTCATACACGGAGAGATCAACTGGAATGATGTCCCCCATCTTGTCGCGAGTAGCTTCGTTAAACTTGTTGACGAAGTCGCCGATATTAACGCCGGCAGGACCGAGTACGGTACCTACAGGAGGGGCTGGTGTTGCCTTCCCTGCAGGGATTTGGAGCTTAATCTTTTTTACTACTTTTGGCATATGCGTCTTGTGAATCTATCTTAGAGCTTCCTAATCTGCAAGAAATCGAGTTCTACCGGAGTCTCACGGCCGAACATCGAAACCATGATTTTCACCTTGCCTCGTTCCTCGTCTATCTCCCCCACCTTGCCTTCAAGATCCTTGAATGGCCCGTCATTGATGACGACCGGATCATCCTTTACAAGGTCGATACGGTGCTTCGGAGCTTCCTGACCCATACGCTTCATGAGGCTTGCAACCTCGCTCTCTTCCATAGGGACGGGCGTGACGCCAGAACCCACAAAGCCGGTAACGCGAGGAGTGTTTCGAACAACAAACCATGAGTCCTCATCAACAATCATTTTCACGAGAATGTAGCCAGGATAGATTTTCTCTTCCTCGACAACACGCTTCCCTGCTTTCACGCGAACCTTCTTTTCAGTTGGCACAATAACTTCAAAGATCTTGTGCTGCATACCAAGAGACTCGATGCGCTGCTTGAGGTTTCTCTCAACAGCGTTTTCGTAGCCTGCGTAGGTATGGATGGTATACCAGCGCGGCTCGTTTGAAGCATCGCTCTCATCAAACTGTGGTGCGGTGCGCGTATCCATATTAGCGAGCGATAATCATGCCGATAAGGGACGTGAAGAGATAGTCCAAGATGCCGATAAAGACGGCAACAACCGCTGAAATAGCGAGAATAAGTAGTGTGTGTATTACCGCCTGCTTTGGTTTTGGCCAGACAACATGCGCAAGTTCCCCGCGCACATTCTTCAGATAGCTCAAGAAGTTCTTCATCGTTGTTGTATTTTAAAACGCCCCTCGGGGCGCTCTTGCCGGCCATTATACCAAGGCCTTTCCCCTAGTCAATAGAGTCTGGGCACCGCGGGTTTTACAACCTACGGTGCCCAGTGCGCTTACGCGCGGTTCTTTTTTTTGCCGCCCGAAACGCCTTGGCGTGCGAGACGATCGTTGCGATCACGTTCGCGGCGCGCGGCGAGATTTCTCTCGCGTTTGGCGCGCTTTTGGACGCCTTCTTCACGCTTCGTCTTGGCTTGCGCCTCGAGTTCTGCTTCGAAATCGAAGACGGTGCCTTCGATGCGTTTTTTGAGTGAGGGAGCAAGATCATTATGAAGAAGAGCGTGTTTGAGCGCGCCCCTCACATACGCAATCTTGTCTTCCGGCAGGCCGCCTGACACGTAGAGGTCAAGCAGCACATGGCGCGCTTTCGTGCGCCCAGCAGAAGTCGAGCCGTATTCTTCCGAATCGTCACGATACTTCGCCGGCTTCGCAAGCGTGTTCATTGCGCGAACGAGAGCGTTGGAATCAGACATAGTGTCGTCTCCTTGGCTGGCTAACAATACAAGCTGAAGGTGGAGCCAGACCAACCACCATTCTGGAACCAGAATATCACACTACAGCATATATGTCAATAGCATAAAACGGCCCATCTAGGCCGTTTTATGCATCCTTTTGCTCCTTTCTTACTTAATCTCGTAGGTAATAGAGACAGTCACTACCGTTTCTTGCTCTCCTGTTGGAAGCGTTGGCGCAGGTGCTGACATAGCAACTTCTGCCTTCATGTCATAGGCGCCGCCATAGCCGTACATTGGGTAGCCTGGGTTCTCGTAGAACGAAACTACTTTTCCAAGACGAACGCCAAGTTGGTCTGCAAGCGCTTTTGCTTTCGCCTTTGCTTCGGTAATAGCTTCTTCGCGCGCTACGTTTCGTATTGCATCTTCTTCATCCACCTGGAAAGACGGACCAGAAATGTTCTGAACGTTTAGGGTGCCAAGCGCCTGCAAAACATCTCCTGCCTTTGCGGTGTCGCGAACTTTTACCTCAACCGTTTGAGATACTTCGTAGCCGATAATTGACGGATTGCGTACTGGCGGGCAGTAGCCGGTGTAGCAAACGGGGGTGTTTTCGTAGCGAGGATAGACGTTGTACGAAATCGTCTTCACATCCTTCTCTTCAATACCAAGTCCCTCAACTGCTGCAAGTGCTGCGTCAGTCTTTCCGGTAGCCTTAGTCTGTGCATCAGCAACCGTAGTTCCCTCTTCTGTTACGGAGAAACTCACCACTGCAAGGTTTGGAATAGACGTACCCTTTCCCGTGCCTTCAACCGTAATGGTGTTCATGTAGGGATTCTCTGATTTCCCGACATTCGTCCACGCGGTAATAGCAAGTGCAAGTAGTAAGAGCGCAAGCATCGAAAGCGCCGCCGTTGCCGCAAGGCGTACGGGGCGAGATGCCTTAAGAAAAACCTCTCCAAAGGATTCGTTCATGGTAGTAATTCGTTGTAATAATGGCTTCACTGTATCACGACGTTCATCAGCCCTCTTTATGACAGACATGCTATTCTGCCCGCATGACCGCACTCATTCAAAGCATTCTCGCCGTAGGCGCTATCTCTCTTATTTCTCTTATCGGGCTTGCCGCCCTTTCCTTCAAAGAGCACCTGGTTCGAAGAATGCTCTTCCTCCTTATTTCTCTTGCCGCTGGCGCACTCCTTGGCGATGCTTTCATCCATCTTATTCCTGAAGCATTTGCAGAAGCAGGAAACCCGCTTCTTGTCTCGCTCCTTATCGTTGCCGGTATCTTGAGCTTCTTTCTTCTTGAGAAATGCTTTAATTGGCACCACAGTCACGGCGATGAGGAGTTCTCTCCTGACCACGCAACGATACATCCTGTAGGTAAGCTTGTTCTTGTATCAGACGGTATTCATAATCTTATTGACGGTCTTGCGATAGGCGCGGCGTTCATGGTCTCACCTGAAGTAGGTATCGCAACGACGATTGCCATTGCGCTTCATGAAATTCCACAGGAAATTGGCGACTTCGGCCTCCTTGTTCATGCTGGGTTCTCGCGTATAAAGGCACTCTTCTTTAACTTTCTTTCTGCCGTTACTGCATTTCTCGGTGTCGCGCTCGCTTTCTGGCTTGGTGAGACCAATGAACTCTTCATCCCCCTCATAGCGGCTTTCGCGGCAGGAAACTTCATCTATATCGCGCTTGCAGACCTTGTGCCGGAACTGCACAAAACCTCTGGAAAGAAGCGTTCTTTCCTGCAGTTCTTAGTCATTGTGCTTGGCATAGCAGCTATGGCTGGCCTTCTCTATAGCGAAGGTCATAGCCACGAAGCAGAACACGAGCACGAAGCGCACGAGCACGCGCATTGAATACTACAAAAAGGGACGGCTGTAGCCGTCCCTTTCGTGCCTAGAGCGTAAGCAGCGCTTCTTCAAACGAAGGAAATTCGATACGTTCGAAGTGCTGCGCGCGTTCTCGGTAATAGAGCCTTGCGTAGAATGCTGGTCCGGAAAGAGCTTTGGTAAACCAGTGCCGGTCTGCCTCAAACATTCTGTTGAATGGTAGTTCGTCTATCGGAAACGCTTCAGGCATCTTTGCGTCTTTTGTTTCTGAAAGGATGCCGTCAAAGCCACGCACACGATAGACGAACACTCGAAAATCGAGGACGCCACCCGCAAAACAGTCGAGAACAGCTGCGAACTCAATTCCTTTCTCGTGAAGCTCTATGTTCCATTCCTCTTTCGTTTCCCGAATAAGGCACGAAACCAGAGTTTCTCCCGGATCAAGCTTGCCGCCAGGACTCGACAGGACACCTGTTCCTATCTCCCCCTTCTTCTTTTCAGCAAGAAACGTCGTGTTTCCCTCAAGGATAATTCCTAGTGTTGCTATTTGCATGAAGTCTCTCCTTCTTGCGAGAGCCTAGCATTTCTTCTACTCGCCTGCTACCTGAAGCGTGCCAAGAAGTTCAAGCAGCGCTTTGTGCTCGGGTAGTGTCTCAACCTGAAGATCTGGATTCATCCAATCGGAAACGTCGTGCTCGGTAATAGTGAAGACAAGCACGTCTTCTGTACGAACGAGATAGTAGCTTGATTGTACGAGTGCTTCGAAGCGTTCAATAACGGTTGAACGAAATTCCTTTCCGTTTATGAGCGTTGTCTCAAAGCGAGAGAAGTCCTCCGCTTGCATGTCTGCGGGTTGGTAGCGGGTATGCGCAAGAATAACATCATCTGCGCTCTCCCCTTCTCCGAGCGGATAGCTTTGAACGGTAATCGTATGGCGCACTGATTCGGACAGGGATGGTTTTGTAAATCTACTAAGAAGTGATGCGTCTGCGGTTTGTTCAACTACATATCCTGCAGGCACAGCAAACGCTAGTCCTTTAGCCTCAATTTCAACGTTAGGAAATGCGCATGGAACAAACTCGCAGGCAGGACCTGTGCGCCCTACCGCAGAACCGTCTGGGCAGAGTTTCGCATCAGCAGTACAGGCAATCATGTCGGGAGCTCCCGAACGCTCTGCGATATTTCGATAGAAGAAGCCTGCAAATCCAACCAAGACGATAAGAATGATGCCGAATGCGAGCGTCTTCATGCTTATTTCTTAAGCGAATCGCGAATATCTTCGAGTACCTGAAGCTCTGCAGATTTTGGCGCAGGAGCCTTTGGTTCAGTCTCTGCTTTTCGAAGGAACGTATTGATGAATTTAATCAGAAGGAAGAGCGCGAATGCCGTGATAATGAAACTGACGGTTGCCTCGATAAAGAGGCCGTAATTAATTGCCGCATCTCCTGAAAGCACGAAGGAGAGCGAGCTGAAATCGACGCCGCCCATGAGCATGCCAAGCGGTGGCGTGAGGATATCGGCGACAAGCGAATTAACAATGCTATTAAAGGCCGCTCCAATAACAACACCTACCGCAAGGTCGAGCGCGTTGCCGCGAAGTGCAAATGTTTTGAATTCTTGTACGAAGGTAGTCATATGCGGGCAGTATAGCAAAAACAGGAGGGTCGAGGACCCTCCTGCTGATAGCTACGCTGCCCGCTGTTCGCGAAGCCCGTAGGTTGTGGTACGCTCCCACTCCTTCCCTTCGTTCCGAAACAACGTGAATGAACCGGCTTCAAAAGAAAGTGGCAGAACTCGCAGTTCGCCTGCTGCCGCACGAAGCGCCCGTTCGACCGCAACAAAATGACGCGGTTCGAAATGCCGAGCGAGACTTACATGTGGCACAAAGCTTTTCTCGTATGAATCTTTTCTATCAAGATAGAAATGCAGGTCTCGACGAAATGCAGCAATCGCCTTGCGCTGTTCTTCGCTAACACCGGCAAAAACCGTATGTTCTTCGAAGGAACCAATCCCTACAAGGGTGATCGTTTGCGCCCGCAGCCTGTGTATTGCAACACTTAGGCCTCGTTGAAGCTCTTCATCCTCTTTCCGGTTTGCCACCAAGAAAGGCGGAACGAGCGTGAGATGCAGCGGCGCCGAACCTTGTGAGATTTCAAACGAAAGCTTTTGCGCAGCTTTCGTCTGTACCCCCCAGAGCTGTTCTCGCTCTGCGACAGGTACTTCAAACCCGATGAAATACTTCACGTGCAGTACTCCTTATGCTGGGCACTCTCGCCCACCGCGGCATGATACGCGGATTTTTAAAAGATTCAAAGAATGGGCGACTTATGGGACTCGAACCCATGACCGCCTGGACCACAACCAGGAGCTCTACCAGCTGAGCTAAAGCCGCCATTTTGAAGCAGAAGCTTCGTGTCGCTCTTATAACACGAATTTGTGTTGCACCCTAGCAACTACGCCTTTGTTTCGCGCGCAAAGAACCATGCAAAATGTCCTATAAAAAGAATTGCTTGGAGCGAGAGCGCGAGCATAGTCGCCTGCCAGACATGTCCTGTTGTTGCTATGAAAAATACTTCGGTTATCGCAAAAGCGATGAGGCGCCACTCAAGTGACGCCATGACTGATTTAAGGAGACGCTGCTTCATGTAAAAAATATACGCCTGCATAACTTCGGGGACAACCTGTGTATAACGATAGGACAGTGTGGGGATGAAAGAAGCGGCGCATGCGCCGCTTCTTTTTCTGGTGCCCAGGAGAGGACTCGAACCTCCACGCCTTTCGGCCATACCACCTCAAGGTATGATGTCTACCAATTTCAACACCTGGGCATTATCTCTAAGGGACTCGCCCACTATACGCAGTGCTTCTTCTATTTTCAAGCGCTTCCGCGACAATGAGGGTCCTTGGCCAGCATACATACAACGCATTATTTTCACCGCTTCCCTTTTCGCATATCGTAAAGTTTCGCATCCTTTCTTTCCATGCCTGGGAGGTACTCTAGAGATATGACCCTTAACGCACAATCTATATTCAAGCGTAGTCCGTATCCATTCTATGTGTGCAGGACTAGCGGAGGTAAAACTGAGATAGAACATAAAGCTTGAGCGCCATCGTTTATCGAAATAGCTGTAAAAGCTTCCATCTCCATCAAATAAACCGCGAAGAAAGTTGAAGAAGTATTTGGGAGGTATGTCTATCGCGCCGAGTGTTAATGATTTTCGAGGAGATATCCCGATGGAGCAGAGGAATTTATGCAGACGCGCATCACTCCATTGAATCCTGTCTGATTTTATTGCCGCGTGTAAACGCAAGCATCTGACGAGATTTTCAAGCTGTTCTCTATCCTTTGAAACAAGTGTGAGATGGCGTCCATCGGATGAAACGCATCCATCACTAGCTAACAGACCAATTGCATAGGAAAAATCAGGTGACCACTCTACGTCCCCTCTACTAGGCTTTTGCACTATCTTTCCCATACCCAAATGGTACGGAAGCCACATCCTGAAAAACCCGATTTATCCACGGGAGATACACAACTTCTATGAAAACTACTCTACGCTACGCAGCTACCTTCTCTTCCTCTTTCTCCTCCAAAGCTACTTCTTCAGGTGCTCCTTCCTCAACAACAGCCTCTGCTTCTGCTGCTGCAACCACTTCCTCTGCAGGCTTCTCATCAAGGACAACCTCATCAGCTTTCTGTGCAAAGTCTTCGGTAGAAATGTTCATCATGCGCATATTGCGGAGCTGGCGCTTCACTTCGCGCGCTACTTTCTCACGAATGAAGTAGAGCTTTGCGCGGCGAACCTTAGAACGCTTCACGATTTCAATCTTCTCAATGAAAGGGGCAAAGAGTGGAAACACACGCTCAACGCCAATGCCGGACATGGTGGCGCGGACCGTAAAGGAAGCGCCTGCCTCATTGCCGTGCTTTACCGCAAGAACAAGTCCTTCGAAAACCTGGGTACGCATATTCTGGGTAGTGGTTTCCTTCTTGTTTGCTGCTCTACCCTTCTTTTGCTCGGTAATCTTCTGGTGGACACGCACCGTGTCGCCAGGGCGTATCCCGAGCTTGGTGCGTTCGTCCGTCTTCACCGGAGTAATGATGCCTGCCATAGTTGCGCTACTGTAGCACGCCTCTTAGAAGGCGGCAAACAGCGCTGCAGCCTTGGCTAAATCCTCGGGGAGGGGTGATTCGAGCTTCAGGGTCTCGCCATTTTGAAGCGGAAGCTCAAGCAAGGATGCGTGAAGGCCCAGTCTTTGAAACCCGAGATCAACGGAACGGTTAGGTGCATAGAGCGAATCGCCTACGATGGGGTGATGGAGTGCTTTTAGATGCACGCGTATCTGGTGGGTGCGTCCTGTTTCTGGATATACCTGCAAGAGTGCATGCTTACCAAGCGCGTCCTCTCCTTTCACTTCATAGCGCGTAATCGCCTCTCGTAGCGTTCCCTTTGCTTTAGGCTGCGCGGAACGGAGTCTGAAGTCTTTGCGAGAGCGTCCTATTGAAAACTCTATCGTGCCTTTCTTTTCTTTCGGAACGCCGTACACAAATGCGGTGTATGTCTTTTTCACGAGACGATTCTGAAACGCGTCTTTCAAAAAGGCATGCGCCTCGGCTGTTTTTGCAAAAACCAAAACCCCCGACGTATCTCTATCAAGCCGATGCACGACTCCGGGGCGTCTCAATTCTGTTCCATCCTGCAAGCGCTGCGTCTCCCCCACCTCGCTTGCGTCTGGGTAGTTGCTTGCAAACCAATCACTTGCCGTCTCTTCAGTATTTCTTCCATCGGGATGCGTCATGACGCCTGCGGGTTTGTCGACCGCAACAATATTCGCGTCTTCGTAGATGATAGACAGCTCCATAGCTACACCCTAGCGCATTAGTAGATGATGCGAAATGCCTTGAACTCTCCAGTTGCAGGCGTGTAGTTTGTCTTCACCATCTCTACCTTTGAAAGTAGCGACCCTTTCCATAGTTTTAATACATAGGCTTCAAGTGCGGCGCGTTCGCCCTCGGCTGCCACACGCACGGTGCCGTCAGGCATATTCTCAACTTCCCCCACAAGTGAAAGTGCCCGTGCGTTCCGGCACGCAAAGTCGCGGTACAGCACGAGCTGCACTCTTCCCGAGACCACTGCCTCGAGTCTTTCCATACCTTCACATTATACGACTTCTCGGGTATGGTTTCTCTACGCGCGGTTAGCTCAGTTGGTAGAGCAACTCGTTTACACCGAGAAGGTCGGGGGTTCAAGTCCCTCACCGCGCACTAAAGTTCTAAGGGGCGTTCGGCGGCTCAAAGCCAGGACGGCCCTCATCTGGTTTTGATAGTTCATCAGGAATATATGCCTCACCCTCGGGAGGAAGGACTTCATCAAGGGTTGCGCTAACTGTGAACTTCTCTCCCTTAACCGCATCTTCTATAACTGTACCTTCAGATTGCTTCATACCCATGTATGCTCCTGCTGCCGCAAGCGCTGCAAGTGCCGCTCCCCAAAAGCTTATTTTCCTGGCGCCCCTCTTTTTATCTTCCTTTTGGATCTCATCAAATCCAGTAGCATTGCCATACCGCATCATACGCGCTTCGAGTGCTTCCCCGTACCGTATTGCACGTGCCTCTAGTGCTTCTCTATATTTTGCAGACACAATTTCTTTGTACATTCTTATTTTTTGTTCCGCCTCGGCACGTTCTGGATAATCTTCATATTCAGCAAGATATCTTTCACATACATCATCAACTAATTCTTTCGCCTGTTCAGGTGAAAGGGTTGTGTCCGGATTACTAAGAATATTAGCGATCTCCTCAGATTCTTCTCCTATTTCCATAAGACGAGCCTTCCTCTCTAAAAGAGCTTCCTCGTCTAATTCTTCGTCTTCTTCAGAAATTTGCTCTTCTTCAACCTCTTCGTCTGCAATAGGCTCCTCTTCCCCTTCAAGAGGTGCAGCTGGTTCGATTATGGGCTCTTCAGGAGCATGCTCTTCCACCTTCTCTGCTTCTCCTGTTTCTTCTGTTTCTTCTGTTTCTACGTCCTCACCAACTTCTTCGTGAAAAATAGCGTGCTGATTTTTACGTGCATCAATAAACGTAGCGCCATAAATTGCCCGTTCGAGAACGGACATCATTTTTTCGATTCCTTCTTTTGTAACAATCGGTCCGTCATAAAAGCGCTCTGACCTCCGGTGCGCACTGCCAAAGATGCCCTCACCCAGATAATCGAGAGCTTTCATTGTTCTTGGCACCTTCCCCTCTGCGAGCTCTTCAAGGGTCTTAAGCACTTTGTTTAGATATTCAGCCCGAGCAACAAGCATTTTCTTCTGCTCTCTTGAAAGTTTTGACGCGGCACGAACATCTGCGCGAGCTTCCTTATATGCTTCTTCTGCACGCTGCATTAAGTTCATCTTATTCTTACCCTCTCCTCTACGCATAAGCGCGAGAACTAATTCTTGTGTATCTTTCTTTGAGAGCTTTGGGGGGAATTCCTTTTTTTGCTGCTTAGGAGTCCGTTCTAGAGGCATGTCCTGACTATAACACTCGCCCGTGATTTCAAGTGCCCACCCCAGTCTCGGACTAGGTAGAGTTAGATAATTCAAAGATTTTTGACGGATTCAGAGATTGGAATGAGGCGTCTTGGTCTAGTTATTATTCTTACTTATAGCCCCATCGTTCTAACGCTTGGTTATACCAAGGTTCGTATCCTGTTCCCGTATTAGCGCTCTGATCAAGCCACTTCTTAGCAGATTCTGCTGGAAGACCTAACGATACTAAACAATCAAGCATTACTGGGTCGTTCCCTTTTGGATACTGGCCTACATGTTCTTCAAATAGCGCGGCCGCACGATTTACTTCGCCACGTTTAAGCATTACCTCTAGTGCGGTAAAACTATATGTATCGAACTGTTCGGTATATAGCTTTTCTAAGCCTTTTTGATCTACAGGCACATTTACGCCAAGTCCTTTGAGGGCCTGACGTAATCCTTTTTGCGTCAGTTCCGAGTCTCTTGGTACGTCAGTCCAGAGTCTTTGGACCACACCAATTGATGCTTCATCTGCAAGAGATGCGACAAATTCGACCGGATCAATCTCTCTTGAGAATAAGGCCACCTCCTGTCCGACAATCTCTTCCCAGTTGTCTAGAACTACTTGAACGGCAGTCTCAATAGCAGACCGAGGGGTCCCAGCTTCGCGAACCTTGTTAAGAATAGTGCTTGCTGGTGTCTCGAACGGATATTCACCTCGAGTAAAATCTTTTTCAAAGTTCTTTACGTTGAGTAAATATGTCCTCCATTGATTAGCAGACGCAGAAATTGGATCAAATGAATAATCGGCCTCTGGTTTAGGTTTTGGTTTTTCTGCGTTGCTATCTTTCATATCTCAAGTATACCTTCGTGAAGGTATTGGTTTCCAATAACCCATCTTAGTCTCTTGAATTAGCACTAGTCTGTGCCCCCAGCTGGAATCGAACCAACATCAACGGCTTAGAAGTCCGCTGCTCTATCCATTGAGCTATGGGGGCTCTCTAAGCGTATAGGCACTAGCGCGATGGGTCAACGAATCGATACTCGCTACGATACCGTCCTGCTTCGCTTTCTCGCTCTTCAAACAGAAGGTCTGCCTGCTCCAAGAAGCTTGTGTCCGCTGCTTCTTCAGGGGTAGAGGTGATAAGGCCTTCCTTCCCTGAAAGAGCTTCAGAGAAAAGCCACACATTCCATATAACGCTTGCAACAAAGAAGACGAGAAACAACACAACCGCACTATGCCAGTCGCGGTGCGGATTAAGCGCATCGCCTTTAGACTCGCGCCGCAGCAGCTTTATATATTTCTGTAGATACGGAGGAAGCGTCATGGTGAAAGTGGGGCAAGTGAAAACGCGGAGACGGCAGCACTCCACATGCCGTCATCTGCCGCATCAAGAGTAAGCGAACGTATCACGCTTGCACGCGTGCTGTTTTCAAGAACGCCAACGGTGCGCATCACCGCATCAAAAGAGCCTTCAACTGAAAGCGACAATGCTATCTTCCCATCTTCTGCAGGATCACTTACCGAAAGTACCGAAACGCGTGCGCCAAACTCGCTCCCGAGAGCTTCCACGCTCTCAAGAAACGGCACAATGTCTGAAGCAGGCACAAGATGGCTTTCAAGCTTTGCTTCTTGTGCTTCAACTTCAGCAAGCGCAGTACGTACCGATCCTGCCTCCTGATGCTCGTTCGTTTTTGCAGCAATATCCGCTGAAAGCGTCAGTACGTCGCGCTCAAGGCGTTGCGTTTCAAAAAACGCATAGACATACGCACCCACCAACACAAGAAATACTAGTGCGGCTACGATGAGATGGGTAAGAGCGGGTGTTTTCATGGCGCGAAGGAGCCCGTAAGGGTTATGGAAAAGAGAAGATCGCTCTCTTCGGCGTACACCGAAAGTGGCAGCTCTGCTTTTGAAACGGAAGGAAGCTCTTTGAGAGCGTTATGGTATGAACGAAGCGATTCGCGTGTTGAGGCTATGCCTGAAATGCGCATCTGCCCTTCTCCCGTTTCAGGCAAGGTAAGGGCAATTTCTCCAAGCCGCACTCCCGTATGCGAAACAGCAAGCACGCTGCGCACCGCTTCTGAAGCAGAAGGACCTGACGCAAGCGCAACAAGCGCTTCTGCATTTTTTGATAGCGTCGTAAGGCGCTCACTAAGTTGCTTACCTTCAGATGTTTGAAGTGAAGAAGCAATACCTTCAAGGTGCGCACGCTGCGTTTTCACCTCTTCGGAAAGATAGAGGTAGGTTGGCAGAAGAAGCGCTCCATGAATAAGCACGAGAAGTGCGCCGAGCATACAACACACGGCACCGAGCCGAAGAAGATACTCGTGGGTAAGTTCTTTGCGCCGCTCAAAAGAAAGAAGGTTGGTGAGACTCATAGAGATACTGCTGCTTGCTCGCGGAGCGCCAGACCTATCGCTGTGCCGTAAGCAAGCGACTCCTGATACTCAAGGGGCGGGAGCCAGACATTTCTTGATGCGAAGTTCGCAAACACATCGCCAAGCGCCACCGGCACCTTAAGTGCTGCCTCAAGATATTCAGGAAGGCCAAGCACCGTTGCGTTTCCTCCAACCAACACAGCCCGTGTCACCGCATCGACCTGTCCAGATCTTGATTGCCAGTAGTCGAGACGCTTCCCTATTTCATCACGGATAACTGAAACTGTTGAAAGCATGGAAGCAAGATACTCTTCATTTCCTGCTCCTGGCGCTATGCCCTTCTCTGCTTTTACCTGCTTTGCTTCTTCTTCTGACACGCCAAAATGCTTCACGACAGCAAGTGTGAGTGCGTGTCCGCCAATATCAAGGGTCGTCACATACCGCGGGAGACGGTTTGTAACAACGAGAAGCTTTGTCGTGGTTTTCCCAATATCGATAATAAGTGCGGTTTCCTTATTGTCGTGCGGTAAGAGTGCTCTTGGAAGCGCAAAGGTTTCGCTTTCAACGGCGCGCACCTGAACGTGTGCATCGTCCATAACTGCAAGCGTCTCTTCAAGGACACGGCGCGCATAGCCGGTACCAACCACACGCATACCTGCATCTGACTTCCCCACAGGAGCAATATCAAAAATAACTTCACCTGAAGGAAGCGGCACATACTCATCGAGCTTGCGCTCAACCGCAACCCGCTGCTCGTTCTTGGTGCCTGCGGGAACTTCAGCTTCAAAGAGATAGCCGCGCGCTTCAGGCAGCGCCACATTTGCAAGACGTATGTTGTGCTCGTGCGCAAGTTTGCGCACTCCTTCGATAACCGCATGCGGATCACGTATTTCTCCTCCAACCACGGCGCCCGACGGAAGCGCCTCTTCAGCAAATGAAGCGAGTTCAAGACCGTGCATGTGTTCCTTAATGCACGCTATCTTTATCCCGCTCGTTGAAATATCAATGCCTGCGGTAGGGAGAGAAAGATAGGAGGGCGGTGCAAATTCAACGCGCAGAAACCTCGAAAGAGCGTTCATGCTCTGTAGTATAGCGCACGCGCTCTTTCAAATTAGTGCGCGCCTGTTCCAGGAGGCACTGTTCTATCAGGAACAAGAAATGCAAACGTCTCTCCCTGTCCTGTTGCAAAGAGCATGCCGTTTGATTCAAGCCCTTTAATGGTGCGCGGTTCAAGATTTGCAACAAATGAAAGCTGGCGCCCGACAAGCGTTTGCGGATCTTCAACATACGCTGCAATACCGGACACTATCTGGCGCGGCTCCGGTTCTCCAAGGTCAACCATAAGGCGCAGGAGTTTGTCTGTCTCTGGAACGCGCTCGGCAGAAAGCACGGTGCCCACTCGCACCTCAATCTTTCCCAAGTCTTCGAGAGTTGCCATAGTTATTTTGAAAGGTAAGCCGTTAGTATAAGCGCAGCTGCAGAAGCGTCCACTGCTCCTGTATTTGTGCGGTTTCCTTCCACATCACGACGCGCTTCCTGCGTTGAAAACGCTTCCATTTCGTAGACAACGCGAATGCCTTGTGCAGAGAGCGCATCTCCAAACGCACGCGCCTCTTTTGCGATAGGGTTTTCTTCTCCTTTCGCGTTTCGCGAATCTCCGATAACAACACACCCTACATCTTTGTTTTGTATGAGGGTGCGCACCTCTTCAAGAAGGCGTTCGCTATTTGGCAACACCTCGTGCGGAAACCCCATCGTTCCCGCTTCATCAGAGAGCGCAAGGCCTACTTTTCTGGTACCAAAATCGATGCCGAGATGCCGCATACGCCCATACTACCAACAAAAGAAGCTTGTGGTATCGTGTCCTGCATGTGGCACGCTACTGGCGATTCCCTTATCGGTCCCCTGCTTCATGGTGCGGGGCTTGGCATTATATTTCCTACACTCTTTGTCGCCCTTATCGTCTGGACGTTCGCGTGGAAAGCAATTGCACTCTGGCATGCAAGCCGTCACGGGCAGCGCTGGTGGTTTGTCGCACTCCTTGTTATAAACACAGCGGGCATTCTTGAAATCATCTATTTGAAGTGGTTTCAGAAAGCTGCAGATGGCTCACGCGAAGCAGTCTTTCCTTTCTTGAAAGACGTAAAGCGTGAACTCATGGCGTACGCGCCAAAGAAGAACTAGGAGGAGTGGCAGAGTGGTCTATCGCACCTGTCTTGAAAACAGGAGTGCCGCAAGGTACCGTGAGTTCGAATCTCACCTCCTCCGCTAAGAAGTGGTGCTATCATATCCGCATGGCTCGAAAAGCTCTTTACGAGTGGGAAGGCAGTGAATACCGTTTCGAAGAAAAAAGCGCAGACTGGTACTGGGCGCTCGGCATTTTTGCTACCGCTGCTGGCATCTCTTCCATACTCTTTGGGAATGTTATCCTCGCACTCGTCATTTTTGCAGCCGCTGTATCAATTGCTGCTGCTGCTGCAAAAGCGCCCCACACGCACCGCTTCATGATTCTAGAAGACGGCGTTGCTGTTGATAATGACTTCTACCCATTTGAGAACATGCTGCACTTCTCTGTTCTTGAGTACGCAGATGAAGCCCTCCCCCCATCTCTTTCCATAAAGACAAAGCATTTCCTTACTCCCCACCTTCTCATACCTATCATCGGGCATGATCCGGTTGAAATATACGAGTACCTTGCGCTCCACCTTGAAGAAGGCAACCATCACGAATCTCCTATTGATAGGGTCGTTGAACTCTTTCGTCTCTAACACAAAGCGCCCCTCTGGGGCGCTTTGTGTATCGTGTGCTCTCGGCAGGAATCGAACCTACATTACCAGCTCCGCAAGCTAGCGTCCTATCCATTGAACGACGAGAGCAGTACGCAGACTGTAGCGTTCCTTAGGCACACTGGCAAGGCGCCGCATGCTATAACGCGATGAACGCTTCTGTCGTTCAATGGATAGGACATCTCCCTCCGAAGGAGAAAATGCAGGTTCGATTCCTGCTGGAAGCACCCTGATACGAAGAAACCCCGCTCTCGCGGGGTTTCTATCGTTACGCTTTCTTCGCAATTGCTTTCGCGAGTCTCGACTTCTTTCTCGCTGCAGTGTTCTTTTTGATAACGCCGCGCTTTGCCGCCTTATCAATTGCCTGGTATGCCTTTGCGAGCGACTCGGTGCTCATGGAGCTTCGTGCATCCTTGACTGCGCTATGTAGTGCACGCTTGCGGCGTACGTTAAAAACGCGCTTGCGAAGCGATGCGCGGTGGGCCTTCTTTGCTGATGTCGTGATTGCCATGTGAGTGCAACACTACGGCATTTCCCTCGGATATGCAAGAATGGGGAGAATGATTCGAGCGATAGCGGGGACCGTCCTTTCGGTAGAGCCCATGGGGGTAGTTGTCGATGTGGCAGGGTTTGGCGTACTCGTCTTTGTGCCCTCTCCTGATGCTTTTGCTGTTGGCGACTCTATTTCCCTTCAAACGCATCTTGCCGTTAAGCAAGACGGTATGGAGTTGTACGGATTTATAGACCCTGCCGATCTGCGCTTTTTTGAACTCTCTCTTTCTGTTTCGGGCGTTGGCCCTAAAACTGCGCTCTCACTCTTGAAGCGAGCTCCGCGCGAAGCACTTGAAAAAGCAATTGGCGCACGCGATGTTTCCTATCTCACTCGCGTAGTGGGTCTTGGAAAGAAAGCAGCCGAGAAGCTTGTTGTCGAAATTTCAGAGAAGCTTGGTAGTAGCGGTACAAGAACACAAGGAGAGGATGCGGAAGTCTTCGATACGCTCGTCGCCCTTGGATACACAGAACGCGAAGCGCGAAGCGCACTCTCATCCATTCCTTCCTCTGTTGAAGGCAAGGATGCGCGTCTGAAAGCGGCGCTCTCCGCGAAAGCTTAATTTGGTATGCGTACTCTCCGCTCTCTCCTCCAGAAGCTCCTTCCGCGCTCGGTGTATCACGCGCTCACGCTTCCCTACCACTACGCTCTCGCTGTCTTCTCGGCGGTGCTCGCAGGCTTTCCATCGCGTAAGCTTGTAGTGATAGGCGTTACGGGCACAAAGGGAAAGTCTTCTGTTTCAGATATGCTCTACAGCGTATTGCACAAGTCAGGCTATGCCGTGTGCGCCGCTTCCACCATACGCTTTGCTATTAACGAAAAGAGCGAACCGAACCTCTATAAGATGACCCTCCCAGGACGAGGCTTCATACAGCGCTTCCTGCAGAAAGCGGTGCGTTCTGGCTGTACGCATGCGGTTGTTGAAATTACTTCGGAAAGCACGAAGCTCTACCGACACCTATTTCTTGATCTGAATGCGCTCATCTTCACGAACCTTCAGAAAGAGCATATTGAATCGCATGGCTCTTATGAAAAGTACGCAGCCGCAAAGTTCCGCATCGGTACATCGCTTCTCCACTCGAGAAAGCGTCCACGCGCCATCATTGCAAATAGCGATGATGCAGCAAGCGCCCCATATCTCGCACTTCCTCTTGAAGAAAAGCATCCTTTCTCCTATCAAGAAGCCGAGAACCTTGTACTCACCAAAGGGCACGTGTCTTTTACCTACAAAGGCGTCTCGTTCTCACTCCATCTTCCTGGAAGCTTCTCGGTCATGAACGCACTTGCAGTTATACACGCTGCAGAGTTTGTGGGCGTTCCTTTAGAGAAGATTGCTTCGGCGCTCGCTTCACTTGAACGCATCCCCGGAAGAACAGAGCGCATCGAAGAGGGTCAGCCGTTTACGGTGGTTGTCGATTACGCGCATACCCCTGATTCGCTCGAAGCGCTCTATGGCGCATATCCTGGAAAGAAGATTTGCGTGCTTGGAAATACGGGGGGCGGGCGTGACACCTGGAAGCGTCCAGAGATGGGACACATTGCAGACAGAGAATGCGAACAGGTATTTCTAACCGATGAAGATCCCTATGATGAGGACCCGCACGACATTGTTGAAGCAATGGCACGCGGCATGAAACGAAAGCCAACTATCATCATGGATAGGCGTGAAGCGATACGCGCTGCACTTCGCGCCGCCTCTCCCGACTCGTCTGTTCTTATAACCGGAAAAGGCACCGATCCATTCATCATGCGTGCAAACGGTACAAAAGAACCATGGAGTGATGCACAGGTAGTACGAGAAGAGCTCAAGCAGTTGGTATCATAGAAAGTACATGGCGGAAAAATCTGAAGGTGGCGGAGGCGTTGGCGGCGATCTCTTTCTCTTTGTCGGTATCTTCCTTCTTTTCTTTGTTATCTGGGTTGCTGGCGGCGGCCCTAATCGTCCCATCTCATTTGCAGGCCCGTATCTGCGTCCTATTTCAGGCCCAGGCCAGACAGCAGAAGCGTACGGAGACCCAAGCGGCTATGCTGGGTTTTCTACCGGCATAAGTATTGGGGGTTTTGGCGCAAACATATCTTCAGGCGGCACCGGCGGAACTTATGCGCCAGGAGCTTCAGGAAACGCATCGCTCGTATCGCTTGTTCCTGACCCGTATGGTGCAAAAGAAACAGATGAGGATAAGGAGTACCTCACCCTAAATGCCTACGGTTCTGTCCCAACTGCAGGATGGAAGCTGGTGAGTAAAAAGACAGGCCGAGGCGTACCGTTTCCGCAAGCAGCAGAGCTGCCTCAATCAGGAAGAGTAAACGTACTCTCTCCCATCACCTTTGAAGCAGGCGATACTGCCATCATCGTCTCGGGTCGCTCTCCTATTGGCATTTCCTTTAAGGAAAATAAATGTACCGGCTACTTTGAAGAGCGACAGGACTTTCGACCCCCGCTTACCCAAGCTTGTCCTACGGCGTACCAGGAATACGAACGCTTTTATGACGACGAGGATGAGCGATGTCTCGCCTATCTTCGCACTATCCCCTACTGTGCAAGCGAAGCGTCAGGAAGTGCGTCCGCTTCCTGTGAAGCATTTGCCCAAGACTACCTGAATTACAACGGCTGTGTTGATGCGCACGAAAATGATAGTGATTTTGAAGGGCGTACTTGGCGCTTATTCTTGGGGCAAGGAAGCGAGCTCTGGCAGAAGAGCGGAGAGACCGTTCTCCTTCTTGATGCTGAAGGAAAGGTAGTGAGTGAATTTTCGTACTAGAAACAACACGCACAAAGTGCTACGTTGTAGAGCATCCGCCCGTAGCTCAGTTGGTAGAGCAGCTCCCTTTTAAGGAGACGGTCCCAGGTTCGAGCCCTGGCGGGCGGACACGAGTCAGGCAAGAGAAAGCGCAAACCGTTCGAGGTTTTGGGAAAGCGGCAGATCCCCGCTTCGCGAATCGGATATAAGTTCAATAAGTTCAAGTGAAAGCGTGCGTGCGCCTTCTTCGCCCCATTTCCCGCCGCCCTTTTGCATAAGGTCGCGCGCTTTCCAGTGAAGCAGTCCATGAATCATTTCAGGAGCATCGCCCTGACGAAGCGCAAGCGTGATTTCCTTCCAGAGCGCTTCACCATCTCGCGCAGCAAGCGCATTCACCAAAGCTCCATTAAATCCGCGCGCATTCGCCTTTGTTTTTACATCAAAAGAAAATACTTTCTCTGCTTTCGCTTCGAGCTTTTTTTGCCGTGCAGCTAACAGCTTAGGAGCAAGGATGGCAATTGCATTCGCACTTTCAGAAAGCATTGAAAGATGCTCAAGCACCGTTTCGCCTGCGACCTTCTCTGAAAACGGATCATCAAGAAGTACGAGTGTTTTTGAAAAAAAGAGGCCTTGAGAACCAGCTGCTTCTGCAAGTGTTTCGGGGGTTATGTCCGAAGCGCCAAGACGTATATATGCTGCGTCCGGCGCTTTAGAGCGCGCAGCCGCAACCCACTGGAACGCCTTAGTGCGAACCTTGTCTGCATCAGAACCGGTAAAGAGGTAGAGCATACGGGCATGATAACAAAAGCCGGAACGCGTGTGCGTTCCGGCCATTGGTTATCCAAGAAAGGCGAAGGTGACGCCTCCCCCAAAAAGAGCAAGGATTAGGAAGAAACTTGCAAGAAACCACCGAAAGCGGTCTTTCGCACGCAGTCTCGCCACTTCTTCTAAACGAAGATAGGGCCACGACCCTTCCCCTGGACTGTCGTTTGGATGGACGCGGGCTCCTTTTGCCCATAAAACCCCGTCCACTTCCTCAAAACGAATGGTCATGAGACACCTCCGCTTCGCACTATACCTCGTTTCTAGAGTTTTTCCATCTCTCCCCAGTGCTTTCCCACTCGCGCTTCTGCGATGATAGGAACGCCCGCGCGCTCTTCGTCGGTAAGGACAGTCTCCATGATATGTTCAATCTTTGGCGCAAGTTCCTGTACGCGCTCGGCACGCACCTCATATACAAGTTCATCGTGAATTTGCAGGAGAAGGTGTGCATCTTGTTGGGCCTTCTCTTCTTTAAGCATTGCATCGATACGCACCATGGCGAGCTTGATGATATCGGCCTGTGTTCCTTGGATGGGCGCGTTAATCGCAGTGCGCTCTGCTTGTGCGCGCACGTAAGGTAGAGGCGACTTCATTTCAGGAAACTGCCTGCGGCGCCCAAACAAGGTCTCGGTGTATCCATGCTTTCTCGCAAATCCTTTTGTTGATTCAAGGTATGCCGCAAGCGTCGAGAACGTAGTGAAGTAGTCATCATAGAATTGATGCGCTTCGGCGGAAGTTGTACCAAGCGCTTGACGTAGTGAGTTCACTCCCATGCCATAGAGGATGCCGAAGTTTATGGCTTTTGCGCGCCTGCGTTGTTCGGCGTCTACCTTCTCCGGAGGAACCTTAAACACACGGGCAGCGACTTCGGTATGCACGTCGCGTCCTGCGGCAAATATTTCCTGGAATTTCTCATCCTTTGAAAGGAGTACTGCAATACGTAGCTCTATCTGCGAGTAGTCGAGTGCGACAAGTAAGAAACCTTCTTCAGCGATAAACGCATCGCGTATAGCGCGTCCCCGTTCAGTACGTATCGGGATATTTTGAAGGTTCGGGTCCGCGCTTGCCATGCGGCCAGTTGCAGCTCCCGTCTGTATGAATGTTGCGTGGAGGCGGTTTCGGTCATCAAGGAGTGGTGGAATCGCTTCGATGTAGGTGCCAAGCAGTTTCTGTATTTCTCGATACTCGAGCACATCTTCCACGATAGGGTTTAAGTCGCGTATCTTTTCCAGTTCGCTCTCACGCGTGGAGCGCTGTCCAGTTGCCGTCTTTTTCTGCCCCTTGGCGACAAGGCCAAGATCATCAAAGAGGATCTCAGCGAGCTGCTTTGGGGAAGAGACGTTGAATTCCTTCCCTGCTGCCTCAAAGATACGCTTTTCTGCGTCCTGTACTTCTTTTTGATATTTCTTCTGGAGTTTTGTAAGGGCATCGCGATCTATCTTCACGCCCCGCTCTTCCATTTTCACAATAACGGGAACGAGAGGCTTCTCGATGTTCTCCCATACGTCGTTGACGCGCCCTGCTTCGGTAAGTTTTTTCTCGAGCGCTTGGTATGCCTCATCAAAGTCGCGCGCTCCTGCGTACGCAAGTATGTCTTCAAGACCTGGATTCGTGAACTCTGAATGCAAGAGCCAGAGCATCGCCTGCGCCTCACGAAAACGTGCTTTTGGTATTTCTTCTTTAGGAGCTGCCTCTGCTTCACCCTCTTCCTCTTCTTCTGCTTCCGGTGCTGCGCCTAAAAGCGCATCAAGACGTGGGCGAAGCGAACGAAACCCAAGCTCTTCGAAAAGGATACGTACATTTCCAAGGTCTGGATGCTCTTTCCATGATGCTTCGGGGAGACGGAAGGATATAGGGGCATCGCGGCGAATGGTTGCAAGCGACTTTGAAAAGAGCGCGTCTTCTTCGTGCGTCTTTAGGAGTTCAACGATACGCGGCTTGATACCCTTAGCAAGTAGCTTTTGTTCATCCTTCTTGAGCGTTTTATAGATATCTTCTATGGACCCAAACGATGTAATAAGGTCAGTCGCTGTCTTCTCCCCTATGCCAGGCACGCCCTTAATGTTGTCGGAAGGATCGCCGCGCAGTCCTTTGTAGTCTGCAATGTGTGACGGAGGAAACCCAAAGCGCGCCTCAACCGCCTTTGCGTCATACAAGATAGTGTCATTCAACCCTTTCTTAAGGGTATATACCTTCACTCCCTCTGTTATGAGCTGCAGCGTGTCCATATCGCCTGAAGCAATGACGATTTCGATGCTCTCATCGTCTTTCAGTTTTTCTACGATGGTGCCAAGAATGTCATCTGCTTCAAAGCCGGCGCGCTCGTAGATAGGTATGCAAAATGCTTCGAAGATGCGGCGCGAAGAATCGAGTTGGAGCGAGAGGGCATCATCTGTCTTTGCGCGCGTTACTTTGTATTCCTTATACGCCTCATGACGCACGGTAGGTCCTGGAAGGTCGTAGCAAGCAACAAGATAATCAGGTTCAAGATCTGCAATGATACGAAGCAACATGGACGAGAGTCCGTAGAGCGCACCAGAAGGTTCTCCAGAAGGCGACGTGAAGTCGGGTAGTGCGTGGTATGCGCGATGAATAATCGCATGCGCATCAAGAAGTATGAGTCTCTTTCGTCCAAACTTTCCTTTAATCATAGGTAAGGGTGCGCGAACCATCATCGTGCGCGACAAGCGTTATGGAAACCGTTGCCGTGTGCGCCATATCGGAAACGCGCTCGGGCCATTCAAGAAAGATAAGCGTATCTCTATCCGCCATCGCCTCATCAAAACCAAGTGCCGCAAGCTCGCTCGCATCCTGCAAGCGATATGCATCTATGTGTATGAGCCGAAGGAAACGCTGCTCTTCAAGCGCGTATATCTTCTCGAGTACGAACGTAGGGCTTGTAACGTGTTCTGCAACACCAAGCGCAGCTGCAGCAGCTTTGGTAAAAGCTGTCTTCCCTGCTCCAAGTTCTCCAGAAAGAAAAACGAGTGTGGCGCCAGAGTCTTTCGGTGAGAGAGAGGCAGCAAACGCCCTAGCTTCTGCGTCTAAGTCTTCGATAGTGTGAATGCGCCTCTCCATACACTGATTGTACCAATGTATGAGAAAAGGGCTCCTGCTGTACGCAGAAGCCCTTCTGTCTTTCTACCACCGCCGGTAGCGGCGTACGTGATGACGCTCGCACCCGTAGTAGTGCCGCCTCCATACCGTATAACCACTGCGAGTATAGTGGTAGCCGTACTCGCGCACGGAACGGCGGTATTCGCCGTGCCACGCTGGGGGTGGTGGCCTACGATAGCGACGATGGTAGCCGCAGTCGCCGCATCCGCGGTCACGCGAAACGTGCCGCTCGCCACAATAGCGATGTTGCCAGTCTCGTCCGTGCGCTTCTGCAGGAGAAGCGAAAAGGCCAGTGAACATAAGCGCTATGAACGCTACAAGGAACCTAAGCATGTCGTCTCCTTCCATTCAGGTTCTAAACGCATCCTGCAATGAAATATGGTTTTTGGCAAGATATAAAAAGGGCCCCAGCGTAAGCTGGAGCCCTCTCTTCGTTTCGGTTTTAGTGGTAACGGCAACCGTGGTTGCAGCGGTGGCGCGGCGGCTGACGACGCGGCGGCGGCTGGTAGTACGACGGCGGTTGTTGATACCGCCGCGCGTTGCGGTTGCGCTCGCGCGCGATTGCGACTTGCGCCACACCACCGAGAATGGTGGTAGCGACACGGGCGCGAGCGTTATCACGAGCAGCTTGCGCATGAAGCCGCGCTTGTTCCGTCCGGAGATGTTCAATCTCCACCGCTTGGTCGCCGGTGAGGCGAGTCCCGCCGCTTTCGCGACTGCGTTGACGCTCCGAGCAGCGCTCGTGAGAGCCGTAGCAACGCTCAGCACCATACTGGAACTGACGCCGTTCTTGCGCCTCGGCCGCCGGAGCGAACGAGAGCATGCCAAGCAGGGCTGCCGCTGCCACAATACCGAAACTCCCAATGTTCATCCGCATTCTTCCCTCCTGGGTTGGCGGTCAAAGGTAAGTTAAATATATCACAATAGAAAGATACTGTCAATACCCCGAAAAGGCTGTATATACGCCCTCCCCTAGGTGGTATCATTGCCCTTGAAATGCCCCAGAAATTCGATACTGACGCAGAGGATAAGAAGCTTGCAGAACTTCGTGAAAAGGAGGAAGAGGATCTTGCTCGCATCCTTTCAGATAAGTACGGCTTAACGTATACCGACCTTTCGGTCGTGCCGGTAAACGTCGATGCGCTTCGCTTGATTAGCGAAGAGACGGCGCGCAAGGCCGAAATTGTTGCTTTTGATCGTGCGGGCAAGAAACTTTCTGTTGCCGTGCGCAGTCCTCAAAATCCAGAGCTTGCCAATGTATACGCCGATCTTGAAGGACGTGATTTTCTTCTTGAGAAGTTCATGGTTTCAGGACGAAGCCTTGAAAAAGCACTTGCCCGCTACGAAGACCTTTCATATGCGCACGTAACCACTGCTGGCGTGTTTGATATTTCTGCACAAGACTTCGACAAGCTTTCAGAATCCTTTGCAAGCCTTAGCGCCCTACACGCACACCTCGATGAACTCTTGGGCGGCGGGAAAGCGGCGCAAGTTTCTCGTGTCTTTGAGGACATCATTGCCGCTGCCCTTTCCATGAAAGCGTCTGACATTCACATCGAGCCGGAAGAGAAAGCAGTACGCCTTCGCCTTCGCCTCGACGGCCTTCTCCAAGATGCGTACGACTTTGACCCGCGTACGTATAAACAATTGAATTCCCGCGTGAAGCTCCTTTCTGGTTTGAAGCTGAACATTGAAAACCAAGCGCAAGACGGACGCTTCACTATTGCGGTTCGCGGGAAAGAAATAGAGGTGCGCGCTTCGGTTATTCCTGGAAACTATGGAGAAGCTATCGTGCTGCGTATTCTCGACCCGAACACCCTGAACCGCTCCTTTGAGGACATGGGCGTACACGGGAAACTCCTTGCGCAATTGCGCCGCGAAATACAGCGTCCAAACGGCATGCTCCTTACCACCGGCCCTACCGGTTCTGGTAAAACAACGACGCTGTATACCTTCCTTCGCGAACTCCATACGCCACAGACAAAGATTGTGACGATTGAAGATCCCGTCGAATACCACCTCGAGGGTATCGTCCAAACACAAACTGACGGAAAGAACTACACCTTTGCTTCTGGTCTTCGCTCGGTACTCCGCCAAGACCCTGACATTATTCTCGTAGGAGAAATCCGCGACAAAGAGGTGGCAGAGACAGCAATACAGGCTGCGCTCACGGGACACTTTGTCTTCTCAACGCTTCACACAAATAACGCGGCTGGTACCTTCCCCCGCCTTGTAGATCTTGGTGTTGATCCAAAGTCATTCGCATCTGCTATTACGGTTGCCATGGCGCAGCGCCTCCTTCGCACACTCGATCAGACCACAAAGAAAGCGCGTCCTGCTACCGACGAAGAAAAGCGCGTTATGGAGAAAGTGTTTGAAAACCTTGGAGATGAAACGCTACGCCCCGCTTCTTTTGATACGTTGTATGACGCCGTTCCAGGTGAAGACGGTACAACCGGATACAAAGGACGTACCGGCGTACACGAAGCTATCTTTATGGATGAAGAACTTGGTACCTTCCTTCGCGATAACCCGTCTGAAGGAGATATTGCAAAGCACGTGGTGCGCCAAGGGTATCTCACCATGACACAAGATGCTGTCGTTAAAGCGCTCGCTGGCGTCACGACTCTTGAGGAAGTGCGAAGAACGGTAGACCTTCCTAATTAGAAAACACCGCGCATACAGCGCGGTGTTTTCTTTCCCGTACAGAACCCTCCAGGCCGAACAACACGCCTGAGGATGTTTCCAGCGCTCCATTCCGGAGAATGGAACCAAAAAGTCCTTGGGGAGTCGCCCTTAGCCGTCAAGCCTTGCCTAGAGGGTTCTATACGCGATGTATGGGACAAAATAAAACGCCCTTCTTTGAAAAAGCGCGTCGGCAGGGCCTCCCCCTTCCTAACTGCCGGAGACGAAGCTCGTCCCCTGCGGTATACTGGTAGAGTAGCATACCCTCTTTTTATGTCAACCCCTCCTAAGGCTTCTGCGAAAAACGACACTCCTTCCCTTAAAGGCGATCAGGGACTCGACTCGGCGCTACGCCCCTCGCTCTGGGATGAGTATGTGGGCCAAGGACATGTAAAAGCGAATGTGCGTATCGCGCTTGATGCAGCAAAAAAGCGAAGCAGCATGCCAGAACACTTCCTTTTCTATGGACCTCCGGGAGTGGGTAAGACAACGCTCGCACATCTTGTAGCAAAGACGCTTGGCGCACCGCTTAAAAGCACGTCAGGAGTCGCTATCGAGCGCGCCGCAGACCTTGCCGCAATACTCACTAATCTTGAAGAGGGGTCGGTGCTGTTTATAGACGAAATACATCGGCTTGGTACGAAAATAGAAGAGTTGCTGTATCCCGCTCTTGAAAATGGATCGCTTGATATCGTACTTGGCAAAGGTCCTTCAGCACGCACGGTAGAGCTTGCACTCCCTCGCTTCACACTCGTAGGCGCTACGACGCGCGTTGCGCAGATTTCAGGACCGCTTCGCTCTCGCTTTGGCGGTGGCGTCTACCAGCTCGACTTCTATAGCGATGATGATGTGCACAGCATCATTGCACGCTCTGCAGGACTTCTTGGTCTTGAAATCGAAAAGGATGTGGTTCGAACACTCGCATCGCGCAGCCGTGCAACGCCGCGCGTTGCAAATGCTCTCTTGAAGAGAGTGCGCGACTACGCACAAGTGCACGATGTGCCTATTACGATAGACGTGTGTGATGAGGCGTGCGACTTGTTTGGCATTGATGCGCTCGGACTCACTAAAGACGACCGCCGCTATCTTGAAACGCTTCTGGAAGGATTTCGCGGAGGACCTGCCGGTATCCGCGCACTCGCCTCTTCCCTACATGAAGACCCAGATACGCTTGAAAACGTGTATGAACCATATCTCCTTCGTCTTGGGTTTATCGAGAGAGGACCTCGCGGACGCCTGCTCACGCAAAAGGGGCGTGGATACTTGGCCCAGTAGTTTTAGAGACTGTACGGTCCCGTCATGACCGTGTACACAGCTATACCAATAATCACCAAGAGACAGAGTCCTGCGGCAATGAGGGGTAGCCACAAAAAGATGCGTACTGTGTGTTTCGTTTGATCTCCCGTTCCTTTCTTTGGTTTGGTAAGCAAAAAGACAAGACCGAGAAGCCCGACGATGCCGAGCATTATGAGAACCATTAAGAAAATATATCCACCCATATGCTCGACTGTACCACACCTAAAGTGCTGTTGAAGTATTTCCAACATATGTGGTAGGGTCTGTCCAGAAATAACCATGGAGAGTCAGTATGAGAGCCTAACCTCACCTAAGGAGAGTCTCATGGCTGATGTGTTTCGGCAGATGCAGAAGATGGATACTAACCCTGGCGGCGCACGCCACGGCAAGCACACCTACGGGTGTCATTGCTGCCAAGCCTTGAATGTTAAGCTTTCGACGTTCAAGAAGTGGAGTCGTCGTCGGGCGCGTAAGCGTCTGAAGCGTCTGTCTGATGAATTCATCGGTACCCGTCGTTAAACGAAAGGCGAGGACTTTTAGTCCTCGCCTTTTATGTTGCTGGCTGTCTGGGACGTAGTTGGAACCGCCCTCGCTTAGTGTCTTGAGGCCTTGCGAACTAGAGCTGGACTGTCTATAGGATTGTAGAACTTGAGATTATCAATCTTTGATATGTCTACCCATTCCGGAAGGCGGTCTTTAGCAAGAGTCTTCTCGAACTCAGTAAGTCCCGCGCTGGAAAGTTCTCCTCCTACTGGGGTTACCGTGTAATACATTAGTGTGGTGTGAAAGGCCTTTTGGCTTCGTGGATGAATAAAGAAATCGTCTTTTGCGTAGAGAATATCTCCCACCTCTACTTCAATACCACTTTCTTCTTTTACTTCTCGAACGAGAGATTCAAGCATTGGTTCGCCTTCATGGATCCCACCTCCAGGAAAATCATATCCGTCCTTACATGGGACAAGGAGAACTTTGTTATCTTTTATCGCCACGCCGTATATCGAAGGCCTGAATGTAAGGTCTCCAACGCGCACCTGCTTAAGCTCTCCATCGAGAGTCCTGCAAGAAACAAGCTTATCTGGATATTCACTCATGCGAACAGTATACCGTTTCTGGCTGTCTGGGACGCTATTGGAACCAGTCTAGGTCTGGTACTCTTGATTTCAGAGGAGATACATCATGTACAACCATGAGACCGGTCGGTGGGACAGGCCCACAAACTGCACTGGCGTCTTTGACCACATGAGAGGTGTTGAAGTGAGCCCAGCACGCCTACGACAAATGGGAGCTGAGGACGCTGACAATGGTCGTGAGCCTAACTTTGAACTTAAAGGCAACGAGCACTACGATTGTGGGTATTCTCAAGCCAAGAGGTTCCTTGAACTCAGGAGTGCCACAGACTAAGACTAATGCCCGGACATTCCGGGCATTTTCTTTTGCCGATGCTGGCCGTCTGGGACGATTATGGAACTTTTGTCCAAACTACATCGTAATCGTTGGATAGACGTGATTAGGGTTTCGGTTCCCCTCTTCGATGTCGACCAGGCGGAAACGAGGAGTGCCTTCACTATTGAGTCCTGTGAACCGCTCTAGCGCTGTTGAGTACAACTGCCCGTGATCATAAAGCGCGCGATAGATGACCAGAAACTCATCTCCGTCGAGATCAGCATTCTTTGCAATATCAACGACGACATAGCGATTGCCTCGGTAATGCTCATAGATACGATTGCGGATTACGGACGTATCAAGTTTCTTATATTCCATGTAAATAATTCTAACAAATTGCTGAGGGAATGGGACGAAGTTAGAACTTTTATGCAAAAAGTTAGCCACCCCGCGCATGGGGTGGCTATTGGTTGAAAGAGCGGAAAATCCTATCGGATCGTGTGCGCTCCCCTAACTCGCTGATCACGGTTGTGGGGCACTCCCCTAAGCGTCGGTTGGAACCTCGCGGTTCCCATTTGGCACCTTAGCTATAGGTTAGGGCTGCAATTCCCATTTCCTCTCTGTCGTTCTGGCGGCTTGATAGACCAGTTCGTCACCAGCAGAGAGTTTCAGACTTTCCAAAGATAAGAATAGCGAGGTATTAAAAATATGCAAGTAGTTCGATAGTACTAATCCTCATGTCTGTGGAGATTAGGTTTTAAGCCATGCTGGCTGTCTGGGACGCTGTTGGAACCATGCTATTGACAAAGTAGCGTTACTATGTAGCATATACTTTGAGTTGAACCTTGGGAGAAAGACATGCGTAAGCTCGTTTTTGCAGCCTGCTTGGCCGTTTTGGTCGCTAGCTGCGGCCAACCCAGCAGCCCGAGCGACACCCGAGCACAAGCTATTGTCGATAGCCTGAATTACGTTCAGGATACTCGCAACGGACTCTGCTTCGGCGTCACGACGGCTCCTGGCACAGCTCACGCCAACGCCTCATACGTTGTCGTCGAAGTGCCCTGCGACCGCGTTCAAGCACAATTGCAATAAACCCGCCCGACTCAAAAGGAACCTCTCGGCTCCTTGGGTCGGGCGGTTTCTTTTATGCTGGCTGTCTGGGACGCTGTTGGAACTTTTTAGAAAAAGAGCCTGTGTACCTAGGTTATTGACATATATCTATATTTGTGTATAATTTATTAGGAAACCCGTTCACGTGGGCAACCACCCATCAGCAAAGGGAGATACACATGCTGCATGTGAAAAGTCTTGTTCTGGTGTCTGCGCTTCTCGCGCTCGCATCATGCGGATCGGACCCGACGCGGCCTGCTGCCCAGGATAACGGGCTCAGGCCGGTCATCGCAACGGAGTACGAAGTCGAGCAATGGGCTATGCGTTGCTCGGTTCGGATCGACGAGTGCGGTGGCGTCATCTATACGACGACCGACGGACAAATCCGCCGCATCGACAACACGGACCAGGAGTCTCGATTCCTGGCACAGCTCGTGGCGACGCGGACCACGCAGCGGATCACAGGAGTCTTCATCCTCGATCCGCGCTGGTCCGATGAGTACTTCGAAGCGACCAAGGCATACTACGCCATGAACTAAGACAACACGCATGAGCGACCCGCTAAGTACCGCAAGGGAACGGCGGGTCGTTTTGTTGCTGGCATCCTGGGACGATGTTGGAACCGCGCTATTGACATAGCGTTTACCGTGTCTTAATATTAATCCAGGACTGCAGGAGACGTGTCATGTATACGGAAGATCAAGTGCGAGCTGCCGCGAGCTTCGTTGACCATACGCTCGACCTCTATCGAGCCAGCCTGGTTGGCAACAGCCAAGTTGAATCTATGGTGCGAGGCAACCTCTTCACCTATCTTGATTTCGCTGCGGACGTTGCCGCCGTACCGGCGGAAGACCGTGAGCGCTTCAAGGAAGAGGTGAAAGCGAAGCTCAAGCACAAATAACAGTTCCAGAGAGCCGAAACCCGCAAGGGCGTAGGCTTTTCTCTTTGCACACAAAAGTTAGTTGGCATCCTAGGATTCGAACCTTTTGCTATAGTTCCTCTCATGGCAGGACACAGTAAGTGGGCCCAAATAAAGCGCGCAAAAGCGGTAACTGATGCAGCAAAGAGTCGAGCCTTTACTAAATTTGCTCGTGAAATAGCTCTTGAAAGTAAGAAGGTTGCCGGAGACACCTCTTCCCCTTCCCTTGCAGCAGCAATTACGCGCGCCAAGGCAGCAAATATGCCTAAAGATAGTATCGAGCGAGCAGTAGCGAAAGGTACTTCCAAAGACTCTGGAGCACTTGAACAAGTTGCGTATGAATTCTTCGGCCCTGGCGCAAGCGCTGTTATCGTCGTTGCAGTGACTGATAGCAGGAATAGGACGACGCAGGAAATAAAACATCTGCTCTCTAAAAATGGATACGAGCTTGGTACACCAGGAAGTGCCTCGTGGGCATTTACTAAGTCTCCTGAAGGGAGGTACGAACCCAATGATCCGAAGATGCAGATTGTAGGAGAAGACGAGGAGAAGCTTCGTGAAATACTTACCCTTCTTGATGACTATGACGATACGCAGGAAGTATTCACAAACGCTGACGGCTATGAGAATACTGGCGATTGATCCTGGCTTTGACCGCATGGGTGTTGCGGTGCTTGAAGGCTCTCCTTCAAAGCCTGTGCTTGTGTGGAGCGACTGCATACAGCCGCCAAAAGGAGACAAGGAAGAACGCCTTGCTGCGGTTTCTTTGGCGGTATCCAAAGCGATTACCACCTACGCTCCAGACATTCTTGCGCTTGAAACGCTCTTTTTCAGTACTAACAAAAAAACAGCGCTTGGTGTTGCTGAAGCACGGGGCGCAATTCTGGCTGTAGCGGGAACACAGACTCTTGAAGTGCGCGAACTCCCCCCAGGAACCATAAAACTTGCGGTTACGGGAGACGGACGCGCTGATAAAAAGGCCATGGCTCGCATGATTCCGTTGCTTATAGCTCTACCTCATAAGAAGCGTTTGGACGATGAACTCGATGCGATTGGCATCGGCATTGCCGCGCTTTCCCTTCGCTATCCCCAGACCTCCTAGAGCGCTCTTGCGAAGCAAAACACTGTTTGCTACATATAGGGTGTCCCGCGCAAGCGGCATATAAAATAACTTACTGTTCATGAGCGACGAGTTCGAACGAGACGATGAGTTAGAAGAAGAGGCCACCGGCTCCCTTCTTGGAGATGATGATGGTATGGTAGATGACACCGACGAAGAAGATCTGCTTGAAAACGGTTTCAGTGAAGTCGGCGGAAGCGACACTACCGAAGACGAAGAAGAAGCGTAGGTTGTATTCTTCGCGAGCACGGCGGCCAATACTGGCCGCCGTTTCTCTATTTCTATACATGGGTTATGCTACGATGCTTCCATATGGTGCGAAAGAAGACCCTTTTCTCCTCTCTCAAAAAGCTCCTGCATGAGCCGCCAGCCTTCTTAAAGGCGGGCTTTGTTATGGTTGGTATTGTTTTGGTCGGTTTTGGTATCGGTCTCCTTTGGATTGCACTTGAACCAGTGCCTGACGTAAACACGCTTTCAACCAGAAAAATTAGTGAGTCCACTCGTATCTTAGATCGTACCGGACAGACAGTGCTTCACGACCTTAATCCTGATGTGACGAGAAGTATTGTCCCTCTTTCAGAGATTTCCGAAAACATTCAAGAGGCAACGATTGCTATTGAAGACTCGGCATTCTACTACCATAACGGCATCAGTATCCCTGCAATTATTCGTGCGGTGGGCGCTGACATCCTTATATGGACCGGCCTTCGCGATGGCTATACCCAAGGAGGTTCCACACTGACCCAGCAAGTTGTTAAAAATACTCTCCTTACGAACGATCGCACTATCGTACGCAAGATACATGAATGGGTGCTCGCTATTAAGCTCGAACAGAGATACACCAAGGAAGAGATACTTGCTCTCTATTTCAACAACACCCCGTACGGAGGCACTCTGTACGGTATTGAAGCAGCAACTCGTGCATTCTTTGGAAAATCTGCCACCGAGGTATCGGTAAAAGAAGCGGCGTATCTTGCGGCACTTCCCCAAGCTCCTACCTACTACTCTCCGTACGGCAATAACCGCGAAGCGCTTGATGCGCGCGTGCAAATAGTGCTTGAGCGCATGCTGAAGCTTGGGTATATAACGCAAAGTGAATATGAAGAGGCGGTTGCTGAAGAAGTGGCGTTCTCACCACATAGAGAGAACTCAATCATTGCTCCTCATTTTGTCTTCTTTATTGAAGAATATCTTGAAGATAAATATGGCCCTACCGCAATAACTCAAGGACTCACCGTCACAACCACCCTTGATGTAGACCTGCAACGTGAAGCTGAATCGGTTGTAAATCGTTACGCCCTTGAAAATGAGACGAAATTCAACGCAGAGAACGCGGCACTCGTTGCTATCGATCCAAAGACGGGCCAGATCCTTTCTATGGTTGGTTCGCGCGACTATTTCGATGAAGCAATAGACGGCAACTTCAATATTGCACTCGCTGAACGCCAGCCAGGCTCTTCTTTTAAGCCATTCACCTACGCTTCTGCGCTTGCAAAAGGTTTCACCCCTGAAACCATCATCTTCGACCTCCCCACCCAGTTCTCTACCGCCTGCGACCCTTCTGGCATCTTTGAGCGTGAATACCCCTGCTACGCCCCTGGAAACTATGATGATAAGTTCCGTGGCCCCATGACCTTCATCACAGCCCTTGCACAGTCCATAAACATCCCTGCAGTGAAGATTATGTACATGGCAGGCATTGATACGGTCATTGATACCGCAACGCGCATGGGCATCACTACCCTTGGAGACGCTAAAGAGTATGGTCTCTCACTTGCGCTCGGAGCTGCAGAAGTACGCCTCCTTGATATGGTAAGTGCCTACTCGGTGTTTGCCGCAGAAGGAGTACGCAATCCTCCTACAGGCATTTTGAAAGTAGTGGACGATACCGGAAAGACGCTTGAGGAATTTGAAGCTGCTCCTGAACAAGTTATTGATGCGGGAGTTGCACGCGATATGTCGTACATGCTTTCAAACAACGAAGCGCGGTTCCCTGAATATCCTCCCCAAAACCCGTTCCACTTCCCCGGCTATGACGTAGCCGCAAAGACCGGTACGACAAACGACTATCGAGACGCGTGGACGGTTGGATATACTCCCAACATTGCGGTTGGTGTGTGGGCTGGCAACAATGACAATTCTCCTATGGTGAAAGAGGTGGCAGGCTACATCGTCGCCCCTATGTGGCACGAATTTATGGAAGTAGCGCTTGCGAAGCTTCCTCAAGAATATTTCTCGGAGCGCCGTCCTATCCCTGAAAACGCTCCGCCAGCGCTACGCGGCATTTATACCGACGGACGCTCCATACACGACATTTTATGGTGGGTAAACAAGGATAATCCGCTTGGGGGAGGTACTTCGCGAGGAGATGCACAAACCCCGTACTGGGAATACTCTCTTTCTGCAGATTTTAGTGATACTGATGAAGATAACGACCGAAGAAACCGTGATGAGGAGGAGCAAGAAATTCTATATGAGATAATGCCGCCTGATTTTGTATTTTAAAAAAACTACTGATTCATTGGCATCACCAGATACAAAAACGACTGATCTCCTTGTCCTCGTACTACCAATGGACGCCCTATACCAGCAGCTGAAAGACTAATACTTTCACTGGTCATTCCTTGAAGGGGGGCTGCAAGATAGCGGTGATTAAATGAAAGCTCAAGCGACTCTCCAGAAGCTGATGCGCTTATATCTTCAGACGACTCTCCAATATCCGTATTGCGGGCAGAAAACGCTACCTTCTTCCCTTTCGCATCAAGACCAAGCTTCACTTTCTGGAAAGAGTCTGAAAATACAGAGGCTCTTTTGAGAGCTGTCTCAAAGTCTTTTTTAAGGACGGTCGCTTCCGCAGAAAATGCTTTGGGAATAATCTGCGCGTAATCTGGGTACTGCATAGAGACAAGTCTGGTAACAGCTCGCCCAGAGTTCCATATGAAGACGCATTGATGTTCATCTGCTTTCACTTCAATATCTGAATCTGGAATAACCTGCATGATATCGAGTGCATTCTTTGCAGGTATAAGCATGGAGAATGGAGAGAGTTTTGTATTCACGGATACTTTCTTCTCCGCAAGCCTGAAGGAATCAGTTGCAACCGCTTTTATCATACCTCCTTCAGCTGATAGGAAGATACTTGCAAGTTCAGGACGTACTGTCGAAGGAGACGCGTAGGATGCTACTGACTGTATAAGAGAGCGTAGGGTTGCTCCTGAAAGGGTGAAGGTTGTCTTTCCTTCTTCTGGAGCCGAGAGGGTGGGCATATCCTCATACGAAAGCGTCTTAATCGTGCTTTTCCCTTTATCTGTAGAGAGCGCAAGGGTATCTCCAGACGTTTCAAGTGTTATCGATCCGTTTCCTGAAAGGGATGCGGTTATATCGCGGAAAATAGACGCAGGGAGCGCCACGCCGCCTTTTGAACGCACTGAACCATCAATATGTAGCTCTATCCCCGTCTCAAGGTTTGTGGCCCGAAGCGTAATAGTTTCACCTGCTTCAAGTGCCACTCCTGAAAGCGCAGGAAGAGAAAGTACTTTTCGTTCAGAAAACTTAGAAACAGTATTTACTGCATCTCCTAGTATTTTTTTATCTATTGAAATAATCATATGAATACTATTAATGCTGTTAATACGTGGATAACTTTGTTTTACCTCCTAGATACTCACTTTCTTGAAGGGTGTATGCGTAATAACGTGGGGAAAAGATAGTCGAAGTAAAAACACTTGTGTTGATAGAAAATACAGAACGCAGAGTTATAACCACTTCCTTCTTTAGTATCCCCAGCGCTCTACGGAAGTTTTTCATATGTTTTCCACAGTTATACTAACAGCCCGCGAATATCCTGTATTTCTTTTGCAAGTTCTGCATCATCAACCACTTCCCGCTTCACCTTCTCACACGAGTGAATGACGGTAGTGTGATCGCGTCCGCCGAGCTTGGTACCGATAGTTGGATAGGACACAGAAAAGTCTTCTCGAAGAAGATACATAATGACTTGGCGCGGTCGTACCACCTCCCTTCTTCGTGTCTTTTCATAAATACTCTCTTCATCGATACCGTAAAACTCGGCAACTTTAGACACTACATTCTTTACAGAAACAGTCTTTGTAGGTCTGGAGAATGAGCGAAGCGACTGCCGCACTTCAGCAATATCAGGAGCAGAGCCTTTTACCTGCGCATGGCAGACAAGACTATTAATAACCCCCTCAAGCTCTCTAATAGAACCTGAAACGTTCGTTGCGATATATTCAACCACCTCATCTCCAAGAAGCACTCCATGAAGCGCTGCTTTTTTACGAACAATAGCTACACGCGACTCAACGTCAGGTTCAGAAATATCAACTGTCATACCTGAAAGGAACCGACCGCGCAGCCTGTCTGCTATATCAGGAATAGCTTGTGGTGGTCTGTCGCTTGAGAAAATAATCTGACGGTTATTGTCATGAAGCGCATTGAAGAGGTGGAAGAGTTCTTCTTGCGTCTTATCTTTCTTTGAGAAGAACTGCACATCATCAATGATAAGGAGATCGTACTGACGGTACTTTTCCTTAAAGCGATTCCCTGTTCCCTGCTGCATCGCATCGGTGTATTCAACAGCAAACTTTTCAGACGTTAAGTAATAGACTTTGCGTGCGGGGTAGAGTTTCTTGTACTGATTGCCTATAGCTTGAATAAGGTGCGTCTTACCACGGCCAGTTTCTCCATAAATAAAGAGCGGGTTATAGGTAATACCAGGCCGCCTGATGGCAGCTTCAGCGGCTTTTACCGCAAGATCGTTAAAGGAACCAATAACAAACGTTTCGAACGTATAGCGAGGGTTTAGATTGTCGCTCTTATTAATGTAAAACTCATCGAGCGGTAGTTCTTGGTTGTTTTGCTCCCTTTTCTTTTCGGTACGAGGCTTTCTTGCATCTTTAACGATGACGTACTCGATATTCCGGTACTCATATGAAACAGCACGCAGTATCTTAAGGAGAAGTTGATGGAATTTTTTCTGGTACCAATCTCTAAAAAACTGGCTTGGAACGCCTATATATACGATTCCCTCCTCTATTTTTACAATGTGACTCTCGCGAAACCAGGTATTGAAGTTTGCGCTTGAAATAGAAAGTTCTACCTGCGAAAGAAGGTGCTCCCAAAGCTCGTGTGGATCAGAGCGGTTCATGAGCCTGTAGTATACGCGAGTACGGTCTTTTGCGAATCATTGCGTGGCGGTGGAGAACCTGTTATTATCCTGTGGATAAGAGTCCACAACACATTTCTATGCCAAAGCGAACCTATCAGCCAAAAAAGAGAAAGCGCGCCAAGACGCACGGCTTCCTTTCCCGCACCAAGAGCCCTACCGGCAAGAACGTACTCCTTCGCCGCCGCCGCAAAGGCCGCAAGACCCTCACGGTTTCAAAGCCTCGCCGCTAAAGAGTGTAGTCAATGACCCTTCCCAAAAAGCTCCGTCTTACAAGGGAAGCGTTTCCAAAGGTCCTACAAGCCAAAAAACGCCTTATAAGCGAGCATTTCTCCCTTTCCTATAGCCAAGGAACAGGCTTTTCTGCAGTGGTATCAAAGAAAGTCGCAAAGCGTTCTGTAGACCGCCATCTTATGAAGCGCCGTATGCTTGAGGTGTTAAAGCGCGGACCACACACGAAGGCGATTATCGCCTACGCACGAAGTGGCGCCCCTTCCCTCCCCTTTAGCGAGCTCAAGAAGGAGTTGGAAACCCTTCTCGCTCGAGTATAATCAAGTGTCGCTATGGAACTTTTTCACACACTCGTCTATCTCCCCATTCATAACCTCCTCGTCTTCTTTATAGACATCATTCCAGGTGGAGACCTTGGACTTGCAGTGATAGGGGTAACGCTCGCAGTGAAGTTTGTTCTCCTCCCCCTCTCTCTTGAGGCTGCAAAGACGCAAAAGGCTATGAAAGTCATAGAGCCGGAGCTGAAAGCGCTTCGCGAAAAATACAAGGATGATAAGGAAAAACAGGCTCGTGAAATGTTTGCTCTCTATAAAGAGCGAGGCGTAAAACCATTTGCAAGCATTCTTATGCTCTTTGTGCAGATTCCTATTGTTTTTGGCCTCTATTTCGTCTGCCAAGGGGCGGTAACAACAGCGCTTGATCCTTCCCTCCTCTACTCATTTATTCCACTCCCTGAGGCAGTAAACCCACTCTTTCTCGGCGTCTTCTCTGTTGCAGGCATGAGTATTGTCCTTGCGCTTGTTGCGGGCATAACCCAGTTCATACAGGCGTGGTACGTCATTCCGGTTCCGCCAAAGAATACAAATGGCACCGCAACGACTATGGAAGAGTTTGGTCGCGCGATGGCGCTTCAAGCTCGCTTTATCCTCCCCCTTCTTATTGGCGCTTTTGCTCTTACGTCAGGAGCTATTGCCCTCTACTTCTCTGCCTCAAGCCTCTTTATGGTAGGTCAAGAGTTTCTTGTACGCTTCCTTCACAAAACCCCTACCGTAGCTTCGACCTAAAGGTCGTACGCCCAAAGAGAATCATCCTTCTTGTTTGTAAATACAAGCGTATCTTCACGCGGATCTATCGCAAGATTCACGGCATCAATAGCCACTCCCCCTGCGTTTAGTGGATCTACAACAAGAACAGCCACTCGTGCGCCAAGATCGACTTTCCATATGCGGTCCGAGAAAGAAACAACACCTTGGTACCAGTCATCAGGAAGCGTGCCTGAAACCGAACGTGGCACAGCACAATAGATGCTTGATTCATCAGGAGCCCAGACACATTTTTCTGAAAGGGCGCCAAGAGGAATGGTTGTAGAGACGCGAGATGTGGTTTCAAGAAGTTCGGAACGAAGTGTGCTTCCAGAAAGGTAGGTATAAAACACATAGGAACCCGAAGGACTTGGGAGAAGCGTAAGGCCGCGTAGCGGGCCAACCAAACGCTCAAATACACCGGTCTCACTTATCAAAAACCCGTACCCTCCTGACTGCGCTGAAGCGTTTGTGTACGCTGCGTACCCTACATTCGAAGCAAGAAGCTGGAGTGCTGAAAGAGAAGAAGTAAAGAGTGTACGTACCGTTGCGCCATCTGCAGAAGACGCGCTTGCAAGAGAGCCACTTGAGCTTGGAAGAAGTGTTGCTACTGTCGTTGTTCCGCGCACAGCAACTTCCGCTATGTTTGGCTCAAGGAAATAGCCACCCTCCCCTTCCTGTACGGGAAGCGCATAGGTTTCAAGCACTTCATCTCCAGCACCACTTTCTGTAAGGAAGCGCGCATATACAGTGGAACCATCAGAAAGCCATGATGCTTCATAGACGCCAGGAAGCGTGCGGTTTGAGATTCTCGTTAATGTACGCTCGTGTGCTTTGTAGCCGTACACGTTTCCACTTAACCGCTCCACATAGCGCACTTCCGTGTCATACACCACTGTAGAACTTGCAGTGGTTGAGCCAACTGTTTCTCCTTCAACTACTTCTTCAGTAGTGAAAGCAACTGAACCAAACGCAACTGGACCGTCTGTTATCTTTACAAGTCGTGGCGCGACTTCCTCTCCTGCTTCAGTTTCAGTTTCTCCCACTTCTCCTTCTCCGGGCTCTCCGAACTCTCCTGGAACATACTCTCCTCCCGTACCAAAAGATCCAGGGTTTGCAGTAAAGTCAGGGGCTTTTGCAGAGAAGAAAAGCATATAGATGCCAAGCGCAAGACCTATCAGAACTATGATTGCGAGGATGATAAGGAAGACGCGCCGCATATTAGTTTGCAGTAGTTATGTTCGAACACACAGGCTTATTAAACAAAGAAGTATTTAGCGGCGGAATAACACAAGAATAGAGTGGTGTGTATTGAGGTCGACTATTTTGTTCTTCGGCAAGCCGTGCGGTGCATGTACTTTGATCTGGGTATGAACCGTGCACAAGTTGAACACATGTTTCATCTGAAGAAAGCGCATAGAGCACAAAATTGTAAGTTCCTTCGGCGGCATTTATCGGAGAAGTTTCTTGTTCTGGAGGAGAGTTAGTGCACATATAGTTTACGTTGCGGAATCCATAGCGAACCGCTTGAAAACCAGCAAGCGCGCAGCAGTTTTGATACTGTTCAGAGACCATTTTACCTTCAGTGATAGGTGCTACTGCTTGGCAGCGATTTTCTTCAGCTTGCATTCTCTCTCCTGCCTCAATTATTCCTTCTCCCATACACTGAAACTGTGCATCGGTGATGCCAGGGATACAAGCGCGTGTTCGTTCCGTATCAGGCATACTGTCAAGAAAACATCTCCCCTGTTGCTCGGTTGCCTGCACACCACAAGCCTGCGCAGCAGCGACAACCTCATTAACTATGACTTGCCTTTGGGCAGCGTTTAACCCACCAGAAGGATTTTGTGGCGCAAGTTCCGAAAGCTGAAGCGGTGTTGTGTTTAGGGAGAGACTCAAAATACGAGGATCAATGAGGCCGAAGACAATAGCTGGAGAAAGAACAAGCACCAATCCAAGCAAAGATGTTTTTATAATGTCGCGCGCTTCCTTATGTCCGGTAATACTGTCGCTTCGCATGTACATAACACCTGCCTGAATTATCTTCAGTACCGCAAGCGTTGCAGCGATACCTACACAGAGTCGATAAATGACGTTTAGGAAGTCTCCTATTGCGTCCGCGCTGCTTACATCAGTCAGTCCTGGAAGGCCGGTTAGAGGAGTAAAGACGACCGTTTCTTGTGCAAATAGAAGCGTGGGAGAGCTAAGAAGCGCAAGAGCGCCGGCTGCAAGAAGGGTTTTGGTGAGGAAATTCATGGTTAGAATCCGAAGAAGCCGCCTTGGCGCGCTGTTTCAAAGCGAAGGTTAAATGATTCGCTTGCTCGTATGGTTCCAAGCATAGCATCAGCAGAAAGTACTGCTGACCCAGAACCTCCGCTTGAACGCACTGTGATGGTGTCTTGGGTACCACTTTCTGTTCCGTTTAGTCTCCAGGAGAACGAAGGGGTCTCCTTGAAATAGAACGGAACAATGCGGAAGCCAGCCTCACTGCCGCTAAACGAAAAGGCATCGGTAATGGCAGCAGCAAAGTTTGTTCCAGAAAGCGGGTCATCGCTATAGAAACGTACTATCGGGTCCACGGGAGACACAGATATTGATGAACGTGCAACAACGGTTCTGTCGCGACTTGTTGCAGTTACGGTCACTTGGGTATCGCGATAGCGAGTGGGAGCTATTGCGGTAAGGACGTTCTTTCCAAAACCGGACTCCTCGGATAGGTTCCTATCCCCCACTTTCCAGGTATAGCTCACATCAGCTTCAGAAAGGCGTGTTCCCGGCGTGCTTCGAAGATCGCCAAGCGCAATGATGCGAAGGCGGCCTTCGCTTGGCACTAAAAGACCGCCGTCATAGAAAGGATGCGAAGTTCCCGATGGTTCAATAACAAGCGCTATTTCAGCAGGAACTATCGTCTTTTCAGCTGATTCGGTGCTTGCAGGAGTTGTTGCAGATGCACGGATGACCGATCTCGTTCCAGGACCTCCCGCCTTAAAGGTAGCTGTCTTTGATCCCTCTTCAATAACTGCTCCATTTACGGATATAACGAGATCTGCTGCAGAGAGGTTAATAAGGTTGCTCTCAAGCGAGACCGTCACTTGGTCATAGGGACGCGGATATTCAGGGGAGATACTAATCCGAAGTGGTTTTGCATCAGGAGAGAACTGTGCCGATACAGACACAGGTATAGCAATAAAGACGAGAAGTAGAAGAGCGCGAAGCATCACAAGAAGTATAGCGCGTCTTAGTGTGTGGCGAAGATGCGCTGTGGGCACTAAAAGGCACGCACCTTGCGTTTCTGCTCCTCTTTGAGAGCCTGCCGCTCTTCCTCCTCTTGCAGTTTTTCGTAAAAGTCGTCTGCAACCTCGTTTACTGAACGTTGGAATCTAGCCCGATACAACTCATCAGTTCTTTGACGTCCACGCTTGCTTTGAAAGGCTCTGCCTACCACCTCTTTAGTGGTAGGTATGAGACGTTCCTTACCAATATCCTCAAGGCGCGTTGCAATTATGATGGCCACAACGCCAGGAGTTATAGCAGGAAAGGCGCTAATAAACGGGACGAACTCAACAAGAGCGGACACGATAAGCGCCCCACCCTTCATCATGGTGTACTGGCCGCCAATAAGCTCTATGCCGTCAAAGAAAAACTTAAGGGCGATGATAATAAAGACATACCCGAAGACGACTGCGGCTATGGCGGGCGCAATAAAGAGGAAACCAAGGCCAGGAATAAGCTGTAGCGACTGGACTAAGTCAGCCAAGAGAGCCACGGTAATAAGTGCTGCAGCTCCTTGGTTTTTTATGCGTTTACCCTCTTCATCCAAAACTCTTCCGAGGTCAGATTTCTGTACTGCTCGAGAAACACTTACGACCTGCTGTACGCTTGGAAGCTGTGCCATTGCCTATTCCTTCGCCATTTCAAGGCGTTGTTTTTCCCGCTTAATAGCAAGGAGCTGGGATGGATCTGACGTAATAATCTGGTCTTCGGTATAGGAAGCCACTATCTTTATGGCAACGTGCTTCAAGCCCGCAAAGAACAAGCCCTCTCCCACCCCAGACTCCAAAAGAAGGAACTTCTCTTCTTCAGTAAGATTGAAGATGTCCTTCAAGAGGTCGATAGTTGTGGGCGATTGCTTCAAGAGAAGCTGTATTGAGGAGTTTGTGAGAATAGGTTTTCCGTACGGACTCTTCAGGAAGTCTTCAACGTCTTGCGTTATGGTTGAGACGCCAAGGTAGTATTTGCGGCCGCGCTTGGCGAGGCTGTAGAGGAAGGAAGCAGTATCTTCCGACTTCATCATCCACCACGCCTCGTCGATAACAAGAATGCGCTTTTTCAAATCGCGCCGCACCGCATTCCATATGTAGTGCGTGACGATGTACATAGCAACCGGTTTCAACTCGTCTTCCATATCGCGCACCGAGAAGACGATGAATTGCTTCCCGATGTCGACGTTTGTCGGTTGGTTCATAAAGCCTGCCCACGTACCGCGGGTGTATTTTGAAAGCCGCGCGACGAGAGACTCGGACCCTGCCATGCCCGAAAGTACGTTCTCAAAGTCAGACAAGAGAGGCGCTTCGATACCGCTAAAGTCTCTATCCCCCGTTATGTCCTTCAAAGCATAGGTCTCGGTTATCGCCCTGTCGACAATGGCGTCTTCTTCAGGAGTAAGGCCGCCAAGCATGATGCGGAAGAGACCTACGAGATTAATGATGTTTGAGCGAAGAATGTCAGAAGGCGTCTCGTCTTCTTTGACCGGCGGAAGGTCAAACGGATTGATGTGGTGTTCTGAAGAGAGCGAGATGTTGAAGAGGCGTCCGCCGGTAGCTTCTGCTAAGTACTCATACTCGCGTTCAGGGTCGATAACAATCACGTCCGTTCCAAACATAAGCGAGCGGAGAATCTCAAGCTTCACCGCATAGGACTTACCGGAACCAGACTTTGCAAACACGACTGAATTGTAGTTTTCAAGTGAAAACCTGTCGAAGAGAATGAGAGAGGCGTTGTGGCGGTTAACACCAAAGAGAATACCCTTGTCACTTGTAAGGTCGAAGGAAACGAATGGGAAGATTGATGAAAGAGGAGAAGAGTTTAACTTCGAATGTACGGCAAGTTCATCGTTTGCAAGCGGAAGCGTTGAACGAAAACCCTGTTCCTGCTGAAAGAGAGCAGGTTTCGTGTAGATAAGCCTTGAGTCGAGTATGCCGCGCACCTCCGCTTCAATCTTATCGAGATGCTCCTTCGAGTCGCCGTATATGGTGAGGTAGAGGCCTACATCAAAGAGCCGCTCCTGTGCCTGTTGGAGGTTATCGCGTAGCGCCTCAAGGTCTTGGTAGGCAGTATCAAGCATCGGATCACGCACAAGCCCCTTCTCTGCACGCTCCGAAATCTGGCTTTGTACCTCGGCTACCTTTCGTTGGAAGCCTCGGAGCGCCTGTGCTGTATCTACTGGATGAATGAAAATAGATGCATCAAAAACCTGCGGCATATTTACAACCGGCGTAAACCAGCTGTCAGTAAGGTAGCGCGGGTAGGAGATGGTATAGAAGGTACGCGACATCTTCTCGCCAAGCGTGATTTCTTTAGCGCTTACCTTCAAAGCTGCGGGAGCGATGGTGTCCGCAAGAGAGAGCGCTCCTTCCGCATAGATATCCTGCGGAAGCACCGGCGCAACGACCGTAGAAGCTTGTGCATCCTTATGCTTTTTGTTTAGAAAATCAAGAAGAGCCATATTATTTTTCAGTAAGTTGTATCGGACCTCCTATATCCCCCGAATTGAACGAGCGGTACAAAAGCTCTATCACCTCCTCGGTTCCAAGCGGTACCGCCCGTAATCCTGTTGACATAAGGCTGGAAGACACGAGTCCCATGCGCTGCTCAAGCTGAATACGATGCTCTTCAAAAGAGCCAGAGAGTCCTGCAGTGGCTTTCTCTGGTTTCTTTTGGAGAAACGGCAGAGCGCTTGCGACTTCTGTTCCTGGGGCTGCGTTAAATGGCACGATGACGTAGAAGAGCTTCGTCATGATGTCGGAGCCTTCAATGAAGTTCTTAATGAATTGAATGTACTCGCGCAGCTGTATCTTCATAAGGTCAGTCTTCTGGGTCGGCTCTAGTGTTTCAAGGAACGCAAGATAGGGGCGTATATCCATGCGGCGAGACTGCACCACTATCTCAACCGAGAAATCGAGCGTATTAAGGAAGTTCTGGAAGCCTCCAATGATGGCGCGCTGCTCATCTTCTGATTTTAGGGCGAAGTTTAATGAGGAGCACATAAGCACGCCACGGTACCCTCCGTCTTTCAGGATGATAATGCCATTACGGACTTCTTTTACGGGAACGAATGCTTGTGTTGGGTTTGCTTCGGGCATAGGGCTACGTAATGGTTTGGTCGCGGTCAGTCTTTACATCAAGTGCCCACGCAAGGTCTTCAAGCTTTCTTCGAGACAACCCCTCTTTCGGAGCTATGGCGGGGGCTCCTCCTAGTGTTTCTGCGGGCGTTGCTGCCGGCACAACCGGTTCCTTAACCTTTTTCCAGAGATACAGGCGCTTCCCTATAAGATAGTTAAAGCCGTATTCCATCATTTCAACGAACGACTTCCCGTTAATCTTATAGAACGCAAGCGCAAGAGAGAGAGCGGCTACCGGTATTGCAAGCAGTACGCCAAAGAAAAATGGAAGGTAGAGCAGAAGCACGACGCAGAGACCTGCGCCTCCAGCAAGATAGATGAACTGCTTTAAGGTAAGCGGTCCAAAAATCTTATCTTCAACCTCGATAAATTGAGGAACTTGGTACTCCATTACAAACTAGTATACCAAGCTCTTGAAGCGAGCTATCCGCTATTCTACGGGTTCTCGATAGGGGTCAACACCGTACTGCTTCAAAGATTCAGTTACTTCTTGATGGCTTGGCATATCTTGCGCTGCTTCATGTGTGACCGGTGCTTGTGCAGGAGTTTGCGGTGTAGGTGGGGCAGGACGCTGTGGTTCAGGCATCTTTCCATCTTTGAGCGCTTCGACATCATGCGCCATGGTGCGCATTTGCGGAGTTGCTGGAGGTGCAGGCGGCTCTGGTGCAGGGGTTGGAGGAGGTGTAGGTGCTGGAGGCATTGGTGCTACAGGTGGAGGAGTTGGCGTGGGTGCAGGAGGCGTAGCAACAGGAGCTTGAACTTGAGGAGCTATAACAGGAACAGGAGGTGGTTCCTGTACGGCTATTTCGATACGTGGGGGTGGAGGTGGCGCAGGTTTTTCTGGCGTGCGGGTAGGTTCTACAGGCTCTTCTGGTGTTTCTTCCCCACTTTCCTTTTCAGCCCGTATTTTCTCGTTCAATGGTTTAAATACCTGTTCGTTTAAGTCTTGAAGAATGGCATTTGCTACAGGCTTAGGGATTCCACTTGATTCAAGTTCGAATATAAACTCTGAAGGTTTCAGCAGTCCTATGAGTATATTTTGCGAGTGTAAAGCGACAGCGCCAATTTGGTCGACATGGAGACCTTGTTCTTGGCAGGATTTCGCTACAGATGTGTCAAGTGTACCATCCTCAAGCACGTCCCGTATCGCTTGAGGGGCTGCATTCAAAGCATCTTCGATTTGCTGTTCAGAAAAGATCATGGAAGATTATAGAAATCCTTAAATCGAGCAAGTTCACGACCCTTAAGTCTTCCAATTTGTGCAAGCATGACAGGGTCATTAACACGAACAAGCGCCTGAACTCGTGTGGCCAGAAGTTGCCGATCTCCTTCTTCAAGTCGACCTGCTTTTTGTACAGCTACAAAGTCAGCTGGCTTCAAGCGACTTCTTACCTGCAACGAAGCCAGAATATTGCCTGGGAGTTTGGCGCGCTCACTCGGACGCGTAATAATTTTATTAAACGTGTGATCGATATGCCGAGCATGGAATCGAGATCCGTCTTTAGTTGGATCTTCCCGCAACCCTTCAAGGGTTGTCTTTGTGCTTGTACCAATGGAGCTTGATGCTTGCAGAGCTTTGTATTGGTCATCAGAGATCACACGGGCAACCTGCTCCCTTAGGGTCGGATCAGAGAGGGCTCCAGAGGTTTCGAATTCTTCTGCAGACCACTTCGATACGTCTTCAATAGCCGCAGCAACTTCAGCTGGAGACCTAGTAGTATCAGCAGCGTCCCGTATTCGTTTCTTCAAACCTCTTGGTCCTTCATAGCGAGCATCGCGGAAGCGTTTCTTTGTAACGCTATCAACCTCTTTATCCTCGTTAAACTGTTTGAATTTGGTTGATGACATAGCTCCAGCCATAAGTTCAAGTTCTGCTCCACGACCGGAGTCTTTAAGGTGCTTCATTTCTTTCAAATCAATAACGTCAGTGTCCTTCATGAACTTCTCGATAGTATCGAAATTCCCAGCTCTAGCATCGCGGACAGCAGCATCAGCCGCTGTTTCAAGAGTGTCGTACCGCTCCTTCTTCATGCGATCTTTAATGCCACTAGAGATAGTCGTATCCTCCATGAGTTCCTTGAATTTTGGAGCTCCGAGTGCAGTTGCAATAGTTTTAGATTTTTTGTCATCGTCTAAGTAGCCCCCCTCTTTGAGTTGGGAAACACTCATACTTGATACAGCCGCTTTTATATCGTCTTTATTACCGCTCTCGAGTGCTTTATTCAGACGTTCCTTCTTTTTGTCAAGAGAGTCTCCTTCGTTCATTCCTTTGAACCTGTCTTCTCGGCGCTTACGGCTCGTCTCATACGTATCCATACCAGTTCCAGGTATAGTGACTTTTTGTGCTGAACCGAGTGCGCCTCGTATACCACTGTCTATGGCGTTACCTCCGAGTGCGGCAAGTACAGGGCGTGCGAAAGATGGTGTTGCTCGACGTACGGCTCGAGCTGCGCCTCCGTACCCCTTCTCCAGAGCTCTTGCACCCATACCAATAGGTGTAGTGGTGAACGAACCAGCTGTATTCCCCGCCCATTTCATCGCACCGCTTGCAACTGCACTTGCACCAATGATGCCCGACTGCTTTGCGAACATAAGCGCTCCCCAAAAGAGACCTATAACAAGTGCGAACATAACAAAGACAGTACCTATACCTACAGGATCGGACCCCGAAAGCTTTTCGGTGATACTAAAACTGTTCCCTACAAGTCCTGTACGTATTCCCTCTGCGACCTTAAGTCCTACAAGGATAAGTAGGACGAAGATAGGTGCGAAGATAACATTCTGAAGAAGCGTGTCCCACCATTTCTTGCCTAGTTTCTGGAGTCCTGGAATGGCCATGCCCGCAAATCCAAGCGGAGACGTAACCATGAGGAGCATTAGTGTAATCGCGCGGGTAATGAGAATAATTGCACCAGCAAACATGATGGCACACATGACGATAATGAGGATCAAAATACCAAGATAGAGTACAGCCGCAGCAATACCGTCGTCTGCGTTCATTATTTCTCCAATGCCGTCTCCCCACGAGTCAGGATCAAAGATGCTTGAGATACCTACAGCACTCAAAAGATGTCCTGCAATACCCTGTCCAGAACACTGCGTGATGCTTGCGCTAAGGGTGCAATCAACTCCTCCTGCTTGCGCGAAGAATGATGATCCGATCGCATTTGATGCATCTATGACTGCTTCGGTGGCGAATAGGCTGAAGTTAAGAAGAACCGCGAAAATAAGGAGAGAAGGGAGAGCTTTCTTTGCGCTGAAGTTTCCAATATTCAAAATAGTGCCGATGCCGATGAAGACAAAGCCGAAGAGAATCACGATATTTGCAAGGTCGCGCAGTATTCCCCACGCAAGCAAGAGTCCTTCGGAGTTTCCGAAGTAATTTGAAAACTGGAAGACGGTAACAATGGCTGCAGTGTTAAAAAATGCACTTATCCAGCCGAGAAGAACACCGAAAATCTGTACCACCACGAAGATAAAAGTGGCGAAGAGCTTCCCAGCGCCGCTCATAATGCCACAAACTAGATCTCCAAATCCGCAGCTTGCGTACGCGGGTGTACTAAAGCCAAAGAATGCTAGAGATGCAAACAAAGAGAAAAATACACTATGCGCTATAAGAGCTTTCGGACTCATGGATAGTGCGAAACGAAGGCTTTTCATATAGCGCTACGTTGTCGTTGGTGGTGGTGTAGGGCAAACACCAGTTGTAACAGCGTTTTCCATCTGGTCATACAAAGAGCCAGTGACTTGTCCTCTAAGGTCGACCTCTGGGTTAGGTGGCGGAGTATCGACTGCACCGAGCTTCGCTTCGCTTAGCTCTGCTGGGGTAGGTAGGCGACCTGAACTGGAAAGACTGTTGTATTCAGTAGTCACTTCCTGAAGTTCATCGCTTAGTACTTCCCCACTCTGAAGTGTGAGGAGTTTTTGAATAACTGCATCAAGCGCAGGAAGCGCATCGACCACCTTCACCGCCGCCGCCGCCGCTTTTGATACTGTGCTCTGCACGAGAGGATCTGTAGGGCAGCGCTGTGAAGCCTCTTGCGCTTTTGCACCAATTTTCTGCCAGTCTGCTTGGTATTGCACGATCTTGCCACGGATATCGCGCGCACGGCCAAGCATGGTATTGATGATGTCCGTTGCGCCCCCAACCGGCCTGTTTCTCGTCCCCTCTCCTTCTGCAAGACCGGTAATACCTTCCTCGAAAACGGAAGTAACAAGTGCCTGTACAAGCGCAGTCATCACTTCATTCAACTCATCAGCTTCCACGTACTGATCGATAGGAGCACCAATAGACTTCTCAAGGGCAGCATTAAGTGTTGAACCAAGCGTCTTGGTTTGGCATTTAGGCCCCCCACCTGTAGCGGGCGCTTGAAGGCTCGTTGCCTCTCCCTCTGTTTCTGCAGTTTCTTCCCCCTCTGAAGCATCTGCAGGAGGATCTTCACAGTAGTTTAGGAAGCCGCTGTTTCTATCAAGCTCTGACGAGCGGTCGGTTTGCGCAGAAATAATGCGACGCGAAAGCTCGCTATTTGCTCGCTCATACGCGCCAAACGGATTGTTTTGCGGGTTCCTCCACGTTTGTATCCAAGCCTCAATACCTCCTCTTCCGAAATCACCGCGCAAGAATGCTTCAGGATCATCCGAAAATTGGTCAAGAGTGTAACGATTTACATTAAAGTATGCGTTAGGTCCGGTTGAGCGATAGTATTCACCTCGAAGCGAGGAGCTAATCGTATTTCGAAATGGAGAATCAATCATGCCCTCTGACAAAAACTGGTTTATAAAGTCATCGGCAACCAAGTCGCCAAGCGCGAGCATGTGACTTCGAATGTTTGTTACAAATGCCGGAGCTCCGTCATACCCTGAACCAGAAAAATCAATCACCTCGTCGATAACAGACTGCAGTGCTTCTTTTGCAAGAATGAAGGCTATCTGGTCAAGAATGTATTCCTTGGTGAAGAGCGAACCGGTAGAACCTTCAGTAAGGGCAGAGGTGACGGCAGTGGACTCTTCAGAAACACTTGAAAATATATTAGTGATCCAGTCTCCGAAGTTTGCAATGTTGTTTCCTGGGTCCCAAGTTACCCATTGCGCTTTAGCAGGAGCTACGGGCGTGAAAAGCACTCCTATAAGGAGTAGTGAGAGAATGGTGCGGAAGGAGAAAGTACTCATGGTGTTTGTGCAGGAAACGTTGCCACAAACACAGCAACGGATTTTTTGAGCGCTTCATGGAGTGCGGCGCTTGCCGTTTGGTACTGTGCAATACCGAGAAACGCAAGAAGCGGATCGGTTTTCACAGCTGCCATGTATTCAGTCGCTTCTCCTGTGCGATAGAGAGCGTTCACTAGTTCGAGATGGGGAGCTGCGGCAATTGCAGGAACAGGAATGCGCATATATGCAGCGGCAGTTTCTTTGTAGGACTTTCCAAGCGCGGCGACTTTAGGAAGTGCAGCTTCATCTTTGAGTGCCACATAGTCGTAGAAGTAGAAGAGTTCGTTTTGGGGCGCATCAATTGATGGGCGTACGACACTAGACGCTACTCGTGCAGCGTATGCCTTCAAAGCTTCTTGGCTGTTATCTTGCACGATAGTGAGGTCTTTTGAGCTGTAACGGGCTCTCGTGTCGTTTTCTATAGCGAGCGTGTCTGCAGCGGACGTTACAAACGCAATGATATCGTCGCTTGTGGGTTGATTTTGTCCGCGCGCTTCGAAGTAGTCTGTAAAGAGCTTGCGGCCAAAAGCACCAGTAACGGTATCTGCTTCCACCTCAACTCCTGGAATATCGGGAAGCTCTGGTGAAACTTCCTCACGCAGAGAAACCGTAGCTCGTCCTGCGGCAACCGCTTCCCCATCGGTCATGGACGAGTCTATCGAGCGTGGGTTTAGGGGGTCTGAACCATAAAGGGCTTCTTGCCAGTCAGGAAGAAGGTCGCTGTCACTGTCTTTCTCTGCGTAGGCGCGAAGAAGCTCTTCGGTTGAAACAGCATCAGCTACGTTTGGCCGTGCTCCCGAGAAATAGAAGGCGACTCCCATAAGACCCGCCGCTATGACGATGGAAAGGAGAATGCTTGTTGTTTTGGTAGAAACAGCCATGCTCGTCAAGGCAATGATAGCACCAAGAAGCGAAGAGTACGTATGCTATCTGTGCATTATTTTCCTAGGTTTTTTGCAAGTACCCGCCACGAAGAAAGTGGAACATCCTCTGCACGCGCTTTTTCTGCAACATGAGCCTCTGTAAAGGCTTCAAGCACACGTTCTTTTGGTGCAAGTACGGAAAGATTCCCCACAAGGAGCTTTCGTTTGTGTGCAAATCCTGCGTGGAGGAGGCTGAAGAAGTCTTCCTCTTCCTTTTTTGAGGCAAAAGCATCTTTTTGTACGTCGCGTATGGTCAAGACAGCCGAATCAACCGAGGGAGCCGGCTTGAAAGCTCCTTTAGGTACGGTAAATGTATAGTGGGGCGTCCCGTATGCTTTTACCGAGAGCGAAAGAAGACTCTCTTTCTTTGCGCGTGCAATGCGCACCGCCACCTCTTTTTGTACGAGAAGCGTAAGGGAGCGCGGCTTATGGCTTGCTGAAAGGAAGCTGCGGATGATTTCTCCCGTGATGTAGTACGGAATATTGGCGACTACGGCATACTCCCCTTCTATCGTTGAAGGGTTAAACGCACGGATATCTTGGTGTATGAGAGTGAGGCCCTGCTCTTCTTTAAAGGTTTCTTCAAGCAGAGGAATAAGGTCCGCATCAGCCTCAACTGCAATAACGCGCTTTGCACGAGAAAGCAGGGCGCGCGTCAGGATGCCTCTTCCGGGCCCTATTTCAAGGACAGTATCGCCTTCTTCAAGAGGAGCCGCCTGCACAATACGGTTTGCGGTTTGCGCATGCATCAAAAAGTGCTGGCCGAGTGTTTTCTTAGCGCGCATCGCCGCAATCCTAACACGCTATACTGCAGATGTTATGGTGGAGCGCTTTTTACACGCCCTCGAAACAACACGTCTGACTGCAGCAGGCCTTATCGGCGCATTCCTTTCTATTGTCGCACTTCGCATACTGCTTGAGGGTTTTTCAAGTCCGAGTGGCAACGGTCTCTTCCCTGTTGACCCTTGGACGCTTGTCCACTACAGCGCGTACTTCCTCGCACTCTTCTTTGCGTTTGTGTGCATTCTCGGAACCGCTTTGCGCGACTACGCAAAAGCTCTTCCTGTCGCCCTTTTTGGCCTTCTTGTACTTCTTATACCTCCAACATTCGATGTTATTGCCACGGGAGGCCAAGGCGCTTCCTTGGTGTATCTTATTGTCTCTCCTCCGGAACTTCTACGCATCTTCTTTTCTTTTTTCGATTTTCTCTCTGACACAGGAGCCACGCTTGGGGTTCGTATTACGCTCTTTTTCGCAACACTGCTTTTTGCCGTGTATATTTTCTTGCGCACAAAAAACATACTGCGCGCTCTTGTAGCAGGTGCTGCAGTCTATGTGACCGTCTTTATATTCGGCTCCTTTCCAAGCGTCCTCTACGCACTTTCTGGCACCTATGTGTCTGGCGGCAGTGTCTTCGCTTTTCTACAGGACGCTTTTTACTCCTCGGGGCTTCTAAGAAACACGCTACCTGCAACACTCGTACCCGCATCAACACTTATCACTATAGAAACAGGGTTCAATGCGCTTATGGCCGCATGCTTTACGCTTATAGCAACCGTGCTCGGCCTTGTTATTGCGTATTGCCATAGTGCGCCCACACTACGAGCGCATATCCGAAACTTCCGCCCGCTTCGCGTACTGCACGCACTTATGCTTGTTGGTATCGGCGCTTTGCTTGGCTACTTCATGAGCGGCGGGTATGCGTACGGGTGGGCTGACCTGCTTACGCTCACTACACTCGCCGTTGCTTGGTGTGCCGCCTGCTACTATGCGGTCGTAATAAACGATCTTGAAGACGAAGCAATTGATGCGGTATCAAACAAAGAGCGTCCTTTGGTAGTGCGGACACTTACCAGAAGCCAGATGCATAGTGCGGCTCTATGTGCATTTCTTCTCATGCTTCTTGCTGGTTGGGTATCAGGCTACTACTCCTTCTTCTTTCTCCTTTCATTCACGGCCGCATACTATGCGTACTCTGCATCTCCGCTTCGGTTAAAGCGTGTTCCCCTCTTTTCTTCCTTTATTATCGGCCTCGCTGCACTTTCCGCAGTGTGTGCAGGGTTCTTCCATACCATTCCCTTTAAAGAAAGCGGCATCTTCCCCGTCTCTTTAGTATTTGGCATCGTGCTCTTCTACACGCTCTTTGCAAACTTTAAAGACCTGAAAGATCTTGAAGGTGATGCTTCGCAGGGTATTGCAACACTTGCAACGGTTATACAAAAACGCTTTGGAACAAAGGCAGCGTTCCGTTCTATGGGCGTTCTTGTCGCGCTCGCCTTCCTTTTAACGCCGCTCTTTTTTGCCGTGCCCTATCTTGTGCATCTTGCCGCCTTGTGCGCGCTTCTCGGGTATCTTGCGTGTGTTCTGCAGCCGTATAGAGAACAACTCGTATTTGCTGTACTGTTTGTATTTTTAGTCGGCGCGGTACTCCTCTCGGTTATAGCGAAATAGTGGGTTCATACGCTTCCTCGTGTGCATAGAGGACAAGGGACGCATCTATGTCCTGCAAAAAAGAAGAAGGTTCTTGGAGATAGTCGGTGCCGTATATGCGGCGTACTCGCGCAAGCGTAAGATACAAGCGCTCCTTGGCTCTCGTAAGTGCGACATAGAAGAGCCGTCGTTCCTCTTCTTCATCACGCTCCTCGTCTCCCATACCTTCATGCGGGAAGAGTCCTTCTTCAAGCCCTGTGATAAATACCGTCTTGTACTCAAGCCCTTTCGCAGCATGAATGGTAAGGAGGGTTACTCCCTTCTTTTCCTTTTTCCTGTCGAGCTCGTCTTGGTCTCCTGCAAGCGCAGCGTCAGCAAGAAATGCCGCGATACCTTCCTTCCCTGGCGTGCCGTCGTGTCTGCTTGCAATCGTTGCGAGCTCTTTTGCGTTTTCAAGGCGTTCCGCGTCATCATCTCCGCCTTTTTCGTACGTAGCACGCATACCGCTTTCTTCTATGACAAGGCGAATGAACTCGGAAGGAGGAAGTGTGTCCGCTGCCGCGCCAAGTTTTGCAAGCGTTTCCTCAAACGCTTCTACTTTTGCACGCTCGCTTGGTTTAAGAGCGTCGCGTGCACCTGATGCAAGCTTGCCGAGCGTGACCTTTCCGATACCGCGAGCAGGAAACTGTACGGCGCGCATACGGTCAGCTTCGCGCTCGGTATCAAGTGAGAGTCGTACCCACGAAAGCACGTCCTTCACTTCTTTGCGGTCATAAAATTGGGTGCCAAGAAGTCGGTAGCTAATGCCTGCCTGCAAAAACGCTTCTTCGAGTGCACGGCTTTGAAAATTTGTACGATACAAGACAGCTATATCCTCGGGAGAGGTGCCTTCTTCTATACACTTCCCTGCTTCTTTTGCTACAAAGCGCGCTTCAGTGTCAGCGGTTCCCGCCATGTGTATGCGTATGGGTTCCCCGACATCGTTTGAGGTTATGCTTCGTTTTTCTTTACGGTTACGGTTCTTCTCGATGACTTGATTAGCCGCATCCACAATAGTTTTTGAAGAGCGGTAGTTGTGTTCAAGCACGATACTTTTGGCGTTTTGATATTCGTTTTCAAACTCAAGCAGGTTTTCAATAGTTGCGCTTCGCCAAGTATAGATGCAGTTATGAGTGAAGATGCCATTTGCAATGAAGTTGTGTGTTTTCTCAATATCAATATCAAATACAACAGCGTTTTTTTCTGTAATGTGCTCTACGGTTTCAACGATGTCGTATCCTGTTGTTTCATCAAATACTGCCATGCCGGGAAGTACCGATCCTGCAGGAAGGAATGGGAGAGAGTTTCCATCTTTTGGATTTTTCTTCAGTCCTCCTAAGCGAGCGTTTTGTACGACATGGAGCGTAGGGATGAGTTTCGTAAGGTGGAGCAACCGTTCCTGTAGTACGCCGTAGTCGGTGTGCGCTGTTTCAAATCTCCAACTTTGCGATCCGGCTTTGGCTTGTCGCACAGAGAACCCAGCCTCCTGAAGATTCTTTCCAGTAAGCACATCGTTGCTGACAATAGAAATACGATGTAGAGCAGCCGATCCTTGGTTATTTCCGCAGAGGGTAATCACGGCGTTTTTACGGTCGCTTCTTGTTGCTTGCGCGCGATGATGCGGGTATGCACGTGAAAGCCCTTTATCACGCATAAGCATGTGGGCACCAGATTCTGTGTCGAATGTTGCAAAAACGCCATCGATTATTTTCTGATCATGTACATAACCTCCAGTAGTTCCTTTTCGAGCAACAAACGGGAGGGTAGGTAAACGGTACGCAAGAGAAAGAGTGTATTCGTTGAGGCGCGCTTCTTGCGGAGTTGTGTATACCCCAACCACCCACACAGCATCTCCGTGTTCATGGTTGCAGCGTTGCTGAAATCCAATCATAGGGAGGCGTTGCCCTTTTGTGTATGTTTGTGACACGCCAAGGCGCCACCCTACTCCCTGCTTATACATCAGATATGTGAAATAAAGTTGTGGTGTGAGACCAAGGCGAAATCCAGCAAAATGAATGTGTTCTGGCGTACTGGTCAATGTTTTCTTCCCGCGTGTGGTAATGCGTATCAGTTGTTTTGTATGGCGCTTCTGTTTAATTCGCTGCACTCGAGCTGCTTTGAGAGTGCCGCTTCCGAAGTTTGAGAGAACCTCATCTCCTTTTCGCAGGTGTTCGATATTTTTTTTGGATCCGTCTGCCATGGTAATGCGTGTACCACGTGTAAGACATTGATCGATATCGCCTACGACAAATACATTTTGTCGTTCTCCAGCGATAAGGCGCACGAGTCTTCCCTGAAGGGCACTCGTGTCTTGATACTCGTCGATATGCAGGTAGTGAAAGCGTTCCTGAATAGCAGCGCGCACCTCAGGATAGTTTTCAAGAAGTCTTACGGGAAGCGCGATAAGGTCGTCAAAATCAACTGCTTTCTCTTTGGCGAGTTCCGCTTCGTAGAGGCGCCAAATATCAGCGGTGAGGCGGCTCTTGAAACTTTCTTTTGCTTGCTTTGCGGAAAAGGACTCTCGGTCCTGTCCTTCTCCTTTTGCTTTGCTGATGCGCGCCAAAATAGAGCGAGGCGCTACTTCTTTTGGATCGATACCAAGCTCTTTGAGCGCCCCTTTTATTGCGCGTTCAGAATCATCTCGATCAAAAATAGTGAAATGGCGCGAGATACCAAGGGGACGTCCGTACACTTCAAGGAGTTCGCGTCCCAGTCCGTGAAAAGTTGCCACAAAGGGCGTCCCTTCCCTTTTCCACACCGCAAGCTCGGTTTGAAGCAAGCTTCCGAGGCGCTCTCGCATCTCGCGTGCAGCCTTATTGGTAAAGGTTATGGCCAGAATACGTTCCGGAAGAATATGGGAACGTATAAGGTGGTAGATGCGGGTAGTGAGGACTTTTGTTTTTCCGCTCCCAGCTCCAGCAAGCACCATCACCGGCCCTTCTGTTGTCTCGACTGCCTCTTTTTGTGCGGTATTTAAGGTATCGAGGTACGACATCGGTTAACTATAGCTTGGATAGGGTGATAGTTCATAAAATGGCTTATGTACAGCCTATTTTAGACTATCCCCACGTTCATAGTGTCCTCATTGACCGTTTCAGCGAAAACGCTATACTCCCCTAATCGGCTGATACGGATGAACTCAAGAAATGGCTTATGTAAGCCATTTTTGTACTAGGAAGTATGGATTTGAAACACCCTGAACCCCCTATTTTGCCCTCAAAACATCCTTTCCGAGCTGGCGCCCCTAAGCGAAGCGGAAATGCATACAAAACTATAGCCGCGGTTGGTATCGCAGGCTTCGCAGTCGCAATCGTCTTTGCGGCTTTTCCTATACGCATTGAGGCTTTTTCATGGCCATTCTTAACGACACGAGCCGCTGATGAGATTCCGTCTCTTCACGATGCTTCTGTTGAGTATCTTGACCCCGCAACTCACCCAGACCCAAACCCTTCTAAAGGTACGCTTGCTATCGCAACAACGGGCGGCTCTGCCCTCATTCCCTCTGGCGGTCCTGTTGGCGCTCTTTCTTCAGCTTCGGTGGGCGGCGGGGGTGGCGGTGAGATTACCCTCTATACGGTGCGCGAGGGCGATTCCCTTTCAGAAATTGCAGACATGTTCGAAGTCTCAGTAAACACCATTCTCTGGGCAAACGATGTGAAGGACGCAAAGACTATTCAGCCAGGAGATGAGCTCCTCATCCTTCCTGTTTCTGGCGTACGCTATACCATTAAAAGCGGCGGTACTCTCTCTGATGTTGCGAAGCTGTTTGATGCTGATGTTGAAGAAATAGCACTCTTCAACGGTATTAGCGAAAGCGAGTCGCTTGCCGCAGGTACAGAACTCATCATTCCAGGCGGCAACCTTATTCCTGCAAAGAAGCCTGCTGCAAAAATCGCTTCGTCAGGCTCACCAGCTACGACTAAGGTGACCCCAGAACTTTCAGGCTACTTCGGTAATCCAGTACCTGGCTCGTATCGCTCCCAAGGTATTCACGGTTGGAATGGTGTTGACCTTGCTGGTATTGCAGAAGGTACGCCCGTGTTTGCTGCGGCTGCGGGTACAGTCATCGTAGCGAAAGGTGACGGAAGAGAGAATGGTGGTTACGGAAACTATGTCGTACTCACGCACGATAATGGTACGCAGACCCTCTACGCGCACCTTTCTTCAGTTTCAGTTTCTGTAGGCGAGTCTCTCTCAAAGGGCGAGAAGCTTGGTGGCGTTGGAAACACTGGTCGCTCTACCGGATACCACCTCCACTTTGAAGTACGCGGTGCAAAGAATCCGCTCGCAAACTAAGTTCTTGACTCTCTGGTAAACGGGCGTATGGTACGCGTGTGCAGCAACGGTTCTGCACGAAAGGAGGATGGTATGTCTGCATCCGATTTTTGTACAAAAAAAGGCGCAAGTGATCTCAAGGAACGCATTGAAGACTACTGGCGCGGACAAGGTTATGAGGTCGATGTGAAGTTGGTAGATGCCGGCTTTCAGGCCGCGATGCGTTCAGCGCGCACGGATGTTCGTTCTGACATGGTCAATGGGCTACCCATCAGACGTCTCAAAGAAGAGCCTCTGGTGTACGCTCGCTAGCACAAAAAGACAACGCCCCTCTGCAAAAGCAGAGGGGCGGTTTCGTTGTCTTTCTATGCTTTCACTTCAGCTTCAACCTGTACCAATTCACCTGCATGATGCGCCAAGGTGCGATACGCGTGTACGCCTGCGAGTGCGACGATAGGGCCGACAACAAGGAATCCAAGGAAGAGCGGCAACATTGCAAGAATACTGAGCGCTGCCATCGCAAGGAAGAGTAGGAGAAGCTTTACACGGCTTCCTTTTGTAATGCGGGCGCTTTCCTTCAGAGCTTCGATAGGGTTCAGGCCGCGGTCGATAACGAGATAGCCAGCAGCAAAGAACATAAGGCCAAGGATGATGCCAGGAATGATAAGTAGCAGGAAGCCAATACCGACAATGACCATAAGAAGGAGGGAGACGCCAAAGTAGTTTAAGAACGGTTTCGGGTACCACAAATCGTGGTAGCGGGCAGAAGCAACGTCGTCGTGCGCCTTAAGGAACAAATGCAGTATCCCAGAGTACAGCAGTGTCGAAGCAACAAGAGAAATAACAAACCCAAGAAAGCCAGGAAGGGCGTTCTGCAGAGCGCTCACCAACATCTGTATAACAAACAAGAGAAGGATGACTCCAACAAAAAACCACGGACGGGACTTAAACGTATTCCAACCAAACAAAAGTGATTCTTTAACAGAAATGGGAAACATAGGGATAGAGGTTAGCTAATATGCGCTTTGCAGGTACGTGCTGCAGGGTCTGCGTTTAAGCGATCTTCCTCAATCGCTTCTCCCGATACGCCGCACACACCATATGTACCGTTTTCAATGCGGGTAAGTGCCGCAAGCACTTCATTGTATCGAGTCTCGAGCTCTTTCAAGATAGCAGTGTTTGCTTCAAAGTCCTCGATGAGATCTGCAGCATCATTGGGGTCAGGTTCTTGTCCTGTGCCTTGCGGCACTGCTTCCCAATCATCTGGGTTTGAAGGGTTGCGCCTACCAACACTTGAAAGTTCTCCTTCAAGCTTTGCTTTCTCTTCCTCAAGCCTTGTTTTGTATACCGTAGTGTCAATCATGCGTAAGAGTGTATCACGTACCCTATCTCCTCCCTGCAGAGGAGAGGCGCTCAAGGAGTTCAATAAAGCTTGCCTCATTTCTTGCGATAACGAGCGTTTCCTTATCGCGGTATCCATAGAGAAATACGGTACGTTCTTCTTGGTCTTTTAAGATACGCACGTCACGATTTCCAATCACCGCATCAACAAACGAAAGCCGGAACGGCATAGGCGCAGGAGATGGCGTCGAGGATGCGGTTGTGGTTGAGATGCTCATGTCCACCTCTTCTAGCGGAGGTTCAGGGTGTGGTGGATAAAACAGAGAAAGATCGCGCTCAAGCGTTGCTTCCCATTCGAGCATGCCGGCAAACGAGCGTTCATAGGAGTCGACGCTGAAGATAAAGAACGGCCGCATTTCCCCGCCCTCGTTTAGGACACCAACAGTGCTCTGTGGTTGTATCGAACGCAAGAGAACTGCGGGAGCAGGAAGGCGAAGCGCTTCGATAAGTTCTGCGCCAGTTGCGACTATTTCAATGATGCCCGCCTTCGTCGACGATGCATAGGAGATATACACGACAGCTGCTTCACCCGCCTCAAGAGAGAGGACGCTTGGAGCAGCAAGCGAGGAGCGCAGTGTCTCTACTGATCCCTCAATACGCAGGCGTTCATCTGCAAAAATAAGCGAAGGGACAGCTGTTTCTACAGGAATGGGCGGCGAGCCAGTCGCAAAACGATAGGCAGCATACACTGCGCCAAGCCCAGCAAGCACAAGGACAGCGCCTACAACAAAGGCAAAATGATTTGTCTGTTTCTTTTCGGCAAGAACGACGGGTGCGTTCGCGGCGTCAGCTTGTGCGGCAAGCATGCTAATGCGCGTCGCTCCCTTTTCGGTTGCGTGCTCTGAAAAGTCAGACTTATAGGTATGTACACGTTCAGGGGCTTTTAGTGCAACATCTTTTTTCACGGTGGGAAGCGGCGGTGGGGGCGGCTGAGGTGCTTCTGGGGGAGGTGCAGGAGAAACACCCGCCTTCTTCTTTAGGCGTTTCAACACCTCTTCCCGAGATTCTGAAGTTGTTGGTGCCTTGGGATACGGTTCATACGCAGGTGTCTCTGGCTTTGGCGCCCCCCGTACAACACTCTTCTCTTTGAGGCGCTTCAACACTTCTTCTCTCGACTCGTTTGTTGTCGGAGCTTTTGGGATTATTTTTGCAGGTTCAGGTTCTTTTGGAGGAGGCGCTGGAGCCGGCACGTTCTTCACGTTCCTTGGAAGCGGCTTGCCCGTAAGCTTTGCAACATCGCTTGCATAGGTGCGCATGTGCGAAACGTTCGTTTCGTCTTTTTGTTCTGATACTACCGGTGTATCGGCCATAGCTACTGCCGATTATAGCAATAGTATTGCGAGAGAATCTATCTTCCTCCTATAAGAAAACGCTTTGGGTTATCGCACATGTCGGTAAACGCGTGTGCGGCTTCTTTCAGTTTCGATGAAGAGGATTTACCAAACGAAATTACTTCGACTTGGCAGCCTTCGTTCATATCAAGGTATTCAATCAAAGGCACAAAGTCTCCGTCCCCTGTTGCAAGGATGATGGTGTCGAGCTTTGGCGCGAGCTTTACGGCGTCAATGGCAAGCCCTACGTCCCAGTCGGCTTTCTTAGCGCCGTCCGAGAAGACCTGAAGGTCTTTCACCTTTGTTTCGATGCCGATTTTTGTAAGCGCTTCAAAGAAGGCGCTCTCTTCCCCGCTATCCGTCTTGATGACGTAGGCGATAGCGCGCACGAGTGTGCGGTTCCCGAGTGCTTCTGCGAGCACGTTTGCGAAGTTAACGCGGGATTTATAAAGGTGCTTTGCGCTGTGATAGAGATTCTGGGTATCGATAAAAATCCCTACGCGCTGGGCGGTATGTTTAATGACAGGCATATAAATGAAATAGTAAAAATCTTATTAAAAAGCGAAGGTCGCTCTCTCCCATGCTACCACCTTCAAACGAAGCACCCGCCTTCTGGCGGGATTACTTCTTCAATCCGAGCTTTTTCACAACCGCGTTATAGCGGCGCTTATCATTCTTCTCAAGATAACGAAGATGTGAGCGGCGATCGGCCACAATCTGAAGAAGGCCGCGGCGAGAGTGGTTATCCTTCGCATTCTTCTTCAAATGCTTGGTCAATTCATCAATGCGGCGGGTAAGCAAAGCGACCTGAACCTCGGGGGATCCAGTGTCTTTGTCGTGGCGGCCCGAATCTTTGACGAGGGCCGTCTTTACGCGCTTTGTTAGCATGGTCCCCGTACTCTACCACAGCTTGTAAAAAAGCGCAAGTGTTTTCTGGTGCGAGCCGTCCTCGGCGGGCGGTAGCATCATTGCATATTGTGCGAAGTTCATCGGCTATACTTTCAGTATGGATGCCTCTTCAATGAAACGTCAGTTCCTCGAATACATAGAAATCGAGCGCGGGCGTGCCGTAAAGACGGTCGAAAACTACGACCACTACCTTTCCCGTTTCTTTGAATGGGCAAAAATAAAAGACACGAGCGACATAACCGAAGAGAAGATACGCGAATTCAGACTCTGGCTGAATCGTCAGAAAGGAACTGAAGGCGCCATGAAGCGCCGCACCCAGAATTACTACCTCATCGCACTTCGAGCTTTTTTGAAGTTTCTGCGTAAGCGCGAAATACCCTGTATTTCTCCAGAGCGCATAGAGCTTGCAAAGCTTCCCGAGCGCTCCCTCGACCTCATTTCAGCTACAGAGCTTGAACGACTCATCGGTTCTACGAAAGGAACTTCTCAAAGAGCGCTTCGAGACCGCGCCATTCTTGAGCTTTTGTTTTCTACGGGCCTTCGCGTTTCCGAGCTTTGCTCCCTGAACTGCGACCTCGATCTTTCACGCGATGAATTTTCAGTGCGTGGTAAGGGGGATAAGGTGCGTGTTGTCTTCCTCTCCCCTTCTGCCAAAGAGGCGGTACGCGCATACCTTAAAGGCCGCAAAGATATGGAAGAGGCGCTTTTTGTGAATGTACTTGCAGACGAAAAGGCTTCGAAGAAAGTGGCACGGCGCCTTACCGCTCGCTCCGTCCAAAACATCATGAAGAAGTACGCCGCAAAGGCGGGCATTACAAAGAAAGTGACGCCTCATATCCTTCGCCATAGCTTTGCAACCGACCTTTTAGGAAACGGCGCTGACATTCGAAGCGTACAAGCCCTTCTCGGACATGCTTCGATAAATACCACCCAGATTTATACGCACGTTACCGATGCGCATCTGCGGGAAGTGCATAAAAAGTTCCATTCGAAGCGCCCTGCCTAGGTCTTTACAAGGAAATGGCTTGTGGTACAGTGCGCATCTAAAGGTTTGTTTTTGAAGTGATGGTAGCTACGGTGAAGAGTTCAGCCTTCCCCGCATCAGAGCAGATAAAACAGCCCTTTCACAGGATCCGAAGTATTTCTCGAAACTCTCCACGGGCCGACCAGTTCAGCGGTACGTTCGTGTAAAAAGACGAGGAAGAAAAAGATGCTCATTGAAATTTTCATACCGGCTCCGCCGCAGCAATGTGGCGGGCAGTACTCAAGAAGGAGTTAGAGATGCGAAAAATCTGGCGTCTTGCGTGGACCCGTTGGGTTGGTTGGCGCTGCGCATGCATTATGCGCATCCACCCACACGCTCCAGAAAAGAATAAGTCGCCCTCGAAGATGGTGAAGGTAGCACTTCACTACATGAAATGGTTTCCCTACTCGTTCCGCGAGATTAAGTTCGCCCCCGTGGTGAACGCCTATCTTCACGCGGTGCACGAAGGGCAGATCGAGGACGCAAACAAAATCGCGCGGGCGCTTAAAAACCGTCCGTCTTGGCACTTCTCCATAATCCAGCACCGGATGTTCGAAACTCACGTGTTTCGCCAAGTGGCGACTATTGCCCCTGATGGGGCAAAGGCGAGAGAGGTGTTGGAGGCTCTTGTAGGCATGGGGTATCGGGTGAAACCCGATGTCCTTCTGGCCGCGGTTCTCCTCACGGAAAACCTGACGCCAGCCTATGCTCCTGTTTCAGGAGACAAAGCGCTTGAAGACCAAGCGCAACGATTGAAGCCAAGCAGGCTTCGCGTGTTTGCTGGAGAGCAGACGCGTATAAAAAGAGAAAGGACGATTGCCGCTGGAAGGGACACTCTGCGAAAGAGGTACCGAACAGCAGCCGGAAAATAAACCAAAGCGGTATCGATCCTTACAAGGTCGGTGCCGCTTTTTCCGTTTGCTATAGTGCGTTCATGAAAGTAGTTTCATGGAACGTAAACGGCATACGTGCTGTCCACCGGAAAGGACTTCTCCTTCCCTTTCTGAACAAAGAAAAGCCAGATATTCTTTGCCTTCAGGAAACAAAGGCACAAGAAGGACAGGCGGAGCTTGATTTGCTGGAATACGAGGAATACTGGTGCTCTGCCGAAAAGAAGGGGTACAGTGGGGTAGCTATTTTCACGAAGACTTCCCCGCTTGATGTGCGCTATGGCCTCCCAGAGGATATTGCTCATCGTTACGGCCTTGATACGGATGGCTATGGAGACCCAAACAAAGAAGGTCGCGTTATTGCCGCTGATATGGGTGATTTTCATGTTGTTTCTGTATATACCCCAAACGCAAAGCCGGATCTTTCCCGCCTTTCACTTCGCCACAGCAAATGGGACCCGGCATTTCTTGAGTACATGAAGCAGCTTGAGGAAGAAAAGCCAGTAGTCTTCTGTGGAGACCTGAATGTCGCGCATACTCCAGATGACCTAGCAAACCCTAAAGCAAATGAGGGCGAGCACGGCTATACCAAAGAAGAGCGCGAAGGCATACAAGCGGTCATAGGTGCAGGATTTGTTGATACCTTTAGGCTCTTCAAGAAAGGCAACGGTTTCTATACATGGTGGAGCCATTTTGGGAGCGCACGGGAAAGAAATGTAGGATGGCGTATCGATTACATTTTCGTATCAAAGAAGCTCGCCTCAAAAGTGAAGAAAGCAGACATTCATCCAGACGTGTTTGGATCAGACCACTGCCCTGTCTCAATTGTCCTATAGGACATATCCACAGCGTGTCCTTTACATGGTTTATAAAGGACATATTCTATAAGACAGACCAAGGCGAAGAAGCTCGAGAGAGACGATTTGCCTTGCAGCGGATTGTTCTTTGCGAGCTCTTTCATAGGTTGTAGCAAGTAGCGCTCGGGTCATCCAACGACACGGGGCGAATCCCCGATATACACAAAGGGAAACCCGTTCCACGTGAAAGCAACACAACCACCCAGAAAGCCGCCACGCCGTATTTCTCCCTGGTGCCAGCCATCATTTCGCCCGCTCACTATCTTTGGCACCACCTCAAGGCAAGGCGGTTTTTTGTTTACCTAACAAACGTGATTTCTGTCGAGAATCTTCTGTAGTTCGGCCTCTTCTGCCTCTTCCCTCTTTTTCTTTCCTGAATCCCCTAGCTTTTTCAATTCTTCTTCCGACAAACCTAGCAAATATGCGGTTTTTTCGTCCAAGTACTTCTCTGTATTTCTTTTTGGATCTTCCAAAACCTCCTCAAGGAGCGCGCTTAGCACATACCCTATCTTTGGCCCTGGTTCCACGTGGAACGTCTTCATGATGCGATTTCCATCGGTCTTTAGCATACCGACAGATATAGGATCTCGCAGGGCCTCTTCCACCATGGCTTTATATTTCCTGAAGCGAAATGGCTGTTCTTTGGGCCTTCCTGTCCCTATGCGGTCGCAGATGCGTAGGTTCAAGAGGTCCCATATATTTTCCTTCCCCACATTCCTAATCATTCTCCGTACTGCAGAGAGAGTTATTTGGTCTGGGTCGGAGAAGAACATGTGCCAACGAACCAGTTTACTTACTTTTTCGATAGTTTCACGTGAAAAGCGCAGGTCGCTTAGTGCCTTGCCTGCAACTCTAGCTCCTACCACCTCATGGCCGTGGAACGTCCAATCTTTCCTCTCTTTTGCCCATCTACGCGTCTCTGGCTTTGATACGTCATGGAAGAGCGCTGCAAGGCGAATATCGAGCTCCCAGCCCTTATCAGCGGCATGCTGCATGGCGCGCATATTATGCTCAAAGACTGTGTAGCTGTGGGCTTGGTTCTGTTCCACACCTATGCCTCGTAGAAGGTCCGGCGCGATGTATTCAAGGAGGCCAAGCTGCTGACAGAGCACAAGGGCCATCATAGGTTGATCAGAAAGGAGGATTCGAGAGAACTCATCCCGTATCCTTTCACGTGAAACATGGCTTAAATTGGAGGCCTTCTTCTGTATTGCAGAGGCAGTATCAGAATCAAGGGCAAAGTTAAGCTCTGCCATAAGGCGGACAGCCCGCATAAGACGCAAGGCGTCCTCCTCAAAGCGCTCTTCAGGGTCGCGTACTGTCCTTAAGACCTTCGCCCGCAGATCATCTTGTCCTTTATACGGATCCACCAAATGTCCTTTAGAATCGTCATAGGCTAGGGCGTTTATGGTGAAATCCCTTCGAGCAAGGTCCTCTTCAAGACTATCCCCAAACTCAACCTTATCTGGACGCCGCTTATCGCTATATTCGCTCTCGGTGCGGTAGGGGGTAACTTCAATAACGGCTAGCGTAGGATCGCTGGAGTCGGTTTTAACGCCTACCGTTCCGAAATCGTTTTCATAGAAAGAGTCGGGGAAGAGGCGCTGAATGTCTTCAGGCCTTGCGTTTGTGGTGAAGTCCCAGTCTTTGGGCTTTCTTCCAAGAACTAGATCGCGTACACACCCTCCAACAAGATAAGCATCGAACCCGGCATCGCGAAGGCCTTTTGCTACTTTCTTTGCTTCAGGAGGAACAGGGAAGTGCATTGGAGTCATTTTAGCAGGTAAGTAGGCACTCCTGTGGTACTCTCCCTTTATGCGCCCGTAGCTCAACGGATAGAGTACTTCGCTTCGGACGAAGGGGTTGGGGGTTCGAGTCCCTCCGGGCGCGCTCTCTTAAGGATATGACAGGATTTGTGTGCCTTCTGGGGATAAACTGAACCTCCATCTAGTACAATATAAGTATGCGTAATGATAAAGAAAAGGCCATAGAACTGCGTAAACTAGGGAAAAGCTACAAGCAAATAAAGGCGGAACTCCAAATTCCTCTCGGCACACTTTCTGAATGGTTTTCGGGTGAGGATTGGTCGGAGCGGATCAAGAAAAAGTTGGTAGAAACTTCAAAGGTAACGAGCACGGCCCGGTTGGTTGCACTCGATAAGATACGGGGCCAGCATCTTGAACGCGTATATGCGGAAGCAAGGGAGGAAGCTAAGGCAGAGCTGGAAACACTCAAGTACAACCCATTGTTTATTGCTGGGCTTATGCTGTATTGGGGTGAAGGGGATAGGAAGACAAAACAGCAGGTCAGATTAAATAACTCGGATCCAGAACTTATACGGCTTTTTGTGGTGTTTCTAGAAAACGTTTGTCGAATACCATCTGAAAAGATACGTGCCAATGTGCTTATTTACCCAGACATTGATGAGGCCTCAAACCGTCGTTTTTGGTCGTTTGCCTCAGGGATCTCCCTTGGCAGATTTACGAAAAGTATACGTATACAAGGGAGACATAAAACAGCACGCCTTAGGTATGGGGTGTGTAACATTGTAGTTTCAAGCACGTACTTCAAGGTAAAAATGATGGAGTGGCTGAAGCTCTTGCCGAAAGAATTGATGAATAAAGGGTATTATGAGAGTATGTAGCCTAAGCGGCTATGGTTTAGTGGTAAAACGGCAGCTTGCCAAGTTGCAGTCGAGAGTTCGATTCTCTCTAGCCGCACCAACAGCAAAACCGGCCTTCTGGGCCGGTTTTGCTTTAGGACAGTAGTGGATAAAGGTGTTAATAGTGGGGATAAAGGACAAAAGACAGGAAATTGTCCAGAGAGAAGTAAGTAAAATATCCTGTATATAGAGGGTTGGCAGGTATAAGTCAGTGCTGCACGGACAAAGACACGTACATACACGTAACGAGCGTCCAAGAAACCTCTCCCACCTTATACCGGCCGCACCAATAGAATATTTAAGCCAAATAGTGTAGCCTGCTACAGTATTCAGGCCGCTATTAAGTGTTTTGTCGGGGCGTCGTATACCGGTAGTACGCTTGCTTTGGGAGCAAGATGACGGAGTTCGATTCTCCGCGCCCCGACAAAGGACTGAATAGAAAAACCCGCCAGTGTTCGCTATGCGAACACTGGCGGGTGGCCGTTTTATGACCCGTTCTGCTTGAGTTCCTTCAGAAGCTCACGGAGCTTCCTTCGAGAGCGCTCGGAGAGAGCGAGATACCCGCTTATCAACTCGTCCGCTTCTTCTTCCGAAGCGATCTTTTCCCGAGACGAGTCAGAATTTCCTTGAGGAGTTTGAAGTCCCTCGAAGAAGTAGCTGATGGGGATATTTAGCGCGACAGCAAGAGCGTAGAGTTTCGCAGGCACAATGCGGTTATCCGCTGCCTCGTATTTTTGAATCTGTTGGAACTTTAGTCCCACCGCTTCACCAAGCTGCTGCTGGGTGAGGCCGAGGAGCCGGCGTCTCCGCCGCAGGCGTTTGCCCACATGAAGATCAACCGCAGTCTTTTCTGTACTCATCGAACACCTCTTTCGTTGCTATTGAGGTTGTGCGAGATTAACACACGTATATTTAATGTCAACGAAGCGCTTCGAAAAGAGTATCTTGCAGTTCAGCGGCAGTTCCTTGGAAGCGTCGTATAAGGGTGGGGAAGTCTTGCTTTAGATAAGCATCGAGGTTTTCACCCATATCGCTGCGGAAACTCTGGCGCAAATGATCCATGGTGAGTGCTTGGAGGGTACGCAGAGCAAGATCTGTCTTTACGGTGCGCGTGGTGATAACGCCGACGAGATAGTCATCGCGATTGATAACTGCGCCCCCTGAAGAGCCTTCTTGTGCTGCAGATCCTGCGGCGACAGAGAAGATATCGACGGTATTGCGGTCGAAGGTATACACATCATCTATTTCTGCGAACTTTATGGTCGGATAGAGGGCAGAGCGCACCTGGGACGAGGTAAGAAATTCAGCAGCATAGCTTCCCGTGCCTACGCGGTCCCCTATGTCTATATCTGCACCAGCGGGGGAGAGAGGAATATACGAGAAGCGTGAAGGAAGGGGGGTTGAAGTTATGGTTCCGGTGATAGCAACAAAGGCAAAGTCATGCTCTCCTGTTCCGCGCGGCCTTGAGTCGAGGAACGTTGTTTCATTCTCTTCTATCCATGAAGGAGACAGGTACACAAGCTCTGCAGAATACGCATTTCGTGCAGGACTTCCGGTGCGTATGTAGCAGGAACCTGAATTTTCTTCGGGATAGTCGCGAAGAAGGAAGTTCTGCCCTACATGTGCAACCGTAAGGACGATGCCTCGTGGGTCCACAATAACGCCTGTTCCGGAGGTTCCCTTCAAACCGCCGCTTTGAAGGCAAATAATGTTTACGATAGCTGCTTTCAAGAGTGCTTCGTCTGAAAGTTCAGCGTCCACTTGAGGGAGCACTGGTCTTTCAGGAACGATAGGTACGGGAGTAATAACCACGGGTGGTGTTGGTACAGGAAGAGGAACAAAAGGCGAGGGAGGTGGCGTTGGTTTTACTGGTCCGGCTGGAATGCTTGGCGCTACCGGTATGCTTGTTGTTGCGGGAAGAGAAACAGGCGGTGTTGATGACGCGTTTTTTACAATATCTTCAACCACAAGCTCGAATGGGGTAGGAGTTTGGGGCTCTGCAAGCGTTACTTCCTCTATAGACGCTTGAGGAATGCCGCGGAATTCGTGGTAGCGGTCAACAACAGTCGACCACACGCCAAGGAAGAGCGCGGCGCCTACCACGAAGATTTGCTGGAACATACCAGTACGCTACATCCAAAGTAGCCAAAACGCACGGAACTTGTGTACCTTCTGTTGATAATCGGACAGTAGACCTGTATCTGTACGTTTACTATTTCTACATATGCACGGGACAAAGACTCGTACAGAAGCGCTACGACTCAGGAAAGAAGGGTATTCGTATACGCACATATCTAGCGTTACAGGCCTCTCAAAAAGTACCTTGAGTGGGTGGCTTACAGAAATTCCATACACACCGAACGCAAGCACTATAGCCGCTTTCGGAAAAGCCCGAGCGGCGGCGGGGAAGCGAAGGGCGCAGATGCGGCAACAAGCTCTCGATGTAGCACGAAAGGAGGCACGCATTGAAATAGGAAACGTCAGTCGCCGGGATGTATTTATGTTTGGTCTAGGTTTGTATCTTGGGGAAGGTGCGAAAACACAAACTACTCTGAATATAGCGAATGCCGATCCTCGTCTTCTTCGTGCCGCGATTGCATGGTTTAAGAGTATGGGAGCAGAAACACATCAATTTTCTGCAAGGGTTCATCTCTATCCGGACAATGATATTCCGGAGTGTATTAGTTTTTGGTCTAAGAGCTTGGGAATCCCCATACAACAGTTCCAGAAGACCTATGTTGATATACGGACAGATAAGAAGTATAAAAAGGCAGGGAAGTTGCCATATGGCACTCTCTATCTTTCGCTTCGAAGCAAGGGCAATCCAAAGCATGGGGTCGCATTGTTTAGAAAGGTTCAAGCGTGGAACGAAATAGTGTTAAGTAGTATTTAAGGCGGGATTAGTTTAATGGTAGAACACGAACCTTCCAAGTTCGATGTAGGAGTTCGATTCTCCTATCCCGCACACTGTCATGCTATTTCAGGAGACTGAGATACCTATGGTTCTAGGGCGACCTAAGTCCCTCCGCTAAATAATCAAAAGCCCCGCGCATTGCGGCGCGGGGCTGAGGTTCACCAGAGGTATTCTTTATGACCAATTTCAGGGATTCGACGGAATTTTCTAATCATCTCTGATGGCAGGTAAATGAATAATCCAACACAGAGGCCTACTCCAGAGAGCCATGGGAACCAGAACATTCCCACGAAGAGCAGATAGAAAAGAATGAGCGAACCCCAGTTGATCGTGAGCAATACCGTGCGGAACATGACTACCTCCTTTGTTCTGCCTGGGCAAAGTATGCAGAAATTATTGACAAATATCAAAATAAGTATATAAATACTACATATAGTAAAATATAAATTTACTTTATATACTAAAACCCATGAGCTTCCTTATCCCTAAGACCATTGAGGAGCACATACTGGCTGGTTTAAGGGCAGGACCAAAAACCACCACCTCCTTACTTGGAGAAGTGAGCGCAAGTCTTTCGGTAACTAAACAGGGGTTCTATGCCGCGCTCCGCAAGCTCAAGGCAGATGAGACCATCGTCGTATACAAAGGTTCGGTTTCTATAAATACTGCTTGGATACAGCGGATGAATGATCGTGTACGCGAAATGCAAAGTGCCTACCTTGCAGGAGACGATATAGGCTTTCTTGGTCTTCGAGAGGGAGAAAGTATCTCCTATCGTTTCGCGAATACTCAGCACCTCGATACGTTCTGGGGACATAGCCAAAACGTGCTTATTTCACAAACGTCTGTGTCGGAAGCGGTGTATTCATATGACCCGCATTACTGGTTCTATATTGCTCGACCAGATACTGAGCAAAAACTTGTTTCAGATATTGTTGCTTCAGGACGACAGTTCCTCATGACGGTTGGCGGGGCGTCTCCGTTGGATAAGGCCTTGAAGGAAGACTTTTCTGACGACTTACGTCAGTACCATTTAGGAAACCCTCTCAAGAACGATAATTACTATGTAGTGGTTATAGGGAATTATGTGACCGAAGTCACTCTCGACCCGGAAATTGCAGAACAAGTAAATGACATCTATACATCGGCAACTGAGAAAGACACCGATTCTGTCGGGAAGTTGAAAAACCTCCTTACCGCTAAGGCTCGGCACAAGATAAAGATCAGTAGAAATAGTCGGAAGGCACGTGAGCTAAAAGCGACCCTTGGTAAGAACTTCTTTGTTAGGAAATAAGGTTAATTTCCTAGGGACGGCTCTAGGGCGACCGAGACGGTTCGATTATGAGAGACCGCACCCTCTAGTGCTAGTTCAAGTGACTGAGATGGGTTGTTGGCTGGCCTTCAATAGTCTTAGAAGTCCAAGGTAATATATAGCCATGAGACCGCATAGGGCAGAACGTCTTTCCCAGACCGTAGCCAAAGAAGAAGCTCCAGGCGCTGCTGCCCTCAATCAACTCGCTGCGAACTTAGGTAGTGGAAGAAACACAGCCGACGGCATACATATCTATCACGGCCCTCTTGGACTGAGCGGTTCTAATGTTTGGGTACGCAATATTTCTGAAAAAGAAGGAGCGGATCCAGAGTTGCATGAGTTTATTCATCCTTCATTTGGAGCTGTAGTTGCTGAACCGATTCTTTATGAAGAAAATGGTGCGCTACATGCCGTTGCAAAAATAAGATTGAAAGTCCCAGAGTTTAGTAAACCTCTCACTCCGAACCTTTCCTTTCACAATTTCGCTCTTGAGCATGAGCCTGTCAGCTTACGGGCACGAAGAATGATCGAATGGGAAGAATCTCATCCACTAGGGTTTGATAAGGGCGCGACTGAAGAGGAGCATACCGAACGCACCCAAGTTCGTCTTACTGCTGCTTCGGAAGCAATGGGAATTCCTATCCCAGAAACAGAAGAGGAGCAGGCAGGACTTTTATTAGCATTTTCTCCGCTTTCTTTACGATTCCGGGCACAATCAGGACAAGTCGAAGCGCGTCTTCCTAAGACGAGAAAACAAGAAAAGTATGAAAAGCTGATGCAACAGGCGTTTGCTAATCCTCGGATCGCACCCTCTCTTCTGGACGAACATTTGAATTTAGAAGTGCAGGAGCAAGATCTAAAGACACTTGCTCGCGAAACGCTTGCACAGAGCCCCGAAGATGAAAAAGCTCAGCAGCTTCAGCGAGCCCTTGAAATAAATGATCCCCGCATATCTGTCCGATTCGGTGCAGCGCTGTTTCAAGGCAATCAGAATCCGCAGATTGCACTTATTATCGAGATGAAAGAGTAGACCGAGATGCCTCATCTTAGACTCTGAAACTCCAGCAAAGAACCCTTGAAGTGCCCCACTCTACCCAGTTCCAGACTGGGGTGGGGCACACTGCCATGCTAATTCAGAAGACTGACTATTGGTAAAAGAGAAAAGCCTACTCCTGTTTCCGGTTTCGGCCTCCTGCTTAAGAATAGCCAGAGTGATGGCTATAGCGATTCCGTCGCAGTTTCGTTATTTCCTTTCGGCCCAAATACTTGCCAAACACGGCTCCAATGCCGAAAGCGCCTAAAGAGCAAAACAAAGAGATGCCGAGCACTTGAATCAAACTGAACATGGGTAGCTCCTAGTCTCTAGAGCATCACAGTATCAGATAGCGCTTTTCTGCACACCCCTGTCATCTACCGACCGTGGTATCGTTTAGGTATACGTCGGTGCGCTTTATTTCCTAATGTACGTTTCACCATGACTCTATCTTTTAGAAACCTCGGAGTACTTGCACTAGCATCCGCTTTTGCACTAGCACTCCTTGTTCCGGGTAGTGCTTCTGCACAAACCACCTGCAGTTTCACCCGCGATCTTGTATTGGGTGTTGTAGGAGAGGATGTGCGCTGCCTACAGCGTTATCTCAACGCAAATGGCTACACCATTGCCGCTTCAGGTGTAGGTTCTCCAGGAAGCGAAACGAACCAATATCAGACCCTTACCGCAGCAGCAGTAAAGAAGTGGCAGACTGCAAAGGGAATTACGCCAACGGGAACGTTTGGACCCCTCTCTCGTGCAGCATTTGCTGGTGGCGGAACCACTGTTCCCACACCAACCACACCATCAACGCCCTCATCAACAAGCGCAGCTGCCGCAGCGCGTACAGCGATTCTTGATGCGATTAGTGCGTACGAACGTGCAGTGAGCGACTTTGAGGACGCTGAAGATGATAGGGAAGATACGGGAAGCGCCGATGACTACCTCGAAGACGCACGAAACGACCTCTTCGACGCAATGACCGCGTTTCTAAACGCAAACCTCACCGCTGCTACCTCGCTTGCACGAAGCGCAGAACTCTCTGCAGAGGACGCTATGGACGAGGTAGGGGGCGGCAGCGACGACGCGGATGAGAGCGACGCAGAAGACGCTATCGATGACCTTGAAGACGCTATCGACGACGCACAGGACGAAGTCGATGATGCGGAGGGGGACGCTACCGAGAGTGAAATCGATGAGGCAAACGACCTTCTCGATGAAGCGCGCGATCTCCTTGAAGACGCAGAAGATGCGCTCGACGATGAAGACTTCGATGAGGTCATGGATCTTACCGACGAGGCTATGGATCTTGTGAACGATGCCCTCGATGAGGTGGGCGCAGACAGTAACAACAATGGGGACGAAGATGATGCCGAAGAAGCTATCGAAGATGCGGAAAAGGAGCTTGAGGACGCATACGAGGACCTTGATGACTCAAGTGCTTCGAAGACAGCGAAGAGCAAAGCTGAAGATGCGCTCGAGGATGCGGAAGACGAAATAGAGGATGCGTGGGATGCATTCGATGATGAGGATTACGACGAAGCGATTGAGCATGCTGAAGAAGCTCTTGATCTTATCGACGAAGCTCTCGGGTATCTCTAGAACGGAAAAGAAAAACCCCGCGGTTTTGCCGCGGGGTTTTTCTTTTCCAGAACAATTATTTCACTGCGTCCTTGAGCGCCTTTGCAGGGCGGAACTTAGGGGTGCGCGTAGCTGCGATACGGATGGTTTCACCGGTGCGCGGGTTTCGTCCTGTGCGAGCAGGGCGAGCCTTTGCAACGAAGATGCCAAGACCCGCTACCGAAACTTCCTCACCGCTCTTTAGGGAGTCGGTAACGCACCCAATAAAGGTTTCGACGGCACGTTCTGCGTCTGCCTTAGTGGTGCCGAGGACGCCATGGACTTTGTTGATGATGTCAGCTTTGTTCATGTGTATGTGTAAGTGGATACTCCCTCGGTCGCCAAAGGCGTGGGGGATACAAAAAGTATAGGAAATAGGCTGTAGGCTGCAAGACCCCTTGTCAAAAGGCGTGGACAGTGTCGAAATACCCTTTTAGCGAGCAAACTCAACCACCCTATTCTCCCGAATAACGTTCACTTTTATTTCTCCTGGGTATTTGAGCTCATCTTGGACGCGTTTTGCGATGTCGCGTGCAAGATGATGCATCGCAAGGTCTGACACTTTTCCTGGGTTCACGAAGATGCGTATCTCGCGCCCTGCAGAGAGTGCATATACTTTCTCAACCCCGTCAAAGCTCTTTGCGAGGCGTTCAAGGTCAGTGAGGCGTTCTATATACCGCTCAACGGTATCGCGGCGTGCTCCAGGGCGTCCTGCAGAGAGTGCGTCTGCGGTCTGCACAATGACCGACTCCGGCGTTTCATATGGATATTCTTCGTGATGCGATTGCATTGCTTGGATGATGCGCGTATCAATACCAAACTTCTGCAGTATGCGCCGCCCGATATCGACATGTGTTCCCGATACTTCATGGTCCACTGCTTTGCCAATGTCATGGAGAAGCGCTCCTGCTTTTGCGACCGCAACATCAGCACCAAGCTCTTCTGCAAGCATTCCCGCAAGGTGTGCCATCTCAAGAGAATGCTGGAGAACATTCTGGCCGTAGCTTGTGCGGAAATGGAGGCGTCCTAGAAGCGTGACAAGCTTTGGATCAAGTCCTACCAGACCGATTTCATAACAAGCAGCCTCGCCTTTTTGTTTCACCAGTGCCTCTATCTCTTCTTTTGCTTTCTCGACAGCCTCCTCAATCTTTGCAGGCTGGATGCGTCCGTCAGACATGAGGCGCTCAAGGGCGAGCTTTGCAATATGGCGGCGTAGCGGATCAAAGGAGGAGAGGGTAATTTTGTCAGGCGCGTCATCAATGATGACATCGACGCCTGTTGCACGCTCAAATGCCTTAATATTGCGGCCTTCGCGTCCGATAATCTTTCCTTTTACCTCTTCAGAAGCGAGAGTGACAGAGAGAGTAGTAACATCTGCGTTTACTGCGTTTGCCATGCGGTGGATGACACTCGTCAAAATAGAGCGCGCCTTATCCGCAAGGCGTTCCTTACCGCTCATCTCAAGCTTTTGTATGCGCGAGAGCACTGCGTCTTCATGCGCACGCTCTACTTCTTGTATAAGGCGCTTTCGCGCTTCTTCTTCAGAGAGTCCTGAAATGCGCACCAGCTCTTCGCGCTGCGATGCAAGCACCACGTTTGCTTCCTTCTTTACGTTTCCCGCTTCGTTCTCTCGCACTTTCACGCGTTCCGTTTCCTCGACAAGAGAGCGCTCGCGCTCATCAAGAAACTCTTCGCGCTTCCCGACACGCTCCTCGCGTTCCTCGAGCCTGCCTTCGCGCTCTTCAAGAGGCGCAAGGCGTTCTGTTTCAAGCGCGTCCGCCCGTGCTTCCGCTTCTTTTTCAATAGCGGCTGCGCGTTCGCGCGCCTCAAGGAGCTTTTGTTTCACCTCAAGCTCCAAAGAACCGCGCTGGGAAAGCGCTATGAGCATGCGGAGCACGTACCCAAGCGCAATGCCGGCAAGACCGGAAAGCGCAAGAAGGGCGAGAATGAGTTTTATCGACATACGGGGCGGGGAATTAGGCGCACCTAGGCAAATGAAGCGTCAGCGGAAGATCGTTCGTTGCGGGAAAGGGTCGGTGCCAACGCGGGCACTATACCACGCGCATCTTGACTTATGAAACGGGTTATAGCATTGTCAACGTGCCAGTAACAGAAGGAGAATTCTGATGGCAGAGAAGGTAAGTTCTTCAACAGCAAGGAAGGTGCTTATCGCGATTGGGGTCATGGCTATTTTGGCCGTCATCGGGTTCGGTAGCGTTTTCTATTTCGGCTGGAACGAGCAGATCCAAGCTGCAAATGCGTCTCAACATGAACGCGCAAAAGTGCGCGCCATGACCAACTTTCTTCTCCCGTCCTGCACCTCAAGCGAGGTGGTGGCGGAAGTGGAAGAGCGCGGCTGCGCACTCCTGCTGCGGTTCCACGATGATCGCGTTGCGCACATCACGCGCGTTCGTCTTGTCGAGGGCGGCATCGAAGTCTATGGGCTTTCGTCGCCCTTTTCGCAAGTGGAGCGCATCGAGCTCTCTGAACTTTGGCCGGCCGCGGAATATAGCCGCAATGCCGGACTGGTTGCGCGGCCCATCGAAGGCCATTTCGCGGACATGTTTGCGGAGTGGTCGAGACAGAAGCCTGTGACTGAAGCGCCGCCGGAAGAACCGGCACCTTAATAAAGAACGGCGCGGACAAGAATGTCCGCGCCGTTTTCTTTGTACCCTCTATAGGGTATACATGAAGCAGAAGCTCACTAACAGGAAAGGGGAGCATTATGGTGGTAGAAAAACCACGCATCAACTGGGAGAGTCCGCTGTTTCTCGCTGCGCTTAAAACCGCAATCGAAACATCGGGTTCGACTGGGGAAGTTGCGAAGAAGCTCGACAAGCAGTTTCTTCCTTCGGAGAAGGACTCTCATGCGGTTACGCCAAGCTCAATTATCGGCGGCCTGCGCCGAGAGAATGTCGTGAGATCGTTCGGAGAACTTTATCCAAACGAGATTGCGCTGCTCCAGAAGTTCAAGAAGAACAACTTGGTATGCGTACAAAAATCCACGAAGCAGCCGCGACCTAGGGTGCGACGGAAAGAACAGGTAGCGGTAAAGGCGCCAGAACCAAAGCCAGTCGCGCGCCGCGAACCAACCGAAGCCGAAGTTCGAGATACGCAAAAAATCGAAGAGTATTTTTTGCAGCTCGCTCGGCGCGACCAGCGGCGCAAACTGCTTGGAAGTTAAAACGAAGAGCGCGAGTCTAGGACTCGCGCTCTTTCTGTATGTTTCTTATTTTGCCTTATACACCGTATCAACAAGGCCGTACTTCTTAGCATCCTCTGCAGTCATGAAGTAGTCGCGTTCCACGTCCTTTTCAATCTTTGCGAGCGGCTGGCCGGTTGCTTTAGCGAGTATTTTATTAAGCCGTTCACGCGTTGCGATGATGTGCTTAGCGGTGATTTCAATATCAGTGGCCTGTCCTTGTGCGCCGCCCCATGGCTGGTGAATCATCACCTCGGAGTTTGGTAGAGCATAGCGCTTACCTTTTTCTCCTGAAGCGAGAATGACTGCAGCAGCAGATGCTGCCATGCCCACGCATACCGTTGAGACTGCTGGTTTGATATGGTTCATCGCGTCCACAATCGCAAGTCCTGCGGTTACAGAACCGCCCGGACTATTTACGTACAACGAAATATCTTTCTTTGGATCTTCAGACTCAAGGAAGAGAAGCTGGGCAATGATGAGGTTTGCCATATCATCCTCGATACCGCCGCCAAGAAAGACGATGCGGTCTTTAAGGAGTCTTGAGTAGATGTCATAGCCGCGTTCTCCAAACTGCGACTTTTCGATAACCATGGGCACAAGCATCGAATGCGGGGTGGTGGGTTTCATAGTGAGACATAGTTTACCAAACATGGGTAAAAGAAACGAGCCGCTCGCTTTTTGCGAACGGCTCGTTTCTTTTTCGTGCTATTGCGCTTCTATAGCGGCATCAAGTTCGACAAACGCCTCATCTATTTCGCGCTCGAACTCATCAGATGACTGCGCATCAAGATCCGCTTCAATTGCAGAAGGATCAGTTGGGCTTGCCGTTTCTGGAGACTGTACGCGCTCCTTCAGGAAGTAGAGGGCGCCGATAACAATCGCAGCAACGATGATAAGGAGACCTGCAACGGTGCCGTATGAGGTCTTTGGCTTTTGTGCTTCTGGTACTGGTGCAGGCGCTGGGGTGGTGTCCATATACGAGGATTATAGCGTACCGTCTACATCTACCTCTACACGAGCTTTTGGAAGAGAGCGTGCGGCTTCTGTAAGTGCTTGATGAGCTTCACGAAGTGCAGTCTTAGCTTCGTCCTTCAAAGCTTTTACCGTCTTGAGCGCCTCTTTTGGTTCTTCAGAAGCAAGAGCTTCTTCTATACCTTCAATCGCAGCGTCTACCGCATCAGCCGCTTCAGCTATCTGCACATCTGCAGCTGCGAGAAGCTCTACAGATACTGATACATCAACACCTTCTGCCTCAAGCTCTGCGATGCGTCCTTCGATACGATCTGCGACATTTGATAGGCGTTCAAGAACATTCTGGAAGATTTCGGCAACGTAGTCTGCTCTGCTAGCAATACGTTCTCGAGCTTCTTCTGAAAAGCGTTCTTTCCATTTCTCACTTGAAGAGGCGAACCAATTCTTACGTTCTTCCCATTGTGCTCTAAAGAGTTCATGACGTTCTCCTTGGTTTTCTTTGAAGAGCTCATGTCGTTCCTTCTTATTCTCATCAAAAAGGGCATGGCGCTCCGCTTTATTCTCTCCAAAAAGTGCTTTGCGTTCTTCGGGGGTACCAGAGAATGCTTTACGCTCCTCTTTGTTTTCTCCAAAGAGATCGTGGCGTTCGTCTTTATTCTCCTTGAAGAGCATGTCGCGCTCTTGCAGCTGGTCTTTGCGAAGCTCTGCGCGCTCAATAGCGTCCTTATAAAAGCCAGGGCGGTTTTCTTCAGCATGGGCCGCTGTTCCCGCAACGAGAAACGCGAAGACAAACAAAAGAGGGGCAATGTAGTTCATGTACCAAGATTATGTTCGTAAGGAACCCCAAGGACAGGGTGTACCTAGTATATGACGGTTCCAAGAACCTCAAATGACAACCGCCCCATACGGGGCGGTGTCGACTTTTCTTAGTTCTTTGCGTTTTTGTAGAGCTCTTGCGCTCGTTCAAATGCTGCTTCGGCTTTCTCTTTTCCTTCAAACTCTCCCACAGACACTTCTTTTCCTTGTATTTGCTTATAGGTTGCGAAGAAGTGGGCGATTTCCTTCAAGGTGTGCTTATTGATGTCCTGCAGGTCAACGCACTCTTTCCAGCGTGGATCATCTACCGGAACGGCGAGCATTTTTTCATCAGGTTCACCCCCATCAATCATATGCATGATGCCTACAGGACGGGCGCGCACCAAGATGCCTGGAACAAGCGGGTAGGTAGTAAGGAGTACCACATCAAGTGCGTCCCCATCATCCCAGAGTGTTTGCGGGACAAAACCGTAATCAAAGGGATAGTCCTGCGCCGAGTGCATGGCACGGTCGAGTGCAATAAGTCCTGTTTCCTTGTCTATTTCGTACTTATTCTTTGACCCTTTGTTGATTTCGACGATGACATTCATCTCGTCTTTTGTTCCCGGAGCAATATCGTGAAGTAGGTTCATATACGCCTAGTATATTACGCCTCGTCGCGAGACTCCTTCTCTTCTACCTTTGTCTCGTCTCCTTCGGTGCTTTTTTCAAGCTCTTCTTCAGCAGGAAGCTCCGCTTTTGCAATGCTGTCGTCTGCGACTACTGCAACAGGCATTTCCTCTGGAGTGATGTCTGCTTCTTCAGAAGGAGAGTCAGCGTCATCGGGTGTTGCTTCAGCAGAAGGCTCTGCAGAACCACCTACTGGCTTAATATCTATGTTCCAACCGGTAAGGCGCGCAGCAAGGCGCACATTCTGGCCGCCTCTACCAATAGCAAGCGACTGCTGATCATCAGATACTGTTGCGGTTGCACGATGCTCTGCTTCATCAAGCTCTACCTCAAGCACGCTTGCAGGAGAGAGTGCTTCTTTGATGTAGGCAGCAGCATCTTCTGACCATTCAATAATGTCGATGCGCTCGCCACCAAGTTCGCTCATGACGGTTGAAACACGAACCCCGCGCTGACCTACAAGAGAGCCGACAGGATCAACATGGGTATCAATTGACGAGAGAGCAATCTTTGTGCGCGCACCAGGTTCGCGAGAAATGTTTTTCACCTCAATAGCGCCTGAAGCAAGTTCAGGAGCTTCAAGCTCGAAGAGCTTCACGACAAAGCGTGGATTTGCACGCGAAAGGCGCAGATATACGCCGCGGAAACCTTCATCCACTGCGCCAAGGTATGCGCGAATACGCTCGCCTGGGCGATAGCGCTCTCCCGGGATTTGCTCCTCGTAGGGAATAACGCCCGTTGCGCGTCCGAGGTCTATGTAGAGAGAGCCGCGTTCAATACGCTGCACGACACCTGTGACGATTTCTCCCTTCTTGCCGCCAAACTCATCGAGAATAGAGAGTTTCTCTGCCTCGCGTATCTTCTGGATAACGACCTGCTTTGCGGTCTGAGCTGCAATGCGGCCGAAGTCGTCTTGAGGCTCAAGCGGGAACACAATTTCGCTTCCAAGCTCTGCACCGCGGCGTATGCGGCGCGCGTCTTCAAGAAGAATATGCTTCTCTGCATCAAAGCGAGGTAGTTCGCCTTCAGCAACTTCCTCTTCACGGTCAAAATGCGGATGATGCGCAGGAAGTTCGTGCACTACCTCATCCTCTTCTGGAAAGCGCACCATAGTGTCATCAACAACCATCTTCACCTGCTCGAATTCAACCGTACCCGTGTTCATGTCGAGCTTTGCGCGCACCACTTGTCCGCGCTTCCCGTACTCTTTCTTGTATGCAGTCGCCATCGCGCTTTCGATAGCGTCTATCATCGTCTCGCGGGCTATGCCGCGCTCTTCGAATTCTCCGAGCACTGACTGAATGGTTTTGAGATCTAGCATATGGGATATGTATGTACGCACCTTTTATTAAACGAAGGGCCCGCAGGGAGCGGACCTTTCAGATATAAGAAGCATACCGCAGAAGACGTTTTGCGTCAAGAGAGGGGATGGGGTAGGGTGACAAAAGAAAAGGAGGACCCTATGCCACTGAAACTTCCGCCCGCTTCAGAAGCGGACATCGCACAGCTTTTGGATAACCCGGAGTACGCTGAGCTAGTGCTCGCACGCTACGAGCACTGGACACTTTATCTTAGCGAGAAGCAAGCACACTTTGGTCGTGCGTACGCATGGCTTTCAAAGCGCCATGTTGACCTCATGCCCTTTGAAGAGCTTACGTTTGATGAGCTTAGCGAACTTCAAACAATCATTCGTGATTACAGACGAGCGCTTAAACTCGCTGCGGCTTCGCCAGACCTTGTGAACTGCGAATGGCTTGGCAACGAATATGAAGTGCATCGCGGCCACGGCCACATGCATCTTATTCCTCGCTATAAAACACCACCCTTTTTCATGGACAGGGAATTCCCTGATCCTTGTTTTGGACAGCGCCGCTTGAGTGAAAAAGGTTCAGGCAGCAAGTTCTGGCACCTGCGCAATGCGCTTCGTGCCTATCTTCGACCTGTTGCATAGAACAACGCGCCGACACTGTAGTGTCGGCGCGTTATACTTATCGACAGCTATGAAAGTATCTGAAAAAGATTTGAAAGAATTCATCCTCGATTCCGGTCTTGTGCCGCGCAAGGATGTTGAAGCTGCTGAAGAGCAGGCGAAAAAGAAGAAGCAGTCTATTGGCGATATTCTTCTTGCCGAGGGAGCGCTCACAACGGATGCACTGCGCCGCATAAAAGGGTATGTGCTTGGCGTGCCGTTTGTGAACCTTAAAGACAGCAAGGTGCCTATCGAAATACTCTCCCTTATCCCAGAGCCAATCGCCCGCACGCACAGCATCATTGCGTATAAGAAGGAGAATGGGCAGCTTGAGGTTGCCATGCTTGATACGGAAGATCTTCCCGCTATCGATTCAGTGCGCAAGAAGACTGGTCTTAAGATACTGCCGCGCCTTACCGATGAGGAGTCTATAAAGAACGCACTCTTGCAGTATCAGAAATCTCTTAAGGAAGAATTTGGCGACCTTATTACCGGAGAGGCGGGGAAGATAAACATCGTGAAGGATGCCGACGGGCAAGAAGTATCTGGCGATGATTTGAAGAAGATGGCAGAAGATCTGCCCATTGTGCGCATCGTTGATACTCTGCTTCGCCATGCCATTACGCAAGGCGCGTCCGACATCCATATCGAACCTATGGAGCTCGAAGTCTTGGTCCGTTACCGCATCGACGGACTCTTGCATGACGCCATGACGCTTCCTAAAGCAGCAGCACCAGGCATTACCGCACGTCTTAAGGTGCTTGCGAACTTGAAGCTTGATGAGAAGCGTTTGCCGCAGGACGGCCGCTTCAAGATGGAGACCGAAGCAGAGAAGGTATCGTTTCGTGTCTCTCTTCTCCCTACCTATTACGGAGAGAAAGTTGTTATGCGTCTTCTTCGCGAGACAGGTGAAGGATTTACGCTTGAAGCGCTTGGTTTCCATGGCGAAGGCTTGGAGCGTATTCACAAAGCAACGAAGGCGACGACCGGCCTCATTCTCATATCAGGACCTACTGGCTCCGGAAAGACAACGACCCTATATACCATCCTTGATATTTTGAATCAGCCGGACGTAAACATTTCAACGGTTGAAGATCCTATCGAATACCAGATGAAGCGCGTGAACCAGACGCAAGTGAATCCGACTATCGGCTTTACGTTTGCTGCAGGTCTTCGCTCTCTGGTGCGCCAAGACCCCGACGTCATCATGGTGGGAGAAATACGCGATGGCGAGACGGCATCGCTTGCGATTAACGCAGCCCTTACCGGTCACCTTGTGCTCTCTACCATCCACACAAACTCTGCGGCAGGCGCCATTCCCCGCCTCATAGACATGGGCGTCGAACCCTTCCTTCTTGTTTCAACGCTTCGCGTTGTTGTGGGCCAACGCCTCGTGCGCCGCCTTACCGATACTAAAGAGCAGTACACGACCTCAAAGGCAGACCGCGACACCATCGCAGGAGAAGAGCATTTTGATGCAGCGTTGAAGGCGCTTGTAGAAGAGAAGTTGGTGAAGTCGGGCACGAGCCTCGATTCGCTTCCATTTTTCAGGCCAAAGGGAAATGATAATGAAAATGGGTACAAGAGCCGTATCGGCATACACGAAACACTTGAAGTGACATCAACGCTTCGGGAAATGATGATGAAGGGCGCGACTGCAGACGAGATAGAAAAGCAGGCGCGCAAGGAAGGCATGCTCACTATGCTTGAGGACGGCATTTATAAGGGAACGAAGGGGTTAACCTCGCTTGAGGAGGTATTGCGTGTGGTGAGTGAGTAAAAAGAAAACATGCGGGTGTAGTACCCGCATGCCTTTTAATTAATCATCTTCAAATCGACTGAAAGCCGTTACCATGAGTCTTGCATTGTTCCAATTCCACTGCTTCTTCAGGAATTTCGTAATAACCTCTTCAATTTCACGCAGATCATCTAGGGATTGGATTTTCTTAGGCCTAGAGATTGTTACTGTCCCCCTCGTTAGGGAGTTGAAGTTCTTTCTTGGTCGTGCAACCCCTTCAAAGTCGTAGAGAATGAAGTAACGATACATTGTTTCTCCGGAGGAGTACTGTTTTGGGTCAGCAATGTCGAAATGGTTCTTAGTGAGCATCTTGCCCTCCTATTCTTCTTGCACGAAGATACCACAAAGCGGCCAGATTGCATGCTACGATTTCAATAAATGAAGTTCCGCGTAACGCTCAAAAATGAAAGCGGTGGAGAAGAGAAGCGCATCATAGAAGCGCCGAATCGCTTTTCGGTGTATAGCGAAGTAGAAAAGAGTGGAGGTGTTGTTGTTTCGCTTGAAGAGGGAGGAGGGGGTGTGACACTTCCATCATGGGCGAATGTTTCAATTACGAGCGGCGTGAAGACCGAGGAGCGCATTGCGTTTACCAAAAACCTCTCCGCCATGCTCTCTGCAGGGCTTACGCTCTCTCGCGCTCTTTCTGTTATTGAGCGCCAGTCGGGGAACAAAGCTTTGAAGAAAATTGTGCAGGAGCTTGAGGAGCGAGTGAAGAAGGGAGATGCTTTTCATGAGGCACTTGCCGCTCATAAGAATGTGTTTAATAAGCTCTTTATCGCGATGACCAAGGCTGGGGAAGAGTCAGGAACGCTTGCAGACGCTTTGAAGGTGGTTGCAAAGCAGATGGACCGTTCGTTTACGCTCCAGAAGAAAATAAAGGGGGCAATGATTTATCCCGCTATTATTTTGTTTGCCATCGTTGTTATCGGCGTTCTCATGATGATCTATGTGGTGCCCACACTCTCTGAAACCTTTGGAGATCTTGGTGCCGAACTTCCTGCGGCAACAAAGACCATTATCGCCATTTCAGACTTCATGGCTGCAAACGTGATACTCGTCTTTGCGCTCCTTATCGCCGCAACGCTTTCCATCATTGCTTTTTTGAAGACGAAGGTAGGAGGAAACATCATGCTCTGGATATCGCTTCGTATTCCGGTCATACAGACGTTGGTGAGAGAAACGATGAGCGCACGCGCTGCTCGTTCTCTGTCTTCACTTCTTTCTTCTGGCGTTGAGATGCTAAACGCCATCGCTATTGCTGAAGAGGTGGTTGGGGATAACCCGTTTGGAAAAGTATTAAACGAAGCAGGGGTACGCGTTAAAAAGGGCGAACCCCTCTCCGCTTCTTTTATCGAACACTCAAAACTTTACCCAGTCTTTGTAGGGGAAATGATGGCGGTGGGGGAGGAGACAGGACAGGTCGCAGGCATGCTCGGACAGGTCGCTGAGTACTATGAGGTTGATGTGGAAGAGGGGACAAAAGACCTCTCCACCATTATTGAGCCGATGCTTATGCTTCTTATTGGTGCTTTTGTGGGCGTCTTTGCCGTATCCATGATTTCTCCTATCTACTCGCTCTCTTCAAGTATCTAGAGACTTGACAAAGTATATATTATAGGTATATAATGGTTGTCAGGTTAGCGCACTCCTCGCTAACGGTTTGTGGAGGAATCCATGGAAATTGTTATTGGGGTCCTAATCGGCGGCACGATTGTGTTTCTCATCGGGCTGGCGGTTTGGAAAAACGCCACGAAGGGCTTTAAGTAGCTCCGTGGCGAGAAAGGGACCTTGCGCAAGTGAGGTCCCTTTTATGTACGGTATTTTTAAGGAACTTTTGACAAAATAGTATATTTATGTATAATAATTCAGGAGGTGACAATCATGTTTAGATTGTTTTCAGCGTGTCTCTTGCTCTTGGCGTTGATGTTCGTCGCTGCCGTTTTAGGGTGGATGGCGTGGGTATGGGTCGATCCGGCACAAAACCCCATGCAGATGTCTCCGGCGCAAGTGCTCGGCATACTCGAAAGCGGTGGCTTCGTTCGACCGGAAGCAGCGAACGCAATCTGGCACGCGTTCGCTGTCGCAGCGTTCTTCTTTTTCTCGTTCGGTATTCCGGTACTGTTCGTGGGTCTTGCGATTGCCACTGTGTGCCACATGCCACAAGTATGGCGCGAAGAAGTGGGCGCATAAGCAGTCAACGGGCGCGACATTAGTATGTCGCGCCCGTACGCTATCATGCATATATGCGCTCTTTTAAAGGAATGTCTCTCATTGATGTCGTTGTCGGTACAGCGCTTGTGCTCATTGTCTTTAGCGGCATCTTTGGTCTTTTGAAAGCTTCTCTTGAAGTGTCAGGTCTTGCGAAACTGAAGGCTGCAGCAACCGCGATTGCAGGAAGCCAGATGGAATACATTCGTTCGCTTGCCTATGAGGAGGTGGGAACGGTAGGCGGCATTCCGGCAGGCCTTATACCGCAAAACGCTACAACAACAAATGCGGGTATCGAGTACGAGGTGCGCACCTATATTGTCTACGTCGATGATCCTGCAGATGGGGTGGGGGGCGCTGACACGACCGGCATCACGACTGACTATAAGCTTGCGAAGGTAGTAGTGACGTATGAGGCAGGAGAGCAAGAACGAGAGATTGTTGTGCTTTCAAACATTGCGCCAAAGGGGATAGAGACGACAACGGGAGGGGGTACGTTACGCATTTCAGTGGTTGATGCGCTTGGCACTCCCGTGTCTGGCGCAACCGTAGAGATACAAAATCCCTCAACAGCGCCAAGCATTAACTTCTCCACCTTTTCAGATGTTACCGGAACAGTCTTTCTGCCAGGAGCTCCTACCTCGACCGACTACCGCATACACGTATCAAAGACAGGATACTCAAGTGCCGAGACCTATGCGCGTGACGCAACAAACGCCAATCCAACCCCCGGCTACCTTACGGTCGTTGGCGGCTCAACAACCTCTGGCACCTTTGCAATAGACGCGCTTGCTTCGCTTATTCTTCGCACCTTCTCTCCGATTGCGCCGTTTATAGAGACAAACCCTATGGATAGTGCTGACGGCTTTTCTCTACTAAGTAATGCGGCAGTTTCAGGAGGGGCGCTTTTGCTCTCGGGAAGTCCAGGAAGCTACGCAGCTGCAGGGAGCGCAACACAAGATGCATTTGCTCCAGAGTATCTTGCGCAGTGGACAAATGCTTCTGCTTCTCTTGTAGCTCCTCTCGGGACTGAAGCTCGGTTTTCAATAGCCGATGGGGCAGGAGTACTTCTTTCCGAAGGAGTGCTTCCTGGAAATGCGCTCGGGTTTACTGGCACTATTGATTTAACCGGCATTGCAACCACAACCTATCCAGCGCTTTCTTTGGTTGCTTCACTTTCTTCTTCAGATCCAAACATGACGCCGCAGGTGCTCTCATGGGAATTTGGCTATGATGCTGGTCCTATTCCGCTTCCTGATATCGATGTGGAACTCACGGGCGCAAAGACTATAGGGTCAACTGCAGGAGGAGCGTCTTTGTATAAGACGGAGATTGCGTCGACAACGGGAGCCTCGGCCCTCTATCAAGATATGCTTGAGTGGGATTTGTACACGCTCGCCATTCCCGGGTTCGATATCGTTTCGGAGAGCCTTGAGTCTCCGTACGAGCTTCTACCGTCCGCAAGTGTAGACGTCTCGCTCGTCATTACGCCCCAGTAGCTATGAAACACGCACGAGGCATGACCCTAGTCGAAGCAGTGGTTGTTGTCGCTATTACGGTTGCGGTAGGCGCTTCGCTTCTTTCCGTCATACGCATGTTCTACCGTTCAAATGCGTATGTGTTCGAGGCAGCGGCGTCAGTGGACTCTGCGCGCCGCGGCCTTTCCACAACGCTTTCAGCGGTGCGCGAGGCTTCCTACGCAGATGATGGCAACTATCCCATCGCTTCTGCTGCGACTTCGAGCATACTTTTTTATTCAGATATCGATTCTGATGGCGGCATTGAGCGCGTGCGCGTGTATACGGTAGGGACAACGCTCTATCGTGTCGTTACCAACGCCGCAGGGAGTCCGCCTTCCTATACGGGCCAGCAGCCTGCCACGTCAACACTTGCTACCTATGTGCGAAACACAAATGCAACGCCTATTTTCACGTACTATGATTCAAGCGGTATGCAGCTTTCAACTACAACGCCGGATATTTCAGAGATTTCTTCTGTTGCAGTCACGCTTATGGTCGACATTAACCCCAATCGCGCGCCAAATATCTTGAACCTTACCGGTACGGCGACGCTTCGTAATCTTCGCGACCAATGACACGCTCTACGCACCGCGGCTATCTCATGTTGCTTGCGCTCATCTTCGGAGCAGTGTTTTTGACGGTATTTGGCGGCCTCTCGTTCTATGTGCTTTCTGGAAACAAGCTGCAGTCGCAAAACGCTTCAAGCATGAAAGCGTTTTCGGTAGCAGAAGCAGGACTTGAGTACTACAAATGGCATCTCGCGCACTATCCAAACGATATGCAAAACGGAACAGGATCTGCAGGTCCCTATGAAATTGACTATGCTGATCCTGAAGCGGGCGTTTCTGGAACCTATACGCTCTCTATAAATGGAAACCAAGCGTGCGGGCAGCTCACGTCAGTTGATATTGAGTCGGTGGGGGAGAGTGCGGATGCACCAGGGGTGACACGTACGCTTCGCGCACGCTATGCACGCCCTTCAGTTGGCACTTATTCGTATGTTCTTAACGACTCGGTGTGGGCAGGTGCTGACCGCACCATTCTTGGCCCGTATCATTCAAATGGCGGCATTCGCATGGACGGCACGGCAAATTCTGGAGTCTCAAGCTCACTCTCGACATGGTCGTGCACTTCCTCTTATGGTTGTTCTCCAACGCAAAATAACGCGCCAGGCGTTGTGGGAAGCGGACCAAATCAAGCGCTCTGGGAGTATCCGGTACCGCAAGTAGACTTTGGCGCTATTTCTGCCGACTTTGGAAACTTGAAGACGCTTGCGCAAGCAGAGGGCGTGTACTATCCGCGCTTTTCTTCTGGAACAAATCAGAACAATGAAAATTATTGGCGCGGGTATCGACTTACATTTAATGCAAACAACACGGTTACCGTGCGTCGCGTTGATGACTTAACGAATCTTGGCGTAACGCCCGTGAATTCTTCAGATGATAGTGATGACTGGGCCCTTATCGCAGATGATGACCCGTATGAGGTGCGCACCATACCTGCAGACTGCGGTCTTATCTTTGTGGAAGATCATGTGTGGGTTGAAGGTACGATTCCTTCGAAGATAACGCTCGTTGCTGCAAACGTTGCAAACGCAGGAGTTGCACCAAATGCGTATTTGCTAAACAACGTGCAGTATCAGACAACTGATGGCACGGACGGGTTTACACTCATTGCAGAGCATAACGTTCTTATTTCTCCTTCTGCGCCAAACTCAATGACACTCCATGGTATCTATATCGCCCAAGGAGGAGCCTTTGGCATGAACGCGTATGATTCCTGCACGTATGCGGATAAGACAGGGACGCTTACGATGCTTGGAACAACGGTATCGAATAAGCGCACGGGTACGCAGTGGACGTCGTACTGCGGCGGATATCATAAGGGTTTTCAAAACCGCATCGACTCCTATGACCGCTATGTCGCAACTGACCCGCCTCCCTTTACGCCGGTTGTTTCCCAAGACTATCAGTTCGTTGACTGGCGGGAGGAGTAGGTTATTGACAGGGTATATTTGCGTGTTAAGTTAAAGTTCTCGCAATAACCCACAAGGAGATGCGATGAAACAGATCTTGTTCGTGATTGCTCTTGCGACGTTCTCTTCGTTTGGTGCCGCGCAAGCGGTGCCAAAAGAAGCGACGGTGTACGTTTCACTTTCCGAAGTGCTCGCAACACCCGAAGAACTCCTGCTCGAGATCGAGTACCGGCCCGAGCCGTGGCTCGACGATCCGTATTACTACGAGATCAAGTAATAGGTGCGGCGCGATCTTAGGAGATCGCGCCGCTACTCTTTTGGGTGGTACACTACGGGCATCATGCTTATCGTCTCGAACTGGAAGTCGTATGTGGAGAACAGGGAAGAGGCGAAAAAACTGCTCACGCTCTCAAAGCGTCTTGCGTCAAAGACACGCCGCGCAAAGCTTGTACTCGCGCCCTCATTTGCACACCTTGGCCTTCTCGCGCCAGGGAACCGCTCGAAAGTGAAGTTTGCGGCGCAAGATGTGTCTTCTACTACCGTGGGTCCTGCAACCGGTGAAGTGTCCGGAGCAACGCTTCGTAGTATTGGCGCTGAATATGTCATTCTTGGACACTCTGAACGGCGTGCCATGGGCGAGACGGACGCCCTTATCGCAGAAAAGGCGAAGCGCGCTCTTGCAAACGGTCTCATCCCTATTCTTTGTATCGGAGAAAAGGAACGTGATGCAGATGCTCGCTATCTCCTTGAACTTAAAAAACAGCTTCATGCGGTATATGAGCCGCTTTCTTCGCGCGATAGGCTTCGCATTATTGTGGCGTATGAGCCGGTGTGGGCGATAGGGAAGCATGCAGGGGATGCGCTTGCTTCATCAGACCTTCGCGAGATGGTGCTCTATATACGAAAGATTCTTTCCGAGTATCTTCCAGGAAAAAGCGCAAAGGTTGCCCCGGTTATCTATGGCGGTTCCGTAGAGCCTGCAAATGTGCGGGGGCTTGCAGGCGGTTCAGGAGTCGATGGGTTTTTGGTTGGACACGCGTCAGTTGATCCAGGATTGTTTGCAGGAATTGTGAAGGCGTTGGCGTAGGTTCGAATCTTAGAGCGCTGGCTAATTTGCTAGTATTACTTTATGCCAATCGAACGCCATGAGGAACCTGGGCAAAATAAAGAGATTCTTCGAAAAAAGGAAGCTTTAATTACTCTTCAGAAGGAAACTATTAAAGTTGCAGCTGCATGGTGCGAGGACTACTGGAGCGATTGGTTTATAAAGCTCGGTTTCCCTTTTAAACCAGCAACAATTATCTTTCTAGATGATTCTTCAACAGCAAAAGACGGCAAGCTTGAGAACGAGGGAGCATGGTTCAACCCGAAAGATAAGCACATCTACTTCAATCTAGATGCTCGTCTTGAACTTTTCAAATTTGTAGGCGGAGGAGAATTGCCAGCGGAAGAAACGATTCAAGCAATTACGGCAGGAACGGTATTTCATGAATACACCCACTACATACAGAACATGCTTGAACTTGGGTATGGTCATACGCTCACTCGGGAACACGATCTCCCGCCGCTTGAAGATCAAGCAGATTATTTCACCGGCATATTGTTCAAATATGTTCAAGACATGCATAGAGATGCGGAGCTTAACGATCATGACAACGATGCAATTTACAACTGGCTTGAACGCATAGGTTCCGATTCTCTTATTCGACTCGCAAACGATGAGCTCGTTCGTAGGGGACTGACGTTCCGCTATCCAGAAGTAACGAGCGATGGGCCGTTGACCTCTAAACGCACAGACGGAGGCCATGCTTCAGGGCTCGTCCGTGCAGGAGGGTTTGCTATTGGGTATCACGGAGGTGATTTTAAGACTGGTTTTATTGAATACATAAAAAAGCGAGGCATTCACTCAAGGAACCCTCAAATCCAGATTCAACTCATGGCTCTAGGGTTGCTATAGAAGAATTCCTACCCTCGCTCCAGACAGCTAGCACTGTGCGGTATCATCGATACATATGCATAGTGTCCGCGACATTCCAGCACTTGAGGGTATTCCTGTGCTTTTGCGCACTTCGTTGAATGCGCCTATTGAAAACGGAACAATAGAGAATACGTTTCGTCTTGAATCAGCACTTCCTACCATCAAGTATCTGCGCGAGCGTCACGCGAAAGTAGTGCTCATAAGCCATATATCGGGAAAGGGGACGGAGTCGCTGCGTCCTATGTATGAGGCCATGAAGAAATGGATACCAGACATGCGCTGGTGTCCGGTATCGATAGGTAAAGAAGCGCGTGAAGCCGTACGCTCCCTTTCCCCTGGCGGCATTGTCATGCTTGAGAACTTGCGCCGACATACGGGAGAGGAGAAGAACGATGCGGAATTTGCGAAAGAACTTGCGGCGCTAGGAGATGTGTTCGTTCAAGATTCTTTTGATGTGTGCCATCGAGAGCATGCGTCTGTAGTCGGGGTGCCATCACTCCTCCCTTCGTATGCGGGACTTACGGTTGAAGCGGAAGTGAAAGCGCTTAGCGGCGCGCTCACTCCCAAGAAGCCGTCGCTTGCAGTGATTGCTGGCGCGAAGTTTGCTACCAAAGAACCAGTACTAAAGACGCTTTTGAAAGCGTACGATCATGTGTTTGTAGGAGGTGCTCTTGCAAATGATTTTCTTAAAGAAAAAGGGTATCCGGTAGGGGTATCATTGGTGTCGGATGCAGGGCAGGAGGGAATACGCACGCTTCTATAAAACAAACGACTGGTCGTTCCAGTTGATGCAATAGTTGCGAGAAATGGTGCGCTTCGCAAAGACGGGCATGCCTCGTCCCTTCAGGGAGTGAAAAGCGATGAGATGATTCTTGATGTAGGGCCACACACCTCTGCCGCGCTTACCGATCTCGTCAACAAAGCAAAGACCGTGCTTTGGAATGGGCCACTTGGACTCTATGAGCATGGATTCACTGACGGCACGCATGGACTTGCTCGTGCGATTGCCGGCTCGTCCGCTCATTCGGTTGTGGGAGGAGGTGATACGGTTGCAGCCATAGATGAGCTTGGGCTTTCAGACCATATTTCATTTGTATCGACTGGTGGCGGAGCTATGCTCGACTACCTCGCCTACGGAACGCTTCCAGGGCTTGCGGCGCTTAGATAGATTGCTCTGCGAGTTTTGTACGAATCTTTTCTGCAACCTCTGCGAATGATTCTTTCGGAAGTTCCTTGATGGGAAAGAATGCGAACTCCTTTTTCTCAAAACGCGGGATAATATGGATGTGAAGGTGAAATACTACCTGTCCCGCTTCCGGTTCATGGTTTGAATTGATATTAACGCCCTTGGCGCCAACCGCATCTCGAACCGCAGGAGCTATTTTCCGCACGGTTCGCATCACTGCAGCCAGGGTTTCATCGTCAATATCGAAGATGTTTCGTACCGGCTTTTTAGGGACAACCAGCGTGTGGCCTTCGTTATTCGGGAATATATCAAGAAAAGCGATAGTGACGTCGTCTTCATAGACGATATCAGCGGGGATTTCCCGCTTGATGATTTTGGTGAAAATACTGTCTTCCATGTCCTAGAGGATAGCGCATCTTTTCGTTTTGCTACAATCCTTTCTACAATGGTCGCCCTCCACGAGCCCATTCCAAAAGACGTGCGCGAGGAACTGTCAGCGTACGATGATCTCACTGCTGCACTCTTATCACGTCGCGGTATCACGACCCGCAAGGAAGCGGAGGCGTTCTTCTCGCCTTCCTATGAAGAGCATATAGGTGATCCGTTTCATATTCTGAATATGCCAAAAGCTGCGAAGCGTGTGTCAGAGGCGATAGCAGAAGGAGAGCGTATTACAGTATGGAGCGATTATGACTGCGATGGCATCCCAGGAGGAACGCTGTTTCATGACTTTCTAAAAAAAGCAGGAGCGAATTTCGACAACTATATCCCGCATCGCCATGAAGAAGGATACGGTGTGAGCGTGTTTGGTGTTGAGAAGCTTGCGGCATCTGGCACCACACTGCTTATTACCATCGATTGCGGTATTACCGATGTAGAGGCAGTCGCGCGCGCAAACGAGCTTGGCATGGATGTCATCATTACCGATCATCATCTTCCGCAAAACGAAGCAGAAGGAGGGCTTCCAGAAGCGTTTGCCGTTATTGATCCAAAACAGGAAGGAGAGACGAATGCATTTCGTGAGTTTTGCGGCGCAGCGCTTGCGTGGAAGCTTGCATGCGCAACCTTGCAGCATGCACGAAGAGAAGATGCTTCATGGGTCAAAGATATTCCAGAAGGCTGGGAGAAATGGCTTCTTGATATGGCAGGACTTGCAACCATTGCGGACATGGTGCCGCTTGTTGGCGAGAACAGGGTTATCGCCAAATACGGTCTTATCGTCATGCGCAAATCGCCACGCCTTGGTTTGCAGGCTCTCTGCAGGACTGCACGCGTGAATCAGCGCTTTATCACGGAAGAGGATATTGGCTTTATGCTTGCGCCGCGCATAAACGCTGCGTCAAGAATGGGAGACCCGCGTGATGCGTTTCTTCTGTTTACGACCGAGAGTGAAATAGAGGCGAACAGGCTTGCTGCTGAACTTGAGAGGGCGAATCGTTCAAGAAAAGCGCAGGCGGCTGCTATTACGCGCGCAGCGCATGAGCGGCTTGAAGAGCGGAAGCTCCAAGGTCCGCTTCCTTCGGTCATTGCGCTTGGGGACCCTGACTGGCGTCCAGGACTTTTAGGGCTTGTCGCAAACACGCTTGCAGAAGAATACGAGCGGCCTGTCTTTTTGTGGGGGAGGGAAGGCGGACACGCACTCAAAGGTTCTTGCAGGGCAGGGGGGAGCCATTCTGTCGTCGAGCTTATGGAAGCATCTTCAGACGTATTTTCAGGATTTGGAGGCCACAAGGCTTCCGGCGGGTTTACCGTGAAAGACGATAAAGTGTTTACCCTTGAAGAAGCGCTTGTTGAAGCATTTGGAACACTGCCGGAAGTAGAGGGAGATACGTTTTCTCTTCGTGCAGACGCAGAACTTACGACGACTGATACCACGCAAGAACTTTTGAACCGTCTTTCACGACTTGCTCCCTTTGGCATGGGCAATGAGAAGCCGGTCTTTGCACTTCGAGACGTCGCCCTTACCCGAGTGTCGTGGTTTGGGAAAAGCGAAGAACACTTGAAACTGGTGCTCACCATGGATGGCTTTGATTCTATCGAAGGCGTTTCTTTCTTTGCGAAGCGCGAGCTTGGGGCACGCACGAAGCTTTTAGCTGAAGGGAAGCGCGTGAGCGTCCTAGCGTCTCTTGAGCGCGACCAGTTTACGAAGGGGAGGCCGGTGCGGCTGCGGCTTGTTGCGGTTGCGTAAGTTTCGCTGGTACACTTGGTTTCAATGCACTACACCCTCTACGCTGACGGCGGAGCGCGCGGGAATCCAGGGCCCGCAGGCGCAGGAGCCGTTGCTTTTGATATGAGCGGGAAGCGGGTGGTAGAGGTTTCTGACTATTTAGGGGAAGCAACGAACAATGTTGCAGAATACGAGGCAGTCATACGCGGCCTGCAGGCACTTACAAAAGAGTTCCCTGAAAGTCATTTCAAAACGCATGACGTTATCGTGCGCATGGATTCAAAGCTTGTGGTTGAACAGATGCGCGGCGCGTATAAAGTGAAGCATCCGAACTTAATTCCGCGTCATCTTGAGCTGCGCAATGTCATTTCACGAAGCTTTGGAAACGTCTCGTTCGAACATGTGCCCCGAGAGAAGAATAAGGATGCAGACGAGCTTGCAAACAAAGCTATGGACAAAAAGCTTCGCAAGGTCTAGTTTTGGGGAAGACGTAAACGAAGGAGTGTCGCATGGCGTATATCGTCATAGTTGTTGTCGTCGTACTCGTCGTGTTGCTGAAGTATATGGAATACGAGGCAAAATATGTGGTCAATCCACACCGAGCTCCTGACTTTTTGGACTGGTTCTTCGAAGGCGAAAATGCTCGACCGCGCGATGGTGATTAGATAGAGAACGCCGCCCCGCAAAGGGCGGCGTTTTGCTATACACTGCGCTACGTGGAAAAGCTTGCCCTCATAGGAATTGCCGGTTTTGTACTTGGCGTGCTCGCCCAGTCGCTTTTCGAGCTTTCGTGGATGCCAGTCGTGTATATCCTTTTTCTCACAGGAATACTGTGGGGCGTATATACATGGAAGCGCCTCCGAATATTTCTCCTTATAGCCATGTTCCTTCTTGGTAGTGCGCTTGGCATGGTGCGTACCGAGCTACATCCCTCTGAACTGCCTTCTGCTTTTTCAGATCTACGAGAGACTCGAGAGATTGAAGGAATAGTTGTAGCTGATCCTGATGTTCGCGAAACGAATCAGCGACTCACGATTGAAGTGGAAGAAGGGGAACATAAGACTAAGATACTCGTCGTTTCTCCTCTATATCCAGAAGTACGCTATGGAGAGAAGATACGTGCACAAGGAGTTATTGTTGAACCAGAACCCTTTGATACCGATGGAGGTCGCGTGTTTGCCTATGATGCCTTTCTTGCAAAAGACGGCATCTTTCTTGTCATGGAGCGGGCGGAGGTTGCGGTTGTTGCGAAACGAAGCGGCTTCTTCACGCATATACGCGGAACACTCTCTGATCTGAAATTCTCCGGTATTGCCGCACTTGGGAGAGCACTTCCAGAGCCTCACGCTTCTCTTGCGGGCGGTCTTATTCTTGGCGGAAAGCAGGGTCTTGGCGAAGAGCTGCTTGATGATTTCATACGTTCAGGTCTTGTGCATATTGTTGTGCTGTCTGGATACAATGTGATGATTGTTGCGGACTTCATCACGCGGGCATTTGGTTTTCTTCCAAGCGGATGGTCAGCAGGGCTTGGCGTGTTCTCGATAGCGGTATTCGTACTCGCGGCAGGAGCAGGACCTGCAAGCATTCGTGCGGGGCTTATGGCTATGATTGCGCTCTATGGAAGAGCAACAGGGAAGACGTATGAAGCATTTCGGGCGCTTGTGTTCGCGGGGCTCATAATGATTCTTTGGAATCCACTTACGCTTCCGTATGACCCTGGGTTTCAGCTTTCATTTATTGCAACGCTCGGCCTTATCTTCGGGGCGCCTATCACTTCGCGCTGGCTTTCATTTGTGCGCTCGAAATTTTTGCAGGAAATAGCAGCATCAACGATTGCAGCACAGATTGCTGTGCTGCCGCTTCTCTTGTATCAAAATGGCCTCTTTTCGGTTGTTGCCCTCCCTGCAAACTTGCTGGTGCTTCCTGCAGTACCCCTTGCGATGCTTGCCTCCTTTATTGCCATGCTTGCGGGCTGGCTTGTGCCTAGTGCCGCCCCTGCTCTAGGGCTGCCTGCGTATGCGCTGCTTTCGTACATCACGAGCATGGTGGGGCTAAGTGCAAACGTTCCGCTTGCGGCGTTTACCGTACCCGCCTTTCCTTTCGTATGCGTCCTTCTCGCCTATGGCGCTCTTATCTACTATGTCGCCGCCTCAAGCAGGCGCTTCTCGACAACTGACCAGTTAAGGTTTGAGAGGAATGCATCCACGTAGTTCATCTTTTCTTTCGGGAGATAGTCGACCATGTATGCGTGTTCCCACATATCAACGGCAAGGATGATAGGGAGACCGGCGAGGATGCCAAGCTCATGGTCGGAGACCCATGCTGTGTGCAGGGTTTGACCCTTTGGGTCGTAGTACACAACGGTCCAGCCAATACCTCGTGTTCCTGCCACTTCCTTGATGTGCTTAATGAAGCCTTCCGTGCTTCCGTATTTTACAGATGCAGCATCTGCAAGCGGTGATTCTTGCTTCATCTCGGCTGCTCCTCCCTCAAACTGCTCGAAATAGTATTCATGCATGCGCATGCCATCAAACTCAAAGCCCATGCGGCGGCGAAGCTCATTGATGAGGTAGCTATTTGCCTCTGCATCCTCTTCGCGGAGCTTTCCTATCTTCTCCATGATGAGATTCGTGTGTTTTACGTAGCCTTCGTAGAGGGCGAGATGGGCAGAGATCTGTTCTTTCGAGAGTCCTTTCAATTCTGGGAGGTCGAATGCGCGGGTGGTGTAGGTCATGGTGAGAGTAGATTATGTCCCGTTAATAGGGAGCGTTTCGTCTAGTAGTTCTATCAGATTCTTTGTAAATGGATCTTTTGTCACAAAGTTCGTTGCAACATCTTCAGTAAGTTTTAGGGATGTCACTTTTTCTGTCCAAACCTTCTCTATCTCCTCCAGAGTTCTTTGGTAATACGGAATTGTCTTTTCTATGCGCGGATATCTTTTTGCTTCTTTCTGGCAGTACTGCAAGAAGTGCCTAAGCTGGTAGCGAACTTGAAAAAGCATAATGAGTCCGTTTGTAGCGTCAGGCTTTGAGTCGCGATTCTCGTAGTAACGATTTACTGCAGTAATCATTTCTTCGCGGGTTACGCCGATGATTACCTTTGGGAGTGCAAGTGGGTGTCCGTCGGATGTTTCAAACTCCTCACGTTTTTCCTTGTCGAGAGGTAGATAGTATTCGAGTTGGGCAAGGTTTCCTTGGTCTAAGAGGCGACTTTTTATATCCAACAGCTTTTCTTTCAAGGTTCCTTTATTTTTTGTGTAAGTAATGTCAAACGAAAGGCCAATAGGCATGCTGTCACGTTCGACATACATATCGATTCCGTTATAGAAATCATCTCGCTCTGTAGTGAGCTGCGCGTGCATTTCGCCAAGCCAACCAGAGCGGTTGATGCGTTCCGAAATAACAAACTCAAATGCTTTTGAGAGTGTTCGGAGCTCCATTTCTCCAGAAGTTATCGTCTTAGCAAAGAGCTCGTTCATTTTTGCTACGTACTTTCTATGCTCTCGTTTCTGCTGTTCAGATATGTTTGCAAAAAACGGATGATCAATTGAGAGAGATGCGGTATCCCGTTCACGAGCTAACTCCATTGCTCGTCGCAAAGTCTTTTCGTCTGCTATAGGCGCTTCAGCCTTTGCTCTTCGCGCAGCTTGCTCCTCTTGCTTGCGTTTTTTATCTAGTTGCGAAACCAAGCGATCTTCCTGATATGTCATATGGAGATATTATGTACGGGCATTATGGCCCCGTATCCAAAGAAAGTAAAACTACTCCTCTACGGCTGCGCGGGTATTCTTTTGTTGCTGAATTTAGGTGTTTTCTTGGCTCTAGTAAAGACAGAAACAAAATTGCACGTCGCCTTTCTCGACATAGGTCAAGGAGACGCGATATTCATACAGAGCCCAACGGGAAGACAAGTGCTTATCGATGGCGGGAAAGATCGCTCAGTGCTTCGAGAGCTTGGGAAGCGCATGAGTCCTTTCGATCGTTCGCTTGAGATGGTCATTGAGACGCATCCAGACGCAGATCATATTGGAGGGCTGCCGAGCGTGTTCGAAAGATATCGTGTGGGAGCGTATCTTTCTCCAGGCGTTGAGGGACAGACGAGCTATGTGCACGCTCTTTCTGCTGCAGTACACGAAGAACAAGCGCTTCGCTATGAAGTGCGCCGCGGAGACCGTATAGAGCTTGGTGGCGGGGCGTATCTTGAAGTGTTGTTTCCTGACAGAGATGTTTCAAATGTTGAGACGAATACAAGTTCTCTTGTCATGCGGCTCGTGTATGGAGAGACTTCGTTTCTTCTTACCGGAGACGCTCCTGAAAGTATCGAGCAGTACCTCATCTCACTTGGCGGGGAACTTGAAAGCGATGTACTAAAAGCGGGACATCATGGGTCAAAGACTTCAACTGGTGAAGCGTTTCTTTCTGCAGTTGCGCCAGGGGCGGTAGTGATATCAGCTGGGAAGGATAATTCTTATGGACATCCGCACGAAGAAGTCGTTTCTCGCGTTGAGGCGTCTGGTGCCCGCATATATCGCACGATGGGGGAGGGCGCAGTGGTGTTTGAAAGTGATGGTAAGGATGTCATGGTGCGCTAGGGGTATACTTTCTCTATGGATATAGAACGACAGAACCAGCATATACAGTCGCTCGACGACCTTCTTGAAGCTGTGGCTACCGAGTTTCGAAGCGGACACATGGACGAGGCAAAATGGCAGAACAGGCCTTCTTTACTATGTAGATCGTGCAGGAGGCGGGGGCGATCCTGAATTTCTTGCAAAACGCATCATGGCGCTTATGAATGAACAGGGAGGTAGGGTTGAAGCGTGGCCACCCCGTAAAGATAAAGCGGCATAAGAAAAGCCCCGCGTATGCGGGGCTTTTCTTAGACGATACCTGCCTTTTTCAGGGTGGCGTAGGCGCCGTTCTTTTTGATGTGGCGGAGTCCTTTGGCACTAATGTCAACAAGGACTGACTTACCAAGCTCCGCTACATAGACGCGGCGCTTCTGGAGGTTTGCTTTGCGGCGTACCTTGCCGGTAGGGTTGAACTGCGTTGCGCGGGTACGGTTAGAGTATCGCCCCCCTACCTGGGTCGACTTTCCGGTTATTTCGCAGGCGCGTGCCATAGTGTGGGGAGCATACCACGGTGCTTTCGCCTCGGCAAACCCCTTTGCTATACTCTAAGAAATCTATGGAATCCGTCATTTTCACGATAGTCGTCCTTATCTTGTCCATCATCGTCCATGAGGTCGCTCATGGGTATGCCGCGAATGCTCTTGGCGACCCAACCGCAAAGCTCGCTGGCCGTCTTACCCTAAACCCTCTCCCGCACGTCGATCTTGTGGGTTCTATCCTCATTCCAGGCCTTTTGGTCCTTACAAACGCAGGCATGCTCTTTGGGTGGGCAAAACCGGTGCCGTATAACCCGCATAACTTGAAGAATGCTAGGTGGGGAGAGGCGATAGTGGGAATTGCAGGAGTGGCAACCAACCTCTTTATTGCAGTTGTATTTGCGCTCATTGCACGCTTTGCGTTCTCTGCAGGATACGATGCATTCGGAGCTGTAGCGGCAACGATTACGCTTGTGAACCTTTTCTTAGGTCTTTTCAATCTCATTCCGTTTCCTCCGCTTGATGGCTTTACGGTATTGCGAGGCCTGCTGCCGTTTAAATACGCGATTCAGCTTCAGCGGTTTGAGGGGCAGGTAATGCAAGGTGGATTCTTCACGCTCATTATCTTCCTTATTGTATTTAGCTATGTGTTTGCAAGACCATTCTTCTCGTTTGTGGAGATGATTTTTGGGGTGTTGGTGGGGGTGTAGCTGTACTTGACTTATCGCAAGTACAATCGTATGGTCATTTCATCCCGTGAACGAAACGGGTGTACCTGAAAGGAGGTAGCTAATGGCCGACGATGATGGAGGTGACCCAATCCTCATCACGCAACAGCGTCGACCAAAGGAGGAGAGTAAGCTCGGCAATTTTCTGGAGTTCTGTTTCAGCTACGGGACAGGACTCACGATTTATACGCCGTTCCACATCATCCTTCTGTTTCTGACCGGCACATCACTCAACACGCCGGAAGCACAAGCAGTCATGTGGCCTATCTGGATTGCCGTCTCGCTTTTCCATTGGGGGGCGAACGGATGGGCTGCCAATGAAGGCACGAAAGCGAAGTTTACGTCGAAGACGTTTCGCTTGTTTGCAGACTTCATCTGCTCGGCACTTCCGATTACGCTCGTGCCGCTCATGGTGATCTTGGCTGCGCTCGGCATCTACAAGCCAGAGCCGATTCATTGGCTGATTGCCTTGTTCATGACGGCAGTGTGCCTGATTGAACTTCTTTCGAACAGCAATCTTGTGCATACGGCAATTCGTCGCGTGCGCGAGGGCGCACTCGATCACTAAGGTCGAGCAAGAAAAGGCGGCGCGTCCGAAAGGGCGCGCCGTTTTCTTATACCCAGTACCCGTCTCGTAGGTTCGTGTAGGTTTTATACTTAGTACATACCAAGTTAATCCTTATTATGTTGCTTACCATTCTCTTAGCAAAGGTCATCGGGCTCTACATGCTCATTGCAGGTCTTGCTCTCTTTATGAATCGCCGCCACATGATGCTCGCTATCGTAGCGATAGCAAAAGAACGTGCAGCGCAGCTCATTGGCGGTCTCGTAGCACTCATCTTCGGTCTCTTCATTGTGAATATGCACAATGATTGGTCGACGCTTCCTGCCTCAATTATTACCTTCATCGGTTGGGCAGGGGTAGTAAAGGGCATCTTCTATCTCTTTGTTCCTGAAGCAAAACTCACAAAGGTCATGCATGCTCTTGCAGACCGCAAGTGGTTTGTTATCGACGGTGTCGTTGCGATACTCGTCGGTCTCTACCTTGCAGGTTTTGGTTTTGGCTGGTTCTAAAGAATCTCTTTAAAAACACCCGCAGCCCCAAAGGGCTGCGGGTGTTTTTTAGGCGTATACTATACCTATGGCAAAACGCATACTTCTCCTTATTGTTGCAAGCATTGCTTTTGGCGCAGCTCTTGGGTATTTCCTTGGGTACGATCATGGGTTCGGGCGTGCAAAAGTACTTCAAGTGTCTTCGTTTGAAGAGTGTAGGGAAGCGGGGAATCCAATTATGGAAAGCTATCCCGAGCGCTGCATGACACCTGACGGACGGTCCTTCACTAATCCAGAACAGAACTTCACGCCAGAGGGGGAGGAGACAGATGGAGAATCAGTAGAAGTATCTGTTCCGCGTCCTCCAAAAGAAGAAGCAGTTGCTTGTACGATGGATGCTTTTATCTGTCCAGACGGCACGGCGCTCGGACGCACAGGACCTAACTGCACGTTTCCGCCTTGTCCAGGGGAGTAACTTAGCGTTTCTTTCGGGAGACGAAGAAGGAAAAGCGTTATGATTCTTCTAAATAAAAAAGAAAGTGAATGAACATATGATTTTGTCACTCAACCATGACTAAAAAAGGAAAATATATCTACACAAATGCTTCAAGAAGCACAGGCAATTTTTTGAAATGTCTCGGGAACCGTAACTGTATCGGACAAACAAAAAATACAACTTTCTTTAAAATTTCTGTTCTCGAAGAAGATAAAATTCTAAATATCGTTGCCTCTAAACGAGATATAAAAGGAGTCACTTTCGTATCACACTCTTCGGCGTGGCGTGAGAGACCCTAATTCTCTAACCAGAATTGTTGTATCAGGTAATAAATACCTCTTTAATATATAATCGAGTTAATGAGTTTCTGGGGCATAGTTTTAACGCTCGGTATTCTCGGAGCGGTGGCGTATAGAGCAACAATGCTCTTTATTCGCGCTCGGGCGGCGCGCACGTTGATGGCAGATGAGAAGCCATATACAAAAGAAACTGGAGACTATACAAAAACCTTACTGGTGCTTGGCGACTCAACAGGAGTTGGCGTTGGGGCAGATACTCCTGAAGAGTCTGTCGCAGGAAGGCTTGCTGTACACATAGGGGCGACACACGTCGAAAACTATGCGGTTTCAGGTGCTGCCGTCGAAGATCTGAAGCCGCAAATAGATAAGGCGACGCTTTCTCGCTACGACATGATCCTTATTCAGATAGGAGGGAACGACATCCTCCTCCTTCATTCTCCAAAAGAAACAGCAAAGAAGCTTGATATTCTCATGATGACGCTTCCGGATGCGGGTACTACACTTCTTATGTCCGCCGGAAATGCAGGAGGCGCGGTCATATTCCCCCTCATCGTTCGGCCGCTTCATACGTGGCTCAACCTTGGTATACATGCATGGTTCAAGAAAGTAGCAGCTCGCCGCAATGCTCTCTATGTAGATCTATACGAGCCGCGCGGGAGAGATCTCTTCCTCAAAGATCCAGACAGGTATCTTTCAAAAGATGGGCTCCACCCTTCAAGCGAGGGCTATGCTCTTTGGTTTGAGAAGGTGAGAGTCGTACTTTCAACAATTTAGAGATAACCGTCTCCTCTGCAGCTTTTTCTTGGTCGCTTCCGTTCAAAAGAATAAAGAGGCAGTACTAATTCATCTCGCGAAGAAGAGCTTTTCGCAAAGTTATCCCCATACAGGTTTTCGACCCTACTGCAGCAAGAAGTAGGTAAGGGGAAGGCAAAAACAAGCAAATACAAGGCTCCCTATGAGACAGAATCCCCCTAAGGGACAGATTTTGAATTTGTCCTTTATTTAGAGCATATTTTCCACACCTAGAATTCATTGACACCTCATCTATGTAGGAGTACTAATGCGAGCAGATACGAGCCGCACGGCTCGGTCGGGCATTGATTACACGCATTACCAGCGAGATTACATCGTCATTACCTTTATGAATACTTACTCACTGATTCGTGCACTGCGCACCTCTGCAGCGTCTCTTTTGATGCTTGCCATGGTTGCGCTTTCGTTTCCGGTAGCTGCAGTAGCTCAAGAGGAGGTACCTCCTGTAGAGCCTGCACTCGAGATTCCTGTCGAGACGCCTGCGGAACCCGAACCGACTCCCGAAGAAGAAGTTATCGATGAATTTGCTCCAATTGATGGTGCGCCCGTTCCTGTAGCAGATCCTCTTTTTGAAGAGGAACTCGTCACTGAGATACTTGAGCTGCAACTTGCTCCCGAAGGTAATCGTGATGGTGGAGACAAAGTGAATATTTGTCATAAAACCTCTTCGGAACAAAACCCTTGGAATGCTATTCAAGTTAGCGAGAATGGTTGGGGTGGACACTCGGGCCACAACAAAGATTTCCTGTATGGCGGTCCTGTAAAGCAAAATGGGCAACCAACTAACGATGGTGATGAGTGGTGTGAAGAGAATGCTCCAGAAGAAAAAGGAAAGAGCTCGATTACGGTCTGTAAGGTGCTGGTTGATGCAAATAACCAGGTAGTAACCGGTTCTGCAACCGAGGAGTTCTCCATTCCATGGCTCGACACTTCTACATCAGAAGGAAACTACAAAGCAGATCTTGCAGACACTACGTTTGCTACGCCGCTTAGCCTGAACACTGAAGTGCTTGATGCTTCTGAAGCAGATGATGCGGAGTGCTACACCTACTACGGTCTTAAGGAGGGCAACTACTACTACGGCCAAGAGCTCTATAACTCTTCCGTGTTCGAAGAGCCTAAGTACAACGACCAGCATGTCAATGCGGTCGAAGACCTCTATGACCTCTACCCATACAGCGGGGAACTCTTCGATGGTAATGAAGATAATGACGGTGACCGCAACACTGACTCTGACGGTCATATCTCGCTTGGAAAGAACGATCACCGCACGCTTGTGGTGCTGAATAAGCTGAAGGCGCCGGTACAGGTTCCTTCAGTTACCGTAAGTGCAACGAAGGTTGCCTGCGAAGCTGAAGCAAACCTTCCTAATATGGCAGGGGGTGCAGACATAACGGCTGCTACTGCTGCAAACTGGGTAGCGCAATCAAATGGTAAGTGCTGGCTTGAGGACGGCTACGTCTTCCAGTGGGCGCCAAACGGAACAGCTGATCCAGAAGACAACGGTACCGTGCCGCTCGGTTCTCCGTGGACGAGCTTTGCTCCAACCGATGAGAATGGTCTTGCAACAGCAGTCATTCCGGTTGCTTCGGCAAACGGCACAGTACAGATGCGCGAGGTACTTCAGGAAGGTGATCTTCCGTTCTCTGGAGTGAACGAAAATTCTGTAAGTGCAGAGCTCTACTGCCACACTGATGTTGCTGGTTATGACAACTGGGAATGGATATCAAACCTCCAAGCAGGTGAGACGTATCACTGCGTAGCGTTCAATGTCCCTCCTCCAAAGACCGAAGACTCTTGTCTTCTCTATTCTGAAACCGATACGCTTGTCGACGGAAATGCTTCGGTTGTTGTTCCGGTAGTTAATAGTCGCTGGACTGCATCGATGAACGCGCTTGCGAAGTGGATCTGGAGCGAGAGCCCGATGATCTTCACAGCAGGACAAGAAGTCGAGGTCTTCACGCGCACATTCGCTCTTGCAGGTCCTGCAACGGGCGCAACGCTTGAAATTGCAGCTGACAACGGGTACTCCGTGAAGCTCGACAATGTCGCTCTTGCGTCTGACATGACGGATGGTCCAGAAGGAAGCCATAACTACCAGCAGACCGATACGCACAACATTGGCGCGCTTGCAGCAGGAAACCACACACTTGAGTTCACCGTCACGAACTACGAACTTGCTGGCGAGAACTTCGAGAACAATCCTGCAGGTCTTCGCTACACACTCACCGTGCACGGTAGTGAGTGCCGCGTACCAGATGAACCAACGCCGGTATGTGTGCCTGACGAGGAGCTTCTCTCAAACGGAGGTTTCGAGAGTCCAATCATCTCTACCGACTGGAACATTGTTCCTTCAGGTACCTCGGGTCTTGATTGGCTCATCGCGTGGATTACCGGAGACGACGCTGCGCCAGAGGATGCAAACGCAGAATTCCATAGCGGCGTAAACGGATGGGTATCTCATTCAGGTGATCAGCATGCAGAGCTCGACTCTGACTGGGGTGGTCCATCATCAGGTCAAAGTGGAGAAGCAGGAGCAGTCTCCATGTCGCAGACTGTAGGGACAGAGCCTGGCAAGACCTACACCTTCAGCTTCTGGTTCTCGCCGCGTCCTGATCAAGGAGCAGGAGAGAATAAGGCAGAAGCGCTTGCAAACGGTGTCGTCATCGGTGCAACCGCAGCGGTAGCAGGAAACAACAGCCAGACAGTATGGGAGAAGTATTCGTTCGACTTCGTTGCAACGACTACCGAGACTACCTTCTCGCTTCGCGATGCAGCGGGCAATCCAAACAACTCGGTAGGATCGTTTGTTGATGACGCAAGCCTTGTCTGTAAGGCCCCTGATACCAAGCGCACAGCAACCCTAAGTGCGAAGAAGATTGTCTGCCCAACAGAAGATCTTCTTCCAAACTGGGGCGCAGGAAACCTTGTTGGTGAGATTACCGAGGACACTGCAGCAGACTTCCTTCTCGCAAACCCTACCTGCAGCCTTCAGAACTGGGACTTCCAGTGGGCAACTGATGCAGCGGGGGATCCTGAAGATAACGGGACAACTGCACTTGAAGCGCCATGGGCAACCTTCTCCGCAGGTACGCCAGTAGAGGTACCAGCAGGTATTAATCTTCGTGTGCGTGAAGTGCTTCAGAGTGGCTACATTCCATTCACCGGACAGAACACCGACCAGAGCGTCTCTGCAGAGATGTACTGTTCGACTGATGTTCTTCACTACGACAACTGGGAGTATGTAGACGGTACGGTTGCAGGTGAGGAGTACCACTGTGTTGCATTCAATGCACCTATTGGAAACAATGGCGGGAATGAGCCTACGTTCACCTTCAGCACGACAACGGTAACAAACACGAATCCTGAAGGATGGGAGTTCAACAGCGACCGTAACACATGGACTATGGGTATCGGTGAGTATGTGAACGGACCAGCTCTCGCTCCACTTGGTCTCGGAAGCGCGCGCATAACGACCGTAACGAACGATGATCGCACGAAGCTTCGCAAGTACCTTGCAGCAGGTACGCAGATCTCTGACATAACCACTATCCGCTACTCAACATATCGCGCAGAGCCTACGGGCGGCGCACTTACGCTCGCGTTCCAGTTCGATGTGAACTTCACGGGAACTCCGATAGATGCTGCGAAAGCGGATGCGCGCCTCGTGTACGAGCCGTATCACACCCAGCAGGCTTCGATACTCGATGATGCATGGCAGGAGTGGGATGCGCTTAATGATGCAGCTGGCACAGGTACCGGCGCATGGTGGCTTGCTGGTCCAAACCCAAGCGTCTGCCCTCAAGCAAATCCTTGTACGTGGTCTGAAGTGAACATTGCGTACCCTGATCTTCAGATCAGCGCGGAATCTCTTGAGAACACCATCGACACTCAAGGAGCGATGCTCTTCAAGGCAGGAGGTAGCTGGGCGGGCTTTGACGGAAATGTCGATAGACTTGTGATTGCTATCAAGAACGGTCTCAACACCCACACCACTACCTACGACTTCGAACCAGAAGAAGAGAATGGTGGGGGAGATCCAACGCCAACTGACACACCAAGAAACCGCACGGGTAATAGCCGCGGAGCTTCATCTGGAAACGGTATTGTTGCGGGTGCCTCGACATCCTGTGAGCCTCTTCTCACCCAGTACCTCCACATTGGATGGAATAACGATTCAGGAGAAGTGACGAAGCTTCAGACCTTCTTGAACTCGCACCTTGGACTCACGCTTCCGGTAACTGGATTCTTCGGACCAATGACCTTCTCGGCGGTCGAAGCCTTCCAGACGATGTACGGTAGCGATGTGCTCTCGCCGTGGATTGGCCGTGCTGACTCCGGCATCACCGGCCCTACGACACCAACTGGTTTCGTCTATCAGACGACCCGCTGGCAGATAAACAACATCTGGTGCCCAGGCTCTGAAGCGTTCCCTGACACGCTTATCTAAGAGTAGACACAAAGAAACCGCCCCAGAGATGGGGCGGTTTCTTTGTGTTCGAATCATAGGATGCAAACACTCCAGTCGAGATATATAAAAGAAAACCACCCCTATTTATTAAACTCGGGGGTGGTAAGCGAGTTGCGGATTTATACGTTAGCGTGTTCTGGACGCTTTTGCGCGGCCGCAGCATTTGCCATGAAGGTGGCGGCGGTTGCCGAAGCAATTCCTCCTACGCCTAAGGCAATGAGATTTGCGTCCGCCAGAACGACGAGCGTTGTGGCGGTGGCCATGCCATAAGCAAGGCTGCCGAGCATTACGCCCAGAAAAGCACTAAACGCAACGTGTACTAACATGAGCTCCTCCACCGAAAGACTCATATGCAATTATATATATATAATACGTCTTATGTCAATAGAACGGTTCCAACAGCGTCCCAGACAGGTATACTTACGTAATGACAAACGAACGAAAGCAGTTCCTTTTGTTACTCATTGCAGTTATCGCAGCCGCAGCAATGATTGGCTCCGCGCTCTGGTTTAAAAATACTGAACATGAGAACGCATGGCTCTACATACTTTGCGCTTGGCTCGTTTTCTCCTCAATTCTAGAAGTGTGCTTTCGGAAGAAGTAGAGTATTCCGACAATATTCCAGACAGCCAGCAAGAAGGGGAGGCTTAAGCCTCCCCTCCAAGAGCAACAAACCGTATGCCCGTCACTTCGACGATGACCGGAATTCCGTCTAGAAATTCTGGGAATGTAGCGCCTTTTGCTGCCGGCTCTACGAGCGAGATTCGGATTTCACCCTTCCCATCATCGGTAGTTCGGTAGCCGACTGATGAGACGTTGCCTTTGTGTGCTGGGTCGTTAAGGAGCTGTTTTGCGTATGCCTTTGCCGCACTCTTTATTTCTTCCTGAGCGGTCATTATTCCCTCCAGACTCTAGGACATAGGGATTATACCACTGAAAAAGACTCCAACATCGTCCCATACAACCAGCCCGCGATATACTCACGGTATGTTCAGTTTCAATAAATACTTATATATCGGCCTCGCCTTCGCCTTGCCGTTCTTCGTCCTCAATTTCTTTGTGGCAACAGGAGCGCCTGTCGTCTCATTTCTTCGCAGTCTCTCGGCGTCTGGATATGAAGAGCAGTACCTCATTCTAGGGCTCATCGTTTTGGTATTTGTTGGCGGTGTGGTTTCTTTGTATCCCGTGATAAAAGAACGCCGCATTCTTATACTCAATATGCTTCTAGCAGTGTTGCTTATAGGCTTTTCCTGCGCAGCAGGCTATGGGCTCGCTGAAGATTTCTATAATTGCAACGTTCTTCAGATACCAAATTGCGACTAAGATACATGTACTACGTGTATCTCCTTGAGTGTAATGACGGCAGCATATACACCGGCATTGCTACCGATGTAGTGCGTCGCTTCAAAGAACATGCGACAGGGAAGGGTAGCAGGTACACGAGAGCTAGGGGAGTAAAACGAATTCTCTATACCGAGACGCATACTAGTCGAAGCAGTGCGTCAAAGCGAGAAGCCGAAATTAAGAAGTGGTCGAAAGAAAAGAAAACGGCGCTCTCGAAGGAGAGAGCGTCGCTGCACTTATAACGCCGTGCCGACGAAGTTTTGGTTTTGGGCTTTTGGCTTTTTGCCCGGATAGTACCGTTCCGTAGCGAGCTTGTACGCCACGTAGAACGGCGGGAGAGCCATGAGTGCGAGCATTACGGCAAGCATCATGACTGCCCGCCCATCTGGAAACCACGCGTCAAGAGTCGCGATGGTGCCTTCTTTGTTTGTGAAGAAGGCAATGCCAAGAAGCATCTCGGCGGCGCCAAGCGGAATGACAAGCGCATCCGAGAGGCGGTTGATGCCGTCCCAGAAGCCCACTGCCGCGATAGCGAAGCCTCCGATGACAAGTAGTGACGGAAGCGCGAGATCGAAGAGTGAGATGCCGGTACGCATCGTCAGCTCTGCCGAAAAGAGAGCGGGGTCGTCGTAGAACTGCCACCCCGCCCGAAGGAAGATGCAGCCGAGCGCTGCAAACAATCCAAGTGCCAATATGCGTGGCATAACTCCTCCATATACACCAAGTCTGCTTCCCGAAATGGGCCAGACCAGAAACCATATTAGAGGTTCAAGAGTATATACTGTCAAGCTTTTTCGAATGTGTTGTGGTAGAGTGCCTGCATGGCTTTCACCGAGCATGACACGCATCCAGCACGCCATGTTTTTGGCGCAAAAGGCATTGCAGCGCTTACCCTTATCATTCTTGGCGCCTTTGGCGCAGCGGTATATGTGGCACAGGAGACGCTTCGTTCAGGAGGGATGGCGGCAGTCATTTCAGCCGTCTTAGTCGATCTGGCAAACGAAGATAGAAGCGAAGAAGATCTCGGTACCTTAAAAGTGAACCCACTTCTTGTTGCTGCGGCACAGGCCAAAGCTGATGACATGGCAGAGAAGGGATATTTCGCTCATAACTCTCCTGAAGGACTTACCTCCTGGCACTGGTTTGCAAAAGCAGGGTACTCCTTTGCACACGCAGGAGAGAATCTTGCAGTGAACTTCACAGATTCCGAGGATGTAGAGCGCGCATGGATGCGATCTCCCACCCACCGCGCAAATATTATGAACGGTACGTTTACGGAAATAGGGATAGCGACAGCAGTGGGGCAGTACGAAGGCCGTGAGACCGTTTTTGTCGTGCAGATGTTTGGAACACCACGCGCTGTTGCCGCTACTCCGGCAGCTCCACGTGAAATAACGCCAGAAGCTTCCCCAGAAGAACCTAACATCGCAACAACAGAGCCTGAACCGATTGTTGTAATAGAGAGCGAGGAAGAGTTGCCTGCTGAAGCAACAGTGCTTGCAAGGTCAGGAGACTCGGTAGGGCGCCCTGTCTCAACATTCGATACGCTCCTTGCCTCTCCGCAAGGACTCTTGCGCACCGTCTACGCGCTTTCCGCACTCTTTATCCTTGGCGCTCTGCTTTTGGTCACTCGTCTTGAGCTGAAACACCACCATTTCCGCCATGTTGCTGCTGCTTCCTTCCTCCTCGTTCTTATGACCGGTCTCTTTTTCGTAGCAGACCAGCTTATCTTTACCGACCCAACGCTTGCGTACGGGGTAGAGCTGTCGGAGTAGGAGGTGTTTGCATTTCTTCGCCTCCCCTTATATAGTGTCGGGGACTCCAGTTCGGGGTCTTCTTTTTCTAATGCCAACTATCAACCAGCTCCAGAAGAAGCGACGCAAGTCGCCCGCAAGGAAATCAAAGGTCCTTGCTCTTGGACGTGGCTTTAACCACCTTGAGAACCGCCCTACGTACTTCGCTTCTCCCTTCAAGCGCGGCGTATGCACCAAGGTAACAACGAAGACCCCCCGCAAACCGAACTCCGCTATTCGTAAGATTGCCCGTGTCCGCCTTTCAAACGGCATGGAAGTAACCGCGTACATTCCAGGTGAAGGCCATAACCTTCAGGAGCACTCGGTGGTCATGCTTCGCGGTGGTCGTGTGAAGGACATTGGCGTGCAGTACACCGTTGTTCGTGGCCGCCTTGATACTGCAGGCATTGAGAAGCGCCGCCGTGGCCGTTCTCGCTACGGAGCTAAGAAGCCTAAATAATTTCCTATGCGTCGCCCTATCAAAAAGCGTGCTCCTCGTACTCCCGACCTCGTCTACAAGTCGGAGGCTATCGCGCGCTTCATTAATACCGTTATGTGGGATGGTAAGAAGGATACTGCCCGCACGCTTGTGTACGATGCGCTTGAAATCATCAAGAAGGGTGAAGGCAATCCAGATCCGCTTGAAACCTTTGAAAACGCTATCCGTAATGTCTCTCCTTTGATGGAAGTCCGCTCTCGCCGTGTGGGTGGTGCAAACTATCAGGTGCCTCGCGAAGTGCCCCAGCAGCGCCGCGTCTCTTTGGCATACCGCTGGCTCATTAATGCAGCACGCGCTAAGAAGGGTAAGCCTATGGCCGAGAAGCTTGCAAACGAAATCCTCATGGCCTCTAAAAACGAAGGCGAGGCAATTAAGAAGAAGGACGATATGCATCGCATGGCAGAAGCCAACAAGGCATTTGCCCACTTTGCGTGGTAAAGAACCGCCCGAAAGGGCAGTTTCTTCGTGATATTCTTGGGTTATATGAACATGGAAAAACCAAAGAATAATAAAACCCCTGGGTGGAAGAGCATATTAGGGGCGGTTGGTCTTGCGGCAGTTGCTGGCGGGGCGAATCAGGCCGTAGAAGGATATCAGGATTATCGTCATGAGCGCGCTAGCAACTTCGACCAGCGCGGCCTTACCGCAAAAGGAACGATTACGAGCATGGGCGAGCCAACTGAAACGATTGTTGTGCGCTCGTATAAGAGCTCACATAAGAGTGTTGGGGATGAAAGGGCTGGTACTGAATTATTCGTGCAGGTCGAAGTTTCTTTCAATGGTATTAAGAGAGAAGTATTTCTTCCTGTTGAAGAAGTACAGGGTTACCATGTTGGTGATGCTGTGGTAGTTACGTATAGTGAGTTTGCTGACGTAAATGCTCCGCAAGACAAAACCAAAGCAGATACTCAAATTGATTCGCTTTCTCCATTGCTGGCACAAGAGAATAACGCAATCCACTAAGCACAGCAGATGGCTTTAGCCGCTCTTTGCGTTTAATGCTCAGATGCGTATAGTGCAAAAGGAAGCTATTTCATCAACCAAACTAAGAAAGGAGGTATTGCATGACGCTCATGCAAACCATCAAAGCTTCTACGGAGCTTCGGCGCAAGCCGAATGCGAAAGCACCTCTTGAAACAGAGCTTCTTTTCGGAGAGCTCTTTGACGTGGTAGGTACGCATGAAGGTTGGGCGCATGGCTTTGCCCAAATCGATGGCTATAAAGGCTGGGTGAAAATCGACGACTTGGAGGAACATCTTTTCGTTCCGACACATCGCGTGGCAGCTGCTCATGCTCTTGTCTACGAGAACGCTTCGTTCAAGCAAGGGCGTCGCATGGTGCTTCATATGAACTCGCTCGTCCGCGTTACCGAGGCCCCACATGGGCGCCTTGAAACCGCGGAAGGAACGCTCGTTCACGTAAGGCGAGGCGGCTGGCTCTACGAAGAACAGCTGCGGCCTATCGATCAGTTCGCTTGCGACTATGTCGAAGAAGCGCTCAAGTTCGTGGGCACTCCCTACGAGTGGGGCGCACGAACTAGTACCTTCGACTGTTCGGCACTCGTGCAAGCTGCACTGCTTGCAACTGGTGTTGTTGTCCCGCGCGACTGCATCCCGCAGTCAACGTGCGTTGGTCTTCCGGTAGAGCTTGCCTCTTGGAAGCCTTGGCGCGGCGACCTCGTCTTCTGGACGAAGGACAAAGGCCGGCACGTCGCTATCATGGTTGACAGCCTGCACTGCGTGCACGCTACCATCCTGCCTCCTCACCGGGGCGTGGTGGTACAACCGCTTCGCGAGGTCATCCGTGCTCAGCGTGAAAGCGAGAACGGAGAGCCGAGCATGGTGCGGCGTTTCGAAGAGTAGAAGGAGGGCGCGGAACGAGAGTTCCGCGCCCTTTGCTTTTTGGGCGCTTTTTCCGTAGAGTACAGATAACGCACGGGCGCGTTTTCTTTTTATTAATGCCCTCTGCTTATCACTATGAATCGAGACTATCCCCTAGAGAAGGTGCGCAACTTCGGCATCGTGGCCCACGTGGACGCGGGCAAGACGACGACGTCCGAGCGCGTCCTCTACTACACCGGCTCCCAGCATAAGATTGGTGAGGTGCACGAAGGAGAGACTACAACTGACTGGATGGAACAGGAGCGTGAGCGCGGTATCACCATTACTGCGGCTGCCATTACCTGTTTTTGGACAAAGACCGGCGAGCCTGACAAGAAAGACAAGGCGAAGAAGTACCGCTTTAACGTCATCGACACCCCAGGCCACATCGACTTCACTGCTGAAGTGAAGCGCTCTATGCGCGTCTTGGACGGCGCTATCGTCGTCTTTGACGGCGTTGCAGGCGTTGAGCCGCAGTCAGAAACCAACTGGCGCTATGCTGACGAAGCTAAAGTGCCTCGCGTCTGTTTCATTAACAAGCTCGACCGCACAGGCGCTTCCTTTGAAGATTCCTACAAGTCTATTCTCGACCGCCTTTCAAAGAAGGCAGTACGCGCACAAATTCCTATGGGTGCAGAAGGCGACTTTAAGGGCGTTGTCGACCTTCTCTCGATGAAGGCATACACCTTCGATGGCGCTATGGGCGAGCAGGTTATCGAGGGTGAGGTTCCTGCAGAGTTTCTTGAAGAAGCGAAGAAGTACCGCGCAGAACTCGTTGAACGCATTGTCGAAAACGACGAAGCGCAGATGAATGCCTTTCTTGAAGGCAACGAACCTTCGCTTGAAGAGCTGAAGGCAACGCTTCGCAAGGCAGTTATTGCAAATGAAATCTTCCCTGTGTACACCGGTTCTGCTCTTAAGAACAAGGGCGTGCAGCTCGTACTTGATGCGGTTGTCGACTACCTTCCATCCCCGCTTGATTTAGAGGCAGTGAAGGGAACGAACCCAAAGACGGGCGAAGAGATTGTCCGCAAAGCAGATGATAGCGAGCCGTTTACTGCGCTTGCCTTCAAGCTCCAGACCGACCCGTTTGTGGGCGCACTGACCTTCTTCCGCGTGTATGCCGGTACAGTGTCTGCAGGTTCCTACGTGTATAACGCAAACACAGGAACCAAGGAGCGCATTGGCCGCATTGTGCGCCTTCAGGCGGATAAGCGCGAAGAAGTGGAGAAAGTGTTTACCGGAGAAATCGCTGCCATGGTGGGCCTTAAAGATACCAAGACCTCGCATACGCTTTGCGATGAGACAAACCCAATTATTCTTGAGCAGATTAAGTTCCCTGAACCGGTGGTATCGCTTCGCATTGAGCCTGCAACCAAAGCTGACCAAGAGAAGATGGGTCTTGCTATCCGCAAACTTGCTGATGAAGACCCAACATTCAAAGTGACGTCAGATGAAGAGACTGCCGAGACCATCATTTCCGGCATGGGTGAGCTTCACCTTGAAATTCTCGTTGACCGCATGAAGCGCGAGTTCAATGTGACCGCAAACGTAGGTAAGCCGCAGGTAGCGTACCGCGAGACAATTCTTGGTGCCTCTGATGTAGAAGGAAAGTACATCAAGCAGACGGGCGGTAAGGGTCAGTACGGCCACGTGAAGATTAAGATGAAGCATCTTGAGCCCGTTGATCCTGAAGCGAAGGTTGCAAAGAACGTGGTGCGCGAAGACCACTTTGAGTTCATTAACAACATTAAGGGCGGTGCAATTCCAGGCGAATTCATCAACCCTATTGAGAAAGGTATTCGTGAGGCAATGAGCCGCGGCGTGCTTGCCGGCTACCCTATGGTGGATGTCTCGGTTGACCTCTATGACGGCTCCTTCCACGATGTGGACTCTTCTGAAATCGCCTTCAAAATTGCTGCATCCATGGCATTCCAGGATGGTGCCCAGAAGGCAAAGCCAGTTATTCTTGAGCCGATTATGGCCGTTGAGGTAGTGGTTCCAGAGCAGTTCATGGGTGACATCACTGGTAACCTCTCTGGAAAGCGCGGTGCAATCGAGGGTATGGAGGATCGCGGTATGAACAAAGCAGTCAAAGCGAAGGTACCGCTTTCTGAAATGTTCGGCTTTACGACTACGCTTCGTTCCATGACGGAAGGCCGCGGTTCCATGACTATGGAATTCGACCACTACGAAGTAGTGCCAAACAACGTCGCACAGGACATCATCGCGGCGAGAAAGTAACAAAGGGTATTTTAGGGTCAAAGAAACGGCGGCTTTACGGCCGCCGTTTCGGTGCTAGCATGGGGCCAGAGAAGGAGGTTGTTCATGCAAGAAGAACGCTCTCGCGCCGTTTTCCGGACCTGTAAGAGGTACGCGAAAAGCAGTCAGTATCCATGGAGCACCAAGGATGGCGTTGGCAGCATGGTTCTTCCAAGCGGCCTCGCCACCCCTGATCTGATGCACTTTAAACCAGTTGAGGACGGAGTGAATATCTTCGTTGAAATTGCCAAAAACATACCGCACGGCTTCTATTCGACCTCGTTCAAGCTGTTTCCTGTTTCCGAAGGGCGTCTTTCTATCTACGAAGGTACGCTTCATTGGACGGGGAACTTCAGCATAGAACAGTTCGAGAAGAGGTCCGGCTTTAACTCCTTTATGGGGTGGGCTCTGCGGGAAATTTTCCTCGCTCGAGCACTTTTACGGCTCCACTATGCAGAAGGTCGACAGATCCTCTGGCCTGCCGTTCTTGGTATCGGTAGAGAATCTGAATTCGACGCGATGAATTAGTAAACGAAAGCGCCCCAGCATATAGCTGGGGCGTTCAATACTACTTACGAGAACGAACTTCCAGACCCACCTTCAACACGTTCGGGCTTTTGTTCCGCTACCTCCACTGTTCTTTGAACAGAGGTCTGGGCAAGGACGTACTCATACCAGAGGCGGTAGAAGAAATAGCCGAGGATAAGTGCGGCAAGGACTGCGGCAATCCACTGAAGGGAAGGGTCGAAGAACTCGAGGACGGCGAAACCCAAGCTTGCGGCAAACGCAGGCAGAAACCACCAGCGTGTCACCGTCCGAAGGTATGCTTCTTTGATGGCTGTACCAAATTCTTCCATGGCGGGCCTCCTTTCCTCCTCTGTTGTAGCATATTCGCCGCGTCTTGACCCCGCCTTTTACCCGCGGTACCTTATACCTAACGCGGATTGGCGCTCTTTTTATTCACCCCACGCTTCACTGCGGCAGGGGCGGTTAAAAGGCGCTTCGCGGGTACATACGCAAAGCGCCTTTTCCGTTTTCTGGTAAAGGAGCATTCGCTTATCAATCACTTAGCATTAATTTACGAATCATATGGCAGACGCATTCGATCGCTCGAAGCCGCACATGAACGTAGGTACCATCGGTCACGTTGACCATGGTAAGACGACCTTGACCGCTTCGATTCTTAACGTGTTGAACCTCAACTCTGCAGCTGGCTACAAGGCCCGCGTAGAGAAGGTCGAGAACATCGACAACGCCCCTGAAGAGAAGGCCCGCGGTATTACTATCGCGCTTCACCACTCTGAATACGAGTCGCCAAAGCGCCACTACGCGCACATTGACGCTCCGGGACACGCTGACTACATCAAGAACATGATTACCGGTGCCGCACAGATGGACGGCGCGGTACTCGTAGTTGCTGCAACTGACGGCGCCATGCCCCAGACCCGCGAGCACATCCTTCTTGCAAAGCAGGTGGGTGTGCCTAAGCTCATTGTTTTCCTAAACAAGGTGGACATGGTTGATGACAAGGACATGGTGGACCTCGTTGAAGAGGAAATCCGCGAACTTCTCGTCAAGCAGGGCTTTGACAAGGAAACGCCGATGATTAGGGGTTCGGGCCTCAAAGCTCTTGAAGCAACGGATGCTTCTGACGAGTGGGCACTTAAGGTGAAGGAACTCGTGGACACTATGGACACGTACTTCCCAGATCCAGTTCGCGAAACCGACAAGCCATTTCTTATGGCCATCGAGGACATCTTCTCGATTGAAGGACGCGGAACAGTGGTCACCGGTCGTATCGACCGCGGTATCGTTAAGGTAGGTGAGGAAGTCGAAATCGTCGGCCTCCACCCAACCACCAAGACGACCGTCACGGGTATCGAAATGTTCAACAAGCAGCTTCCTGAAGGACAGGCAGGCGACAACGCAGGTATCCTCCTTCGCGGAACGAAGAAGGAAGACGTGCATCGTGGCCAGGTGCTCTCGAAGGCAGGTTCTGTAACGCCACACACCGAGTTCGAGGCCGAGGTATACATCCTTGGTAAGGACGAGGGTGGCCGCCATACGCCGTTCTTCTCAGGCTACAAGCCGCAGTTCTACGTTCGTACCACTGACGTTACTGGCGAAGTTACCCTTCCGGAAGGAAAGGAAATGGTTATGCCAGGCGACACCGTTACCTTCAAGGTGAAGCTCACTGCACCTATCGCCATGGAAGACCAGATGCGCTTTGCTATTCGCGAAGGCGGCAAGACGGTTGGTGCCGGCGTTGTAACCAAGATCACGGCCTAAAGAGTGGGTAGGAGATTTTCTTCTACCACCTCCTGAACTGATTATGGCTACCGCAACAAAGAAACCAGCGAAAAAGGCTGCGAAAGCAGACGGAGCGCAGGGTGCGGAGCCAAAACTCCGCATCAGAGTCCGCGCCTACGAGCACAAGATTCTCGATATGTCGGTAAAGCAGATCATAGATACCGCAAATCGCTTTGAAGCGAAGATTGTAGGACCTGTGCCGCTTCCAACCGAGACCAAGCGCTGGACCGTGAACCGCTCAACGTTCGTTCATAAGGACGCACGAGAGCAGTTTGAGATGCGCATCCACAAGCGCCTCATCGACATCATGTCGCCCTCGCCAAAGGTTATCGAGGCTCTCACGAACCTCAACCTTCCTTCGGGAGTGACGATTGATGTGAAGATGGTGTAACCGACTTCATACTCGGATAACACAACACCGCCCCTTTCGGGGCGGTGTTGTGTTATGGCATGTTGTGTGATGATATGCTTGCGGAACATCAAGGAGGTAGAAGATGCCTGAAGGTAAGGATTCACCTGAACCAAAGCCAATCGCTGCAGGACTTGCTTTTAATGGACTTGTACAGACACGAAACACGGAAGCAACACTCCGTTGGTTGGGATTTCAGTTTGCGCTCGGCGCCAATATTGCCGGTTTAAGTGCGATTGGAATTTGGCTTTTACAAGAGCCCACGAAGCAAGAGTTCATAGTGATGTTTGTAGCTTGTCTAAGTGCACTGACAGGCAACCGCACATACTTTTCAGTGCTCGCTCGAGACGGTAAATTCATGGGACTTTGGAACGATAAAATGATTCAACTCGAACGAGCGAACGGTATCGAGGGAGGAGTCAAAATATTTTCCTCCCAGCAATATCTTGAGTTAAAATCACGCAAGCCAACCATACAGCAAGTATTGCGTCGAAGTGTACTAATCATTAGTATGATATGGGTGGTCTTTGCCGCAGGCATTCTACTCAACTTGGCTCCATGGAGTTGGTAATGAATCCCATTATTCTTATTGGATGCGTGGCTGTGACGCTCTTGCTTGCCTATTGGATTTTTGCACCGTATGGCGCACCCCCAAAAGGCGAGGAAGACTAAACCACCCTCCATACACAGCGCCCCAGCTTTTGTTGGGGCGCTTTCTTGCATATTCGTGAGGGTGCCTGTATAGTGCCCCTGTCGCTATGTACGTCCTTTTGGGCGGACCAATGGCCGGGAAGCCCTTCGGGGACGAACGCGCTATTGCAGGCGCGCTTTTATTTTTCATGAAATTCCTACTCGCTCGCAAAGACCGCATGACCCAACTCTTCCAAGAAGACGGAAGAGCGCTTGCCGGTACCATTTTGAAGATGAGTCCTGCTACGGTTACGCAGGTTAAGAATGCTGATACCAAGGACGGCTACACTGCCGTGCAGGTTGGTTTCGAAGCTAAGAAGGCGGAGAGGGTGAACAAGGCACAGCGTGCAACAAAAGCATTTCGCGTACTGAAAGAATATAAAGTTGCTGACACTGCTGCGTACACCGTAGGAAGTGAAGTTGCGCTTGATACGTTTGCGGTGGGAGACGAAGTTCGTGTCGTAGGCACTACCAAAGGTAAGGGCTTTGCAGGTGTGGTGAAGCGCCATGGCTTTAAGGGTGGTCCGCGCACGCACGGTCAGAAGCATTCCGAGCGTGAGCCAGGTTCTATTGGCGGTTCGGGTGGTCGTGCCGGTGGCCGCGTTGCAAAGGGTATTCGCATGGCAGGCCGCATGGGGTCTGACCGCGTTACCGTTAAGAACCTTCGCGTCCTTCATATTGATACGGCAGCTGGGGAAATAATCATTTCAGGCGCAGTCCCAGGACCTCGCGGCTCCTTGGTCGAAGTCATCGCCCTCTAATTCTTACTACTATGGCAACCGCAAAAAAAGCAGCACCACGCAAGAAGACAGCGCCTAAGGCGAAGGTTGAGCGTGCGCCTAAGAAAGCTCCCGTTCTTCCAGCTGGAAAGGGTGAAGCAACCGTCTACTCGATGTCAGGCGCTGCTTCAGGTACCGTAGCGCTTCCGGAGGCACTCTTTGGTGCGAAGTGGAATGCAGACCTTGTGCATCAGGTTGTCGTTGGTATGCAGGCAAACGCTCGCCCTACTGTTGCAAACACCAAGTTCCGCGGTGAAGTACGCGGTGGCGGCAAGAAGCCATGGAAGCAGAAGGGTACCGGCCGTGCACGCCATGGTTCCTCTCGTTCTCCCATTTGGTCAGGCGGCGGTGTTGCACACGGCCCACGCAGCGAACGCGACTACTCTGTCAAAATAAACCGCAAGATGCGTGCGCGTGCGCTTGCATCCCTTCTCTCACGCAAGTGGAAGGATGGAGAAGTGGTCTTTGTCGACTCACTTTCCTTTGCGGCACCTAAGACTGCAGACGCGAAGAAGGCGCTTATTGCTGTGGCTAAAGGCGCAGGCATGGAAGCGCTTGCAACGCGCCGCATCAATGCAGCGGTTATAGCGCTTTCCTCAAAGAACACTGTTGCTGAGAAGTCGCTTCGCAACTTTGGTTCGCTTGCTATTGTTGAGGCGCGAAACCTTAATCCAGTCGATCTTGTCTCAAAGAAATTCCTCGTCATTGAGAACCCAGTAGTGTCGCTTCCCGTCTTGGCTTCACGTCTCACCAAATAACGTATGGCTATTTTCGATACCAAAACCAAGAAGAAGGCAGTAAAGGAGAAAGCTCCGAAAGCGCGCAAGGCGTCCTCCGAGAAGGCACTGAGCGATTCGCGCCTTGAGAATGTCATCAAGCACCCGTGGATGAGTGAGAAAGCTTTGATTGGCACAGAGCGCGGCGTCTACGTATTTGCTGTTCCAACGAATGCAACGAAAAAGGAGATTGCACAGGCAGTGGAGCGCTTCTACAAGGTCGTTCCGGTGAAAGTAAACGTTGCAAATCTTCCAGGAAAGATGAAGCCGATGCGCCGCAAGCGTGGACGCGCAGCTCGTGCCGCTCGCCACAAGGCCTATGTCTACCTCAAGAAGGGTGGGACCATAACTTTCTAGTATATGAAGCACTACCGACCCTACACCAAGAGCCGCCGCAACATGACCACCCTTCCGTATAGGGAGCTTCTTTCTGGCGACCGCCCTACGAAGTCCCTCATGAAGGGAGGCAAGTCAAAGGCAGGCCGCAATGCATTTGGCCGTGTTACGACGCGCCACCAAGGAGGCGGCCATAAGAAGCGCCTTCGCGATGTCGACTTTATGTACGACAAGAAGAACATCCCCGCAAAGGTGGAAACCATCGAGTATGATCCCTACCGCACCGGCTTTATTGCTCGTGTCTGCTACGCTGACGGCGAACGCCGCTACGTGGTTGCACCTAAAGACTTGAAGGTAGGCAGCTCCTTCATCGTTTCAGAGACCGCAAAGGTTGAAGTGGGGAACCGTCTCCCGCTTGGAAAGCTTCCAACCGGTACGTTTGTATATAACGTGGAAATTCGCCCAGGAGCAGGAGCAAAGCTTGCACGAAGCGCTGGCATCTATGCTGAAGTCGTTGCACACGACGGCGGATTCGCCCAGCTCAAGATGCCTTCGACTGAAATCCGTAAGGTGAGCGACAACGCATGGGCATCTATTGGTGCGGTGGGCAATGAGAACTCACGCCTCGTGAAGATTGGCAAGGCAGGACGCTCTCGCTGGAAGGGTATTCGCCCAACAGTACGTGGTACTGCCATGAACCCTGTAGACCATCCGCACGGAGGTGGTGAAGGACGCCAAGGACGAGGACTCCGCCGTGCAAAGACGCTGTGGGGCAAGCCATCAGGCAAGGGACAGAAGACCCGTACGCCGAAGAAGTACTCAAATACCTTCATTGTTTCTCGCCGCAAAGTGGGCAAGAAGAACAAGGGAGGATAAAAGGAAAGCCCCGCGAAAGCGGGGCTGTTTCCTTTTTATCGGTATTCCGCTTTCAAGACAGTAGCAAGCTCTGTTCTTGGAATGCGCGCTTCTTGCATGCCTACAACCCACGGCCCTACTTGGTACGGAGGGAAGACAATCACGATCAAATCGCCCTCGAGGTAGAAGTTCTGGAAGTTGTCGGGGAAGGGAGTGGTGCCCGCTTCGAGCATATCGGGCGCCGCGTTCTCTCCAAGGGTCTCATATAGAGCTTCTCGTGAAAGTTCAGAGAGTGCATCGAGGTACTCTGCCGCTATGAAGAGGTCGCCAATATGAAGTTCCTCACCACTTTCTTTATCGAAGGTGAAGGTGCGAAAGTACGCATTTGGATGCGCCCCTAACGTATCAGCGAACATATGATAGACGTAGGAAATGGTGTCGGGGCTTTCATGGAAAGCGTAGTCAACCTCAAGTACGTATTTACGCTCGCCTCCGATACCAAGAAAAGCGATGTCGTCAGCAGTGAGTTCAGCGACCGTGTTGTCCTTAAAGCGTGCGACCTCTTTTTCGGTAAAGGTTTTCATGGAAAAGATTGCTGAACCGTTTCCCTCGAAAGAAAGGGGGGTGGAGGATGGATAGTACGCATCTATTTCATGGTACGGACCATCATCTTCTATATGTACACGCTCTATTTCTGCTCCGCTTGGGGTAGAGGTTGCTATCGACCCAGTTCCTTCAGGGGCAGGGCGGGTGAGAATGAACCAGAGAAGGACACCAGCGATAAGGAGGATAAGGGCGGCAAGCGCAAAGGGAAGGGATTTGGGGTACATACCCCTATCATATCGCACGAGTTCCATGGGGAAATGATGAAGGAGGCCTCGTTTGACACTCCCTAAGGATTCCTATATATTTCTTCAATCCTCTTCCCTTGGTAGGCTCCTGCCTGCAGGTAGGCAGGGGCTTTTCATTACATGTCTCGATCACTTAAAAAAGGACCCTACGTCGACGTTAAGTTGATGAAGAAGGTTGCGGATAAGAAACCGGCATCTGCTGGGGTTATTAAGACATGGGCCCGTGCTTCCGCTATCGCTCCTGAATTCGTTGGTTTCACCTTTGGCGTCCACAACGGCAAGACCCATGTGGACGTTCTCATTACCGAGGACATGGTGGGCCACAAGCTTGGCGAGTTTTCACCTACGAAGAAGTTCCTTCGCCACGGCGGTAAGATGCAGAAGGAGCTTGAGCAGAAGAAGAAAGACTCTGAAATAGCCGCTGCAAAGGCTGCAAAGGAGGCTCCTGCCGCAAAGAAATAGCATATGGCATCTAAAGGACTCATGAAGAATAGGGTTGTAAAGGAGGCGCCTAAGGCGACTGCTTCGATACGCACCCACAACCAGACGCCTCGCAAAGTGCGTCTTGTTACCGATTTGGTAAAAGGCAAGAAGGTGCCTGAAGCGCTTACCGCTCTCGCGTTTCTTCCAAAGCGCGCTGCAGACCCAATCAAAAAGCTCATCGCTTCTGCTGCGGCAAACGCAAAGACGCGCGGCGAGAAGCCGGAAGAGCTCCGCGTCAAAAGCATTCGCGTAGACTCTGCAGGCATGATTGTTCGCTATATGCCGCGTGCCCATGGTCGTGCAACTCCGATACGTCGCCGCCGCTCGCAGGTTGTGGTAGAACTTGGCTAATACTTCGCTATGACTCACACCGTACATCCCTACGCCCACCGCCTCGGCATCATCCGCGACTGGAAGAGCCGCTGGTTTGCTCTTGATAAGAAGAGCTACCGCGAGAACCTCAAGGTGGATGCAACACTCCGCGCATACCTCGTAAAGAAGTTGAAGGGTGCTCACGTTGCTGACATTGAAATTGAACGCTCCGAAAGCGAGCTTCGCGTTGTGCTTCATACTGCCCGCCCAGGCCTTGTTATTGGCCGCTCTGGTGAGAACGCTGGCAAGCTCCGCAAAGAGCTTGCAGATTTGGTGAAGCGCACAGCACCTAAACACAACCGCACCGTGAAGTTCGACATCATGGAAATCCGCCAGCCAGAAACCAACGCTTCTGTCGTCGGCCAGATGATTGCCGAAGGTCTTGAGAAGCGCATGCCGTTTCGCCGTGTCTTGAAATCAACCGTTGAGAAGGTGATGGCAGTTCGCGAAGTGGTTGGTGTGCGTATTGTCGTCTCCGGTCGCCTTGGTGGCGCTGACATGAGTCGCACCGAGCGCATTATGCGTGGCCGCATTCCGCTTCAGACGTTCCGCGCAAACATTAATTACGCACATACCGAGGCGCATCTTCCGTACGGCCAGATCGGCATCAAAGTCTGGATCTATGAGGGCGATACCTTTTCTAAGAAAGAGATGGGCGCAGCGCCTGCAGCTGCTCCTGCGCGCACCGGCGGCCGTTCTCGCTAATACTTTTTGCCATGCTATTTCCTAAAAAAGTAAAACACAGAAAGTGGCAGACGGGACGAAAGTCTCCGGAGAAGCTCGCACGTCCTGATACGCGCGGCATCACGGTTGCGTTTGGTTCCCACGGTATGAAGGCGACGACTGCAGCGCGTGTCACCTCAAACCAAATAGAGGCTGCTCGTAAAGTGCTCACCCGCGTTACCGGTAAGGGTGGTAAGCTCTGGATCCGCATCTTCCCAGACCGTCCCATCACCCAAAAGCCTGCAGAAGTGGGCATGGGTAGCGGTAAGGGAGATCCCAAGTACTTCGTGTTTGAAGTGCGTCCAGGTCGCGTGCTTTTCGAGCTCGATGGCGTTGCTGATGCTACTGCTCGTGATGCGATGCGCCGTGCAGCGTCCAAGCTTCCGGTAAAGACGACCGTCATCACCCGCTAAACGTATGAGCAAGAAACTTTCACTAAAAGATAAGAATCAGGCAGAGCTCATGAAGCTTCTTGCCGAGAAGCGCGAAGAGCTTCGCAAGCTTCGTTTTGAAGCTGCAGGCGCACGCCCGAAAGATACCAATGCGCCTTCAAAGGTCCGCAAAGATATTGCGCGCATTATGACCACCCTTGATGCATAACCGTATGACTACCACCACCACCCGTCCCCAGAGCTTCAAAGGCGTTGTCGTAAAGACAGCGATGAAGGACACAGCTACGGTCGCTGTTTCCCGCTATGTGAAGCATCCAAAATACAAGAAGTACCAGACGCGCACCAAGAAATATCTTGTGCATGATCCAGGCAATACGGTTGAAGTAGGGCAGAAGGTGACGATTGTTGCGTGCCGCCCTATCTCAAAGCACAAGTCATTTAAACTTGCCGCATAGCCTATGATCCAAGACCGCTCCATCGTTACTGTTGCAGACAACACCGGCGCAAAAGTCGGACGCGTGTTCAAGGTGCTTGGCGGTAGCAAGCGCCGCTATGCAGGACTTGGCGACACGGTCGTTATTTCCATTCAGACTGCAGAGCCACGCAAGGCAGTAAAGAAGAAAGATGTCGTACGCGCTGTTGTCGTGCGCCAGAAGAGCGCGTTTCGTCGTGCAAATGGCTCCTACATCCGCTTTGACGACAATGCTGTCGTTATTATCGAGAAGCAGGGTAAGGAGCTTGGTCCAAAAGGGAACCGTGTCTTCGGTCCTGTTGCTCGCGAATTGACCGAGCGCGGCTGGCAGAATATTGCCTCCTTGGCTCCTGAAATTGTCTAAGTATGAAAAAGAACAAAGGACTCCAGAGAAAGAACAGCCAGAAATTCGTTTCAAAGAAGCGCGTCTTTGGCGTGCGTCCTGATGCAGTGAAGCTTAAGGTAAAGAAGGGGGACACCGTAAAGATTCTTTCTGGCAAAGATAAAGGAAAGACAGGTGAAGTGCTTCGCGCTCTTCCACGCGAAAACAAGGTTGTCGTTGATGGTGTTGGTATGGTAAAGCGTCATCTGCGCTCTACCGGCCGCGGACAGTCAGGCCGTATCGTTGAGCGCCCTATGCCAATACACGCATCAAATGTTGCACTCGTAACGCCTCCCTCGCGCTAAGAAATAATCGTATGATGCTTTCAAAACAAAAACAGCAGACCGCCTTTGAAGCCCTCGCTCCGTCGATGGGGTATAAGAACCGCATGGCAGCCCCTCGCATTGAGAAGGTAGTTATCTCCACAGGCGTTGGAAAGAAGCGCGACAAGCAGCAGCTTGCACTCGTTAACGATCGCCTCACGACAATCACAGGCCAGAAGCCTTCAGCACGTCCTGCTCGTCAGTCGATTGCGCAGTTTAAGGTGCGCGAAGGAGAAGTAGTTGGATACCAAGTGACGCTTCGTGGAGGACGCATGTATGACTTCCTTGATAAGCTCATCCATATCGCGCTTCCGCGCACGCGCGACTTCCGTGGCATTAATGCTTCCGCGGTAGACGGCATGGGCAATATGACTATCGGCATCAAGGAGCATACGATTTTCCCTGAAACTCCCGATGAAGACCTTAAGGACATCTTCGGTCTAGCAATAACGGTTGTTACCTCTGCAAAGAGTCGCGACGAGGCGCTTGCGTTCTTTACGCATCTTGGCGTTCCGTTTAAGAAGTAGGGCAACCTGAAAAACACCACCCCGCCTACAGGCGGGGTGGTGTTTGACATAGGGTACAATATAGGTATAATAATATGTAAGCAGCATAGGAGCTGCGGGAGGGCTATAGATGAGCACTCGACACGCTCTTTTTTTCGGAACACTTGCGGCAGCAGTGGCTTCCGCCACGACTGTGCGCGCGCAAGGAGAAGATCTTCTTGTTGCGCCTTCGCCATTCGATAGGGAATGTGGGGTTGGGTCGCAAGACCTGTTCCTGCAAGACCTTATGGTGAATTCAGGAGATCCGTATGGCTATTGTCTCGTCGACAATCCGGACTGGCCAGACGGTATCGTAAGTACGCTTGGCCTCTATGTTGGGGTGGATGAAAACTCCACGGGCGCCTCGCTCGAGTTCGCCCGAGAAGAAGCGCTCGGACCGCTCACTCTTGAAGCAAATGCCGGCGTCTTCCACTATCAAGGCACTGGCACCACGTGGACGGCAGGAGGGAGCATTACATTCTCCCTTGGTCCGTTTGAAGCAGGCATCTCTCATCAGCGCTATATCGGTGAGAATGACTACGAAGACACGACTGATGCCGTTTTCGTTCGCACCGAATTCGGCCCTATCGACCTTGAGGCGGGCCTCTCACGGCTTGACTCGGGGTACGAAGGCACATACATCGACCTTGGCTACACGCATGCGTTTCGCGAAAGCGAAGTACGCGTGTCAGTGGGCTGGTTCTGTCGAGAGGCAGAGGTCGGAGGGGTACAACTAAACGAAGAGTACGTTGCGGCAAAAGCCGCGTGGCGATTCTAAGGGAAGGCGCGCTCGTCAGAGCGCGCCTTTTTGTATGCACCAAGCCACATTGACTTCGGGTAGTGTAGGCGTAAGGTCATGAGTATCCTTCGCTAGATAAGAAAGAAAGGAGAAGGAGGATGAAAGTTCTTTTTCTTGCTGGAGCGCTTGCCGCGCTGCCGGGACTTGCATCAGGACAGGAAGCGTCCATTGCCGCAGATTTTGAGCCGAGCTTTGAAGAGCCGGTGAGAATTCCGCGGAGCGCTGACATCATCGTCATTATTGGTGTCCAAGAGATGCCACTTGCGTACGAAAGCGTCGCTTCTCGGGAGGTTCCTCGTGTGGAGGTGCGCCAAGAAGAGGGGATGGGGGGCGACAGGTCCACCATCACCCGTATCCGGCTCTTTGATGCTGGCGGTATCGAGGTACGCTACCGGAACACCGATGTTCAGTACCGTACAGGGCAAGGATTCGGGTCTACCGAGCATGATCTTGATGGACCAGAATTTAGCCTTTTGCGCTGGTAGAAGGGAGGGGTGGACTGGGTTTCCCGGACCGCCCCTTCTCTGTTTGACACCCCCTAGAGGAATTGGTAATGTAGCAGGACGCGAAAGCGGCTTTTTCTTTAACTCTTTCATGGCAAAACGGTCTCAAATCGCCCGAAACCAGAAGCGCGAAAAGCTTGTAGCGAAGTACGCTGCAAAGCGCGCGGCTCTTAAGGCTGCCGGAGATTCTGAAGGCCTCCAGAAACTGCCGAAAAACTCGTCTCCTGTTCGCATTAAAAACCGCTGCTCTCTTTCAGGACGTGGACGCGGCTACATTCGTGCTTTCGGCCTCTCCCGTATCCAGTTTCGTGAGCTTGCTCGCGACGGCAAAGTGCCAGGCGTAAAAAAAGCTTCTTGGTAATACTATGACTTCTGACCGCGTTGGAGATTTCATCATTCGTCTAAAGAATGCCGGAGCAATCGGTAAGACTTCTGTTGCAGTTGCACACAGCAACCACCTTGAGGCAGTTGCAAAGAAGCTTCGTGATCTTGGTTTTGTTGCGGAGGTTTCTGTTTCAAAAAAAGAACCAAAGACGCTTGAAGTAGTGCTTGCATACAACGAACGTGGCGAGCATAAGATTCGTGATGTGAAGCGCGTATCAAAGCCAGGTCGTCGCCTTTATGCTCCTGCACGTGAGGCACACTCGGTGAAAAACGGCATGGGCGCACTCATCCTTTCAACGCCAAAGGGCATTCTCTCCGACCGCGAGGCGCGCAAGCTCCATCTTGGCGGCGAGACCCTCTTCCAGATCTGGTAATACTTTTCTATGTCACGCCTTGCAAAAAAACCTATCAGCATCCCCGCTAAAGTGACCGTCACGGCCGCTGACGGCACCCTTACCGTAAAGGGAGTAAAGGAGACGCTTTCACGCGCGATACATTCTTTTGTTGAGATAGCGGTAGGAGCAGAGGGCGTTACGGTAAGTCCAAAGAACAACACCAAGCTTGCAAAGGCTCTTACCGGAACATTTGCAGCGCACACAAAAGCGATGATTGCGGGCGTAGAGACGCCGTTTAAGAAGACACTCATCCTTAACGGCGTTGGCTACAAGGTAGAGCAGAAAGGAAAGGAGCTTGTCTTTGCCGTTGGCTTCTCGCATCCGGTGGCGCTTACGGTTCCCGAGGGTCTTACGGCAACCGTTGCAAAGAACGTCATTACCATCGAAGGTGCTGATAAGCAGCTCGTCGGACAGTTCGCTGCAGAGGTGCGTGCGATAAAGCCTCCGGAACCGTACCTTGGTAAAGGTATTCAGTACGAAGGTGAGACGATTATCCGCAAGCAGGGCAAGAAAGCCGTCTAGTCTTTTATGGCAACTCTCTCAAAAACAACGTCACGCATAAGCCGTCATAAGCGCATCCGCGCGAAGATTTCGGGTACTGCAGAACGTCCTCGTCTTGCAGTCTTCCGTTCAAACCGCTTTGTGTCTGCACAGCTTATTGATGACGTTGCAGGCAAGACACTTGCGCAGGCTCATGGCCGTGAATTTCCTGGAGCACTTTCTGTACAGGCAAAGGCGGTAGGGAAGGCTATTGGTGAGCGCGCGAAGAAGGCAGGTATTTCTACCGTTGTCTTTGATCGCGGCGGCTATGCCTATGCTGCCCAGATTAAGGGTCTTGCAGATGCTGCTCGTGAAGCGGGCCTTACTTTCTAATACGCGTATGACTGATCCCATCACAACTCCAGAAGTAAAAGAAACCGAAGCTGCTGAAGCACAGGCGCAAACAGGTCGTCCTGAACGCGCTCCTCGCGGACGCGGACGCACTGGCGGCCGTCCTCGCGAACGCGCTCCTCGTGAACGCAGTGAATTCGATCAGGTAAACATTGAGGTGCGCCGCGTTGCCCGCGTTATGGCCGGTGGTCGCCGCTTCTCCTTTAGCGTTACGGTTGTTATTGGTGATCGTAAGGGGCGCGTTGGTGTTGGTATTGGCAAGGGCGCAGACACAGCACTTGCTATTGATAAGGCAGTACGAGACGCAAAGCGCCATCTCATCACCGTTCCGTTTACCAAGGAAGGCACTATTGCGCACGAGGTATCTGCAGTCTACTCCTCGTCTGTACTCACGCTTGTACCATCTCCTGGCCGCGGTCTTGTTGCGGGTTCTGCAATGCGCACCGTGCTTGAACTTGCTGGTGCAAAGGATATCGTTGGCAAGATTCTTTCGCGCACTAAGAACAAGCTCACTATTGCTCGTGCAACAATAGAGGCACTTCGTAAACTTTCCTAATATGCAAGCACACACCCTTAAGGCTAAAAGCAAGCGCACCACCTCTGCACGAGTTGGTCGTGGTGGTAAGCGCGGCAAAACCTCTGGTCGTGGTATGAAAGGCCAGAAGGCTCGTTCAGGACGCAAGATGCGCCCTGAAATGCGCGACCTTATTAAGAAGCTTCCAAAGCGTCGCGGCCACGGCAAGAATCGTGCACGCACCGTACGTGTCGTGAAGCCGTTTGCTGTCGTAAACATTGCTGCACTCGAGGCTTTCTTTGATGCAGGCGCAACCATTACGCCAGCAGTGCTCGCAAAGGCAAAGCTCGTCACGAAGCGCGCAGGGCGCCTTCCAAAGGTGAAGCTGCTTGGTACAGGTACGCTCACGAAAGCGTTTTCTGTATCAAATGTCGTTCTCTCCGAGAGCGCGAAAGCGGCGATAGAAAAAGCAGGAGGTTCAGCCCTCTAATACCTATATGGCAAGCCTTGCACTCCGGAAAGCAAAGCTCATCATAGGGGATCCGGTCATTCGGATGCGCCTTCTCTTTATCCTTGGCGCAATTGCACTCTTCCGCCTTCTTGCAGCAGTACCTATTCCAGGTGTTGACCCGATAGCGCTTGCACAGTTCTTCCAGAACAACCAGTTCTTCGGCCTTCTCTCGCTTTTCTCGGGCGGCGGGTTCGCAACGCTCTCTATCATGATGCTCGGCGTTGGTCCCTACATTACTGCGTCTATCGTGATGCAGCTTGCAACCGTTATCTTTCCTGCAGTAAAGCGTATGTACAGCGAGGAAGGGGAGGCTGGTCGTGCACGCTTCACGTCTATTTCTCGTACGCTTACCGTGCCGCTTGCGGTACTTCAAGGCGTTGCTTTCCTTACTCTGCTTGAGTCGCAAGGCATTATTTCAACGCTTACGCCATTTGAATTCATCGTAAACGTCTTCCTTGTTTCTGCAGGCTCCATGCTCCTTATGTGGATCGGCGAGCTTATTACTGAGTACGGCATCGGTAACGGTGTTTCACTTATCATATTTGCCGGCATCATTGCAGGCGTTCCTGCAGGGCTCTCCCAGCTCCTCTTTACGGCAACTACGGCGCAGATTCCGGCGTACATAGGGTTTGGTGCTCTTGCGCTTGCTGCTATCTACGCGGTCGTTACCGTTTCTGAAGCAGAGCGCACCATCCCTATTGCATACGCACGTGCGGTACGCGGTGCAGCCACCTCTTCTGGCGCGGCAACCTATCTTCCTATTCGCATGCTTCAGGCAGGCGTGATTCCAATTATCTTCGCGCTTTCGCTCCTGCTTCTTCCACAGATGGCGCTTACTGGCCTTGCTGCGCTTGGCGCTTCATGGGCAGTTGCAGCAAATACAGCCTACACAGCGTTTTCTGCGAACGCCTTTGCGCATGGTGCCGTCTACTTCGTTCTCGTTGTTATGTTTACCTACTTCTACACCTCGATTACGTTTGAACCGCATAAAGTGGCGGAGAATCTTCAGAAGTCAGGAGCGTTTGTTCCTGGAGTGCGTCCTGGCCGCGAGACCGAGACGTACATTGGCAACGTCGTAAACCGCATTACGCTTCCAGGATCCTTCTTCCTTGGTGCTATTGCTGTCGTGCCCTTCATCATTCAAGGCATTACAGGCATTTCAGCTATCCTTATTGGTGGTACAGCGCTTCTTATCGTCGTTACGGTACTCCTCGACCTTATACGCAAAGTGGACGCGCAGACGTCGCTTCGCGAATACTAGAAGGAACCGCGGGCCGCATCAGGGCCCGCGTTCGTTAATGCTAGAGTGATAGGCATGGAACCACGAACAATCTTTTTCATCGGAAAGCCAGGCTGCGGAAAGGGTACGCAGACAAAGCTCTTGTCCGCAAAGACGGGCTGGGATGTTATCGCCGCAGGAGCTGCGTTTCGAGAAATAGCAAAAGAGGAATCGCCCGCAGGACGAAAAACCAAATACGATATCGATCAGGGTCTTTTGATGCCGCACTGGTTTGCGATGTACCTCTATCTGAAAGGCCTCTTTTCTTTGCCTGCGGATGCGAACATTATCTTTGATGGCTTCAACCGCAAGGAGCAGGAAGCGGAGCTTATTATCTCCTCATTGAACTGGCTTGAACGCCCTTTCACCGTGCTTCACATACGCGTGTCTGATGAGGAAGTGCGCCGCCGCCTTGATTTGCGCAAAGAGGTGCAGGATAGGGCAGATGACCATTCGGTTGAAACGAGACTCGAAGAATACGAGCAGTACACCTCGAAAGCCATCGCACTCTTTGAGAAGAACGGCGTTCTTATCGATATAGATGGGGAACAGGCGCCCGAGAAGATAGCAGAAGATATCGCAAAAGTACTACAGCTTTCATGATTGTCAGAACGAAAGAACAGCGAGACGGCATACTTGAGTCAGGGCGACGCCTAGGACTCGTGCTTGAAGAGCTTACCCGCATGGTTGCACCTGGTGTTTCAACCGAAGCGCTTGATGCGCGCGCAGAAGAGCTTATTCGCGACGGCGGCGATGTGCCTGCTTTCTTAGGCTATGCAACTGATGGGGCACGCCCGTATCCAGCAACACTATGTGTGTCAGTAAATGATGAGGTAGTGCACGGTATTCCAAACGAAGAGCCGCGCATTTTGGAGGAGGGCGATATTGTATCGCTTGATCTTGGACTTATTCATAACGGATTCGTCTCTGACTCGGCTGTTACCGTTCCTGTTGGTGCGGTTGAGGAGAAATACCGCGCGCTTATGGAAGCAACCAAACGCTCTCTTGAAGCTGCTATTGCTGCGGCAAAGGTAGGGGGAAGAGTCGGTGATATCTCATATGCAACAGAAAAGGCTTTCAAGGGAACGGGGTTTACGGTTGTGAAAGTACTCGGGGGCCATGGCGTTGGAGAGAGCGTGCATGAAGAGCCTTGGATAGGGAATACGGGAAGCAAGGGTACAGGCCCCGAACTTGTAGAGGGGATGGTGCTTGCGCTTGAACCTATTGCAACGTCAGGCAAAGGAACGGTCGTACTTGCTCCTGACGGATGGACGTATCGTACCAAGGATGGCTCTCGTGCCTCGCATCACGAACACACCATTCTCATCGAAAAGGCGGGTACACGCGTGCTTACGCGGCGCCCCTCTGAGGTTTCGTAAACTGAAACGGCGTGCTATGGTGCCTGCATAGAAGCCCTCGGGCCATTTTTTAATTACCACACCATGGCACATCCGCATCCTTCCAAAGAGCGCACGTTCGTCATATTGAAGCCAGACGCTGTGCAGCGTTCTCTTGTGGGCGAAATCATAAAGCGCTTCGAGCGCGTAGGTCTTAAAATTACCCACCTTTCGTTTACGATGCTTGATCAAGAGCGCGTGAATACGCACTACGGAAAACAAGACGAATGGTATCTGCGCAAAGGGCAGGGCATTATCGATGACCGCACTGCGCACGGGCTTCCCGTTGAAAAAGATGCGCTTGAGTACGGCAAGGACATTATCCGCGTGGTTGAGAAGTACATGATTTCTGGTCCGGTTGTAGTGATGGTACTTCAGGGCAATCAGGCAGTTGCGGTTGTGAAAAAGCTTGTGGGAGGCACAGAACCTGCAACGTCAGATGTGGGAACGATACGCGGCGACTACACGCTCGATTCCTATAGCGTGTCGGCACTCGATGACCGCGGCATACGAAACCTTGTGCACTGCTCGGACTCTCCAGAAGAAGCAGAGCGTGAGATTACGCTTTGGCTTAAGCCAGAGGATCTCTTGAACTACCGCATCGTACAAGAGCAAATACTCTACGACGTGAACTTGGACGGGATTATGGAGTAAAAGGAGTATCCACACCCTTACTTTTGGGCAGAGGTATACTACCTATGGGAGCCATTCCTACTAACGCAACTACCTACCTTCAGGGATTCTTATATCTGCCGACTCTGGTGCCGTAAGGCCGACGGGCGGCATGCGGAAACCCACGTGGCACACACAGTTGCCGCGACGGGGTGGCCCCACGAAAGCGTCTCCGCTATAATCGGGGACGTTTTCTTTTGCCATGCTAGGATGACTCTACTATGCGTTCTCTCTGGCTTCTCGGAGCGCTTGTCCTAAGCGCGCTTCTCGCGGCGTTTCATGTCCATGCGCTTCAAGAGTATTTGTACTGGCGCAACGTATGGCTTGATGTGCCTGTGCATTTTGTGGGAGGCTTTACCATCGGTATCTTTCTTGCAGGGTTTCTTATACGTTTTCGCCCGTTTCTCTTTCTTACAGGATTCTTTGCAGTTGCTGTTGCGTGGGAGGTATTTGAGTACTACTTCGGCGTTCCGCGCGATACGAACTATATCTTCGATACCACGCTTGATTTATTGACCGGCTTTCTTGGTGCACTTGCCGCATACGTACTTGCGCGCTTCACGCTATGGCGCAACTAAGGCTCACAACGTACGGGGGCGCAGAAAGCGTTACCGGCTCGAACTTTCTTGTTGAAAATGTAGAGACAGGCGCAACGCTTGTCATTGACTGTGGGACAGAGCAGGGGAGAGATTATTCAGAAGCGCGTGCCTATGCGCCGTTTCCGTATGATCCAAAGACGCTTGATGCGCTCGTCATTACCCATGCGCATCTTGATCATGTGGGGAGAGCTCCGCGTCTGGTGAGAGAGGGTTTTCGCGGGAAAGTATATATGACACCTCCTACGCGTGATCTTTCAGAAGCGATATTGCGCGACAGCGTTGATATTCTCGGACGAAACGCAAAGCAGCACGATATGCCGCCCCTGTACGGCGATGCTGATGTTGAAACCTTCCTCTCTCTTATTGAGCCACTATCGTATCGCACAGAAAAAGAAGTGGGAGAAGGGCTTTCCATTTTGCTTCGGGACACGGGCCACATTCTGGGTTCTGCAAGTGTGCGGGTCAAAAGTCCTGACGGTACGGCGCTTGCGGTAACAAGCGATATCGGGAACTCACCCGCACTTCTTTTGCCTGACGTAGAACCCATTACTGATGCAGATGCTGTTCTTATTGAAAGCGTATATGGTGACCGAGCAAATGACGAAAAGGAGCATCGACTTCAAAAGCTCGAAGCAACGCTTAAAAAAGCCATTGCAAAGGGGGGAGCGATACTCTTGCCGGCGTTTTCAATTGAGCGCAGCCAGCTCATGCTTTATGAAATCGGAAAGCTTATGGATGAAGGGCGCCTACAGAAGATTCCGGTATTCCTCGACTCGCCGCTTGCTATACGCGTAACCGACATCTATCGAAAATGGGGAGGGACGTATTTCAATAGCGAAGCGAGAGACGAGGCAAAAGAGCATGACCTCTTTCGTTTTCCGTTCCTTACCACAACACTCTCACGCGAAGAATCCGAGACTATACGAGGAGCGAAGAACCCTAAAATTATTATTGCTGGAGCAGGCATGAGTCATGGTGGGCGCATTGGCAAATGGGAACACCTCTATCTTCCTGACCCGCACACCACCCTTATTATGGTTGGGTATCAGGCGCCAGGTTCTCCAGGCCGCCGCCTCCAAGACGGAGCAAGGCGCGTACGTATCGACAACAGGGAGGTTAGCGTGCGCGCAACCGTTGAAACCCTCCATGGGTGGTCGGGACATGCTGACCGTGATGGACTACTTTCATACGCTGAAGCGTGCCTTCCGAGAACCAAGACTTTTATTGTAGGAATAGGGGAGCCTTCATCAGCGCGCTTTCTCGCGCAGCGTATACACGGGTATCTTGGTACAAAAGCCATTGTCCCTATGAATGGACAATCATTCCTTATTTCAAAAGAAGGAGCGCGGTTTGAGAGTATACTGTCTGCATGAGTTTAAATTCTTTTCCTGAACCGTTAAACGCAAAAGATGCATATAAGCAGCAGCGAAGTGCGGGACGTGCAATTGTACACAAAGGCCGCGACAATAACCAAAACATGGGACGGTTTCTCGATAAAAATCGTAACGAGGAGAGAGCGACGGAGACAAAACCCTTCGAGGAGCCACTTTCAGAGTAAGAAAGAACCCCGCTGTCGCGGGGCTTTTCTTTACTTCACCTTTGCAAGCATTCGCTTGAAAGCTTCAGGGTGCTTTTGCGCAAGCGTTGCAAGTACCTTACGGTCGAGCGCTATGCCGCCTTTCTTCATCTTTGCGATGAAGGTGCTGTATGAGCCGCTTTCGTTCTCACGAAGTGCTGCATTCAAGCGGACAATCCAAAGCTGGCGGAAATCGTTCTTCTTGTCGCGGCGTCCAGCAAAAGCGTTGCGGCCAGCGTGCACCAAAGACTCGTTTGCACGACGCTCCTTCTTGCTTCTCTCGTGGCGGTAGCCCTTGGCGCGCTTCAAGACGTTTCTGCGGCGCTTCAATGACTGCATTCCTCCTTTTACTCGTGGCATATGAAAGGGATTAGAGGGAGATTAATTACTTACCGAGGAAGCGGCGGGTAATGCGCTTGTTAAGGGTGAGCGATACGCTGCGGCGCTTCACGCCTTTGGTGCGGCCGCGCTCCTTTGCATTGAAATGGTTCTGACCCGGCTTTCTCGCGATGAGCTTGCCGTTTTTCGTTACCTTGATGCGCTTTTTGTAAGACTTGTTGGTTTTCATGGTGATTATTCGCCCTTCTTCTCGCGCTCCGCTTTCATATCACGTTCAACGATGCCAGCAAATCCTTTGGGGGATTTCGCAATGGGTTCGGCGATGCGATATGCGTACGGAATGAGGAGCAGGAACTTCTCGAGCCTTGTCTTCAGGAATGCCTCGTCCATACCCTTGTAGCGTCCCTTGAGGAAAAGCTCGGCACGCACCCGATGCCCTTCAGCAAGCCACTCGGCCGCTTTCTTGGCCTTCAAGCGCATGTCGTTTTCGCCCGTTCCGACCTTTATCTGGACCTCCTTGGTTTCAGACACTTTGGCCTTGGCACGGGCAGCACTCTCCTTCTTCTTCGACTCGTACTGAAATTTACCATAATCCATGACTTTCGCAACGGGAGGGAGGGCGTTTGGCGAGATCTCGATAAGGTCGACGCCAGCAGCTTCTGCTGCCTTTAGGGCGTCCTCCAAGGAGAGCACCCCGAGGTTCTCGCCTTCCTTGCCTATGACGCGGAGCTCCCTAGCACGGATCTCGCGGTTAATGCGTGTCTTTTCAGTAGTACTCAAAGCGGTTGGATGAAAAGGACTATAACACAAGGAAGAGGATGCAGAAAGGAGGGACGCTTTCGCGTCCCTCCGTATCTGTGGACTCCGCTACGGAGCTGGCGCAGGCTCGGTTTCAGTTGTGGATGCTTGAGAGAGGTCTTGGCCGAAGTCGCGCAGAATTTCCGCAAGGTCTTCGAGCGCTTCTTCGCACTCCGCATCGTTTCTTGCAGGTCCTTCGCACTTTATCTGCATTTGTGCGCGCACCAAAGCAATATTTTCATATCCTTCAGAGAGGACGTGGTCTATGTCCTTCTGCTTTTCTTGATGCTGGTGCCACACAATGCTTGCAAGCGCGATGACTGCGATTGCAAGGATGCCAGCGATTATCCAGCTCATAGTAGATTTTTGTTCCATGCGAAAGTCGATTATGAATAACCGTGTGGGTACACTAGCGGTTTCCTCATGAAGACAAAATGAAGCCCCTCCTAGAGAGGGGCTTCTGGTTCATTACAGGACACCGAGCGCTTCGTAGAGTTCGGGATACATCTGTCGGTGCACCTTTTGCAATTCGCGGATGGTATCGGCGTCAGTAATGCGCGTGAAGCGCCCTACTGTTTTTCCTTGCCATTCGGCCGGTTCATAGAACATGTCGAGCGGACGATTGTCATACATCTTGCCGTTCACATAGACAAACGCTTCATAGAGCGGTTGATAGTTCAAAAAGAGCTCATCTCCCTTGGGTGGGTTGTCTTCCGTATGGTGTCCTACGCCATAGATGAAATATGCGTAGTCGCGCATGCCCTTCGCTTCGTCATGCTTGTAATGGTAGTAGAAGCCCATTTGAGGCATGCGCTTGGGGAGGTTAGTTTCGTAGGTCATAGGAGTCCTCGTGGTTGGTCCGAAGGGGAGTATAGCACTACAAGACAACGTCCCGCTGGTAGGCGGGACGTTGTAGTTTTGTGGAGGTGGCTTACAGACGTTAGAACCTCACTTCTGTTAAGCAGAGCAACAAACTTCCTATCTGTCGTAGACGAATGGTAGGGGAGTAGAGAGTAGGAAAGCCAATCGGTGTAATCAAAATGAATAGGTAGGCCTACAGAGATTAGAACCACTAGTCTTGCACAACTACTGTCGTACCAAGCGGAGTCCAGTCATAAAGAGTACGCGCTACATCGAGAGGAAGATTCACGCATCCGTGCGACCACTGTTTCCCAAACTCCGTGTGCCAATACGCTCCATGAATAGCCCCACCTTCTTTGGTGAAGTACATGTTCCAAGGCACTCCAGGGAGGTCGTAGTACTGGTCGCTGATGCCAGGCAGAGGTCCCTGCATATATCGGCTCGGAGTCTTCTTATAGACACTGAAGGTGCCGCGTGGCGTTGGGGTAAGGTCAAGCCCCGTTGATATTGCTGACTCTAGAAAGAGATCGTCTCCTTCATAAGCGTAGAGTTTCTGTTCAGAGCGGTCAACGAGAATTCGTTTTTCTGGAGATACAAGTCCTAGCTTTTCTCCTGCTTGTTGAAGCAGAGCAGGAAGAGGCGCCTCATATTCTTGAGGGCCAACATCAACAAAACCTTTCGTGTAGGTAGTTGCGACATACCACTCTTTACCTACGCGCTCTGGATAACGAATCCACTCACTAAACACAACTTTGTACCAGTCCGTGCCACCATCATCAGTTGTAGTTGTGGTCGCAACAGCAAGTACAATTCCGTTCCGGAGTTTTGCAACAGCAGGGAATGTGCTTGACGGTCCAGAACGAATGTTGACACACTCGCCTTCAAAATGGGGTCCACAACTATCGATGACCTCTATGTAGTTGATTACTGCTTGTGTTGGGGTAGTGGAAGCAGTGGTAGGAACAGGCACCTCTGGTTCCTGTTCAGGAATTGAATCGGCAGGGGATATGCTGAGCGTCCATGCAGTTAGCGCGCCAAGAACGACTATGGCGGGAATGGTGTGGACGACTGCCAGTCTCATAAAGTCATTTTAAGCCACCGTTGACAGTCCACCACATTCCTTCGTGCGGTAGTAGAATATAGAGGACACTTACCAATATTTACTCTGCTATGGCTACTCGAAAACAGGCTACTGCTGCAAAGAAGAACATCCGAAAGGCACAGAACAAATGGAAGAGCATGTCTAAGCGGCAGCATTCGCTTGCACAACCACAGGGACGCGGAAGAAAGAAGCCAGGCACTACTGGTGCTGGTAAATTCTACCGCATTGAGGTGCGACCAAAAGGCAGTTTCACTTCGTTCCGTACGCAGGATGTTGGAGGGAAAGGTGGACTGGAACGCATCGCTGGTCGCCGTTCAAGCGGAAGCTGGGCAACAGCTACATGGCTTGTCTCTAAAAAGAATGCGCATGTAAATACTAAAGGCGTGCTGGTTATTGATGACAAGAAAGAGCGAACGGCACTCGCAAAGGCATTACGAGGAAAGATTACCCATGTGAAAGGAGATGTGTTTACCGCGCACCCTGTAAAGAATGTTCCTGAACGAGCAAAGCCAACTCCTGCAATGAAGCGGGCACAGAAAGCAAATATCAAGAAAGCACAATCTGCCCGCAAGAAGCGTTAGAGCAGTATCTCAGTAAAGGTTTTATCAGAACCAAAGCCATCGGTGAAATCTCCAAAGCGTACCCATGTCGGTGTGAGTTTGTAGAATGCTATTTTCCCTGAGTCCAAGTGGGTAAGCGGGGCAAACTGAGCACCACGCTCCATAAACTTCTCTGAAAGTCTGTGGATGACATCGTTAATTGTCGCTGTTTCAGTGAGGTTGGAGATTGTTCCTTCTATTTGGATGGTCTGGGGAGCATTCTCGTCAGATACTACGAAAGCTCCGTGTGCGTCTTTAGCGATATCTTCTATTTTTCTGGTGCTCGTAAGCGTACAGAAATAGACGCTAAACGAGTCGTCAGTAGCGTAGTAGACGGTACGGGCGCGGGGAGTGCCGTCTGGGGAAAGGCTGGCCAGCACACCAACGGAATGCTTTTGCAGGAAGGACTTAGCACCTGCTTTTCCAGTTTCAGTCATGGCCAATAGTGTACACCCCAGAAAGTGCTACCATAAATGCATGAAAGGATTCGTCACCAACATAGAACAAGTCACCCTAGAAAACGAGGATTTCCGCCGTGTCCTCTACACGGCTGAGCGCTCCCAGCTTGTGGTTATGTCTATTCCTGTGGGAGAAGATATTGGCGAGGAGGTCCACGATGTCGACCAGTTCATACGCGTTGAGGAGGGGGAAGGGCAAAGTATATTAGATGGAGTTGAGCGTGAACTTACTGATGGTTCTGTGGTCGTTATTCCCGCAGGAGTGCGACATAACATCAAGAACACTTCGCAAAGTGATGCGTTGAAACTCTATACGCTCTATTCGCCACCACACCACAAGGACGCAATCGTACACAAGACGAAAGCAGACGCGCTTAAAAATGACGAGCACTTTGAAGGGGAAACCACTGATGACCTTACGCCATGAAGTTGAATCACCTCGCAATTCCATACCTAGCGATACTGGCGTTCATATTCGGCGGCATTTTGAATAGCGGAGGCGTTGTGTGGTATCACACACTTACGCTTCCAGTGTGGAATCCGCCAGCAGGAATCATTGCACTTATCTGGGCAGTAATTTATGTCCTTGCGGCATGGTCTCTTCTTACCGTCTGGAATAAAACTCCTCACGACAAACGATTCATCTGGATTATGGGCGGGTACGCGCTCAGTACACTCATCAACCTTGCATGGAGCATTATCTTTTTCCAATTGCACCTGCTTGGTGGAGCCGTGTGGTGCGCGCTCCTTCTCGGTGTATCGGTTCTTGCGCTTATGGCGCTTATTTATCCGCGTTCACAGAAGGCGTCACTACTTCTTCTGCCATACACCGTTTGGGTATTCTTTGCTGCATACTTGAACTACGCAGTCATGATGCTCAACTAGAAAACCGCCTGAGAGGCGGTATTTCCAGTCATTTTGAGTATAGTCAAAATGAGTATAGCTGTGGAGGTGTGGAGAATCGAACTCCAGTCCGAATCCGTCTTTGAGAGCGAGTCTACGACGCGTAGTGCCGGCTAGGCATTCCGATAGGGCGCGAGGAACCGGCACGAAACCGCTCCTATCGTATCCCTTATCTCGACCTCTGCACGGGAAAACAGAGTGTCCATCTCATAGGTAATTACACCCAGAAACCAGAGACTATGAGATCTCAGCTGGCTGGATGTCGCTTAGGCGAAGGGCCGTTAGGCGCGCGCGTAAGCGAACGCGAAATCAGACATACCGAAGTATGGAGACTTCACGCTTGCAAGAGTGTTCTTTGCAAGTATGTTTGTTTGCGTTTGTAGGCGGACAGCAAACTTCCGCCGCGTCGCACGTCTCTCAAAGAACAGACCGTCAAAGCCGGTCACCCCCAGTAAGAAGACGATACCTCGTTCCTCTGCTTACTGCGAGCCCGCTTTTAGCGGCGCTTTAATACTCGCTCGGCTTCTCGCTTAGCATCGCGCTTTTTAAGGTCTTCGCGCTTATCTGCCTTGCCTTTACCTTTCACGAGCGCAACACGCACCTTGATATACCTATTATTATATACCTCTAAAGGCACAATTGTCAAGCCTTTCTTTGATTCGCCTTCAGCAAGCTCTGCTATCTCGCTCTTTTTCAGAAGAAGTCTTCTCGAGCGCTCGGGATCATAGCTCTCTGGCGTGTTCTTTGCTTGGTAGGGAGGAATGGTTGCGCCCACAAGATACGCTTCACCTCCGCGCACGATGACCCTGGCACCCTCAAGAGAACCGTGCTTACTGCGCAAGGATTTTGTTTCGGCTCCCGAGAGCTCGATGCCGGCGGAATACGTTTCAAGCACTTGAAACCGCAAACGCGCCTTCTTGTTCTCAAGCAATATGCTCATTCCTGCTAGCGTATCATTAATGGGCACGGTATAGTGAGTCGCATTATGCCTCCAACGAAACTGCCGCCAGTAAAAAAGCCTGCAACAAAGGGCGTGCAGAAGAAAGGAAAAGGGAAGAACCCAAAGCTTCCGCCTTTGCTCACTCCACCACCACGCGGCGGTTTTCTAGGCAATCTCCTCTACGCGATACTCATCTTCCTTATCCTCTCCTCGCTCTACACCCTTATTACTGACCAGTCAGGAAAGAAGGAAGAGATAGCGCTCTCGCAGGTGGCAGGAGATGTGAAGGCAGGGCTCGTTACCTCTATTGTTGTTGAAGGAAACGATCTCACCTTGACCTATGCTGACGGCGTTGAGCGTACCTCGATGAAAGACCCAGATGCTGCGCTTCCCGAGACGCTCGCTACCTATGGCGTTCTTCCTGAAGAGCTTGCAAAGGCAAGCATTACGATACAAAGCCCGTCAGGCTTTATGTTCTGGTTTAGCACCCTTGCACCTATTCTCATTCCGCTCTTGTTCCTTATCGTTCTCTTCTGGTTCTTGATGCGGCAGGTTAAAGGTGCAGGCATGCAGGCGTTTACCTTCGGGCAGTCGAAGGCGCGTGTCATTGATCCAAAAGATACGTCCCAGCGCGTTGTCTTCGCTGATGTTGCTGGCGCAAAAGAAGCAAAAGAAGAACTCGCGGAAATTGTCGACTTCTTAAAAAATCCGAAGAAGTTCTTGGATATCGGTGCACGCATCCCCAAAGGCATCATCTTGATGGGTGCACCAGGTACGGGAAAGACGTTGCTTGCGCGCGCCGTTGCAGGAGAAGCGGGCGTGCCGTTCTTCTCCATTTCAGGATCCGAGTTCGTTGAGATGTTTGTTGGCGTTGGCGCATCGCGCGTACGCGATTTGTTCCAAATGGCAAAGCGCACAGCCCCTGCCATTATTTTCGTAGATGAAATTGATGCGGTGGGGCGCGTGCGCGGTACCGGGGTAGGGGGAGGCAACGACGAGCGCGAACAAACGTTGAACCAGATACTCGTCGAGATGGACGGGTTTGATCCAACCGAGAAGGTTATCGTGATGGCCGCAACAAACCGCCCTGATGTTCTTGATCCGGCACTGCTTCGTCCAGGCCGCTTTGACCGCCGCGTTACGATAGATCTCCCCGACCGCAAGGATCGCGAGGAAATCCTCAAGGTGCATGCGCGCAAGAAGCCGCTTGGCGCTGATGTGAAGCTTGAAGTTATTGCTGAACGCACTCCTGGCTTCTCCGGAGCAGAGCTCTACTCGCTTATGAACGAGGGCGCTATTCTTGCTGCGCGTGAAGACCGCAAGGAAATAACCCAGTACGACCTTATACGCTCCATTGAAAAGGTGATGCTTGGCCCTGAACGCAAGAGCCACTTGCTTTCCGTAAAAGAAAAGCGCGTTACCGCATACCATGAAATGGGCCATGCACTCGTTTCTTCTGTGCTGCCCTACGCTGATCCGGTGCATAAGGTATCTATCATTAGTCGTGGCCGCGCTGCAGGATACACGCTCAAGCTTCCGTTTGAAGATAAGAAGATGCAGTCGAGAAAGCAATTCTTGGATGATATTGCTTCAACGCTTGGCGGATATGTTGCTGAAGACCTTGTCTTTGGCGATATTACGACTGGCCCCCATAACGATCTCTCGGTTGCATCTGCTCTTGCGCGCGACATGGTGGTTCGCTACGGCATGAGTGAGCTTGGCCCTATTGCTTTTGAAAACGACCGCACCAGCGGAGAGAATGAATACTCGGAAGAAGTAGCGGCGAAGATAGACACGGAAGTCGCACGCATCATCGAAGGTGCAAAGCAGAAGGCGCGCCAAGTCCTCGATGATCATCGTAGCGCGCTTGATGCCATGAGCGAGAAGCTTGTTGAAATAGAGACGATGGAGCGTGATGAATTTGAAAAGCTTCTCATTGCAAACGGCATAACGCCGAAAGAAAAGGAGGCAGAAGGGAAATAAGAAGAAATGCGCTGGCAAAGGCCAGCGCATTTTTCATGCCGCAATTCCTGCGTACAGGAGCGTGTGGTACGGCACGAGCGTCTCTTTCGAGAGTTCCTCGTCAGAACGCGTCCATTGTTTGAGAAGTTGCAAGAACCAACGCATCGCTTCCTCCTTCTTTTCTAAGCGTAGCGCGAGGATAGGTAAAAGAAAAGCCGCGACACATGTGTGCCGCGGCCAAACTCACTATTGCAGCAAGTGCCACAAAAGCGCCATTCGAATGAGCATACCGTTATCCGATTGCCGAAAGTACACGGCGCGCGGATCATTGTCGAGCTCAACAGGGAGCTCGGTGGTGCGCGGGAGCGGGTGCATGATGATTGCTTGCGCAGGAAGAAGGGCGGCAAGTTCCGGAGTGAATGGGATCACTTCGATTTTCGTGTCGCCATGATACTCCTTCTGCGGACGCGTTACATACACAATGTCCGTATCGGAGAGCGATTGCGGTGCGCTCGAGAGCGAGAAATCGCACGAGGTACGAATCGCCTCTATGACATCGTTTGGTGGTGTTCCGTATCCGACAGGACCACCAAAGTGCATGCGCCCTACCTGAATACCAAGCGCAGGTCCATGCGACACCAAGAGCGTTGCAAGGGAACGCACCGTCCGACTGTTTTTATTATCCCCGAAGAAGAGGATGTTGAGCGGCTTATCAGGGAGCCTATCCTCGTTCAAGGCCTGCCAAATGGTGAACAGGTCAAGATACGCTTGAGTTGGATGTTCGTTGTTTCCGTCACCTGCGTTGATGATGGGGACTCTTGAGACTGCTGCGGCTTTTGCTGCGGCACCCGCATGCGGATGGCGCAAGACAATAGCGTGGCAGTACCCAGAGACGACGCGGATGGTGTCTTCAAACGATTCGCCCTTCACCTCCGAAGAGAACTGTTCCATGTCGCTCATGGTGAGCTTTCTGCCACCAAGAGCATCCACAGACGCTTCAAACGAGAGGCGTGTGCGCGTTGATGCTTGGTAGAAGAGGAGGGCGACACGCTTTTTAGGAAGCATGTTCTCGTACCCATCGCAGTTCATGCTGGCTGCTCGCACGCAGATGCGCTTCAGTTCGTCTGGCGAGAGGCTGGTTGCTTTCAAGATATGCTTAATCATCGAAAACCCTTTCTGTAAGGTGCAACTGCCGGCACTGTAGCGCAAAAGAAGGGAAAAGGAAAAGCCGCGGCATGTTGGTAGCAGGACTTCCGGTATGCATTGTTGGCGTACGAAAGATGAAAAGGTAGTATGGTTTGGCACCCGTAGCTCAGTTGGTAGAGCACCTAGCTTATACCTAGGCGGTCGCAGGATCGAGGCCTGCCGGGTGCACAACAGATTCTTTTCTAGCGAGGAAACACATCGATAAGGAGGTCGGAGTAGTAGAACTCTGAAGCGAGCCCGCCAAAGCTGTATACCTTGCCTGCTATTTGAATAGCCGCTCCTCCTGTCTGGGGGTTTGCTTTTGGCACGGAGCGTTCGAATCCGATGTTGTAGAGCGTTGAGAGAATGTCGACACGGTTGTCGATAGGGAAGCCTCCACTTCGCCACTGTGCTTCTATCTGCTTTAGATAGAGTCCTGCGTAGAGGTAGCTCCAGTAATGGTCGTGCTGGTCGGTCATGCGCGTAAAGCGTGCCGTTTTTATGTCCTGCGTATCTTTTGGAAAATCGAGCAGTCTTTCATAGGAGGGGCCAAGGTAAAACACTGAAGAGCGGTCGGTAAGGTGTAGCTCAACAGGAATTGCTGTTTCTTCTTTCATACCCATCACACCCCATGAGAACTGTGTTTGCGGCCCGAGAATTTTAAGCGGGTAGAAGAATTGTTTATACGCCTCACGCTCCGTAAAGAAGAGACGGAGCTGTTCAGCGACGAGGTTTGCCGCGATAAGGCGAGCAGGGACGCCAGCATCTTGTGCTGCACGCTCTAACACTGCTTCATCGCGCCGAAGCGCCTCTTCAAGCACTGCCCATTCTTCGCTTTCTTGCCACGGACCTTCATACGAGCTTTGCCCTACCGCAGCGCCGAGAAATCCTTCGCGTTGCATATCGATAATTCCTGGTTCATTGGTGAGTCCAAGACGAACTGCCGCGTATCCTGCGACCAAGATAAAGCCAATGGCGGCGAAGATATAGACGACGATGGTAAAGAGCTTTTTGAACATGTTCTTTTGAGTGTCTCACAGAGAGCGGGAGGGACGCAACTTTGGATCAAAGGAAAATATTGACTTTATACGCTAGATATAGTATAGTCAAAGGCAGGAAAGGCTTACCAGAACATCATGCAGGCATCCGTCTGCTGCTGGTAAGAATGTCCGTATGTGTGGTTGTGAGTGGCTTCCATACGCCATCATCGGCGGCATGGTTTCTGGGGTTGCCATCCTTTTGATCTGGTTCATCCGGAAATGGCGGAAAGCAGCCGGCCATAGAAAATAACCTGCAAGAAGGCTCAGCGTGTGCTGGGCCTTCACCCTATTTATTCACCGTACAACTTCTTCGCCACAAGCTCTACGCGCGCAAGAAGCAGAGGATGATTTAGAAGGGAAGGATCTTTTGTAACAATAGCCTTCGCTGCATTTCGTGCCGCTTCCACCATCTTCAAGTTGGTGAGTGCTTCCATGGCAATATCTGAAACGCCCCATTGGCGCGGGCCATACAGCTCTCCAGAACCGCGAAGCGCAAGATCTCGTTCGGCAAGCTCAAAGCCGTTCTTTGCGGTAACGAGTGCTTTGAGGCGTCCAACACTCGCCGCCTTGCTCTCTGTTTGCACAAAACAGTATGCCTGCTCACTTGAGCGTATGACGCGCCCGCGAAGCTGGTGGAGCTGGGCAAGGCCGAAGCGTTCAGCACCTTCAATCAAGATAACGGTTGCATTTGGGACGTTCACGCCCACTTCAACCACTGATGTTGCAACGAGTATCTGGGTTTCGTTTGCTTTGAAGGCACGCATCGCTTCTTCTTTTTCGATAGGAGTCATCTTGCTGTGAAGAAGCCCCACGGCGTATTCCTTAAATTCTCCTTTCTGGAGTCGCTCCTGTTCGCTTTTGGCTGACTTTGCTTGAAGCGCGAATTCTTTTTGCGGGTCCGGTTCATCAATGCGCGGACAGATGACATAGCATTGGCGGCCTGCCTGCAGTTCTTCGTGCATTTTTGCATATGCCTTGTTCCTTGTTGTGTCCGACACGATTTCAGTAATCACCGGCTTACGGCCTAAAGGCATCTGATCGAGCACCGTCAGATCAAGGTCTCCATATACCGTGAGCGCAAGGGTGCGCGGGATGGGAGTTGCCGTCATAGAAAGGAGATGCGGTTCTTTTCCGTCCTTTCTCGCAAGCGTATGGCGCTGCATCTTTCCGAAGCGATGCTGCTCGTCGATAATGGCGAACGCAAGCTCGCGAAACACCACCCCCTTTTGTATGAGCGCATGCGTACCAATGACCAGCGGTATCTCGCCGTTTGCGACCCATTTGCAAAGCTGTGCGCGTGAAATGCGTGTCGCATCCTCTCCGCGTACCTTTGAAGGAAACTTGTAGCACTCTTTGCCGGTGATAAGGCCGATAGAGAGGGAGTGCTTGCGGAAGAACTCTATGAAAGAGGCGAAGTGCTGTTTTGCAAGTATTTCAGTAGGGCACATATACGCAACCTGCAGGTGGCGAGAACCCACACGGTCTCGCGCATGTGCAACCGCATACGCTGTCGCTGCTGCAACGGCAGTCTTGCCGCTTCCCACATCTCCTTCAAGGAGGCGGCGCATGGGATGCGGTTTCTCAAAGTCGGCAAGTATCGCTTGTATAGCGTCTTTTTGACCGTCAGTTGGAGTAAAGGGGAAATCCTGCACAAACGCGTCAACAACTGCAGCGTCAACGGTAAGTGAAGGTGCGTCTTTCTCTTTCGCTTCTGCTTTTGCTTTCTGTACAGACAGCTGTATGGCAAATACCTCTTCAAATGCAAAGCGCTTTTTCGCAGAGTGTGCATCCGCATCTTTCTTTGGCGTATGCATCCATACCAGTGCAGAGGATACTTTAGGAAGGTGGTACGCAGTGCGCAGATCTTCGGGAATAATGTCGTCTATTTTTTCATGTGCGCCAGCCTTAATTGCGCGTTCAATTGCGTGCCGTATCCAAAGCGAGGAGACGCCTTTTGTTTCTGGATACACGGCAAATAGTGTTGCCTCTCCACCGAATAACGAGTCTGGGGAAGTGGGAGGAAGTGTGGACGCTTTTTCAATAGCGGGGTTTGTTATATAAAGCTTACCTTCCGTTCCCGCTACCTTGCCCGTTACTTTCACGAGTCCCATGCCTTCGGTCATCTTTGCCATGTACGGCTGCCGAAACCACATAATCTTCACGCGTCCGGAGCCATCTTCAAGATATGCTTCAGCTGAAGGCGTGTGGCTCTTCCACGTTCGCTTTGCTTTTGCTCCTTTGAGTTGTCCGTAGAGTGTTACGGTCTCGCCTGGAACAAGTGCCCCTACAGTGCGTATGCTCTCCGAAGAGTCGTAGCGGAACGGGAAGTGATACAAGAGATCGCGTATGGTGCGAATACCAAGGCGGGTAAGGGCCGACTTCTGTTCGGGCTTTAGGTGCTTGAAGTGGAGGGAAAGAGGATCGTTTGGATTCACCTAGGCAGTATAGTCTAGGTCATATCCATTCGCGTTAAGTGTCTGATAGGGTATAAAAGAAGGTATGAAAACAGCTCTTATACTACTTGCTTCGTTTCTTCTGATGCCTCTTGCGTCGTATGCGGCGTTTCCTGCGGTTGTCACAACCGAAGATGTGCGCGCGAAATATATGCACGCAACTCAAGGAGGCGAGAAAGTGAAAATCCTCCTTATGCCAGGACACGAACCAAGCTATGGCGGCGCAGAACTTCCTGACCTAAAAGAGCGTGACCTTATGGTGGATGTTGCAAATAAAATGGCCATTGAACTCCGGAAGAATCCATATCTTGAAGTGACGGTTGCGCGTGACCAGCTTTCGTGGAGCGTTGAACTCCAGGAATACTTTGAAGACGAGTGGAAAGATATTGAGAAGTTCGTCTCGGATAAGAAGAAGATAATGCAGCGGGCTATTCGTAAAGGAGAAATAGAGACACGCGACTTTGAACCTGCGCACAATACCGCTGCAACTGATGTGGCGCTCCGCCTTTATGGCATCACGAAATGGGCGAACGAAGAAGGGTACGATCTTATGGTGCACCTGCATTTAAACGATACGGGAGCGCAGAACCATCAGGGCTTTGCCGTATATGTACCTGATGCGCAGTACCAAAATGCTGCGGCATCGCTCTCGCTTGGTGAATCTATTGCCTATGAATTGAATCAGTTCAGCGCGACATCCACGCTTCCTATTGAAAACTACGGCATCGTCGAAGATCAGAGCCTCATTGCGCTTGGCGCATACAACACTGCGGAGCTTCCTTCGGTCCTTATTGAGTATGCGTATCTCTACGAATCAAAAATTAAGAACATAGAAGCGCGCGACGCGGTTCTCTCCGATATGGCGCATCAGACAGTACGCGGCATAGACCGGTATCTTGGAGCGGCTGTTTCAGGAAGTAATACGCGCATTCTTCCGTATGTATGGGTAGAGGGCGCGCTTGAGGAAGGGAAGTCGAGTGCACAGGCGTATGCGCTTCAAGTAGCGCTCAAAAAGCTTGGTTTCTTCCCACCGCAGGGAGAACTTATCATTGGATGTCCGCTTTCAGGCGTGATGGATGCATGTACGACGAGTGCTCTGAATGCGTTTCAAGCTTCAAAAGGGTGGACGCCTACGGGCGCAATTGGCCCTATGACAAAAGCTGCGCTCCAGGCAGCAGACTTCTAGAATTCACATAGGGGAACGTATCGCATCTCTTTTGTGTGCTAGCGTATGTGCGTAGCCCTTTACCTTTCTCTATGCCTCTACGCACCTTCCTTACTTCAGCTGCACTTGCACTCTTCTTGCTGCTCGTGCCGTCTACTTCTTCTGCTGCAACGATAGAAGAGCTTGAGGCGCGAATACAGCAGCTTACACAGCAACTCGCTGCGCTGCAGGCAGAGCAGTCTGCAGATACGTCATGCGTCGTACTGTCACAGCGCCTCGCACTTGGTTCAACAGACGCTAGTACCTATGGAGAAGTGTCTCGCCTGCAGACTTTTCTTGGCATGAGCGCTACCGGCACGTTTGATGCTGCTACACAGACGCGCGTGCAGCAGTGGCAGGCGCAAAACGGCGTTGTTGCAGAAGGCACGCCGGAGACGACCGGCTACGGTGTAGTTGGCCCTCGCACGAGAGATGCTATGGCACGAGGGTGCGCTGGCACGCCTGCTCGTCCTGTGCGAAGCGAGCTTGAAAATACCCCTATGACAACAACAGCCACTTCTTCGCCTGCAACGACCACGAAGACGCTTCCTCCTATAAAGGTGGAAGTGGGTATGGATGAAATAAAGTACGAAGATAGAGCGCTTAAGATGGGCGGAAAGGCGCAAGGCCTTACAAAGTTCGCGATATATATGAAGAAAGGTGCAAAGATATACGGCTCACGAAGCGAAGAGGTGAAGGTAGTCGATGGTCGTTGGTTCTACGAGTTTGAAATACCTATCGAGAAAGGTACCTACCATGTGTACGTTACAAAGGGCGGTGATGTCCTTCACTACGAGACCTTCGATATTACACAGCAGATACTCGACGAGCTGTAGAAAAGAAAGAACACCCTCGGCGAAAGCCTAGGGTGTTCTGCTATGATGGGCCCTTATGGATGCGGAAGAAGTACTGAAGCGCTATCGGGAAGTAGGAGCGCGCATTGAAACAAAAAGCAAAGTATCCCTTGCCTCGAAAGAAGACCTTGCTCTTTTCTATACCCCGCAGGTAGGGAAGGTGTCTTCGCATCTGGCAGCGCACCCGGAAGATGCGCGCGCTCTTTCCGTGAAAGGAAATAGCGTTGCAGTCATTTCAGACGGCTCTGCCGTTCTTGGTCTTGGAAACATCGGCCCGTATGGGGCGCTTCCGGTCATGGAAGGGAAGGCGCTCATTTTCAAAGAGCGTGCGAATGTCGATGCGTGGCCTATCGTTCTTTCAACGCAAGATCCAGACGAGATTGTGCGCACGGTGCTTGCGATAGCGCCGTCATTTGGCGGCATCAATCTCGAAGACATAAAAGCTCCAGAGTGTTTTGATATCGAGCGAAGACTCGTTGAAGCGCTTGATATTCCGGTGATGCATGATGATCAGCATGGCACCGCTATTGTGGTGCTTGCGGGGCTTATAAACGCAGCGAAGGTAGTAGGGAAGGACATAGAGACACTACGTGTTGCCATTCTTGGTGCAGGAGCCGCAGGAGCCGCTACTGCGCTTCTCCTTACGTCCTTTGGCGTACGAGACATTGTAGTGCTTGATCGTGCTGGCGCGGTTGTATCGTCTCGTACTGACCTTTCGGGGATGAAACTTGAGCTTGCAACACGCACGAATCCACGCAGCATTTCAGGAACGCTTGAAAATGCGCTTCGTGATGCCGATGCGTTCATTGGCGTTTCGGGCCCGTCTCTCCTGACAAAAGAAGCAGTTGCGCTGATGGCAGACAAGGCAATTGTGTTCGCACTTTCAAATCCGGTACCGGAAATCATGCCGGAAGAAGCAAAGGCTGCAGGTGCTGCAGTGGTTGCGACGGGACGCTCTGATTTTCCTAATCAAATTAACAACGCACTCGTGTTTCCTGGAGTATTTCGCGGAGCGCTTGATGGAGGCATTACCCGTATTACAGACGACATAAAGCTTCGCGCAGCTCGCTCGCTCGCTTCTCTTATTGAGACTCCCACAGCAGACCGCATTATTCCGGAGGTGCTTGACCCGCGAGTAATAGAAGCTGTTGCGGAAGCGGTAAAGGCATAGAAAAGTCCCGTCTCACGACGGGACCCGTTCTTGCATAAAGGGTTTTGAGATTTCGGCTGCTTGCGCAAAGCAGTCCTTTGCGCGCTCAAGAGCAACGACGCTGCTTTTGAGAGCGGTTGCAAGGTGCATGCGCCCTGCGTCGCCATCCTTAATTGCAGCGTCTCGTGTTTCGCTTGAGAAGGCTGAAAGGATTTCAACGATGGCGTCATAGTGCAAATTCGCCATCTGCTTGCCGAGCTCTTCGTTTGTTCCTGTAAACCCAGGAACGGACATGGGATGCTTTGGCATTGCTATTTCTCCGCAAGCCCCGAGAGGTATTGTATGCCAGAAATATAGATTCCGGAAAAGTTGCGGAGAGGGAGGGATTCGAACCCTCGAGGGATTTTACTCCCTGCCACGTTAGCAGTGTGGTGGTTTCGACCAGCTCACCCACCTCTCCGTATAAAGGACAAACTATCACTTTCGGCACTAATGCGCGAGTGCAATACATACCACCTCTTGCGCACCACCCGCACGAAGCGCGCGAGCTCCGTCTTGAAGTGTTGCACCGGTAGTCATGACATCATCGATGAGAATATACGAGCTTTGTGTAAGTTCTTTGGTTGCAATAAACGCTCCTTCCATATTACTGAACCGGTTTGCACGCGTGAGTTTTGTCTGTGTTGGAGTGTTTCTTGTTCTTTGCAGTAAAGGAGAAAACGAGGACGGGGGAAGAGTAAGATGCACGAGTGCAGCTTTCACTATCTCTTCAACTTGGTTATACCCGCGCTCACGCTTACGCTCCTTTGCAAGCGGAATCGGCACAAGAATGAAGGGGCGATTCTCATACGCATCTGCATCGAGTACGTATTCTTCAAGATAGCTTGCAAGGAGGGCACCAAGCAGCTCGAACGCTTTCTTATTTCGATGATATTTCGCCTCGACGATGAGTGCTGCAATACGCGAATCTTCGTATGAAGACAACGAAACACCCTGCGGGAATGCGGTAGGGGAGAGGAGCGAAAGAACGGTTTCTTTTGTTGTTTCGCGCACAAGCCGTTCGGTTTCCCGAGGTGGAAAAAGACTTGCTTCAAGTAGGGCAAACCACTGCATGTTAGAATCATACCAATGAGCTTTTTGTCTGACCTGTTCGGTGCAAAGAAAGGAGGAAGCGTTATCGGCATCGATATCGGTTCTTCGTCGTTGAAGGTAGTGCAGCTTCGTCGTGAAGGCGGCACCGCTGTGCTTGAAACCTACGGGGAGATAGCGCTTGGCCCCTATGCAGGAGCAGAAGTGGGGCAGGCCACGAACCTTCCCGCGCAAAAGATCGCAGAGACCCTAAAGGACTTGCTTCGAGAAGCGAATGTCACCACCAAGAACGCAGGCATCTCAATACCGTTTTCTCGCTCTTTGCTAACGCTTGTCGAACTTCCGCGCCGTGCGGACCCCGAGGAACAAAAGACCGTCATTTCTCTTGAAGCGCGCAAATATATCCCTATCCCTGTCCAAGAAGTGCAGCTCGACTGGTTCATCATTCCAGAAGCGCTTCCAGAAAAAGGACAGACTTCCGATAAGGTGAAGGTGCTTATTGTTGCCGTGCATAACGACCAGCTTTCACTTCTACAAAAGACCGTTGAGGGAGCGGGTCTCGAAGCGAGCTTCTATGAAATAGAGATTTTCAGCACTATACGCTCGGTCGTGGATGAACCGGTAAAGCCGGTCATGGTGCTTGATATTGGCGCATCGGCAACCAAAGCATATGTGGTTGAGCGCGGTGTGGTAGCGCTCTCGCATAACATTCGGCAAGGAGGGCAGGATGTGACGCGCACCATTGCAAGCGCACACAATCTCGATGTTGCGCATGCAGAAACCGTAAAGAAGGAGCACGGCTTTGGGAATGGGGGAGCGCCCTATGACCGCGCGACTATCGAGCTTGTCTTCTCACGTATTTTCGATGAAGCACGACGCGTGTTGACGAAGTATGAGACGGTACACCAGCGTCCCGTCTCTCGCCTTGTCTTAACAGGCGGCGGTGGCGTTACGAAAGAACTCGGTGCGTATGCAAAAGACTTCTTTGCTATTGATATTGAAATCGCCGATCCGTTTTCAAAGACTTCAGCACCCGAATTCATGCGTCCAGTCCTAAAGGAAATAGGTCCTGAATTTGCGGTTGCGGTAGGGCTTGCACTGCGTAAGCTTGAAGAGCTTGGCTAGCGCATGTGCATAACAGATGTAGGCCTCGGTAAGAAGCGTCTATAATACAAACGTGGCTCCTTCCCCAATCATTCCGACATCCTTTGTACCGAAACAGCCGGTGCGCTCTTCCGGGCGCTTCTCGAAGTCTGGCGGCAACATCATTCTCCTTTCCAGCATTGGTATCCTGTTCATCTCTCTTTTTGCTGCAGCTGCAGTATTTGGATACAGCGAATATTTGAAAGGCGTACGTGATGCAAAGCGTTCGGCAGTTGAGAATGCGGAGCAGAGCATCGATACGGCTTCAGTTGAAGAATTCATCCGCACGCGAGATCGCTTTAACGCAGCGCAAGGACTCCTTGACGGCCATGTTGCCTCATCGCGATTCTTCGAACTTCTCGAGCGCGTCACCCTTGCAACCGTGCGTTTTAATAGTCTTTCGCTTTCGCTTGCTGAAGACCGCTCTGCGTCCATCATAATGGATGGCGTCGCAACCACCTTTAACAGCCTTGCAGCACAATCTTCTGCACTGGCTGAAGAACGTGAAGTGAAGCGTGCCATATTTTCAGAAATCGATGTAAATGAAGACACAGATACCGTCTCCTTCTCGCTTTCAGCAGTCCTCGCCCCCTCACTCCTTTCTTTTGTTGCGCCCCAAGCAAGCATGCCTGTAACGATGCCTGCTGTTGAGGAAGAAGGATTCTTGCTTCCACAGGAAGCACCAATGCCTCCGGTAGAAGAAGTCCTTCCTACTGAAGAGCTAACACCGCCATCGCTATGATTTCTCGCGTTACCCCCGTTATACTGATACTCGTTGCCATTGGCGTATTCTTTGCGTACACCAACCCTGCGTACTCCGAGAATGTGCAGATGTTGCGTGCTGAAATACGCGGATACGACGCAGCTCTTGCGGCAGCGGGCGAATATGCAAAGAAAGAAGAGCAGATACAGGCCGAGCGTGATGCGCTTCCGGCAGAAGATCTTGCGCGCCTCGAAGCTTTTCTTCCTGACGGCGTTGATAACGTGCAGCTTATTCTTGACCTCGATGCGCTTGCAGACCGCTCTGGCGTTACACTCTCACAGTTTGATGTTGAGAGTACCGAACGCATAGATGAGAGTGGCGCACTCTCGCTTGAAGCAGATACGCCTATCGAATCGCTCGATATTGGCGTTACAGCGATAGGGAATTACGCATCATTTAAGACATTTCTTGCGGCTACCGAACGGAGTCTTCGCCCGCTCGACCTTGTTGAGCTGCGCATCGAGGACTCCGAAACAGGTGTGTACACCTACACCATGACGTTCCGTATTTACTGGCTTCGCTAATACCCTATGCCTCTTTCAAAAACCACCGGCGTGCTCATCATTCTCGGACTCCTCGTGCTTGGGGCTGCGGGCTACATACTGTTTGGTACTAATGGAGGAGAGGCTGGTGTTTCTGCAGATGCGCCTCCGGCAACAAGCGCAGAACAAACCTTCCTCCTTCTCACTTCACGAATTGATCCAGTTCGACTTACTACGAACGTATTGCAGGATCCGCGCTTCATGTCTCTTGAAGATATTCGTGTAGCGATTATCCCGGAAACGTCAGGAAGAATAGATCCGTTCGCTCCGCTTGGACGTTAAGCACCAGAGATGCGCGCATACTGCGCATCAATGCGTTATGATGCGTAGGTACTGCGCGCATATTTCATGAACCTTCTTTCATTACTTACCAAGAAAGGACTCGTTAAGGCTGGCGATGTCGCGAGCATTGAAAGCGAAATAAAGAGTGACAAGACAACGCTCGAGGCAGTCCTTGAGAAGCGTGGCATCACTCGCGAACAAGCACTCAAAGCCGCTTCCGAGCACTATAACCTTCCGTATCGCGTGATACCGCAAGGCACAACCATAAATCATGCAGCCTTGGCGTATCTTCCCGAAGAGTCTGCGCGCCACTACAACATCGTTCCCATAGGGCTTGCTGATGGCGCTCTTGAAGTGGGTGTGATGGATCCTGACAACTTGCAGGCTCTTGATGCACTGCAGTTTATTACTGCGGACTCGGGCATGCCCTATAAGCTCTACCTTATCGGGGAGGGGGATTTTGCACGCGTCATTAAAGAGTACGAGAACCTTACGGGGGAAGTGGGGCAAGCACTCTCCGAGCTTGAAGTATCGCTTGATGATGAACTCACGAAGCGCAAGGAAGAGGAGATAGAAGGCAAGACGATGACCGAAGAGCGCATCAAGGCAGACGCGCCGGTCACAAAGATTGTAGCGACGATACTACGCTATGCGGTAGAAGGAGGTGCGTCCGACATTCACGTTGAGCCATCTCCCGAGAAAGTGAAGGTGCGTTTTCGTATGGACGGCGATCTGCATACCTCGCTTGAACTGCCGCCCAAGGTGCATTCTGCAGTCGTTGCGCGCATAAAGATCCTTTGTCAGATGCGTCTTGATGAGAAACGAAAGCCGCAGGACGGACGCTTCTCGGCAAATGTTGAAGGACGCCGTATCGACTTCCGCGTCTCAACCTTCCCGACGGAGTACGGTGAAAAGGTGGTGATGCGTATCTTGGACCGTGCAAAGTCAGTTGCAACGCTTGAAAGCATCGGCTTTTCAAAAGAAGACCTTGAAACCATACGCGAAATCATCCGTGCTCCCTACGGCATCATCCTTATGTCAGGCCCTACCGGTTCTGGAAAGTCGACAACGCTTTTTGCCATGCTCTCCGAGCTTGATAGGGAGACGAGGAACGTCGTGTCGGTAGAAGATCCGGTCGAGTACCAGATTCCTGAAGTAGCGCAGTCGCAGGTGCACCCTGAAATCGGGTATACCTTCGCTTCAGGACTTCGCTCGATACTCCGCCAGGACCCTGACGTCATCATGGTGGGAGAAATCCGCGATAAAGAGACAGCGCAGCTTGCTATTCAAGCTGCTCTGACCGGCCATCTTGTGTTCTCAACTATTCACACGAACACCGCAGCAGGTATTGTGCCGCGTCTTGTTGATATGGGCGTTGACCCGTATCTCATCGCACCTACCCTCATTGCTTCTATTGGCCAGCGCCTTGTACGCAAACTCTGTCCTGACGCAGGCGAGAAGTTTCCCGTGTCAGAAAGCATCAAGGTGCTTCTTGAAAAGGAATTTGCTGATTTGCCTCCCGAGCATCGCAAAAACCTTCCCGCATTCGACTCCTTATATCGTGCAAAACCTACACCTGACTGTCCAAACGGCACGAGGGGGCGAACGGGTGTCTTTGAGATATTGAAAATGGACAAAGAGCTTGAGCACGTAGTACTCACCAACCCTGTAGAGGAGGCGGTATATGCAGCAGCTCGCAAAAACGGCATGCGCACGATGCGCGAGGACGCCATTGTGAAGGCGCTTGCAGGGGAGATTCCCTTTGAGGAAGTCAACACTCTGGGCGGAGCCTTGCTTGCCGAAGAGGAGGAAGAGACGGCATAATAGGGGATATGGCATACCGCATCTATCTTGTAGACGACGACCGGTTTCTTCTCGACATGTACGCAATAAAGTTTAAGAACGCAGGGCATGAAGTGACTGCATTTCAAACACCAGAGGAAGCGCTTGCTGCGCTCAAAAAAGATCCTGCCCCAGACGCTATGCTTCTCGATGTCATCATGCCGGGCATGACGGGATTTGAGATGCTTGAAGCTATACGAAAAGAAAAGCTTGGACCAGACACAAAGTACATCGTGCTTTCAAACCAAGGACAAGACTCTGATCTTGAAAAAGCAAAAGAGCTTTCTGCAGCAGGCTATATCATCAAAGCATCTGCAATTCCTTCAGAAGTGTTCGCAAAGACGGTTGAGATAATCGAGAAGAAGGTATGACCGATGCTAAAGAGCGTACGCTAAAACTCCTTGATACGGTCATATCTGAAGGGGGGTCCGATCTCCATCTTTCAGCAGGTTCGCACCCTATCATTCGCGTATCAGGCGCGCTTGTTCCTTTAGTGCATCAAGATAAGCTTACGAGTGCTGATACCGAAGCAATGCTTCGCGTGCTTTTACCGGAGGGCCGTTGGGAAATCTTTGAAAAGGAACAGTCCGTGGACTTCTCCTATGCGCACGTCGATGGTTCACGTTTTCGCATAAACGGATATCAGACAACCGGCACCATTTCTGTTGCTGCTCGCCTTATCCCAAAAGAGATACGTACGTTTACTGCACTGAATCTCCCTCCAATTCTCGAAGTCTTTACGCAGCGCCAGCAAGGTTTCTTCCTTGTGGTGGGTCCGGTGGGGCAGGGAAAGTCGACAACGCTTGCAGCAATGCTTGATCGCATTAATGAGACGAGAGCAGAGCATATCGTAACGATTGAAGATCCGGTCGAATATCTCTTTGAGCAAAAGAAGTCTCTTATCCACCAGCGCGAAGTGCATATCGATACGCCGGACTTCCATAACGCCTTGACTGCTGCGTTTCGTGAGGACGTGAACGTCATCATGGTGGGCGAAATGCGCAACTACGAGACTATCTCTTCTGCAGTTACCGCAGCTGAAACCGGTCACCTCGTGCTCTCAACCTTGCATACAAACAACGCATCACAAACCATCGACCGCATCATCGACATGTTCCCTTCAAGCCAGCAGGATCAAGTGCGCGTGCAGCTTGCAGGCTCTTTGGCAGGCATCTTCTCGCAGCGCCTTGTGCCGCGCATCGCCGGCGGCCTTATCCCAGCCTACGAGCTTCTCATTAACAACAGCGCTATCGCAAACCTGATACGCGAAGGAAGAACGCACGAGATAGGGACGGTGGTGCAGACCTCATCGCAAGACGGAATGATAGATATGGACCGCTCATTGGCAGAACTTGTGCGAAGAGGGGAGGTGACGGTTGAGGATGCGTATGAGCGTGCGACGGATCAGAAGACGTTTGAGCGGTATCTGTAGCCCTTAATGTATGGATGAGCTTGAAAAAGCTTTGGCATCAAAGACAGGACCAGAGTCTTTTGTGGGTGACTATCACAACGAAGTTGCAGCGGTATTCTCGCTTGTGCGTCGTACGCTAAAAAGACACGGCATAGTTCATGAAAAAGGAGAAACAACTGACTCCTACTATGCACAACTCACTCCTCAAATGCTTCAGGAAGTACAACGGATCGGGATTAAGACATATTCAGAACGGTACGCACTTAAAGACAAAGAACTACATGACTATCCAGCAGATATGCAGGATACAGAAAAAGTAAAAGTTCTTGATGAGCTTGCACAAACGGCGAATACAACATCTAATCCAACAGCTTTTATACGTGCCTGTCAGGAAATGTCAGTGTTTGTTAATGCACAACGTACTGCATTTTGGGAGGGGAAAGAAACCGGATAATCCACCTTGTGGGGGAGATTTTTACCGCCTCCATGCGATACTAAATACACATGCTATTCACCTATAAAGCCCTCGATACAGACGGGCATGAGCGAGAGGGAAGCGTTGAAGCGCTTTCCATGGATGTTGCTGTTTCTACGCTCCAGCGCCGCGGTCTTATTGTTTCTTCCATTGAGCCTTCTATAAAGAAGTCGCTCCTATCTGCAGACATCGGCCTCTTTAAATCGGTCTCAAACAAAGAAATAGTTATTCTCTCACGGCAGATCGCGACACTCTTTGAAGCGCAGGTTTCTGCGCTGCGCGTCTTCCGTCTTCTTGCCGCTGAAGTTGATAATAAATATCTTTCTGAAATATTGACGCAAGTTGCAGACGATTTGCAGGGAGGAAGCCCTATTTCAAAGGCGCTTGAACGCCACCCTAAAGCATTCAGTAAGTTCTACGTAAACATGGTGAAGAGCGGTGAAGAAGCCGGAAAACTCTCTGAGACATTCGGCTATCTTGCCGATTATCTCGACCGCACCTATGAAGTGTTGAGCAAGGCACAGAACGCTCTTATCTACCCAGCTTTCGTCGTTGTCGTCTTCGTCGTCGTGATGACGCTCATGCTCACTTTGGTTATTCCAAACGTCTCGAAGATACTCATCGATTCGGGGCAGGAAATACCGATTTATACGAAGATCGTCATAGCACTTTCAGATTTCATTGTGAACTTCGGTCCGTTCATTATGGTAGGGCTTGTTATCGGCGGGTTCTTTATATGGAGAGCGCTCCAGACAGGAGAAGGGAAGCTTTTCTTCGATGGCTTGAAGCTTGGCGTTCCGTATATCGGCGAACTCTATGAAAAACTCTACCTCTCGCGCATTTCAGACAACTTCTCAACCATGCTTGCTTCCGGCGTGCCGGTAGTGGAGGCGGTTGAAATCACTGGTTCAGTCGTAGGAAACGCCGTATATGAGCGCATACTCCTACAGGTAGGGGAAGATGTGAAAGGAGGTTCTTCCATTTCAGATGCGCTTGCAAAGCATGAGGAAATTCCTGGCATCATGATAGCCATGATTAAGGTGGGAGAGGAAACGGGAGAACTTGGAAACATCTTGAATACACTTGCAAAGTTCTATCGCCGCGAAGTATCTCAAGCCGTTGACACGCTCGTCGACCTTATCGAGCCGCTCATGATCGTATTTCTTGGTCTTGGCGTGGGCATCCTCCTTTCTGCAGTGCTTATTCCGATTTACAATCTTGCCGGTTCTATATCGTAGTTATCCACACGCATACGCGTATCGCGCAGTATTCCTCGTAGAATGAAGGGAAGCGGAATTATTTACCAACCCGCGCACATTCTTCACACATTCTTATGAACATTGCACCTTTGGCATCAAAGCGAGGTTTTACGCTCATCGAGCTTCTCGTTGTGATTGCAATTATCGGTATCCTTTCGTCTGTTGTTCTCGCATCCTTGAACACGGCACGCTCAAAGGGAACCGACGCTAAGATTCAAAGCGAGATCCGCTCTATCGCGGTGAACGCAGAGATCTATTACGACAATAACGGAAACAGCTACGGTGTGACTGTCGCAGCGAACGACACCACTGCATGTACTTCCGGTATCTTCGCAGCAACGAGCCCAAACATCGCTCAAATCATCACTGATCTCAAGGCAGCAACCTCGGCAAGCGATCCTACCTGCGCGGCAAGCTCCACGGCGTGGGCTATCTTCCATCCGATGACCTCGAACGCTCAAGGGTTCTGCATCGACTCTACCGGAAAGGTCTCTACCTCTTCGACTGCCATCACCACGGCAAGCTGTAACTAGCAGGAGTTTTCTTGAAAACAGCGCACCCATGAGGGTGCGCTGTTTTCTTTTGGTGCGTTAAAATACAGTGATGATAACCAGTTTCTCCTTCGCTGTTCTTGGCGCTATTGTTGCAAGCTTCGTCGGTGTTCTTTCAGAGCGTTTGTTTACGGGGCAGGCGTGGGCAAAAAGCCGCTCGAGGTGCAACTCGTGCGCCCTAGCGCTTACGCCACGCGACCTCATACCGGTTATTTCATGGCTTATACATCGTGGTCGATGTCGCATGTGTGGGGCGAAAGTACCTTTTGGGTATGTTGTCTTTGAGCTTTTGCTTGCCGCGCTCTATGTACTCTCATACCTTATTCTTGGCATATCTTTCGCGCTCTTTGCACTCCTTGCCTTGCTTGCCGTCCTTTTGTTCATTGGTATCTACGACATCCGACATACGCTTGTTCCGCCGCAAGCGTCATCGCTTCTTGCGGCACTTGCACTTCTTTTTGCGTGGCTTACCGCTCCGTCTCTCTCTTCTTTTGGTCTCTCACTTTTAATTGCAGGAGGTATTGCGCTTTCATTTTTAGCGCTCCATGTGTTTTCAAAGGGAAGGGCAATGGGTCTTGGGGACGCTCCTGTTTCTTTCTCGCTTGCTCTTGTGGCGGCGCCCTACGCGCTCTACGGGGTTTTGTTCTCATTTTGGATAGGGGCGCTCTGGGGGATAGTCGTGTTGTTCGTGCGGCGCGGGGGGCCTAGAATGGGTATTGAGGTGCCGTTTGTGCCGTTTCTTGCTATCGGCTTTCTTCTCGCCTACTTCACACAATGGAACTTTCTCGGACTCTAAAGCCAAAGCGTTTGCAAAGTACGCTCGCTTCTCGCGGGTTTACCTTGGTTGAAATGCTGGTGGTGCTCTCCATTATTGCTATCATCACCATGATTTCTTTGTTTGGGCAGTCTACGTTCAATCGCTCGGTGCTTCTTACAGACACTGCGTATACGGTAGCGCTTTCGCTTCGCGAGATGCAGTCGCTCGGACTTTCAAGCCGCAAGTTCGGTGCAGTCCAGAATGCGGGCTATGGCGCCTATTTCGCTACGAACAATACCTCATCCTACATTTTGTTTGCAGATATTGGCGGCAGTTCTCCACCTACTGCCTGCCCGAAAGGAACTTCGGGGCAGCCTGATTGGAAGCCGGGGAACTGTCGCTACGAGGTGGCCACAGACGGTCTTGTTCAACGCTACTCGTTTAGCAACCGCTTCTCGCTAAGCCATATATGCGGTACTGCTTCTTCAAACGGCACGCGATATTGTTCAACGAACGACTCACTCTCCTCAATTGATGTCGTGTTTCTTCGCTCGAATACAACCGATACCATCATGACTGGGCAGCGCAGTGCTGGTCCTACCGCGCTTTCAAAAGCAGAGATATATATACGATCGAATAACGGAGGCGATACCCGCGGCATTTGCGTCTCGCAGGTGGGCCAAGTGTCCGTAGCGTTTGGAACATGCCCATGAGAAACACTACGCACAGAGGCTATACATTGCTCGAGATGGTTGTTGCTGTAGGTATTTTCTCCATTGTCATGCTTACGGCAACGGGTGCGTACCTCTCACTCATTCGCCTTGATAGACATGCGCGCGCAACAAACGATGTGGCGAACAATCTTGCTTTTGCCGTCGACAGTATGGCGCGCGCTATGCGTACGGGTACTGGGTATACGTGCACGCCTGCCGGGGGCGCAAATGGCAACAATTGGAATGGCACCTGTACGCAGTTTTCGTTTAATGACAGCGAGACGCCTGCACGCCCTGTCGTTTACTCGCTTTCAAATGGGCGAGTTATGGCTTCTGTTGGAGGAGCTGCCGCTACGCCTCTTACCGATCCGCGCATCTTCATTAATGGCCTTACCTTTTATCTGCGCGGGGTAGGGACAGGAGATGGAGCACAACCCAACGTCCTCTTTACTATTCGAGGTGAAATGGCTACCGGCCCAACTGCTTCGACGACCTTTACCATACAGGGTGGTGCAACCCAGCGGCTTCTTGAACTATGATGACTCCTCGAAAAGGCTTTACGCTCATAGAAACGATGGTGGCGATTACGCTGCTTGCAGTTGCGCTTATTGGACCGTTCGTTGCCGTACAAAATGCTGTGCAAAGTTCTTATGTCGCACGCGACCAGCTCATTGCTTCGCAGCTCGCTCAAGAAGGAATGGAGTATGTACGTTCTGTGCGCGACACCAACTATCTTTCAGGGAACACTTGGATGCACTACCTTTCTTCATATTCATGCTATGGCGCAACACCCGGAAACTACTGCACCGTTGATCCGACTCGCGGACATATTACGCAGTCGGGGGCGATGGCGGCACATAACGCAACATCCGCTGCACCTTTTCTCTATCTCTCTTCAACAAATCTGTATAACCAGCAAAGCTCCGGAAACCAAACGCGTTTCAAGCGGTTGCTTCGCATATATGTCGTGAGTGCTACCGAGGTGCGTGTGTGGGTGAACGTGCAGTGGAGAACGTCCGGCAAGACGTACTCGATAGATGTGTTTGATAACATGCACAATTGGATATGATACGCACTTCTCACAAAGGCTTCACCTTGCTTATTGCGGTCGTACTTTCTTCCGTTGCGCTTGCTATTGGCGTCGCGCTTCTTGATATCGCATACAAGCAAGTGATTCTCGCGGCCTCTGCGCGCCAATCCCAAATTGCGTTTTATAACGCAGATACCGCTCTGGAGTGTGCCCTCTATCATGATCAGCAGTTCAATGCTTTTGCGTATCTTACACCTGCAGCAAGCATTAGCTGCGGCGGAACATCAATAAACGTTAGTGCGCCTGGAGGTGCAAGCCCGCGCACGCGTTCGTTTTCGATTGCGTGCGGAGCAGGGACAGCAAGTTCAGTTGTTGTATATAAATGGAGCACCGGTTCGACAACGATATTTGCGAGCGGTTTCAATACCTGCGATACGACAAACACACGTCGTATCGAGCGCGGACTCAAGGTGACGTACTAGCAGGCGCTGGGGTACTATGAGCGCATGAGTATCCCGAAAGAAGCCAGAGAGCGGGCCCAAAAGCTACGAAACGCCATACATGCATACCGAGCAGAAGTGCATGAGCGCGACATCTCGTCCATATCTCCTGAAGCACTCGATTCTTTGAAACACGAGCTTGTGCTGCTTGAAAAAGAATACCCAGAACTTATTTCCAAAAACTCACCCACACAAGTGGTAGCGGGGGCGGTTCTTCCCGAGCTTACAAAAGTGCGACACGCCGTGCCGCAATGGTCGCTCGATGATGCGTTTGATGAAAAGGAAATACGCGCTTTTGATGAACGAGTGCGCCGTAGTCTTGAAAAAAAATTTGGCAAAGTACATCCTACCTACGTATGCGAGCTTAAAATAGATGGAGCACATATCATTCTTACGTACGAACGAGGAAAGCTTGTTCTTGCAGCAACGCGAGGCGATGGCGTGGTGGGGGAGAACATAACGCATACCGTTTCCACGATTCGTTCAGTTCCAAAAGAACTTTCAAAACCTGTCGATCTTATCGTTGAAGGCGAGGCGTACATGTCAAAGAAGGGCTTTATAGCACTTAATAGAGATCGGCAGAAAAGGGGAGAGGCGCTTTTTGCAAACCCGCGCAACATTGTCGCAGGGTCGCTTCGCCAGCTTGACGCGGGAGCTGCGGCATCGCGTCCTCTTGCTGCATTTCTCTACGATATTGAAGGTTTGTCAGAAGAAGTGCCCGCGACACAGGCGGCAGAACTTTCGTACCTGCGCACGCTCGGACTTCCGGTGAATACTCATGAGGAGGAAGTCCGGTCGATAGACGACGTGATTGCGTATTGGAAGAAGTGGCAGGGGAAGGCGCGCGAGCGGGAAGACTATCTCATCGATGGTGTTGTCGTTAAGGTAAACGAGCGCGAATACCAGAAAGCGCTCGGACACACAGGGAAGGGTCCACGCTACGCTATTGCTTTTAAATTTCCTGCAGAGCAGGTAACGACGGTTCTTGAAGATATTACGCTTCAGGTGGGCCGCACAGGGAAACTTACCCCCGTTGCGCACTTGCGTCCCGTATCGGTTGCGGGAACCACCGTCTCGCGTGCAACGCTCCATAACGAGGATTTCATACAGGAGAAGGATATTCGGATAGGGGATACGGTTATCTTGCAGAAAGCAGGAGATATTATTCCGGAGATCGTACAAGTTTTGCCTGAATTTCGCACAGGCAAAGAGAAAGCGTGGCGTTTCCCCACATCATCTCCTTTGTGCGGCGGCGATGGGGCTATAGAGCGGGTGCCAGGAGAGGCGGCGCATCGGTGCGTTGCCTCTGGATCGTATGTCGTGCAGGAGCGCAAACTCGCGCACTTTGTCGGCAAAAGCGCGCTTGATATCGATGGTCTTGGGGAGAAGACCGTTGCGCTTTTGATGCAGAACGAACTCGTATCTGATTTTGATGATTTCTTTGAACTCACCAAAGATGAACTTCTTGCGCTTCCGGGTTTTAAAGAGAAGTCTGCAGATAATACGCTTGCTGCACTTGCCGCGTCTTCGACGGTTCCGCTCGACCGCCTTCTTATAGGTTTGTCGATACTGCATGTTGGAGAGGAGACAGCGCTCGTTCTTGCGCAGGCATTCCCTACACTTGAAGCGCTCGCAGATGCAAAAGAAGAAGAGATCGCCCGCATATCGGGCATTGGCTCTGTTGTTGCCCGCTCTGTACATGCATGGTTCTCGGATACATCAAATAAGGAACTTCTTGCAAGGCTCAAAAAGCATCTCACTATTACGCAGGTAGCAGGGCCGGTGCTTAGAGGACCTTTATCTGGCGCCACAGTCGTGGTTACAGGGACACTTGAAGGATACTCTCGCGAAGAAGCAGAAGCTGCGGTGCGTAAAGCTGGCGGAAGCGTCTCAAGTTCGGTATCGAAAAACACAACATTCGTTCTTGCAGGGGAGAGTGCAGGCTCCAAACTTTCAAAGGCCGAGTCGCTTGGTGTTGAAGTTATTGATGAAGCGGAGTTTAGAAAGCGTCTTGTGAAATAAAGGAGGGGCGTGATAAGGACGGAGGTAGAGATGCCAAGAGAAGTGTTCATTCTTGCGGTGGGCGGTGCTATAGACGCCCGCCATCATCGTGATGGCGGGCGTTCTCTATGCTACAGTGCCCTCATGGACTCGAAAGAAGAAGTGCGCAGGCTCTCCGCGCTTGCACGCATACAGGTTCCCGAGGAAGAAGTGGCGTCTTTTGCCGCTGATTTTGAGAGCATTCTCGGGTATGTGGGACAGCTTGAGTCTTTGCAGGTTTCAGCCGCGCCTGATGCACACCCCACGTCTCGCAATGTACTTCGCGAAGACGGTACCCCACACGAAACAGGCATATATACAGAAAAACTTATAGAACAGTTTAGAGATGAGGAGAAGGGCGCGTTGAAAGTGCGCCAGATCATCAGTAACGACTAGTATGAATACTCCTCTGCACGAGCTTACTATTGCACAGGCGGCGCGCGCTCTTCGCGCAAAGGAATGCACTGTACAAGAGCTGTGGGATGCCTGTACTGCTGAAGCGAAAAAAAGAAACCCAGAACTGCATGCCTACCTTGAATTGTTTGATGCAGGCGGGGGAATAGAAGAAGCACAGAAGCGTATCGATGCAGGAGATGCGCCTCTTCTATGCGGGATTCCGCTTGCGATGAAAGACAATATCCTTATTGAAGGAAGAATAGCGAGCGCCGCTTCCAAAATGCTTGGAAACTATGTTGCAACCTATGATGCAACCGTAACAAAGAAGCTTAAAGACGCGGGAGCGCTTTTTATAGGGCGCACGAACATGGATGAGTTTGCGCTCGGAGGTTCGACCGAAAATTCAGCATATGGCCCCACTAAAAATCCGCATGACCTTGAGCGGGTTGCAGGAGGTACGTCAGGCGGATCTGCTGCTGCCGTTGCAGCCCATATGGCGCTTGGCGCGCTTGGAACGGATACCGGTGGCTCCGTGCGAAATCCTGCAAGCTACTGTGGCGTCGTAGGCTTGAAGCCAACCTACGGACATGTGTCGCGCAGCGGGCTTATTGCCGCCGCTTCCTCGTTTGATCAGGCGGGTCCCATTGCAAAGACGGTTGAAGATGCGCGCATACTCTACGAAGCAATACGAGGAGAAGATCCGCTTGATAGTACAACGCATACATATGACGCGCCTTCATCTGAAGTTAAGCGTATAGGCGTATTGCGTTCCGTTATGGATGCCATGCAGGGAAGTGCGGTTGCGAAGCGTTTTGAAGAGACACTCGATGAGCTCAAAGAAAAAGGATACGAAATAGTCGACGTAGAGATTCCGTCTGCAGAGCCTGCGCTTTCTGCATACTACATTATTAACTTTGCTGAAGTATCGACGAACCTTTCTCGCTATGACGGCATGCGCTACGGAGAGGCAAAGACTGGAGATACGCTTCTTGAAGATTACGTGCGCTCTCGAACCGAAGGATTCGGTCCCGAGAGCAAGAGACGCATCCTGCTTGGTACCTATGTGCTCTCTGCAGGCTATATTGACGCCTACTACCGTAAGGCAAATGCGGTCCGCACCCTTCTTCGTGAGGAATATGCAAAAGCGTTTGAAACGGTAGACGTGATTGCAACTCCTACTATGCCCACCCCTGCATTCAAGATTGGCGCAAAAACAGATACGGTCTCGCTCTATCTCGAAGATATCTTTACGGTGACCGCAAACCTTACCGGCATGCCAGCCATCTCCGTTCCTATGCGTTCTGTTCAAGAAGAAGGCAAAGAACTGCCTTCAGGCATTCAGTTCATGGCGCCCCATGGAGCTGAAGAACGTCTTTTTAAGGCAGGAGAGGCGGTATACTCATAGGAATGGAAGGCGCAGACGGTGGACCAATACGATACTTGAATCTCGAATATTTCTTCCGTCTCATCTACGGCGGGCAGTTTTCCGTTTCAACAGGCACGACACCTTCCTTGCCTGCGATGTCTCTCTTTGAAGCTTTTATGGGCTGGTTCTCTCATGCGTGGGGTATCCTCGGCATTATTTCTTTCTTGTTCGTTCTCATTGCGCTCGGCCTCATCACTTATGCAACCATGCGCATAGGGCAAATTAAGGGAGCAGAGGACAAGGAAAAGTACTCAACGCTTGCTCCTGATGTTGCTGAAAAGACGAAAGATCATTCACGCTGGGCTCATATACGGCAGCTTATTGAAAGCGCCCAAGAAAGCGATTGGCGTCAAGCGATTATTGAAGCAGACATTATGCTTGAAGAAGTGTTGCGACAGGCAGGATACGAAGGCGCTTCAGTGGGGGACCGATTGAAGGGTGCAAAGTTCGCTTCCTTAGAAGAAGCATGGGAAGCGCACAAAGTGCGAAATGACATAGCGCACCGCGGCTCTGATTTCAAACTTGATGACAACATTGCGTACCGTACGATTCAGAAATACGAAAGAGTCTTTAAGGAATTCGGGGAGATTTAGTAGTCCTCCTTTTGGATTTTGAAAAGGTGCGTACGCGATGGCAGTTTGCGCATACTATCTCACACTTTCTGATTTCTTGTTCAATTGCTTGAATGCTCAATACTGACCGTGACCAACTTCCAATACTGAACCTCTTTGAGGGTTTACCTTTAATATGATCAAAATCCAAAACAAAAGGGAATTTTTCTCCAGAGAACCCACAATCCATACATGCTCGCTTTCGTTTGTATTCATCAATAAATTCTGCAACTCGAAGCTTATTCCTCTTTACATATCCGATATGTTTCTTTTTATTTTTCGGATACCACACTTCCTTCATGTATTTCGCGTGATATAGCTTTCTTTTGTTTTGATCTTTCAGAGGCATGCTTAAATTATAGCATCATAATTTATCCAGATATATGAATCCCATACTAATGGTTAAATCTTGAAAAGTATCTTCCCCAGTGGTATCCTCTGAAAACGCTTCATACGAGAAGCGAAACTATAGCGGGGTAGAGGAGAGGTACCTCGGGAGGCTCATGTGAATACGTGACCCTATCCGGTAACGGGTAGTGGAAAAACTCTCTAAATTGCTGGAATACCGTTAGAGCTTTCTGTGCTACAGCGTGATCTGAAAGGATGGGCGCGAATGCAAAAAAACAGGAAGATTCGGCAATCAGCAGCCAAGACTCAATGCATATTGAGTAAGGTTCAGAGACTATAATGGGAGGATCCTACAGGGATCATGGGATAGTCCATTCCTTTTGGAAACAAAAGGTGTAAAAGAACCTCCAGACGCCGGTTCGATTCCGGCCCCCGCAACACGGTTCAGAGACCAGCTGGCTGGCTTAAAGCGCCTAATTTTGGTTCCAGTCCGCCAGACCTGTTCGTCTCTAAAAAGCTAGAAAGTCCAACGCAAGTTGGACTTTCTAGCTATGTATTCTGGCCGGGGTGCTCACCGACCAAATCATCGAAAATCGCGGTTCTTTTCCGATTGCCCTCTTGGTTGTTTTCTTGCTGTTGGTATTTGCTCTCTGGAATGGAGTAGACATAAAAGAAAGTTTGTGTGATTATTGCACCGGACCCCAACAGAGGAGGTTGGAATGAAACTTGCACAATTGTTGGTGAACGATCCGTTGGTTTCGACCGTCTACGGCGAACGGCATCTTAACGACACGAAGGGCAGCTTTACTGACTATTCGGAAGTGAATCCCGTCTTCGACCCGCAAGGGAAAATCGCCCATGTGGTGCTTCCGTATACGTTACTTTCCGATAGCGAGTGTACGGTCCATAGATCAGCACCGTCGGATGCTCTTGAGAACTGGTCGATAGAAGCAGGGAAGCGCCGGTTCTTCTGGCATCCTGACGTCGACCGGCGAGGACTTATCGTCCATGGATAAGTCTTGGCGCAGCCGACGAGCTCGACCCGGACGCTTCTGACAGAAGATGCGTTCCGGGTTTATATCAAGACCGATCTCGACAAGAAGCATTTCCGCTTCGTTCGAAGGCTTCAAAGAAGTTCGATCGAGCATAGCATCGCCATCTGTTCCGATCTGCGGGCATTTTGCGATGCAAATCTGCATCCGGACCGGTATGCGTTCCTTCCCGAATCGCTAGGAGTCGTCATTCAAGGCGGCGACTACGAAGGTTCTGGAATCGTCTATCGAGAAGTCGTTCCCTATCCGCATCACGCGGGCGGCCATGTACTCATGCCGTACCATTCGTTGTACGCGCACGACCCTCATGCGTCCGAGGACGAGCCGTTGGCCGTGCAAATCGTCAGGATGCACGGAGGGCGGTTGCCGATGGAGTATTTCGTTGAACGCGTCGCAGGACCGCTCTTGGATTCCTGGGTCGCACTCGTTTCGAAGCGGGGTCTGCTTCCCGAGCTTCATGGGCAGAATACGCTCGCGGAAATTGACGGAAACCTTGAGATTCGACGCGTTGTGCACCGGGATTTTCAAGGAACCTATAGCGACTCAGAGATAAGGAAGGGACTCAGTCTTCCGCTTTTCTCGAAGCACATTGCGGGCGCTGAGCCTGGTACCACTGTAGAATCCCAATACAGCCACGTCTTCGATGGCATGATAGGGCGGTACCTGCTCCTTCGCCTGACGAGGAGCTTCTGTCTCTATTTCCCGTTCGAATACACAAAAGTGGCGAACGCCTTCAGGGAGTATCACCACGGTCTGCCGGGGTGGACAGTGGCGAAGTTTCCTCCGACGACGTATCGCTTCGCAGTCGCGGCGCGAGATCAGGTTGGGAACGACATTAGCTTCGTCGATACGGAGATTCCGCCGGAGTTCCGCTGATTGCCTGATACCCTCATTGCTTCTGCAAGCGATGAGGGTACTATTCTTTTATGAGCGAGCATACCCTGGAGTCTCCTTTCAAAGGAACCAAAACAAGCGTCTACCACTATCCCGCTGCACAAGAAGAAGCTGATGCGGTGCTTGTTTTGAAGGGGTTGTACGGGGGGCATATTCCGTCAGGAGACTCCTGGGACAATGAACTTGTCGAACTTCTGCGGCACGATCACCATGTCATTTGTATACACACGGGTCGTTTGGATGCCGAAAATAAGAAAGAGCAGTTCGAGGGAAAGACATTCGAGCAGGAGTGCGAAGATGTCGCTCGAGCCTTCGATTACGCAAGGAAGCGTTTACTTCCCGAAAGCACGCGTCTGCACAGCATCGCGCTTTCGTTCGGAGGGACGACCCTCCTCGGTCTTCCGTCCGTGCTTTGTGCCATGGATACGGTAGTGTTCGCAGGAAGCGGTTGCGGGCGAAATCCTGAGACGACGAAGCCGTTGCTAAACACCCTGCCCGACACGGATATTCTTTTGTCCGCGATCAAGACATTCAAGCGCTCGTTCGTGTTTCTTCATGGCGGTCGTGACACCATCGTTCCGTTGGAGTCTCAACAGAAGATTTTCTCGTCTGCGGAGAACGCCGCCGTACGTGCGTGGATAGAATATCCTTCTCTTGGCCACGAACTTGATGATACGTCTGGCTCAAGGCTTGCAATTCTCGCGAACCAGCACTTGAGAAGCTTTCGTCAATATTAGGCTATAGGGAATAGGCCGCAGAATATTCGGTTCGATTCCGGCCCCCGCAACACGTAAAAGAAAAACCACCCCGTACGGGGTGGTTTTTCTTTTCTCCTTTTGGGATTCCTTTCAGCTGTTAGCTTGCAAGGATAACTGTTGGGGAGAGCTGATCTTCGTCGTCAATTTCGATGCCGGCAATCGACTCGATAGTGACTTCGTAGGTGCCAGCGTCAGCGAGTACGTAGCGGACGCGGAAGCGGGTGGTATCACCTTCAGAGATGGTGAAGCCAGTGGTGCCAATCGCCGTTACGCTGTCGCCTGATACGCGGCTCAAGGAGCCATCTTGCGAGAGAGTTACCGGAGTAGTCGTTGCTCCGAAGAACATCGTGTTGCTGTCGATAATCTCGGCAGCAAGGAGATCGAAGTCTTCATCTACCGCCGTAACAGTGAAGAAGAAGTCGAGCGTACCATCGGTGCTGTCGCCAGTAACCGACTTGGTCCAGCTGACGTTCGAGATTCGAGCAGTCGAGAGGCTAAGCGTATGCGTGTTGCCGGAAGCTGCTCCTGTGCTGAACACATCATCTGCGCCCTCGCCTTCAATTGCGCCTGATGCAACGCTCGCCTTGATGGTCGAGCTGGTGCTCGTGGCGTTGAAGCGCGCACGAAGCTCGGCAGTAACGCGGTCACCTTCGTCGATAGTGACGTCGCCGTCAACATCGAACGCGATAACTGCGGTATCCGAGTTAGCACCGGAAACCCATGACCAGTCGTCGATAGTCTTGCCATCGATGACGAGCTCAAGGTCGTTCACGACGCCTGAAACAAAGTCGTTCGAGCTAACCTGAATTGTGGTGGTTGCGGTCTCGATTTCGATATCAGCATCTTCAGCTTCGATGTCGAATGCGAAGATGGTGTACCAAGAAGAACGCTTGTTGTTCTCGACTTTAAGAATCGTGGAGCTTGGGTTGTCGCTTGAAGAGCGGACCTTCAGTTCCTCGCCCTCGCCCTCTGCAACAACATCGAACGTAACGCTCTGGTTGCTGTTGCCAGCGTACTGGTCGATACCTTCGCCGTCGATAGCGCGGAGGTCGTTACTGTCGATGTAGATCGTCCAAGACTCGCCGTCGTTCGTGCCGTCAACCGAGTTCTGTACCTCTGCCTCTACAACGAGCGTTCCCGTATCGCCCTTCTTCACGACATAGTTAAGGCCGGTGAAGCGGAATACGTATGGCTCATCGTCTTCGAGCCAATCATCTTCATCAGAGACGTCCTTGGAAACAAGAGTCTTTCCCTTAGCATCAAGGATGGTGATGGTGTCGAAGGTCTTCCATGGCTCGTCTTCATCGTTTCCGGAAGCCGGTTCGAAAGTGAGATCGAGGCGCTCAACGCGGATGTCACCATCCTTTACGCGGAACTCGAATTCAGCAACTTCGGCAGCGCTGCCTTCAGCTACTTCGTCCTCTTCGCCGCTAGAAGCGCGAAGGCGTTCGATAGAAGCTTCGCCCTTTCCAAGACCCGAGGTAGAACCGCCGGTGTCTGGGATGGTTACGGTGCCTTGAGCATTTACCTTAGCGCGGGTAACCGGGCCAAAGTAACCTGCTGCTGGAGCGATACCGTTTGCTGCCTGGTAGGCGGCAAGAGCAGACTGCGTCTGGGCACCGAAGTAGCCAGTTGCACCTGCTGGGATAGAGTATCCCTTGCTAATAAGCCAGCTCTGGAGAGCGGTAACGTCAGCACCAGAGGCGCCGAGCGTAAGATCGCGCGTGTACGTGTAGCTTCCTGCAGATGCGCCTCCGTTGAGGGAAGCGATCTGTGCGAGAAGTACCTGTATCTGCGCCTGAAGCTCATCGATCGTCGCAGCGCGCGCAGAAGGCGTGAACGCGACGAACGAAGAAGCAACGAGTGCGAAGCCTGCGACAAGCGCCGCGGTCTTCGCAATCATGTGTTTGTGTGCAGTCATGATAATTGTATCCGTTATGGTAATGGTTTGCTAAATAATGAGCGTGCGCCGGCCACCAGCGGGCCGCTACGCGAGTGCTCGTATATAGAGACACGGGATAGAGCGCTTCCTTACTTATCAAAAAGCGCCCTAGGAAGGTAAGAGAATAGGCGGTAAGGTGTCTCATATGATGGAGACAGGAGACCGCAGGCAGGCCTTTGAGGAAGCCTACGACGAGCTTTTTGAGCCGTTGTTCCGCTATTTCTTCTATAGGCTCGGCGACCGGGATCGTGCAAAAGATCTGGCTCAAGAGGCTTTCATGAAGGCATGGGACTACGAGCGCAGAGGAGGAACCATTCAGTCTCTCAAGTCCTTTCTCTATACGACCGCTGGGAACCTCTTCAAGAACGAACTTCGGGCAAAGCGCCCCGTCGCATCTCTTGATGAGATGCTTGAGGCGGGGCATGATTTCTCGCAGGAGGAGACGAGTCCCGAAGTTCGTGCGGACGCGAAACTCCTGATGGAGCGAGTTGCCGCCCTCCCGGCTTCGCTTCAGGAAGTCGTGCGCCTGCGCTATCTCGACCAGCTTGCGATAAAGGAGATAGCCGAGGCGCTTGGAAAGACAGAAACGGCCGTAAGCGTCCGGCTGCATCGAGCCCTGAAAAAACTGAAAGCATTATACGAACCAACCCTATGAATAAAGAATTCGAAACGCTACGCAAAGCACTCACTCCGTCACTCTCACAGGACGAGCGCTCCTCTTTGAAGAAGGAGTTTTTGGCGTACCTCGACAGCACTCCTTCTGCGCGCGCGGTCGCTTCTCCGTATTTCTATCGCTTTGGCGCAGTCTATGCGTTCGCACTCGTGCTTTTGGTTGGTGGGCCAGTTGTCTTCGCTGCAGAGCACTCTGCTCCTCGGGATCCTCTCTACACGCTAAAGACGCATGTGCTCGAGCCTGCTGTGCTTAGTCTCGTATCCGGATTCGACGGTGTTGAAGCACGTGTCAATAACGCACTCGTGAAGCGCCGTTTGGCTGACGCTAAGGAGCTTGTCGCTCGCGCAGAATATGACGCAAAAGATATACAAATCCTTCAAAAGGGAATCGAACGCCATTCGCGCTCTATACAGACGTATCTTGTAGAAACGGGCGAGAAAGGGAACTTTTCGGAAGTGCTTGATGCAAGTTCCGAACTGCAACATTCGCTTGGCGCATATGAACGCGTCCTAAGCATTCTAATCAGGGGAGAGGAAGCAGCGTCTCCAGAAGTAGTAGTCCTTCTCGAGCAAATTTCCTCCCTTGGAGCGGAGACCGAGAAGATAGGAGAGCAAGCTGCAGCTATAGTTGATGATACGGAAGAAACAACGACTCCCGTACTCGATGAGTTGTCTGCTGATACTAAGGAGGTACTCGAAAAGGCCGAGTCTAAGCTCATGGAAACTACAGAAGCGGAGACGGAGTTTGCAGAAGAAGCAGAAGCGCTTCTTGAAGAGTCACGTGCTTCTTCTGAAGACGCCGAGTCCTTCCGTCTAGAAGGGAATCGTGAAGCCGCTATAAAGGAAGCACGCAGCGCGAATGAGGCAGCTGAACAGGCACTTATCCTTCTTGAAGAGTAATTATCGCCTTCCGCGTATCTCGTGGATGGAGCGGTTACGGTGAATGAGCTCATCGTTGCGCACGCTCTCGAAGAATTCGTATTCGCTCCGGACTTCGCGGCCATAGAATTGGAGGAAATCGGAGACGACTGGCTTTGAGCGGAGCATCGCTTCGTTCTGCTCAAGAAATGCGCTGTACTGCTGATACGCATGGGTCTCGAAGAGATAGTTTAGTTCAAAGGATGCGCGGCGCGATGCGAAATACAGCGCATAGAGTATCCAGAAATAGACGAATGCAAAAAGAGCAGGGAGGAGTAGGTGCCGCATAAAAGCAGTTTTGTTTGCTTTTTTTGCAAGATGCGAAATGACGACCACGTGCATGGTCTCGTTATCTTGTGCGGACCGGCTAAATGCCGCGGTCTTTGAAAGTTCCACAGCACGCGCTTCGTCGCCATGGAAAAGAGAGACGAGCGTATACGCGGCCGCTTCCCATGACTGGTAGGGAATGCGGGCGATTACTTCTATGGCTTTGAACTTTCCATACGAAGGCTTCTTTCCATACATGAGGTCTCCGAGGAAGATGAGGGTTGCGGCAAGGGCACAAGGGATGAATCCTGCGCGATAGCGGTCGTAGGGCGCAGCGTATTCTGCGCGCAGTTTGGGATCCATGAGTTCTCGGACAAGGTCCTCGTGCGTGGTTGCTTCCTCCTGCATTTATAACACTTTAGCATGTTGTAATCGGCAAAAGAGGTAGCAGCATAATTCGTACCTACCCTTCTTTCTGGAGAATGGGGAAGAAAGTTTACGAGAATCACGATTTGTATTATGGTGTCCTTACCTTGCGGGTAGCCAGAGGAGCAGATCTTCGCCATAGAATCTTGGCCGATATAGCTCAAGTGGCACGCGTAGGAAACCTGCCGGCGTAGTTCAAGAGTTAGAACGAGGGACTCATAAACCCTAGACGGTGGCGCGACTCCACCCGCCGGCACACATAACCTTGCTTCCTCCGATAAAAGAGGCTATATTCCCTCTACGTTCGATCCGCGGGTGACACGCGCCTCTCACAGCCGTTAACCTCCGAACGCACTATTTGCGGGAGTAGCTCAACTGGTTAGAGCGCCGCCCTGTCACGGCGGAGGTTGCGGGTTCAAGTCCCGTCTCTCGCGCACTCACACAAGCCGCCTATCTAGGCGGTTTTGTGTTTCGGTAAACGGGACGTTTGAACTGGTATAGTTTCATCATGGTTCCACTTGAGTGGGCATATTTATTTGGCAGCACTATCTTTTTGATAGTGTGGGTTGTGTTGTATGCACTTTTTCCATCGACGCGGAAAGAAATGCTCATATTCAGTCTCGGTATTGGAGTGCTTAGTGTCTGTACTTCGTACTACTGGTGGACGCACGATTGGTGGCATCCTCTTACGATTACTGGCACCAAAGTAGGCGTGGAGGATTTCATTGCGGGATTCGGGAGTGGTGGAGTAATGGCAGTAGTGTACGAAGGTCTTTTCAAGAAACGTTATTACAAACGTAAATCGCACCATCACTGCCCAGGAGCGTTCACGTTGCTGCTTTTAATGGCGTTTCTTACGTCTTGGCTATTCTGGGGAGTTGGTATTACTTCATTCTGGGCGAGTACCTTAGCTCTTTTAGTTATCGCAGGGGTTATGTTTTATTATCGGCGCGACTTATTGGCAAATGGAGTCCTGTCTGGCGTACTTATGGTAGCTTTTTCCTTGCTTCCGTACTTCGCCATAATGTTTGTTTCACCAGACTGGATAGCGGCTACCTACAATTACCAGTATCTAAGCGGTATTCACCTCATCGGTATACCCGTAGAGGAACTGGCCTTCTGGTTTTTGGCTGGTCTCGTATTCGGTCCATTCTACGAATATTGGCAAGGCGAATATCTTCGTCGCTCTCAGTCTCGTAAGGCAGGAATGAAGATACGGCCTTCATAAGCCCTAATCCTGGTTCCAACTTCGTTGACTAGAGTGCGCAGATTCAAATAGATAAGTTGTAAAAGCAAGATGCCGCCGAAGGGCGGTTTCTTGCTGTCATCCTGAAATAAGGGTAGGGTCTTACCGGACCTGACCTTTAGAGAAAGGGGATAAACAGATGTCCATGACGTATAAGGGAACCGGCGTCGACTACGGCGCTATGGACCCATTCAAGCGAATGGCGCAACTTGCGGCCCGCGAGACTGCTGGAAACATTCGTCGACTCAACGACGGTGAGTTCCAGGAGTTCGAAGCGAGTCGCGGTGAAAGCGTCTATCTCATCGAAGCGGCTAAAAGCTACTTCGCACACGTTGAAGAAGGTCTTGGGACCAAGAATTTGGTTGCAGATGCGATGTACCGGCTTACCGGCAAGTCGTACTACGACCAAATCGCCCAAGACACGGTCGCGATGATTGTGAACGACATGATAACGCTCGGCGCGTTGCCGTTGTCGGTTGCGATGCATCTCGCGGTTGGTGCTTCAAGCTGGTTCGATGACGAAGTACGCTCGCGCGACCTTGTCGACGGCTGGAAGAAGGCGTGCGACGTGGCACGATGTACTTGGGGCGGCGGCGAAACGCCGACGCTGAAGGGAATCATCAATCCTGAGACAGTCGTGCTTTCCGGTTCCGCGATTGGACTCGTAAAGCCGAAGGAACGCCTCATTACGGGCAACATCCAAGATGGCGATGCCATTATGTTGCTCGGTAGCTCCGGCATTCACGCCAACGGCCTCACTATGGCCCGAAGCATCGCTGACAAGTTGCCAGACGGGTATCTCACGAAACTTTCGGACGGCCGCACCTACGGTGAAGCGCTTCTCGACCCGACGCACATCTATGTCGGGCTCGTAGAAGATTGTCTCAATCGTGGCGTCGACATCCACTACGCCGTGAACATCACTGGTCATGGATGGCGGAAGCTGATGCGGTCCAATGAGCCCTTTACCTACACGGTCGAGCGTCTGCCGTATGGGCGTCATCCAATCTTTCCTTTCTTGCAAGAGCACGGACCGGTTGATGACGTTGAGGCCTATGGAAACTTCAACATGAATGCAGGGTTCGCACTCTACGTGTGTCCTGACGACATCCAGAAGGTGTGCGACATCGCTGCAGGGCAACCGTTCGGCGTCTTGCATGCCGGACATATCACCCGAAGTGAGACCAAGAAGGTAGTTATCAGGCCGAAAGGCATTGAATATGCTGCTGATACTCTCGCTGTTCGCTAACTCAAGAAGGCTCCCGTCTATGTACGGGAGCCGATTCTTTTAATGATGGGATATAAACGTGCCGTCTCTCAGTCAACGCCTCTCGTATCCTGGTTCCAGTTATGTCCACGAGGTCGCGCATAATGTAAGAACATCACACGTCGTCTCACAGGCGGCGTGTGTGCGTTATAACGCACCAAACGCAACCAATCCGACTCCTGTCGCAACAACCAAAAAAGCCAGCAGCTTCAAAGCCAGACGATTCTCATGGAAGTAGGTCTGGCCCGAGACAATGGCATAGAGAATATCGAGCGCGCGCTTGCCTGACATGATGACGGAAGCGGGAGCGAATACATAGGCGAATGCCATAAGTATTGAACCGATACCTGCCGCAAAAGACTGGGCGAGGTGGGCAGGTCGTAGAAACGACGCAAAGACATTCTGGTGTCCGCGGAAGAATCCGGCCGCGATGACGGCGACGAGAAGTATCGCGTACATTATCGATTCTTCTGCCTCTACAGAGTTTCCATAATAGGTGAGGTTGTATTTAAAGAGACTCACGGTTGCCGCTGCAAGAAGGGCAGCAGTTATCGTAAGCAGCTTTCCTGTAGCGCTTAGTCCTTTCCCAAAGAAAAGAAGACCGAGCGAGGTCACGATAAGAAGCATGCCAAGTATTTGCGTAAGCGAGAGCGTGTATCCAAGTACGATATCTGCGGCAAGTACCGCAGGAATAGTAAGGACGCGCAGAAATGCAAACGTGCTTCGATCTGCACGTATCACCGCATGGAAGCTGATGAAGAGAAGTGCAATCTCAAGCACCGAACGTACCAGAAAGAGAGGGAGACTTTCAGGATTAAAGACAAAGGAACCGTGGAAGACACCCCAAAGGCTTATAAGGACGGCGCCCCATACCGTGCTCAAGAACGCCATCTCATAGACGGTTTCTTCTTTGCGTTCGACCTCGCGCTTGCCAAACGAGGCAGCAAATTCTGCAAAAACCTGCGAGACGGCGACGAGAATGAGGCCCAGCATGCGCTATGCCGACTCTTCCTTTTTGAGAATCTTGGTGTGCGTTTCGCGAATGTCGTCGAACTCTTTGTCAAAGAGCTCCATGGCTTCGTCCGTGCTGTCTTCTATGTCTATGAGCTGATTGCGTGCCGAATCAATTGCATTAATGAGCTCATCGAGCTTGAGATGAATTGCGTGCGAATCTCGGTTCTGGGTGTTCTGGATGAGGAACACCATAAGGAAGGTAAGTATGGTCGTGCCTGTATTAATCATGAGCTGCCACGTATCAGAGAAGCCGAAAATGGGCCCTGAAATCGCCCACACGATTATTATGGCGAGCGCAAGCGCGAATGCTTTTGGCGAACCAGCAATTTTACTTATATGTTGGGCGAACCGTCTAAAGAGATTATTCATATGCGCATCATAGCAGGAAGCGCCCTAAAAGAAGGAGAGGGCTGTGGGCTAACGCTTACAGCACCTACAGGAGGGTCCCATGAGCTTTGCGAGCCCTGCAAGGATAAGGAGCGAGGGCCACGAGAGAGTGAGGAGTGTATCTGAAAGGAAGCCGAGCGCATTGAGGATGAAAGCAAGGCCGATAAGAATGAGCGCTGCAGGCGCGATGTGATGGTGGAAGCATGCGCAGCGCGGGTCGGCTTTATCCATTTATTCGAGAGTAGCAGAGGACACGAGAATCTCCGCACAAAACGCGTGGATAGCGCGAAACGAAGCGATTGAAATGAAGGGAAAAATCGGCTAGGATGCGCTGGTGCGCGTGCCGATGTAGCTCAGTTGGTAGAGCACCACCATGGTAAGGTGGGGGTCGCCGGTTCAATCCCGGCCATCGGCTCCAGCTTCACCTGAAGCGTTGCCATCGTAGCTCAGTTGGTAGAGCGAAGGTATCGTAAACCTTAGGTCGCCGGTTCAATCCCGGCCGATGGCTCCAAAATCGAAATCAGCCCAGTTTTTCCCGAATGCATTTTCGCAGAATGCAATTCCCGCCAAGGTAATACAGGGATTCCGCGCGCTTCGCGCGCGTGGAGGGAGAGGTTCAATCCGAAAATTTTCTGGAGGGAGGATTTTTTGGAATGCAGGTCTTCGGACTTTGCTATTTCACCTAGACGCGAAGCGTCCAAAATCCACTCCCTAACAGGTTCAACCCATGCAGATGGGGCTTGTTCAAGTTTGGCGATTTTCTCCTCTATCGTTCGCTTCTCGCTCGTAAGAGCACGGCGACGGGAAAGATAATCCTCACGCTCCAAATCTTCAGCAACATATAAATCCGTGAGGCGGGAGAGTTGACGTGCAATATCTTCTGCTTTTGCTCGCAGTTCAAAAATCACTCCTGATGCCGTCTGTGAGGCTGTAGTCGCCTCGTGGTTGAGCATTTCGTTGAGAGGCGACACCCACTCGGCAGGCATCGTGTACTCGCCCAGAAGTGCCGTTAGTTGCGAATCTAAAAGTTCGCTTCGTATCGGCGCTTCTTTACACTTTTGGGTTTTAGATTTGCGAGTACAGCGGTAGTAAGTGTAATGGTGGATATTGCCGTTCTTTTGGTGCTTTTCCTTCACTTCGGCTGTGATACCCATACCGCATTCGCCACAGCGTAGGAGCCCACAATAAGGGCTAGGGATAGCTTTAGAGGCGGGAGTACGGCCACGACTTCGTAGAACACTGTTCGCCTTATCGTATAGGGCTTTCGTAATAATCGGCTCGTGCTTGCCTTCGTACACTTCGCCCGCGTAGCGGAAGTGGCCGTAATAAAAAGGGTTCTGCAAAATGAATGAAACGCGAGAAATATTTACCCGTTTATTGCCTTTAGAAATTACGCCGGAGTTCTCAAGAACGATAGCGAGGTCATTTAGCGTTGTGTTTCCGTTCGCGTACCGTTCAAACATTTCGCGCACGAGCACAGAGTTCTTTTTGTGAGTGCGAATAGTTTTTGTACGCGGGTCGTTTAGGTAGCCGATGGGGGCGAGTCCAGGGTATACACCTGTTCGCGCTTTCTGTCGGAGTCCACGCGAGGTATTAGCGGCGAGTTGGCGCACATATTCGTTCGCCATTCCAAGTTCGACAGACATCATAAGAACATTGTCGTTCGGGAAATGGGAACGGTCGTGTGTTTGAATATGCCGAATCACACCTCGCTGGAGAAGCCATTGAATCTGTCCACCGTCCACGGGATTACGCGCGAGGCGATCTATCTTCCAGCAGAGAATTCCTTGTGCTTCGCCGTTTTGGATACGCGACATCATCTCGCCGAACACGGGGCGACCAAGAGACTTTGCGGAACGCTTCTCTACAAATTCTTCAACGATTTCCAACCCTTCACGGCGGGCTAGAGCGCGCAATTCGGCCAACTGCGCCTCAATAGAGAGAACCTGTTTGTCCTCGGTATCGGTTGATTTGCGAGCGTACAGGAAGAAGCGCATAATTCGATTATACGCCCATGAAAACGTTATTCGTCGATGAGTCGGGGAATCTAGGGACGAAAGACCGCTATTTCGTGCTCGTTTTGCTTGCGCCCCAAAGGAGTAAACGCATCGTAAATTTCATGAGGAAATTTTGCACCAGAAATAATCTTCCTGAAGTGAAAGCAAGTAATCTATCTTTCAAGCAAAAACAAGAGATTTTTAACAGGCTTTGTAGTGCGAATGACTATACAGTTTCTTACATTGTTGCAGATAAGCAAAACATAGATAACAAAAAACTCTTCGAGGATAAGAACCTTTGCTACAACTACCTATTTTCTTTCCTCGTGAAGAAAACGATCAGAAGTTCACCTGAAGATCTTTGCATCCTGCTCGATAATCACTCTACTAAAGTAGGTTCAATAAATTCACTTGCCGATTACATAAAAATAAAAGCATTCACACAGTTTGGTTTTCAGCACGATTTACAGATTTCATATACGAACTCTCAACACTCGAAGGTTGTACAAGCGGCGGATGTAATTGCGAACGCAATATGGGCTCATTACAACTACGGCAAGAGCCATTTCTACAACATGCTGACGATAAGCGAATCTATACGATTTCCGCAGAGCAAATTTGGACAAAATCCTACTATCCCCACACCCAACCCTTCACCTTGATTTCACGCATATTTTCGTTATATTGGATAGTGATGTAAGTCCTGCGCGGAGCGTACTGCACGTAAGCGGCGTATTCCGTCGCCGAAGCACAGGCAATCTGGAAAAGCCCCGAGGGGCTTTTCCGCTTTTATAGGGAGTTTCGCTAATTACAGAGTTTTTAGCGAAAGGGCTCGTGTGCGCGCACGGGAAGGGTGGGGCAAGCACACAAGAAGTAAAAAATCCTCCCTCCAGAAAATTTTCGGATTCTGTATTTCTGAACCTCCCCCACGCGCGCGAAGCGCGCGGAATCCCTGTATTACCTTGGCGGGAATTGCATTCTGCGAAAATGCATTCGGGAAAAACTGGGCTGATTTCGATTTTGGAGACCCTATTAAACTCCGTTAGAACCCATTTTGCAAAGGAGCCATGATTGCTCGCGCCTCGCAGACTCGGCGCTCGCCCCGACCCTGGTGGCTCAAGCAGACTTGACCACACTTGAAGCACTACGTGTCTTCGGCGTCCGCACTAAAATCCTTTTCTTTTTTCGCGGGGGAAATCCAAAAATCCGGCAAGGAGCGGCAGGGGGGAGGGTTTTATATTCTTTCAAGAATTTTTTTCATTTGTTCAATTTCCTGCTGTTGCCCTGAGATTATGCCCGCGCAGAGCGCATGAATCTCCGGATCGCTAAGGTCTGCTTTCTCGCACATGAGCACTGCGCCTGCGTGGTGCGGAATCATTGACTTCACAAACTCCTCGTCCGATATGCCTACTTGGTAGCGAATCGCGAGAAAGAAGCCGACAAATACGATTAGCGCAACCGCGATAATCGCAAAATTCAGTTTCTTGTTCTGGTACATTGCACTCATAAGGAACATCTCAAACAGCACCATTGGCGCAGTCATAAGTCCGGCCATATAGAGTTGGTTTAGGTTCGGATACACATTCGCAAGGACATTCGCCATTGAATACATGAGGACATACATCGCGGCGAACGAGAGCAGGATCATCGCGGTGAGGCGCGGATAGGGGCTATGGTTCATGCTGTAATTGTAATCCTAGTCGGGCAGGATGGTGAAGGCGTAAGGGGTATAATTCCGCGCCCTTGACTTGCGCGGTATAATGGATACATGGCTTTCGGGAAAGGATTTGTTTCCATAGGGCTTACCGTCGCCATTTTCGTAATGGTCGTACTTGGACCATTCTCGATTCTCTCTATGTCCGAGAATCACGAAATCGGTTGTCCGTTCATGCAAGGGCAGATGTCCATCTGCGCCATGAGCGTTTTTGACCATATAGAACATTGGCAAAGCGCGTTCACGACCACCCTCGTTGATTCGCTCCCCTACATTACCGTCGTTGCTGCTATCGGCTTTGCGTACCTTCTTCCTCGCCGGAACGAATGGTCGCCCCCGCCTCCTGCCTATGCGACTCGGCCGACACTCTTTCAAGAATTGTTCGCGCAAGGACTCCTGAATTCTAAAGCGTACTAAGTACCGCATTTAGGTGCGCTTATTCGCTTTGATTCACAACCTATGCAAAAAAATATTGTTCTTGTAGCGCTTGTATCGCTACTTATCGGAGGTCTCGGCACTTACGCGTTCGTGGGTAAAACTGCTCCCGAACAAAAAAACGGACACATGATGCCGGATGGGAACATGATGTCCGGTTCCATGTCCTCTGGAATGAAGGGCGAAATGGACTCAATGATGATGGGGCTTTCCGGCAAGACGGGAGACGCGTTTGATAAAACGTTTCTGTCGGAGATGATCATGCATCATGAGGGAGCAGTCCAGATGGCTGAAGCGGCAAAGGTCAATGCCAAACACGCTGAAATCAAGATGATGGCAGATGCCATCATTGCTGCGCAGGCCGCAGAAATCGCGCAGATGAAAGAGTGGCAGAAGGAGTGGTACGGCATTGAGTAAGAAACCGACTATGAACCCAACTCTTGAAAAATATCTCACACCGCTCGCGGTAGTGTTTGGTGCGCTCCTTATCGCCGGAGCCATATATTCGGGCGGCGGCGCGCTCACAGCAGACAATCAGCCACAGGGGCAAGGACAGGATCAAGTAGCACTTAAGAAAGCGCTAGATTCTATCGCACCCATAACGGTGAACGACCACATTCGCGGAAGTGCGGATGCGGAAGTGATTATCGTGGAGTATTCGGATACTGAGTGTCCGTTCTGTAAACGCTTCCACGAGACCATGAGGCAAGTGATGAACGAGTATGGTGCAGGCGGCAAAGTTGCGTGGGTATATCGGCACTTCCCGCTGGACTCGCTTCACAAGAAAGCGCGAAGCGAAGCGGTTGCGCTTGAGTGTGCCGCTGAACTTGGCGGAAACGATGCGTTCTGGAAGTATGCCGATCGCTTGTTTGAGATTACTCCCTCAAACGACGGCCTTGACGCTGCCGAGTTGCCAAAAATCGCCGCATTCGTTGGACTTGATACTGTGGCGTTCAGTGCATGCGCGGCGAGCGACCGTCATAATGCTCACATCCAAGCTGACCTCGACAACGCGACCGCAACTGGCGGAAATGGAACTCCGTGGAGCGTCGTCATCACAAAAAACGGAAAGAAGTATCCGCTTTCGGGAGCGCAGCCGTATGAATCGATAAAGCAGGCGGTAGAACAGGCCTTGCGTGAAAATTAGTATGAAGACGGCTGTTGCAATTGTCTTCGGCATATCGGCACTCATCCTCTTCTTTGTTCTGTTCACGCGTGGAGAACAAGAATCCGTGAAGACGGAACGGACAACTAGAGAAGTGGCGCTTACTTGCACGACGGATATGGCGACCGAGTTCCACATTCACCCGACGCTAGAAATAGTCGTGAACGGCGAGAAACAGGAAATACCTCCGAACATAGGCGTGCTTCCTAACTGTATGAACGCGCTCCATACCCATGACGCGGTAGGGACGATTCATGTGGAATCGCCGGAACGACGCGACTTCACGCTCGCGGACTTCTTCGCGGTCTGGGGAAAGCCGTTCACAACCGAAGAAATCCTCGGGTTCAAGACAGACGAGACTCATCGGATCAAGGTTCTTGTAGACGGAGTTGAAGTGGATACCTACGAGAACACGGTGCTTAAAGACAAGGAGAAGGTCGTTATTAGTTATGAAGCGATATAGCCATGTATACCTGTCCAATGCACCCTGAAGTACGGCAAGAAGGACCGGGACGATGTCCGAAGTGCCACATGGCGCTCGTGCTGGAAACAGAAGTACACGCAAAACCGAAACAGCATATTGAAGACCGCGGCCTCGGGCCCATAACTTGGAAGAGTTATATCCCGCTCATGGTCATCTTCGGGCTTCTCGTTGCGGGTACGCTTGCGGCTTCGTGGGGAGATTATGCAAGCGGAGAACTCGCGCTCACAAGTACCATTGGATACTTCATGGCGGGATTCTTTCTTGTCTTCGCCGGATTCAAGTTCCTAGATCTCAAGGGATTTGCGGAGGGATATTCAACCTACGATCTTCTCGCGAGTCGTTGGCCTGCCTACGGGTATATCTATCCGTTCATAGAACTTGCGTTCGGTCTCCTCATGCTCGCAGGGATTCACGACGCATGGCTCCTATGGACGGAACTCGCCGTGATGCTCTTCAGCGGTATCGGAGTTGCGATCAAGATAGCGAAGAAGGAAGAATTCATGTGTGCATGCCTCGGAACTTTCCTGAAAGTACCGCTAACGAAAATTACTCTCATCGAGGACTTCGGCATGGCAGCGTTAGCAGGATTACTCCTGATCCTTCTCTAGCACAAAGGCCCCGAAAGGGGCCTTTTGCGATGGTAGGATTACTGTCATGAAGTTGAATCTAGGACTTGCCCTAAAAATCCTCGCGCTGTTCTTCTGGTGGTACATCGTGGTGTTCGTGCTATCAGTCGCTCCGTTGCTCGGAGTCCAACTACCGTCCGCGCTTATTCCGGAGTTTCGAGGCGCGGAATATGCGTGGGATTTTGAGTTGATGTTCACGCTGATGTTTGCCGTATGGGGCTACTATCTGTGGGTCGCGTCTCGGGTTCCGGAACAGCATTTGTTTTTTACAAATTTCACAATTGTCGCAACTTTCGCGCATATTCTCGGGATGCTCGTTATTGGTCTCATACGACCCGACGATCTGATGCATCTTCTTATAGATGCTATTGCACTTACCATACCTACAGTTCTCGTGATGTACGCAAAATCGAGAAAATGACCTCAAGTCGCGTGATAATCTTTTCGGCTATCCTTTTCTTCCTTCATGCCGTTGAAGAGTACCTATCTGGATTTCACCGTACTGACACTATCCTCAAGTGGTTTTCAGAAACGGTTTCTCTGCCGCAAATTGCTGTTTGGCTATTGGTGCAAGTAGTAGTTTTTATATTTCTGTTTGTTTTGTATTTTTTTCGAGACACCCCGAGAGCTAGGATACTCTGGTTCGTTTTGTTGGTTTTCTCTATAATTGAACTGTCTCACCTGTTTTCCGCTCTGATTCATCAAACTTATACTCCAGGTCTCATGACTTCTTTATTTTTCATACCCTTAGGCTGGTTTGTGTATAAGCAGTTGCGTCATTCTTAGGGAGTCCGCCGCGTTTCGCGGCGGGTTATGCGCGCACGGGTGGGTGGGGCAAGCGTTATGTATTTGCCTCGGGGCTGTTTCCGCTATGAGCGTCCATGGCTAAAGGACGAAGGCCGACGAACACCGAAGCCACCGTATCTAAAAGCGGAAGCGACACAGCGAACACTCGTATGCAAACGAGGATGGGGGTTGTGCGAGGGTGGAATCCGAAGGAACGAGGATGAACCCGAGCTGGGGGAAGGATGCGTCCTTCCCCCAAACAAGAGCCGCCCCGAAGCTCCCGCCCCGCAGGGCGGAGAGCAAGGAAAAGGCGGCACAGAGGAATCTAGGCCTTCGTAGCCATAGCGGAAACAGCCCCGAGGCGGATGCCGAGGGGTGAATCTCTTTAGTCAGGGACGATTCAAAGCGGATAAAAAACAGACACGAGACCACCCTGGTATTTTGGGCTACCCCCGAGCCCTGCCGCTCCGAGCCCGGATTTTTGGATTTCCCCCGCGAAAAAAGAAAAGGATTTTAGTGCGGACGCCGAAGACACGTAGTGCTTCAAGTGTGGTCAAGTCTGCTTGAGCCACCAGGGTCGGGGCGAGCGCCGAGTCTGCGAGGCGCGAGCAATCATGGCTCCTTTGCAAAATGGGTTCTAACGGAGTTTAATAGGGTCTCCAAAATCAAAACCCGCATGATGCGGGTTTTGCTATACTCCCTCCATGAGCGAAGAGCATCCGCGCATAGCTGAACTTGAGGCCCTCATGGCCTCATCCGACTTCTGGGAGGATAAAGATAAGGCACAGCTCCTCGTGCGCGAATACCAGACTCTGAAAGAAGGGGGAAGCGGAAATGCAGAAGATGACGGAGACGCAACGCTTGCGGTGCTTGCGGGAGCAGGAGGCGATGACGCTGAAGATTTCGCTGCAATGCTTCGTAGAATGTATGAAGGGTATGCATCCTTAAAAGGGTGGGGCGTAAGTGAGCTGCACGCCAATGAAAATGATCATGGTGGATACCGTAACCTATTGCTTGAGGTTCGCGGGAAGGGAGCATACGGAAAGCTCAAACACGAAGCAGGGGTGCATCGTCTCGTGCGCATCTCACCCTTTAATGCAAAGGACAAGCGGCAGACCAGTTTTGCAATGATTGAAGTACTCCCAAAGCTTGCGCCCAACCTAAAGCAAGAACTAAAGCCGGAAGACCTTGAAATACAATTTGCACGTTCAGGAGGAGCGGGCGGACAGAACGTGAACAAGCGAGAGACGGCGGTGCGCATCGTACACACCCCTACCGGCGTTTCAGCTCATGTTTCAAGCGAGCGTAGCCAGCAAGCTAACCGCGAACGAGCACTCGATATCATACAAGCCAAACTCTTTCGTCTAGAAGAAGAGCGGCGTGAGGCAGAGGCGAAGGGGCGCTCCCTCTCATCCTCTACGAAGAATGAGTGGGGGAGTCAGCGCCGCTCCTATGTATTACACCCGTATAAAATGGTGAAAGATCACGAAACAGGCCACGAATCAGGGAATCCAGACGCGGTGTTATCCGGAGATTTGGATTCGTTTATTGATGCATCCACCAAAGGTGGGGTAGAATAGCGAGGTTATATGATTCTTTTCGACAAAGTAACAAAGCAATACAAAGACGGGACTCCTGCGCTCCACGATGTCTCGCTCTCTATTGGTCCCAAAGAATTCGTCTCCATTGTTGGTCATTCAGGAGCTGGGAAGACGACGCTTTTGAAAATGCTCCTTGCAGAAGATACTCCTTCCGAAGGCGCTGTGTATTTTGAAGAAATGAATGTGAACGACATCCCTAAAAACGCGCTTCACCACTATCGTCGCAAGATAGGGACGGTATTTCAGGACTTCCGTCTCATTCCAAACCGCACCGCATACGAGAATATTGCGTTTGCTATGGAAGCGATAGGCAAAAGCGACGAGGACATCGCTTCAGACGTACCCTACATTCTTGATCTTGTGGATCTTGGCGATAAAGCCCGCCATTTCCCCTCGCAGCTTTCAGGCGGTGAGCAGCAGCGCGTTGCCATTGGCCGTGCCATCATCAATCAGCCCGATTTGATTGTTGCAGATGAACCAACAGGAAATCTCGATCCGGTCAACACCTATGACGTCATTGAGATTCTAAAGAAAATCAACGAACTCGGTACTACCGTCATCATCACAACGCATAACAAAGGTGTCGTGGATGCTATGGGCAAGCGTGTTATCACTATGGATAAAGGAAGAGTCGTGCGCGATGATCCGCGCGGCCACTATATTCTCTAACGTATGTTGACCACCTTCAAACGTATTTCTATAAATGGTGCAAAGAGCTTTGCAAGAAGCGGGTCAGTTTCATTTGCAACTGTGCTCATCATGACCGTTACGCTTGCTGTTGTAGCGCTCCTTATCTTCCTTTCGGCAATTCTTTCAAACACGCTCGCTTCCATACGCGACAAGGTGGACGTAAACCTCTATTTCGTTACGACCGCTTCCGAAACTGATATTGTCGCGTATCAGCGTCGTCTTGCAGAAATTCCTGAAGTCGAGCGCGTAACTTACACCACGCGTGAAGAAGCGCTTCAGGCATTCCAGCTACGCCACGAAGGGGATGAGCTCGTTCTTCAGGCGCTTGAAGAGCTTGGTGATAACCCGCTTGGCGCCTCTCTTGCGATTAAGGCGAAAGATCCTTCGCAGTATGAGAGCATTGCAAATTTCCTCACCAATACCCCAGCAACCAACAGTGAAGGTGTTTCTATCGTTGATAGGGTGAACTATTTCCAGAATAAAGTAGTCATCGACAGATTGACTGCAGCTATAGACGCAACTGAACGCGCAGGGCTTCTTATTGTGCTCCTCTTCGCGTTCGCCTCTGCAACCATTGCCTTTGCAACGGTTCGCCTCGCTATCTATACCTCGCGCGATGAAATAGCCGTGATGCGGCTCATGGGTGCTTCAAACGGTTTTATTCGCTGGCCATTTGTCGTTGCAGGCATCATTTCTGGACTTCTTGCGGCTCTTATTGTCCTCCTCTTGTTCTATCCTATCTCATGGTATGCAGCGAGTGCGCTTTCTGCGTGGCTTGGTGGCTTTAACCTTTTCACGTATTACGTGAGTGAATTTGCCTCCTTCTTTATCATCTTAGTTGGCGCGGGCGTTCTTCTTGGAGGAATTGCAAGCTACGTTGCTGTCCGCAGGTACCTGCGCATTTAGTCATGGATACGAATGGACATAAATACATATTCGTCATAGGCGGGGTAATGAGCGGCGTCGGCAAGGGAATCGCAGTCTCTTCCATGGGCCTTATTTTAAAGAGTCGCGGGTACGAGGTGAATCTTGTGAAGATAGATCCCTATTTGAACGTAGACGCAGGCACTATGAATCCTACTGAACACGGGGAAGTCTTTGTGCTTCGAAGCGGCCTTGAAACTGATCAGGACATGGGGAATTACGAGCGATTCTTGAATCGTGATCTTGGACCTGAAGATTATATGACTGGCGGCATGGTCTATCAGACGGTGATTGAAAACGAACGAGCGCTTCGCTACGGAGGCAAGTGCGTCGAAGCTATCCCGCACGTGCGCGATGAGATTCTCCGCCGCCTCAAGGCGGCGGCTTCGTATAACGGGAGCAAGATAACGGTTGTTGAAATAGGGGGTACGGTAGGGGATTTCCAAAATGCTCTTTTCATAGAAGCAGCACGTGTATTGAAAATGGAACAGCCAGATGATGTCATTTTCGGTATGGTCTCCTACCTTCCAACACCAGGCACGCTCGGAGAAATGAAAACAAAGCCGACCCAAAATGCTGTACGCCAACTCAATGCGTATGGCATACAGCCTGATTTCCTTATTGCGCGTGCAAGCGTCGCACTTGATGAGAAGCGTAAGGAAAAGCTTGCGGTGTCTGTATCTGTTCGTGCCGACCGCATCATTTCTGCTCCTGATGTTGAAAGCATTTATGACGTCCCGCTTAATCTTGAGAAAGATCGCTTTGGCGACATACTTACCAAAGCTCTCGGACTTCCAGAGGGAAAGAGTGCTGAAATGTCCAAATGGGAAGCGTTTGTAGAGAAGACAAAGACGGCATCGACGTCAGTGAAGATCGGCATTGTGGGAAAGTATTTTGATACGGGTGATTTCGTTCTTTCTGACGCATATCTTTCGGTCATTGAAGCTTTGAAATTCTCTGCAGCACATACAGGAGCAAAAGTGGCGCTTGACTGGATAAATGCAAAAGACTTTCAAGAAGGGAAGGGGCTTGAGCGGCTTTCAGAATATGACGGCATCTTGGTGCCGGGCGGATTCGGCGAGACGGGTATTGAAGGAAAAATACATGCAATTCGATATGTGCGAGAAAACAAGATTCCTTATTTTGGTCTTTGCTACGGTATGCAACTTATGGTCATAGAATGCGCACGACACATGGCGGGTCTTTCTGGTGCTCACACGGTAGAAATTAACCCGCAAGCTGAGCATCCCGTGATTGACGTGATGCCAGAACAAAAGGAACTTATCGCCAAAGGAAACTACGGAGGCACGATGCGTCTTGGCGTCTATCCTGCAGTTCTCACGAAAGGAACTATTGCAGAGGCTGCGTATGGCAAAGAGGAGATAGAAGAGCGGCATCGCCACCGCTATGAGGTGAACCCAGAATACATTGATCGTATTGAGGCAGCCGGCATGGTGTTTTCGGGAAAATCTCCCGATGGCATTCTCATGGAAATAGCAGAATTGCCAAAAGACACACACCCGTTTTTCGTGGGAGCCCAGTTTCATCCCGAGCTCATTGCGCGGCCGCTTGCTCCGCATCCGCTTTTCACGGCGTTTCTCGAAGCAGCAAAGGACCAAAGCACAACGACTGCTTCCTAGGAAACAGCCGTTCTGCTCTGGCCACCCCGCGCAAAGGGCACCGAAAGAACTAGAGAACCCGCGTACACAAGGGCACAATAGCGCACGCCCCGTGAAGTGAAGATGAAGTTTAAGCGTAGTCTACCGATGATTCTTTCGGCGCAGACCCTTTCTTCTTTACCTCTTCCTTTCCGCAAGGAAGCGTCACGAATACGGTCGTGCCCGCGCCTTCAATGCTGGTGATGCGTATATGGCCTTTATGCGAGCGCACGAGCTCTCCAACGATTGCAAGCCCAAGTCCTGATCCTCCTCCAGATGCACGATTTCTTGCTTTGTCGCCTCGGTAGAAAGGTTCAAACACGTGTTCGAGATCCTTTTCTGGTATGCCAATACCGGTATCACGCACCGCAATTTCTACATGTCCGTGATAGTCAGGACGTGTTTGGATGTCGACTGATCCACCATCGCGCGTGTAGTTGACGGCATTCTTCACGATATTCATGATGATTTGCTCAAGTGCCACTGTGTTACCGCGCACGGTTTGGTACCCCTCTGAAGCAGAGGTAAGCGCTATTCTTTTTTGCTTAGCAAGATCTTCAAGCGAATGCATGACGCCCTGTATGACTGGTTCGAGATCAACGTTTGTGAACACCATCTTCCCCGGATCGAGAAGTGTGTTCATTGAGAGAAGGTTGTTAATAATATCTGAAATACGGTCGAGCTCTTCAAGGTTTGAGGCAAGCGATTGCTTAGTATCAGTTCCTAGATGTTCGTTAAAGAGCGTTACTTCCGTATTCGTCTTAATGATGGCAAGAGGAGTGCGCAGTTCGTGTGCGATGTTTCCAACGAACTGTTTCTGGCTTTGAAGCGCAAGACGAGTTGGTCGAAGCGCCATAGCAGTTATGAGCCATGAGAAGACTGCAGCTGCGATTAAAATGCCTGCAGCGGTGAGCACCATATTCTTTTGCTTCTCGTACTCAAGACTGGAAGCAATGAAGGCGCCGTCACTTGAAGGGTCTACGCCAGAAGCAACGCTTTGCGTTATGGCGTGAATAAGGCCTTCAATAATTTCGTTATACAGATACGAGAGGGAGACGAGCATAAGTGCGACTAACACAAGCGCAAAGCCCATCTGCAAGAACAAGACGTTCCAGCCGGTGCGATAGAAGATATCGCGGCGGTATCTACGCGCGAAGCCGGTAGCCGATTCCACGAACGGTTTCAAATAGGCTAGGGCCCTCTTTAGGATCGAGCTTTTGTCTGAGGTTTTTGATGTGGACATCGATGACATTGCTAAATGATTCGTAATTGAAATCCCATAGATGCGTAAGGAAGTCTTCGCGGTTTATAACCTGCCCCGGATGGCGCAGGAAGTACTCGAGAAGACGAAACTCTTTAAGGGTGAGCGGTACTTCTTTTCCTTCTTGCGTTACGACGTGTTTGACGGGATCAAGCGTAATATCGCCAACGCTTAAAAGAGAGGGAAGAGACTCGGTAGGGCGACGCAAAATTGCTTGAATGCGTGCCAAAAGCTCCTCGAACGAGAAAGGCTTCACCATGTAATCGTCTGCACCCGCAAGCAAAAGCTCTACTTTATGCTCCGTTTCTGCGCGTGCAGTGAGTATAAGGATAGGTACCGTAGCGCCTTCAGCTCGTGCTTCTTTACATATATCAGAGCCCGATTTTGAAGGAAGCATGAGATCAAGAATGACAAGGTCATAGTCTTTCCCGTGCACCAATATACGCGTTAAGGCTTCAGCGCCGTCACCAATAGTATCAACAGCGTATCCTTTCGCTTCGAGCCCCTTCGCGACTACTGCCGCAAGCTTCGGCTCATCTTCTACAACAAGGAGTCTCATATGGGGTATAGGTTAGTCTGATAACGTCCGCTCCAAAGGGTGCCATCCTTTAGGTGAAGGCTTCATGAAGAACCTCTTCATAAATCATACTCCTAGAGAGGAAAGCGCGCTTTTGCCTTGAATACGCTTGGTTTTTGGGGTATCGTGCAGTCCATTGCCGGATCGTCTAATGGTAGGACGCAACCCTCTGGAGGTTGTTATCTTGGTTCGAGTCCAAGTCCGGCAGCAACTTAGGAGTTAGTTTCGTGCGTCCTGAAAGCATCAAAAAGGAGCGACCTTAAGTCGCTCCTTTTTGATGTCCAGTTCAGAATCTAGATAAACCTCCCGTCTATCTCATGGAAGAGATTGCTAATCATGATGAGACGACCAAGTGCGTCATGATGGGGGAGCTGCTCCTCGTCACCATGACTCAGGTTATTTCTCCACCAGTGCATGATGCCCATGGTAGTAAGCTTGAACCCGAGTTGCTTGTTTACTTCTTGTGGTGTCGATAGCGCATTAAACTTTATCTTAGGGTTCTGCTCATTGAAAACTGTGGCCATCAAGTCCGGTCCTTGCTTGTCGTGAGTACTAGTGAGGTCTTGAATAGTTTTTTCAAAACGCTCAAGCGCCTTCCTTACGGATTCGTTTATATGACCTTCAATAAACATCTTCTTGCAGTCTGGAAGTAGTGATGGATGGAGAGTATATGCGTCAAGGATCTTCTGGATAGCTATCGGCGGTGGCACGGTTTTGGGACGCTCTTTCGGGAGATTCATAGCAAGAATCTCTGTCTCAAGGTCAATGTTCAGAGCTTTCAGCCGCGCTGACAACTCAAGCGCTTCCGCTTCTAGGACGGGGTCGCCCTTCTCGTGCCGCTTCTCTATAGCTTTAGGAAGGATTTCCCGCACAAGAATCTTGATTGTTCGAGGCTTTTGGCAATACAGGTTCCGAAGAAATTCATAGAAAGACTCCTTCTTGTTTGCTGCCTTGGTTGGAAGAAACTTCGATAGACCCCTCTCTTTCGCAATGGTTGTAAGAGAAAAAGAGCTTCGGAATCCCGAAAGGGCGATGAGTTTCCCGAGCTGCTCGGCTAGCGCACGAATCGCCTGCGCCTGTGGCGCCGTCACAGTTACTCTTTTCTTCGCAACCTTCTTCTTGAGTTTCTTTTTCATGGGTTACTTGGTCGTGTGGATATGGAAGCCACAGGCTCGACATAAGCCATTGATATTAGCGTCCCCGTTTACATGAAACTCAAAATTCTCTTTACCGCAAACGGAGCATGTCACTCGACCACCAGTGCTGCTGGTAGCGTCGATTGTTTCAAGCACGTCCCTTACATCACGCACATACTTGTTTACCTTTTCCCGGTCGTTCAAGTATCCCTGTACCCACAAGTTTGTGGTGATACGTCCTGCGGATGTCTCCTTGTAATGGATCTTTCCTTCGTTCAGGAGTTTTTCCCAGTACTGTCTCGTCTTGCCATATTCTCGGGCTAAGTCCCCAGAAGACATGAGCGTCGCATTGTAGGGAATGTATCCTTGAGCTTCCATCTGCTCTACACAAGCGCGAATACCTTCCGCAAGAGCGCTTTCTTTCTCCTCCTTTGAGAACTCTCCGGTTAGGTCCAGGCCAAGGCTAAGAGTGCCGCCGCTGCTTGTATTGGCGTGCCAGTAGAATTTTCGCTTGTCGTCTTTTGCCGCGGGCATGCCATAAGTATAGGCATATAGGTTTCTAAATGCAACCAATATCAATCCTCCAGTAACGTAATCTCCTTGCCCTTCAACACTAGTCGGGACCGTAAGTGCCCCATTAATTCACGTCCCTCGGACGGCGTGCCCTCGCGTAGAACATGTTTTGCGTACTCACGCGTAGCGATCTCGCTTTCATCAATCTGCATCTCGGGCTCGTCTTTGGTTGCGAGTCGTTGCAACCGGTTGAACCTTTTAATCTCCTCTTCGAGTTTCGCTCTCATTCCGAGTTCATCGATACTTACTTTATCGATGACTTTGAATAGTTCTTCTACTAGTTTCTCCTCTCTTATGTAGCCACCTTTGCAATTCCGGTCTTTAGATCTACTGCAGCCGTAGTAAACATAGCGAGCAGTGGTGCCGGTGCTCTTGATTGCTTTGAATTTCTCTTCCGCTGATACGCCAGAGTTACATAGACCGCAAGTAATCAGCTTTGTAAATGCGAACTCTTTCGTTTCATTCCGCACAATCCGATCACGCTTCATTTGTGCCTGTGCCTTATCGTAGAGTTCACGTGTAATGATTGGTTCGTGTCGTCCGTTGTACCAGTTGCCGCTCTTCACCGGGTACTCGAACTGGCCGTAGTAGAAGGGCATGCCGATTATCTTGTGGACGTTGCTTAAGGTTAGATGCTTGTTTCCGTACGGACTACGAAAGTTCAGTTCGAATTTTAGCCAGTGATACACCTTTCGCCCTGTCCATTTCTCGTACGCGACTTTCTCGAATATCTGTTTTATGACTGGAGCGCGTTCCGGATCGATAATCACATGCCCACGGCGGTCGGCACGCTTCTCATTGAGGTATCCGGTAGGAGCAGGTGCAGGCCATAGCCCCATCTCGCATCGCATTCGCAGACCTCGCTTCACGTTCACGCTCTTATTGTCGTTATCGAGCTTCGCTTGAGAACACAGGATCATGAGCAGGAACTTTTCGCTCGGAGAGTTGCTGAAGCGTTGTCCGTACGTCCGTATCTCGACGAGCGCTTTCTGATCCATGAGATCGACGAGAGAACCGAGGTCGCCTGCGTTACGCGAAAGACGATCAGGATGCCAGACGAGAACCCCGTTGAAGCGACCTGAGCGGAGGTCTTTGATAATCTCGTTATATACCGGCCGTTCGCCCGAAGCCTTTGCAGAATGTGCCTCACGTCGTACGTCGATGACCTCAAGCCCATCTCGTTCCGCAATCTGGAGCATTTCTTTTACCTGGGACTCAATAGAAAGGGCCTGCTTCTCGTCTCGCTCGGTTGATTTGCGGGCATATAGGCAATACCGGACAGATATCACCTCCGGCACCGACTTTGGCAGGGTTTCCATGTAAGCCATTTCCATGACCTACACCTTGTCGTGGTTCCAATAGGAAGTCAGCAGCTGGAGCCTGTTAGTAGTAAAATAGATCTATGCAACTTTCGGACTACCGAACCCTTATTCAAGAGAAAGTCTTAAAAGATTTGAAGGCTCTTGATTTTAGTAACCCAGATTGGGCGCAACCCTTTACAGAGCCAGATGCTTCTACTAAGTCGAGCATCATAATTTGGTACCTCAAAGAGTTGGTTGAGAAGGGTGAGTTCGTTGAAGAAAGTCTTGCCATTGCCGAGATTTATTCCAAGGATCAGGATCCGTCACCCGAGCAAGATGATTTGAACCAGAAAATTCTCACAGGGGAGGATGTTTCAAATATCTACACAGTCAGAGGAACTGCATGTTGGCTACTTACTGCCATCGCTGCCACATTTAGAACTGAGTTTTATTCAAGAATTATCTCTCTGGTCGAGGATCTTTCCTCTGACCCGGTTTATTACGTGAGAATACAGGCAACTGTGCCGTTGTCTTTCTTCGCAGCGAACATTAGGGCAGTCGAACATAAAGATGGGCGACCGTTTGATTTCACTGAAGAGGACAAGAAACGGGTTCGGAGTCTTTGCTTCAGGGTTTTAGAAGAGCACAGGGACGTTCCCCGAGTCTTGGAAGGTCTCTCTAGAGTATTCAATGCCTTTCGAACTCTAAATGAAGACCAGGCAAGGAAGTTTATCCAATACTTCTTTCGAAACTCCAAACAAGAAATGCAACCCGAGTATATTACTCGACAAGCTATTCCGCTGCTTATCTACTTCGCTGAATATCGATCTCTTCTCGGCGATGGTTTTGATGGCAGTTGGTTTGAGCAATTCGCACGCGAACTCTTGGCTTTGCCTCAGGAAAATGCCCCCTACATTCGATCAACCTTCACTTGGCATGTATGGAAAGAAATTGACACTGATCAGGAAAACTATGAGAAGTTAAAAAAATACATACCTCTTTTCCTGCACACGGATACATTTGAGCAACAACCCTTGAGTCAGTATGACTTTCTCATACTGCGGGTACTGAAAGTTGCTCCCGATGACGGTATTGAGCTATTTAAAGGGTTACTGAACTATATAGAAAAGTGGGCTCATAAATACGACATTAGGGAGCATGCCTGGATGCTATCGGGAGGAGAAATTATCCAAACTATTGCCCCTATTGCCCCAGACAAATTGTTGCCACTTCTCGAGCAGATAATAAGGATTCTCAAGAAAGGGGTCTGGATTGGTGATATAGAGCAAATGTTCAAGTCGTACCTCCTGATTCCTGACGAAGGGAAGAGAGCCGCTCTATATCCTGAGTTAAAGATCTTGTACGAGCAGGCTCGGGGACTGGATCGCGTTGGGAAGTTAGGGGATTTATGAACGATGTCGAGATTCGATTCAAAGCCTGTATCGAAAGTCTGGAGAGATTCTATTCAGACTATATTCAGCCAAATAAATCTGTTCTTGAATTAAGGTCTCCAATTCAACTTCAACCATCTACCCAAAACGCATCACTCGTTGTCTCTGGTTCCAGTACGGCGTTTACTCCAATCGTCATAAATGATTACGTTCGAATGTGCCATGCTTACTGCATAATGCTTTGGACGTATTGGGAGGCTCTAGGTGCTTTTAGTGGCAACCTTGAAGAGCTCAAACTAATAAGGAATTGCTTGGTACATCACGAAGGGGATATGGCAAAATACTCGCAAGATCCCGTAAAGAAATTCAGCCAGGGTGGAGTGAGGCTCATAAGCCTCACTCAAGGAAAGAGTTACACACAAGGATATAACTTAGTAATCACTGAGGCGGATTTACTAACCTTCACGAGTCTTGTAAAGGGAGAGGCAGTTAGCCTGACGCGGGTCACTTTTTAAACCCCTCTTCGCGCAGGAACCATCTTGGGCTACACTTTAGAAGTGGTGCCTTTCTGGGCATCACAGGACTACAACTGAATAAAGGCCTGTAATGGGCAGGACCTAAACTCGAGGGATTCCTCGGGCATGGTCTAAAAACACAACGAAGATAGAAAACCCGTCATCAGGGCCTTCGTTGTGTTATCAGGGGAAACCCTGGTAGGGGATGTCCGTAAGGCTCCTCTCTGGTGGCGGGTTTTGTGTTACCCGCCACTGTTATTGGCTAAGCCATACAGTGAGCTATGAAATTACAAATACTGGGAATTGTTTTAGGAATACTCTTCGGCGTACCCGCAATCGCGGCAGGAAGTTCGTTTACATACTCCCTCATACAAGGAAAATCTCCTGACGAGGCAATCGCTATCATCGCGAACCAAGTCGACTCATTGATCGGTAGGGTCTCTGTTCTCGAAGATGAGCACGCTCAGCTGAGCGAAGAAGTTTCCGAGAACAAGAGTGAGACTGAACTCGAAATAGAACGGCTCAAGCTTGAGAATGAGAATCTCCGCCTCAAGACGGATACCGTGCTTTCAGAGACCGAAGGGACGCGCGCGAACGAAGCGCGCCGCGAAATGTGCTCGGAGTTGAGTTCACAGATCAGCGCAAAGGAAGAGATGGTACGAGCGCCATTCGACGCCAAGATGAAACCGCTCCAAGAGGAACGCAAGGAACTCATCGAGCAATACAACCTGCTCAAGGCGGCAGATAGGCCAGACGAGTTTGAGGCAGCACGCGAGAAACTAGAAGCCAAAAAGGACGAAATCGACGCTGTTAGTGAGGATATGGATAAGGCCATCGAGGCACTGCGAAGTACGCCAGAAATGCAGAACCTGATGAATGAGCTAAATGAGAACCTCTGCGCATAGGTATGAAGAAATGGATGAAAATAGTCTTCTGGATTCTTGCCGCCGTAGTGGTGGTTGTTATCGCGCTTATGGCATTCGGTCGCCTCGTCATTTACCCAGGGGAGGTGCGTAAGGAATGCGATGCCAAGGCTCGGGAGGCGGCCTCAGAGCAGCGCAGCCTTTCTGGAGCTGAGGCCACCTACAAACTCCTCTACGATTCCTGCTTCCGCCAGAAGGGACTGAAGCCGGAAGAATGACCAAGGTATAATGGGGATACAAAGCCGGATAACCTGTAGACCCCAGGCCCGCAAGCGAACGATAATCGCGTAAGTCGCGCGACCGAACGCCCCTAAAGGTTAAGGAGAATTTGTGGGAGAACTCTCGTCCTTGCCCAAAAGGTTCATCGAGAGCCCTACTGTTAGCAGATCTAACAGTATTGGCTTATGTCACAGGGAAAGAAAATATCAGACTCGGTGTGGGAAGTGTTTCCTCAGGTATTGCATGAGTACTTCGGTTCCATTGCACACACATGCAAGGCACTAGACCTAGATCGGAAGAGCTACTACAACAAGCGTCTCAATGATCCAGCATTCGCGCGGAAGGTGGACGAGGTATATGAGCGGATTGAAGTCCCGCTTGCCGAAGAGATGCTTCGAGCGGATGTGCTGGAACGTAAGAAATGGGCCATACGGTTCACGCTCGAGCGCGCGAGTCGGAAGTGGCACCCGAAGCATCACATGCAGTACCTGCACGATTTACAGCTCCGGCTCATCAATATCGAGGAGCAGCTTGAGCTGAAGAACGCAGGCAAGGAGGTACCCAAATATTGATTGGGTGTAGAAAGTGTAGAAGGTCCCGGCAGCGGGGCCTTCTCGTTTTATGGTAAATGGCAGGATTTGACGGTAGGTGTACCATTACGACATGCCTGAGGCCCCGATAGACCTATTCCATCTCTTCCTGTTTGTTCTGCCAGGGTTTGTCTTTGCGTGGTCCTATCGTCACTTCGCGAAGCTCGGACGCCCAGGGGATTTCGAATACTTTGGCCAGAGCGTCTTTTTTGGCCTTATCCTTCTCGTATCGGTACAGGGGATTATGGGTACAGAGAAGTTCGTGGAAATGATCGGCAATCCGTACGCTGCCGCTCTGGCCCTCTCCACATTCGGTATAGCTGCTGCCTGGGCGATAAACGAAAGCAGGAAGATCGCCGATGATATTCGCGGTAACTGGCGTCCGGTATGGAAGTGGATTGTTAAGAAAATAAAAGGCTGATTTGAATGAGACCGAGAACTGTTGAGACAACGTTAGCAAAGCCAGCGAAAATTGGACGCTTTGAGCACGCTGTCGGTGCACCGATTGCTTTCATAGATAAATTTACCGAAAAAGATACTGGCATCGCCACATGGTTCTATGCGCCAAAGGTCGACGGGATGTACCTTAATCGCGCTGAAGCACTCATTGACGAATGTCTAAAGAAGAAAGCCGCCGCACAGGCGAGTCGCCGTCCAATGAACTCGAAAGACCCTACTGTCGGTGATGCTTTTGGAGATAAGGACAGTGCACTAGATTTTTTTGAGACGGGAAGCATCGCAATTATCCTGCTCCACGCGACCATCGAGTTTATCGCTAATCTGCATATCGAGCTCGCCAAAGACCTACACTATGTAGTGCGAAAAGATGTAACTGTATTGAAGTTGTGGGGAATGCGACTCCAAGTTAAAAGGGATGTGGTGCTTTCGATAGAGCAAGTCCTCTTCCTGTCATTAGACGAAAAACTAAAGAGCGTCCTTCCTGGCCACTATGCTTTCACCTCTCCAGCTTCGCAGTCATTCTGGCAGGACTATGTCGAGCTAAAGAAGTTGCGTGACGAGTTAGTTCACATTACTCGCGACCGCTCATACGGAGCAAGTCGTGGAGAGAATTCCGTATATGCTCGCTTGTTCGAAGTTGATTTTATGAAACTACTCAAAGGAACCGAGTCTTTAATCGACTATGTAGAAGGGGAATGTCGGAAGCGTCCGCAGGTCTAATTCTGCTTGTCCTAAGAGCGTCGAGCGTATCAGAATCTAGCCACCAAACGGACTATGTTTTACAAGACTTGAATTAGTTCTGGCTCGGACTGTCCAGCACGTTTTTGACCGCGTATTTCTTGGCTTAAAAAACCGAAGGCCATTTGAATTCAGAACATTGGTATACTTTCACCATGATTCACATCAAGTACAAACTAAATACCTCGCCGTATCATGGTGTTGGTCTTTTCGCTGATCAAGATATCGAGAAGGGTCAACTAATCTATACTCCTAGCCCACTTCTTGATGTGAATATCACCCAAGAAGAATTTGATTCATTGGACGAAAAGGAGAAGCAAGAAATTCTTTGGTGGGGGTTCTTTGATGAGCCTAGTCAGAAATGGCACGTAGATTTTGACGTGACCCACTTCATTAATCACGCGTATGAAGGTTCCGTTACTCAGGACCCAGAACATACTGACGCCTATTTAGTTGCTAGCCGAGATATAAAAAAAGGAGAAGAACTAACACAAAACTACCTTGAATTTGAAACTAAAGAGGATCTAGAGCGTCGCGGCATTCCACCCCAGTCATAAGTATGAAAAGGTACAAAGTCGTAGTCTATGTTCCGGAAAACGATGCGGACAAAATCCGTGAAGTCATAGGTAATGCTGGCGCAGGAAAGATCGGAAACTATTCCCACTGCACTTTTACCCTGAAAGGAACTGGTCGTTTCAAGCCTGAAAAAGGAGCAAATCCAACCATTGGTTCTGTAGGGAAACTCGAAGAGGTTTCAGAAGATCGCATTGAGACAGTCTGTGAGGAAAACAAACTGCAAGATGTGCTTAAGGCAATAAGAGAAGCACATCCATACGAGGAACCAGCAACGGACGTATACCCGATTGAAGTCATATGAGAACGATACACGTTCTTCACGGTTGTCCTTCTGATGTTGAGAAAGCGATGAATTCAGAAACTCGCACTTACGATAAACACTGGATTCCGTGGCTCAAAGGAGAATTCCAAAAGGAAGGAATAGAGGTAAATACGCCTCTCATGCCAAATCCTTGGTATCCAGACTACCAAGCGTTTAAAGTAGAATTTGAGAAGAATCCTATCGGAGAAAATGACATCCTCATAGGACATAGTTGCGGAGCAGCTTTTCTTGTTCGTTGGTTGGGCGATACAAAACAAAAGGTTGCCAAGCTCGTTCTTGTCGCTCCTTGGAAGATTCCTGGCATTGGAGACCAGTTGCGTGAGGGATACTACGGATATGAAATAGACAAAGGAATTTCAGAGCGTGTGGGAGAGATTGTAATGTTTACATCGAACGACGAAGAAGAGGACGGGAAAGAGAGTCTTCGTGTATTTCATGAGGCGCTAGGTGGGGAAGTAATAGATCTGCCAAACCACGGACACTATACCCAGGGGGATATGGGAACGAGTGAGTTCCCTGAACTCCTCGATGTAGTAAGGAGTTAGGGGTGCGTTAGGGCAAGAAATTGCTTCTAGAGCAAGTCCTCTCCAGTCAACTGTTCTAAACGTATCCAACTCTGGTAGCAGACACATGTTAATCAAAATCTCATCACTTTTCGTGTGTACTAGAAGTATTACCAGCCGTAATGCTTGTAACACACCTATGAAGATTCTTTTGACTGTTATTACTGCTTTTAGTGCTGCAGCCGTACTTCCAAGTATGGCATTTGCAGCAACCTATCAGTATGTTTCCTATACTGGAGACATCATGACAACTATTGCTCCAGACGCGCAGACCGCTATCATGACAGCGCCCTCAATTGCGGCCACGTCAGGCGTGCTTCTTATAGACGAGGCTGATGATGCGCTTCCTGCAACGATGGATGTGCCAATTGATCCAACGCCACCTGTAACGCCATAGTGCGCTAGACACAGAACGCACCGAGGAATCGGTGCGTTCTTGTTATACTCACGCTATGACCAAAAACATCATCATTCTCGTACTTATCGGGCTGTGTCTCATTCTTGGTTTCTTTGCGTTGAACTACTACGTGTATTACGAGAAACAACAAGCAGCGGAAGAAGCGCCTTCAGAAACGACTATTGAGCTTGGACTATAGTTCGCGTGCTACCATCTACACATATGGATGCACTCATCGGACCAATTGAAAGTCAGTTTCTTATAGGGTTTGTACTTGCGGTTATTATCGGCTTTCTTATGGGTGCCGAGCGCGAGAACCGAGGTAAAGATGCTGGTATCTCGACACATATTCTTGTTATCGCAGGCTCAATGCTCTTCACCTTCCTTTCGGCTAGTGTTGATCCTGAATCAACTTCACGCATTGCCGCACAAGTAGTAACGGGCATTGGTTTTCTTGGCGCCGGTCTTATCCTCAAAGACGGACATAACGTACACAACCTTACGACCGCTGCTTCACTCTGGTATGCCGCTGCGGTAGGCATGACTATCGGCTTTGGCTTCTACGCTATCGCTGCAATTGCAGGAGTTATGGGAGCGCTTATCCCGCGCATTCCAAGTATCAGGAAGCCCGGCGCGTAGGGTACAATAGAGGGACAGATTAATTAATTACTTTCATCATGATGAAATTCCTTACCTGTAAGTGTGGCGAGAAATGGCAGGCGTTTGCACCGCTGTTTCTCCGCGTTATTCTCGGTGCCATCTTCGTTGCACACGGATGGCAGAAGTTTGTAGGCGGCGTGCCAGGTGTTGCAGGCTTTCTTGGTAGCCTTGGTTTCCCAGCTCCTGAAGTGTTTGCGGTGCTTCTTATCGCAGCAGAACTTGGCGGCGGTATCCTTCTTATCCTTGGCGCGTGGACGCACTGGGTAGCGAAGATTCTCGCTTTCGTTGCGCTCGTTGCATTCCTTGCTGTTCACTTGAAGCAAGGATGGGGCGGTTCCGAATTCATCCTACTTATCCTTGCCGCTTCGGTTTCGCTTATGATTACCGGTGCAGGGAAGTGGTCGCTTGACCATAAGATGAAGAAGCACTAGTTCCGAAGGAAACAATGCTTGGAACACCGCCCGCACTTTGCGGGCGGTGTTCGCATAAAGGGACATCCACAGGTACAAGTCAACAACGTTGACAGGGTGGTATCCTAGGCGCATATGGACACCAATCAACCAATCCCATTAGGAAGCAGTCAGAATAAAGGCCCATCGGCTATGCCGGTACCGCCTAAGCCCCCGGTAAAGATGCCGGAGCCTAAAGGCGAAAAGAAAGCCAATAAGTGGCTCGTGCCTCTTATTGTTGTGCTAGTACTCGGCGGCATCGGCTACCTCCTGCTAAACCAGAGCGCAAAGGCGCCTTCTGCAAGCGAAGAAGCACTTGAGGGAGAGAACGCCGCTGAAGAGCAGGTAGGTGAGAAGCCTTCGTTTCTCTGGGAGTTCGCTCCCGCAGGAGGAGACGGCGAGACCGGGGCGCCTCGCACGGCCGTAACGCTTTCCGTAAACGGCGAAGCGCGTGACATAGGCACTTTTGACGGTTCGTGTCTTGTCATTAACGGTTCGTCATGGGAGCTTGCGCCAAACGAACTCACCGGCGTCATCTGCTGGTTTGCCGGAGGAGGCGATGAGGTGGGCGTCTTTTATGAGAACGGCCAGTATGTAGTGAAGCAGGGCGTTCTAGAAGAAGGCGCGGAAGGAGAGAGCGGCATGCGCGGTAATTACGAGACACTCTTTACGCTCTAAGGCAGCATGAAAAAGGGAGATATTAAAAAAGCGCTCTGGCATGCGACGAAGGTGCTGTTCGTCGTCCTAGCAGGCCTTGCACTCGTGCTTTCCATGACGCCATTTGCGTTCATGCAGTAGCCGAACGAAAACCGCGCCAGCAGAAGCTGGCGCGGTTTTTGCGTTCTTCCGCATACTTGACTTTATGACATATAAGTAGCATTATATTCGACAGGCTCGGGGGTGTTCCCCCGTTGTCCTTTTGGAGTAAGAAACGCATGAAATGGGCTCTTATCATCCTCGTCGTCCTCGCGGCGGCGATTGGTGTCGGCTACGTCTCAACGTACGACGACATCGTTCGGAAGAATCAGGGCGTTGAGCGGTCTATCGCCGATGTCCAGGTGTACCTCCAGCGGCAGAAAAACCTGCTGCCGGAGCTTGCCAATATTGCCGAACGCGGCGCAGCAGTCGAAATCGGCGGCCTCATCGAGATCATCGAAGCTCGCTCTGCTATCGCCGGCGTCTCGCCAAGCGACATCGCCCAAGACCCAGAACTCCAGCGACAACTGCTGGAATCGCAGTCGGACGTTGCCGGCGCGATGCTCAACATCCGCGCCGTATTCGAGCGCTATCCGGAGCTCAAATCGATCGAGCTCTATCAAACGCTCGCAACGGAAACGGCTGGAAGCCAAGATCGTATCGCGCACTCGCGCGAGGTCTGGAACCGCACGACTGCGGAATACAACGCTGCGGTCTCGAGCTTCTTCGGCCAATTTGTCGCCGGCTCGAGATTCCCGCCGCGCGACTTCTACAAAACGACCGAGGAAGCGCAGGTTGAAATGCCTGACCTCGGCCTTCCGAAGGAGGAATAACCATTGACCTTCTTCCGCACACTTGTTGCGGCGGCGCTCGTAGCTCTTGCTACGAGCGCTAGCGCGCAGGAGCGTATGCCTTCTCACGACGGCTACGTTACGGATGAAGCGGGCATTCTCTCCGACGCCGAAGAGCTTCAGCTCGAGACGCGGATAGGGGAAATCGAAGCTTCGCTTCCTGCAAAGCCCCAGATTGCCGTGGTGATTCCTCAATCGCTTGGCGGCCTGACGGTGAAGCAGTACGGAAACAGAATCGGCAATGAATGGGGCGTCGGGCAAAGTGCAGGCAATGTCGACAACGGCGTCGTCATCGTGCTTGCTCCGAACGAACGGCAAATAGCAATCGTGCCGGCAGGAGGCCTCCAAGGTGTCATGCCGGATTCGGTAGCTACGCGCATCATTGACGAGCACGTGCTTCCGCATCTTACGCGCGGGAGCGAAAACTGGGCGGCTGCGCTTTCGGGCGCGGTCGAAGGGGTGTACGAGAAAGTATTACTCGAACCTGCATCCCACGAAGCGCTTGAAGAAACGAAAACACCCCCGCTCGTGTCCTTCCTCCTCATTGGAGGCTTCATTGCAACGCTCGGCTTTTCCATAATTGGAATTAAGAGTGGGGCGATGGCTGGTGGAGCGTGGGGGCTTTTGCTCGGAGTTTCGTTCGTTCCGTTCTCTGCTATGGCGATAGCGGTATCAGTCGGCATTTGCCTGCTGGTAGGGCTTTTCATCAGCTCTTTGGTCTTCGTCTTCAAAAACGGCGACTGGGGGGCGGGAGTTTCGGGCGGCTACTACAGCACGCTTCCGGGCTCTAGCAGCTCCTCTTCCTCGGGTCCGTTCGGTTCATCCGGCGGTTTTCGAGGCTGGGGCGGCGGCGGTGGCTTTAACGGCGGCGGCGGTGCTCGCGGCTTCTAAAACGTTCTTTTCTATTCGGGTCCGGCGAAAGCCGGGCCCGTTTTGCATCTTGCGCAATTGCTGCGCGCTATTTCATCGAATATACATATTTTCAAGTGCTATGCTATACGCATGAAAAAGAAAACCACCAAGAAAAAAGCAAAGCGGCCCGCATCCGGACGCCGTGCTGAAGTAAATAGCGACATACGCTCCCTCACCAAAGTATCCGGGGGCGCAAGCTATGCGATTACGCTCCCGCGCGCAGTTATAAAGTCTTTCAAGTGGAAGGAACGCCAGAAGCTCAAGCTCGACGTAAACGAGAAGACTAAAACGATTACGATACGCGACTGGAAGAAATAGTATCTAAGAAATCGCTCCCATGGGCGATTTCTTAGATATTTGCTACCATCGCCGTATATGGCAAAGTCCATCAAGAAAGAGACCTCTGCGCAGATTAAGCGGAGAATAGTTAAGCTTTTCATTCAGAAAGTGAAAGGCAAAGTCCCTGATACATCAGAGGCCCATGTATCTCATGATGGCAAGGGTGGTCATTGGCTTGAAAAACAAATGGGAATAAAACATAACGGCAGGAACGCGCCAGATCTTGATGGATTTGAGATGAAAAACAACACCACAAGCAAAACCACTTTCGGTGATTGGTCTCCGAGTGCAAAATTGCGGATCTATAGAAAAGGAAATGAATACAATCTCGACCGAAAGAAATTCTTGATGATTTTCGGAGCTCCGAATTCATCAAAAGAAAATAGATACTCTTGGTCAGGGAAACCGGCGCCAAAAATTAATAAGTGGAATTCTTTTGGTCAAAAACTGAAAGTTGATGCACAAGGAACTATCTATGCTGTCTATTCATATTCTAAAGATCAACGTCCAAATAAACAAAAAATCGTACCACGACCACTCCAGAAGGATAACCTCATACTTGCTGTCTGGGAGGCAGAGATGATGAAAAAGCGCGTTGAGGACAAATTTAACAAACTAGGTTGGTTTAAATGTCAAAAAGATGCGAATGGAGTTTACACAAAGATAGTTTTTGGTAATCCCATTACGTTCAATACATGGATTGACGGCGTTCGAAAAGGCATCATCTTTTTCGATAGTGGTATGTATGATGGGAACGCACGTCCGTATGCTAATTGGCGTGCAGATAATAAGTATTGGGATTCTTTAGTGACTGACTCCTACTAATCGAGAAGGGATACTCTTTCTCGCTTCCTGTACGCTCGTTTCTCGTAGTTTGTCTAAGTTGATAGATTGTGCCTTACCAGAAGCGACCTCCATGTCCAGTAAAGCTTTTTTGATTTCTTTAGCGAGTGCTTTTATAACAGGTACGGCAACACTATTCCCGAATTGTTTGTATGCTTGTGTATCGCTTGTTGAGACAATAAAGGAATCTGGGAAACCTTGGAGGCGGGCAGCTTCACGAGGAGTAAGTTTTCTGGGGTTTCCCTTTTTTTGCTTTATAAGGATTTCAGAGCCGTCTTTGTAGTATCGTGCAGAAATCGTACTTGTATAGGGGGATTTCTTATCGAAGAGGGAGTATCCGAATCCGTTTCCTTTCTCCAAATGTTCCTTTTTCCTTCTTTGGTGTCCGGCCCAGAGAGTATCAGAAATCGTATACTTATCATCGGGTTTCTGTTCCAAGATATCTCCCAATAACGTTTGCTTACCGGACGGTTTTGGGAAAGAGAAATTCGTTTTACCAAGGAATCCTATGATATAGATTCTTTCTCTATTTTGAGGAACTCCAAAATCTTTCGCATTGAGCACTTTGGCATGTATCTCGTATCCAAAATCCTCAAGAATGGAAGTAATAGTTTTGAAAGTCCTACCTCCATCATGACTCTTGAACCTTTTTACATTTTCAAGAAATACTACTTTTGGCTTATGGTGTTCAACAATTTTGGCAATATCAAAGAATAGCGTTCCACGTGTATCTGCAAGTCCGAGTTTTCTTCCCGCTTGAGAGAAGGGCTGACATGGAAAGCCTGCAAGAAGTATATCGAAAGATGGAATATCTTCTGGAGCTATCTGAGTGATATCTCCGTAGGGTATCTCCGAGAAGTTTGCTTGGTATGTTTTTTTTGCAGATTCGTCCCATTCAGAAGTGAAGACACATTCACCCCCAATACTTTCAAAACCAAGACGAATCCCTCCTATTCCTGCGAACAGATCAATCATAGTGAAAGAACCGCTTTTATTTGATTTTCTTCTATCAAAAAGAGTAGAAGAGACGATTTTCTGTAGTTTTTGATTTCCCATAGCGCCTAAGACTATTATTTAAGTATAGCTTTAATTAGGAAACCGGAAATCCCCAACAGATACACAAATTCGATCAAATGTCCTTTATTTAAAGGCCGAGAGCCTTTAAGAAGGCTGCAAGCTCTGCTCCTTCGATAGGGCGGTAGGATCCTTCAGGAAGGCTCCCGAGGCGGATATTCATAATGCGAGTGCGGGTGAGCGTCTTCACTTCATTGTGCATGGCGACCACCATGCGGCGCACCTGATGCTTTTTGCCCTCGGTAAGGATAATAGCGAAGCGGCTTGCGCCTCGCACTTCCACCTTCACAGGCTTTGTTCGATATCCTTCAATATCAACGCCGGGCTCCATATATTCTTTGAAGCTCGCACGCAGTGGGCGCGCAGTAGTGACGACGTACTCTTTCTCGTGCTCAAAACGCGGATGCAGTAGCCGCTCAATTATGCGACCGTCGTTCGTCAAAATAATGAGGCCGCTCGAATCTTTATCAAGGCGTCCGACAGGGAAGAGTCCTGCAAGCTCTGGCGCCCCTGCAAGAAGCGCGCCAATATCGTCTTCGCCCTCGCTTGGGGAATGCGTGACGACGCCGCGGGGCTTGTGGTATGCGATGTATACGCGCTTCGCTGCTTCTTTAGCTCCGCCCCTCACTTCAACCACATCATGCTCCGCGACCTTGTCGCCAAGCTTCGCTACTCTGCCATTGATGAAGACCTTCTTCTTTTCGATGTATTCGTCGGCGCCCCGCCTCGTAGCGTAGCCTTTCAGAGCGAGGTATTTATTGATGCGCATAGGGTAGCCGTCCATGAGGCGACTATAACAGAAGAAACCGCCCCGAAGCATCGGGGCGGTTTCTCTCTATACCAATTAGTTTACTACCGCTTCAACTTCCGTATCGACAGAACTGTCTGCTTCCATGTCGACGCCCTCGTCGGCTGCACCCGATCCTTCGGTTGGCGTACCTTCTTCTACGATGCCTGCTGCGGATCCTGCATCTTCTTGCGACGTCTCTACAGAAGCGTCGTAGCCTGCGCCCTCAAGAAGCTCGGCAAGGTCTTCGTCTGAAACGCCAAGATCGAGCTCTGCATCTGCTGATGCTTCGCCTGAATCTTCTGCGAGTACGGCGGTGTCTGCTCCTTCATTGAAGGTTCCGTCGCCGTCGTCAGCGATAACGCGTCCGGTAATGGTGCCGCTGTGTGCAGCCCCCGTGCTGTGGCGCACGGGTACGTTCCGATGTTCTCCTGCGGCGAGCAGATCGCTTGTGCCAAGAAGCGTTGTGTTTCCAGACGCATCAGTTGCATACACTGCAACGTATCCAGTTTGCGAGAGCTTTGCATACGTGACAATAGTCGTGTCGCCAGGCTGCTGGTCTTCAACGAGCACTGCATCCTTTTCGCTCACCAGACTCTCATCGCGCTGTCCTAGCACATACCATGCGCCTAGAGCTACAAGCGCGAGGATTACTACTGCTCCAATAAGTTTTTTCATGCCGTATGAAATTAATTAGCAATACCTTTCCATACTACCATTGCGAGAGTGGCGGAGCCGGAACTATACTAGATGCTTATGAACGCCTCTCTTGCCGCTATGGTACTCGCCATACTTGTAGCGCTTTGTGTGGGCGCGTATGTGCTCTTTATGTCTTCGCAAGCAGAACCTGCTCCGTATGGGAAAGGCACTCTTGAAGCAGGGAAGAGTCTTAAGGTGGAGGAGGGACAGGTTATGCGCGTAGCTCCCGCTAATTCATCGCCGTAATAGAAAGCTGAAGCAAAGAGGCGAAAGCGCCCCAGAGCAGATACGGTACAAGAAGCACAAAGACCGTGCGCGAGCTTTTCCATGCGCGCAGCATGAGCCAAGACAATGTGCCGAGCACAAGAAGGATATGGAGCGAGGCGAGCACGTTATTTTTGGTTGCAAGCGCCGTTGCTGTGAACGAGAGATTGAGCGCGAGATTCAGAATGAAAAGCCACACGAATCCCCGCGATACCGCATGCTTTTTATAATAAAGATAGAGCGTCCAAAGGAACGCAAGGAATATGAGCGGATATACAATGCCCCAGGCAATGCCGAAAACTGCAGGAGGGGGAGCGAAGAAGGGTTTTTCAAGAAGGGCATACCAGACGCCGTAGGCGACCGCTCCTTCCTGGGAAAACTGGTGCGTGAGCCAGTAGAAGAAATCCATAAGGGCATGATAGCATCCGCGCATGAGACGAACTCCCGTACAAGTTACGGTGCACGACACGATGCAGAAGGGATATACCTATCACCTTACCGAACCTGAAGGAAGAAACTTCCATCCCGACTTCAAGCCGATGCTTTCGCCCAAAGAGATGCTTTCTCTCGGCATCTTTTGCGGAAAGTACCTTAGAGACTGCACGGAAGAATTTCCTGCATCGTGGTATGCGCGCGCAAAGCTCGCGCAAGGAAAGAAAGGAGAGTGCTCTTTGAATTATTTCGGAGTGAAGGCTTCGCAGCCGCTCTCGGTCTGGCGCGCGAAGGGTTGGATTTATAAGGATGACCCGCGCGGCTGGTTTCAGTGGTACTGCCGCTACTACCGAGACCGACGCTTGCCTGAAGAAGATATGCGCCAGATACGGCGATGGAAAGCTTTCTTGCGCCACGCGCACCAGGTGCGTCTTGGCTGCAGGAGAGGGGATCTTTCTTGTCGGAAGGTACAACGTCAGGCGCTACTGCACTGGGCGTACGACTCTCGAAAGCTCTGATACACTTAAAGGATATGAAACCCGTCGTCCTTGGCATTGTTATAGCGCTCGCTCTGTCCGCAGCAGCGTACCTATTTTTAAGTGCTCCGGCGCCCCTTCCGGAAACGCCTTCCGCGGTTGGTACGAGTCTGTATGCAAACGGCACCTACGGCGTGTCTTTTGCGTATCCTGCAGGCTACCTTCTCTCTGAAGGAGAAACAGGAGAAGGAAGCTACGCGGTGACGCTTATACGCGAAGAAGACGCTGTTCCGGTAATAGGCGCAGGCGAAGGTCCTACCGCTGTTACGCTCGAGTTCGTGCCTGCGTCAGAAGACTTCACGCTTTCCGATTGGCTTGCTTCGCCTCGTTCGAACTTCCATCTGTCCGACGGCACCTACGCTTCAACGACGGCTGCAGGAAAAGAAGCTGTCCATTACGGTTGGTCAGGCCTCTATGAGGGTGAGACCACAGCGTTTCTTCATGAAGACTGGGTTGTTGCAGTATCCGTAACGTATTTCTCTCCCGCAGACCCTATCCGTTCTGCATACGAACAGATACTTGAGACACTTCGCGTGCGGTAACACTGGGGCGCATGCCTCGTCTATCTTCAAAGCCATGAACACATACTTCGCCGGAGCGCTCGCCCTCCTTGTGCTTGCGGGTTCCGCTCCGCTTCCTGTACAAGCGCAGACCCCTCCCGTCGGGTATTACGTAAACCATCTTGAAGACGATGAAGAAGAGGTGAAAGAACGCGAGACGCGCTTCTCGCGCGAGCGCTACAGTCGCACAACCCAAAGAGCCATAAACAACCTTGATGACGATGTGGTGGAGCGCATGCCGGTGCCAGTCCTTTTCGTGCCGTATGCAAAGATCTACTCAGACTTTGGCGATCCGCGAGACGGAGGCGCACGAAGCCACGAAGGGCAGGACATTATTGCTGCGCGCGGCGCCTTCGTTGTTTCTCCCACCGATGCAGTTGTCACGAGAACAGGAAAGGGAGGATCGGCAGGAGTCTACGTATATACAGCGAACCCAGGCGGCGAAAGCTTCCGCTACATGCATCTCGATGCAATTGCTGACGGGGTAAAGAGCGGTACGGTCTTAAAAGCAGGAGACCTTATCGGCTATGTCGGAAATACCGGCAACGCCTCTGGCGGGACGCCGCACCTTCATTTTGAGATACGCGATGGGCGCACGGCGCAGGACCCCTATCCGCGCATCAGCGGTTCGTTCACGAACGAAGAGCTCATACGTTCCCTTACGGCGATAGTGAAAGTGCTCCAAGAACGCATACGCGAGATGCGCTAGGAACAAACGCGAAAGTGCGCTACGGTGGGTACTCATGTCGAGAGAAAGCACCCTCGTGCGCTTCGAAGGCGTTAGCTTCGAATACCATCCCTCAAAGCCGCTTCTCGACGAAGTGGATTTTTCGGTGCGTCGCGGCGCAAAAGTCACCATCATGGGGCAGAATGGTGCAGGCAAGAGCACGATACTGAATCTCATCACGGGCGCCTACACTCCAGAAGGCGGCAGAGTGCTCATTGCCCAAGGAACAAGCATCGCGCTTGCGTCCCAAGTAGTTCCGCGCGAGCGGCTTGATAACACCATCCTCCAATTTTTCGAGGCCTGCTTCAAGGAAAAGATATACGACATCGAGAAGCGCATAGCAGAGGTGCTCGAGGTCGTGCATCTCAAAGCTCCGCTTGAAAGAACAGTACGTTCGTTTTCAGGCGGCCAGCAAGCGCGCCTTTTGCTTGCAAGCGCGCTCATCCAGAACCCCGATCTTTTGCTTCTCGACGAACCCACTAACAACCTTGATGCGGAGGGCATAGAGCATCTTACTGATTTTCTGAAGGGATATAAGAAAACCTGCCTCGTGATTTCCCACGATGCGGAATTTCTGAACTCGTTTTCAGACGGCGTCCTCTACCTCGACGCGTACACGAAGAAGATAGAGCAGTACAACGGCACGTATCATGATGTGGTGAAGGATATTGCGGCGCGTATCGAGCGCGAGAACCGCAAGAATGCGCAGCTTGCCAAAGAAATACAGGAGAATAAGGACAAGGCGAACTTTTTCGCCCAGAAGGGGGGTAAGATGCGTGTCGTTGCAAAAAAGATGCGCGCCAAGGTAGAGGAAATGGAAGAGGAGAAGGTAGATGTGCGCAAAGAAGACAAGACCATCCGCCCCTTTATCATTCCGGCGCAGCCTGATTTAACCGGCGTGCTTCTTTCGCTTGATGAGGTGCAGGTCGTACGAAACCATAAGCCCTCGAAGAAGAAGGTCGAGGTGCGTTTGAAGAAAAACACCCACCTTCTTCTTTCAGGACCAAACGGCATCGGCAAGAGCACGCTGCTTGAGTCTATTGCAAGAAATGAAGGCACCGCTATCGCAAACGGCGTTGTCGTCGGCTACTACCGCCAAGACTTTTCGACTCTTGATTTCTCGCACACTGTCTACGAAGCGCTTGCTTCTGTTATGAAAAAACCCGACGAAGAGCGACTGCGAAGCGTTGCAGCGGGCTTTCTTTTGAACGCCGACCTCATGAAAAACAAAGTAGGCACGCTCTCTGAAGGTCAGAAAGGACTCGTTGCGTTCGCGCAACTCGTCCTGCTTCGTCCGGGCCTCCTGCTTCTTGATGAGCCGACGAACCATATAAACTTCAGACACTTGCCGGTCATTGCAGAAGCACTCAATACATACGAGGGCGCAATGGTTGTGGTGTCGCACGTTCCTGAATTTGTCGCAAAGATACGTATCGATGACACGCTCGCGCTTGGCTAGGGAAGTGTGCGAAAGGTAATAGAGTAGCGAAGCGCCCCTACTTTGCGCACAGAGTGCTGGTAGTCATGACGTGCAGCTTTTTGCATAAGATACGCGCTTCGAGGCTCAACCGAAATACTCACGACCTCTCTTGGATTGCGCTTCGCTCTTCTCGTGCGAGGCGAGAGCGGGCGCAGTCTGAACGTTGCAAAGCTTCCAAGAGATACGCCGACGATATGTTCGAACTTTTCATTATCCTTATGCCAGCCGATGCCTGTTCCTGCAGGGTATTCCGTAATCAGCGCTTCAGCGACACGTGACACGGGTATATCAAGCCACTTCGCTATCTTTCTTTGAAGCGGCTGTAGGAAGGGCGGAAGAGGTGGTCCAGGAATAAGCTTTCTTTCGCGGAAGTCGTATCCCCACCCGAACCCTATGACCCGCCGCTTCGCTATGTATTCCCCGAGCCGTGAGTGCGAGAAGGGCAAATCGGTAAAGTATCCTAAAAGCTCCGCTTCCTCTTCTTCCGTAATGAAATCGGGACGATACACCAATCCGTTTGGAAGTGAGGTTCCGGTATCAAATAACAGCCGTTGGGTGCTTGCGCGCATGCCTCAAGGCTAGCAAAACAGCTGTCCCCAAGAGGTACACAAGTGTAGGTTCGAATCCTAAAATGCCAGCATAAAGAAAGGCGGTCATTTCTGACCGCCTGTTTGGTTTAAGCAAGAACCGGTGATTCGATTGGAACATTTTCACGATCGAAACCCAGATTAGTGACATGCCTGCCGAGACGGAAGACATGCATATAGATGATGTTGGTGTCTTCGTAGTGATCGAAATCGAGCAGGACGCTGTAGCCTACTCGCAAGAGGCCGTATTCTAGGCTGGCTTCGACCGGAAGGCGGAACTTAGTCCCGTCTTCCAGAACGACCTCACCTCCCTGTATGCCTGCAGGTGTAAGCTCTTTGATCTTCTCGAACACATGTTTGATTGGCATCATCGCCTCCTTAGTTCTGGACAGACCCTACCACATGTGTCCAAAAGGTTCCAACAGCGTCCCAGACAGCCAGCATAAATACAAAAGCCCCGTAGTTTCCTACGGGGCTTAAGGTGCATATACGCACGTCAGTCTTCGATCACAACCTCGGCCGCAGCTTTCGCTTTGGCTTGGGTCAGGGCTTCAGAACCGAACAGATGTTCGACGTCGAGGATGGGTCGGCCGGAGCCGAACTTCACCTCAACCGCCTGACGATTCACCATGTCCACGTAGCGTGTCCGGTGGCCGTCGTCGTCCTCGCCCATGAAATCGTAGGCAGGACTGGGTCGGACGAAGTAGCTCCATCCGATACGAGTGCTGATGTCAATCGTGGCGCCGTTGGTTTCCGGAAAGAGATTTTTCACAATCTCCCCGAGCACCAACGGCCCAACGTCTTGCCAGCTGAACGCGTCGCTAATGTCGACACGGACCTCGTAGCGTTTGAAGTTGCCTCCGGTAACGCCGGGGATGGTCATGAGCTTCTTCGCAAGCGTCTCGGCGAGGTCGCCGGGGCTCTTTTCCCCGAAGTTCATCATTTCATTTTCGCCGAACCCATAGATGCCACGAATTGCCGAGACTTCGCACGTTACGTGAAAGTCGCGGATTTTCGGGTTGGGATGCTGTTCGATTTTGACGTGCGCTTTGATGCCGTCAGTCATGGTGATTTCTCCCTGGTTGACTGATGGGTGCAAAGTAACCCACTACTATATTACATAAATATTATATATTGTCAATATCCAGTAAATATAAGATTCCTACAAAAAGTTCCAATAGCGTCCCAGACGGCCAGCGACAATTCATGATATCTTGCTCCTAGAGAAACGGAGTAAACGCCATGCTGACATTCAAACAGCTGCGGAAGAACGACGTGTTCATGCTTTCGGACGATGCAGAAGAAGGCGTCTTGTATCAGAAATGCTCTGAAACAGCCGCCTTCTGCTTTGACCGCTTCACCGGTGCCGAGCCAGAGGAGGTGGAAGACTACGGACTCTGCCCGCTACGCTGGAATACTCCTTATATGGAGCCTCATAAGATTGCACAAGACGCTTCTGTGAGGAAAATAAAAACTTGATTTACACGCCACCCGCTAGGGTGGCGTGTCTCGTTTCGGTTCCAACAGCGTCCCAGACAGTCAGCACGCTAACTATAGTATTCATGAAAAATGAATAGGGCGTGGCCATTACAGCCACGCCCCACACAAACTAGACGAGTGAAATCGTCAGGTTGTCGAGCCAGTACCCGCCGCCTTCTTCACCAAGTTCAAAGCGAATGCGGCGAACTGTTTCTGTACCCCAACGTACCTTCACCTCAAGCACTCGCGCTTTCGCTGTGTGCATAGCCTTGCAGGCTAGCGCAATGAAGCGATGCTGGCGCTGATGACGAAGTCCGGTGAGACGGACGAGCAGGGCTGTATTGACGACTGTTACGTCGCCGAGGCCAATATGATGTCCATCTGCCGTGATGAACCCGAAACCGGAGACGTGGTGTCTCCCTCCCATTCTCTCTTCCGATTCGCCCGCAAAGGCTTTTTCGAAAGGAAAAATCCACTCTTTCGGATTCAGCGCGAGTTCGCTAAACAGCGTATTGAGGTCAGTCTCAACAACCGTATTTTCAATAGTCATTTCACTCTCCAAACCGAACGTACACAGGGGCACCAAAGACTGTGATCGCTCGGATGGTTTCGGTACCCGTACCCATATTACATATAAATACTATTTTGTCAAATTCAGAAAGGTTCCAACAGCGTCCCAGACAGCCAGCATTTCTGAAAAAGAGGCGTTATCGAAGATGTAAAGTTTGAGCCCCGGAGTCTCCTGAGAGATCCGGGGCTCTGGCCCTAAGGCCGGTTTACAGCTCAAAACAAACCGCACGGTTGAATATTCTGTCTGAGGGAGACGCAATGCTCCCGGGGTTAAAGAGCTCTTCTCTGCCGGTTACGCTCGTGCTCGCGTCCGGACAGATGCATCGCTTTCGAATCCACGGGGTGCAGCGAAACGCACTCCCGCAGAGTCAGCACTTATTTCAACCCGAGTGCCGACATCGCTAGGGCTCGAGCATACTATCACACTCGCATACTCCTGTCAAGGTCTTCTGAGGTGAGGAAAGCTCTTATGAAAGGTTCCAACTACGTCCCAGACAACCAAGAAGACATCCTTTCTCGCGGTATACTAGTACGCACATGGCGCTCGAGAAAGCGAAGGTCGCATACTTCAGAAATTTCATCTTTGGCGTTGAAGACAGTCTTGTTTCAACGGTTGGTCTCGTATCAGGCGTTGCTATTGCGGGCCTTGGGCGCGAAGAAATATTTACCGCAGGCTTGATACTCATTCTTGTCGAAGCGGTCTCTATGGCGGCAGGCAGTTTTCTTTCGGAGTCGTCTGCCGAAGAGTACGAGACGCACACCAATGGAGGATCGGACCGAACGGTCCGCGCAGCGTTCATTATGCTCGTCTCCTATGCACTCTCAGGCTTCATTCCACTCCTTCCGTACCTTCTTCTTCCTGTTTCAGTTGCGTTTCCAGCATCTATTGCCGCATCTCTTGTGGCGCTCGGGGTGCTCGGACTTATCAGCGCACGCTTCTCGCGCACGGGCTACATCAAAAGCGCTCTTCGTATGGCGCTTGTGGGCGGAGTTGCGATAGCGGTAGGGGTGCTTGCAGGGCACTATCTCGCCGCGTGACCTTCATTACCGCTTCATCTAGGACAGGAGATGATACTGTCATGCCTACATACTTCACTCGTCTACACCCCGTGCCCGTCGTCCACCCTTTACCACCTCTAGTCATATACGGCATACTGAATCGTTAGCATATGCAGAGTGCCACTTCACAGCACGAGTTCCTCGAAGTCTACGACTCGCACGCCGATTCGGTCTTCCGCCTATGCTACGCAAAGACCGGCTCTCGCGATGAAGCGAAAGACCTAACCCAAGAAGCGTTTGCGCGCGTCTGGGAACGTCTTGGAAAGGAGCAGGCAGAAATAGAAAACCTGCGCGCCTTTCTCTTTACCGTTGCACGCAACTTGATCAAGGACTATTACAAAAAGAAGAAACCAGTCCTTGCGCGCGATCTTCCCGAAGGCGTGATGGAGAATATTCCAGGCACTTCTGATGAGACGCTCTCCGCTGAAGGAAGAATTCTCCTAAATGCTGTGCAAGGCCTCTCGGATCCGTATCGCGAAGCGCTCATGCTCCATCTTGTGGAAGGTATTTCGATAGGGGAGATTGCAGGGCTTCTGGGCGAGCGTCCCAACACCATTTCCGTACGCGTGAAGCGCGGCCTTGAGAAGGCACGCATTGCGCTCAACATAGAAAACCATGACTGATTTCAAAGACAGCTTCAAAGTGCTCCGCCACGACCTCGTCCTTTCTGATGAGGAGCGTTCGCGCATGCGCGAAGCGTTCATGGCGCCTTCTTTTGAACCTGCTCCTCCTGTACGCCACGCTTCTCCCTACATGCACGCATTTCCTTGGCAGAGAAGCTTGTTCGCTTTCACGCTGTTTCTTGCCATTGTCGCAGGAGGCGCAACCGCTACTGCAGGAGGCGCTCTTCCTGGAGATGTCCTCTATGGCGTAAAGCTCGGCGTAAACGAACGCTTTGAACGCATTGCAGCTATTGGTACCGTTGCAAAAGCAGAGGTAGATATTCGCCATGCGGAAGAGCGCATTCAGGAGGTAGAGCTTTTAGCTGCAAAAGGCACGCGCGATTTGCGTCCCGTAGACAGCATTACGCAGTCAGTTGCGGTGTATCTTGAACGAGCAAACGAAAGTGCCAAGACACTTACCGAAGAAGGGGATGTGGGCGGCGCAGTACAGGTGGTGGGCCGTATGAATGCAGCGCTCTCTGCGCACGCTGAAATACTTGAAGCACAGGCAGAAAACGAGACGAGTGAGAGTCGCAGAAAGCTCCGTGCTCTTTCGGTTGCACTCTCTGTTTCAAACGAAGCGTATACGCCAAAGCGCGACTATACCGAAGCGCGCACTACCGAATACTATGAGCGTATTGCAAAAGCTCGCGCAGAAGAAGCGGCGCGCAGCCTTGCTTCCCTTGAAAAGGCTCTTTCAGGAAACGGCATTTCTAAAGAGAGCATTGCGGAGCTTGCAGCCGAGCACGCAGACATTGAGGCTTCGTTTGCCTCTGCAGCAGAACAGGAAGCACAGGGCGACTTTAAGGAGGCTTCTGAAGCATACGAAACGCTTGCAAAACGTGCATACCGCGCAAGCGCGCTGCTCTCGTCTGCAAAACGCATTGCAAACGAAACAGAAAAGGAGGTTGTCGTAGGCTTTAACCGTCCTCCGGCAGCAAAGCAGGCAGCTCCCGAAACCGCAATGATGATGCTCTCTACCGAAGCTGCACTTGAAGCAGACGACACAGAAAGCGAAATGGCGCACGATGGCCCTACGCTACGCTTCCTCATTCGAGAGCGCTCCCGCTAGCTTCACACATTCTTCAGTAGTGTTTTGCAAAAGTGGCTGTATGAACGTACACCACGCACACCTGCCAAGCGATCTATGCTTTTGTCTGTCTTGCTGGGGAGAGATGCGCCATGCGCCGTCGTTCCATACATCGCCCCACGAGCTCGGCTCAACACTAGCGAGCGTCTAAAGACTTGCGTATTTCTTGCGCACCGCGCTACCTGGCCAGCGGTAGTAGAGGATAGGAATGAGGACGAGCGTAAGGAGGAGCGAGAAGGCGAGGCCGAACATAATCGCAATAGCAAGCGGCGCCCAGAATGGGGAAGCAGCGGCAAGCGGAATCATACCAACAACCGTTGTGACGGTCGTAAGGACGATGGGGCGAAGTCTCGAGGCGGCAGATTCAATAACCACTTCTTCAAGCGAGAGATGCTCCTGCTCCTTATGTATACGCGCAATTGAGTCCATAAGAATTATGGCGTGGTTAATAATGACGCCTGCAAGCGCGATGACGCCGAGCATTGAGGTCATCGAGAGCGGCTGGCCCATCAGGAAGAGGCCTGCATGTACTCCGATAAGGGAGAGAGGAATGATAAGGAGGAGGTAGAAGGAGTGGCGGAAGGAGTTGAATTCAAGAATGAGAATGGCGAGCATGAGTGCAGCGCCTGCTACAAGTGCAAGCATCAGTTCGATGAAAGATTTTGTAATATCCTCACTCTCTCCACCTTGCTTCAGGGTAATGCCTTCAGGGAGGCTCTCCGTGTCAAACGCCTCAAGGAAGAGTGCGGTTGCGGTAAGTGCATTTCCTTGCGGCGTTACTTCTGCGGTAACGGACATGATGCGTGTTCCTGCTTCATGGCGAATGGTATGCACGGCAGGCTCATACGCAATATCTGCAATAGAAGAGAGTGCGACAGGACCGTTTCTTCCTTCGATAACGAGCGAGCGTACCGCATCAATGGAAACAAGGCGCGTATCTTCAGGTGCGTCCGATACTGGATTCAACCCAAGCTTTACCCGTACATCAATGTCCGTACCGCCGCTTCGAATGGAGGCTGCTTCAGTGCTAAAGAGGGCAGTGCGCAGTGTTGCAGCAACGGCAGCAGGGCTCACTCCCTGTTCTGCTGCCTTTGCTCCATCGAGCCGTACGATGAATTCCGCGTTCGCATCTTTGGTGGACGCGGAAACATTCACTACGTCTGGAATGCCGGACAACGTATTCGCCGCTTTTTCTGCAGCTTCGGTCAAAGCGCCCATATCATCTCCCGAGAAGGTGAGGGTAATAGGGGCTGCGGCAGGAGGGCCGCCGGCAGGCTCTCCAACAGTAACGAGCGCTGATGTTACCGACGAGAATTTCTCGCGCATCCTTGAAACGAACTCCGCCCCCGTCTCATCACGCTTTTCGTGCAGGTTCACGGTGATATTCGCTATCTGATTTCCAGATCCTACGCCTTCAAAGCCTCCGGTAAACAAGCTGCCAGAACCAACCACCGTTACAAAAGATTCAACAACCGGCTCGTCATACAGAAGTTCTTCGACTTCACGCACCGACAAGTCTGTTGAGGAGAGGGCGGTGCCCTGCGGCTTTTCAATATTGATATAGGCGAAGTCGTATTCGTCTGACGGGAAGAAAATGGATTTTAGAAGGCCTGTAGCGGGGAGCGCAAGCGCAACAAAAAAGAGCGCAAGCATGAGGGTGAGGAAGCGGTTCTGGCGCTTCTTGTCGTGCAGGAGCTTATGGAGGAATTTCCGGTACCATTCCTGCGCAATCTGGTTATACCGCTCTTGCCGGCGCTCTTCAGCTGCGGTGTCATCTTTGACGAAGAAGATAGAGAGAAGGGGTACGAAACCGAGCGCAACGAAAATAGAAGCAAGAAGGACGAAGATGACGGTATAGGGGATGGAGGCAAGGAACTTGCCGACGATACCGGAAAGGAAGAACAGAGGTACGAAGACGGCGATAGTCGTGAAGGTGCCGGCGATAAGGGGCCATGCGTATTCGCGCACTGAAGCGATAGCTGCACCGTCTGTACCAAGCTTCTTGAGCTTCGTGTGGTACGCCTCGACGATAACAATGCCCGAGTCAACCAAAATACCTATCGCAAGAATAAGCGCGAACAACGATACGTTATTAAGCGTATTGCCCGTTGCAAGCATCAAAATGAAAGCAATGAGGAAGGAAAGCGGAATGGAAGCCGCGGCAACGAATGCTTCGCGCCAACCGAGCGTTGCAAAGAGTACGAGCGAAATGAGAAGGATGGTCTCAAGACCTACGCGGGAAAGCTCGGCGAGAGACTTGCCCACCTCGTCTGCGCCGTCGTAGGAAACAACAATATCGGTTCCCGAGAGAAGTCCGCCCTGCAATTCTTCGAGCTTGTCTTTCACTGCCTCAGCGATTTGAACGATGTTGCCGCCACGACTCTTTGAGACAGAAAGCGTAAGCGAGGGATTTGCAGGAGCCCCTTCAACCGATACGCGAGAATAGCTTGAGGGATCTTGAAGACCATCAACAACGCGTGCCACATCTCCAACACGCACCGAGCGTCCGCCAAGGGTTGGTATTGAAACTTCAGCAACAGAGCTCGTATCTTGAAGCCCCGCATCAAAGCGAACGCCGTACTCAACGCCGTCCACGGTAATAGAGCCTGCAGGAGCACCAAAGCCAGCGCCAGCAATAGCGCCCGTCACATCAGAAACCGAGAGTCCGTATTGCTGCAGCTTTGCTTCAGAAAGGATGACCTGTACTTCGCGTGCACGCACTCCAGAAAGAGCAACAGAGGCAACGCCTGGCACGCGCTCAACCTCATCCTTAGCTGCTTCGCCAAGCGCCGTCAGTTCTGCAGGAGCGAGATTTCCCGACACTGCGACGATAAGGACAGGCTGATCTGCAAAATTCACATCCGACACAAACGGATCAGTTGCTTCGTCAGGAAGCTCGGGCTTTGCCGTATCCACCGCATCCTTTAAGAGCTGTATCGACTTTTCAATATCTGCCGAAGCGATGAACTCAACAGACACTGATGAGACGCCTGCTCCAGAACTTGAAGTTACTTTTGAAACCCCTTCAACCGAAAGCACCGCATCTTCAATCTTATTCGTCACCAACTCCTCAACATCGGTTGCAGAAGCTCCTGGAAGGACTGTGGTAACGATGCCAAGCGGAATGGTGATATCCGGGGTGGACTCCTTTGGTATCGTCGATACGGCATAGAAGCCCGTCGCGATAAGGACGAGCATCAAAAAGACGGTGAACTGACGCCTATGGACGAAGAAGCTCCAGAATTTCGTCATTGCGCAAGAGTGACGTGCTGGCCGTCAGAGAGGCCGCGCGCGTCTATAACGATACGAAGATCAGAAGGAAGAGGGGAGACGACTTCGATACGCTCGCCAATCACTTCACCAATATCAACCGCAATGGCAGCAAGCTTCCCGTCTTCGCCAAGCGTAAAGACGACGCGCGAACCGGCAGAGAGTTTCACTGCGGCAAGCGGGAGAAGTACGACAGAGGGTGCTTCTGTGGTTTCTTCTGCAACCTGTATGCCAGGCAGCGTGAGACGCACAGACTGGCCGTTCACAAGGCCACTTTCAATACCAACGGCAACGCGCACCTCTATCTGCTTGGTTATTGGATCAAGTGCTGGCGCAATTGAGGTAATGGTTCCTATGTGCGTACCTTCTAGCATCACCGCTTCGCCCGTAGACACTCCCGCAAGCGCATCTTCAGAAGCAAAGACAATGACTTCAAGCGCACCGTTTTGCGCAACAGTCGCAACGTGATCAAGCGCACCTACATAGTCGCCAACCCGAATAGGGAAGTAGTTCACCGTGCCGCCAATAGGTGCTCTAATGCGCGTCTTTTCAAGTGAAGCTTCAGCAGCACGAAGAGTACCAAGCGCAGCCTTTACGCTCGCATCAACAGATGCGGTTGAGCCTGTTGCGCCGCTGCGAAGCGTTGCTTGTGCGCCGGTAATAGCAGAGAGCGTGCCGTTTACTGAAGCACGCGCACTCGTTATTGCCGCTACCTGTGTTTCGGTTGCTCGCGAGTTCGTTGCGTTTGCCGCCTGCGAAAGGTCTTCAACGAGTGCCGCTATCTGCAGTGCAAGTGTTTCAACACGCGAGAGACGCTCTGCAGCACTATCTCCAGAAACAAGAAGGCGTGCGCGTTCTGTATCCATAAGGCCGTCGATACGCTTTCTCTCTCGAGACAGTGCGGTTGGATCTGTTCCAAGCGAGTCTATGAGAAGACTTGGACCATATGGTGTCATGCCACCAAAAAGGGTATCTACCTGCGTCTCAAGTGCTGTATCAAGCGCGGTAAAGGCTGAGCGATAGCTGTTCTCTGCAGCCGTCTCAACATCAATAGGAGATACAGATGCACGGGCCGCAACCGCCGCGTCATACGCGCCTTCTGCTTGTGTTACTTGCGCGCGCTCGGAATCATTCTCAAGCTCGGCAAGCACAAACCCTGCAGGCACCTGCGCACCAAGCGCTGTTGCAACGCGGCGCACAATACCGGATGCCTCTGCACGGAGTTCGGCTTCAGAGCGCGAGCGCACAACGCCAACAACGCTTGCACCGGACACGTTTCCTGACAGTTCAGCAACAGAACGGAGTGTCACGGCGCGCTTAGTGTTTACTGCAGTCTGTGGTGCGCTGCTAAACAGAGAAGAAATACCAAAAAGCACAATAATGAGTAGCGCTACGACAAGCGCCTGTCCCCAGCGCGGGAGTTTGCGAAAGCGCTCCCAGAGAGATGCGGCGACTGACAATGCACGCGCCGCAAAGCGGCGAATTTGAGAAAGGATATGTTGCATGCTCGGGAACTATAACACAAAAGCTCTTTTTGCTCGTGAAGCCTAGTATACTGTCCGAAGTCCTATGAGTCCGCGCCTTCATGAACACGTGCGCTCACTTCTCTCACAAAAAGAGGCGTCGTTTCGGCGTATCGGCAAGCGCCTTATATATATAGGTGCGGCTACTGCGCTAGCTCTTGTGTTGGTTTCACTTTTGTATGCGTCCTTGTTTGGTCCGCCAAACGCATCTCCCTCTGCTGAATTCATTGTCACGCCAGAAGACACACTCCTTTCCGTTTCAGAGCGCCTTGAAGAGGAGGGGGTGGTAAAGCATGGGGGCGCATTGCGCTTTCTCTACGGTCTCATGCGAAATGACAGAACAGTGCGTCCTGGAGGGTATGTCTTTACACCATCAATGGATGCTATTGCTGTTGCAAAGACGCTTGGCAGAGCGCCGTATCTCACGTGGGTATCGCTTCCAGAAGCAATGCGCAAAGAAGAAGTAGGCGAGTTTCTTTCACATATTCTTTCATGGAGTGCAAAAGAAAGACGGGAGTGGGAGGAAGCAACCGCCTCATCAACCGGCACGCTCTCTGGGGGTATATATTTTGCCGACACCTATCTCATACCTTCTGACCAGCCTCCGGCTGCAGTTGCGGCGCGGCTTCGCGGGCGCTTTGAGAGTGCGACTGCAGAATATGTGGCAGCGGCTAAAGAGCAAGGAAGAGAATTTAACGACATCCTTACGCTCGCTTCTTTAATTGAACGCGAAGCAGCAAAGAATGATAAGAGGCTTGTTGCGGGCATTTTGCAAAACCGCCTTGACCGCGGCATGCTCCTTCAGGTGGACGCAACGCTGCAATACATAGCCGGCGCTCCAGGAAGGTGGTGGCCTGCACCTGACGTTGAGGATAAAAGAACAGACTCTCCCTTCAATACCTATATATATACCGGACTCCCTCCAGAACCCATCGCAACACCTTCGCTTGCTTCAATTGAAGCTGCGCTCAATCCGCAAACAACACGATGCCTGTACTATCTGCATGATGCATACGGACGCATACACTGCACCACAAACTATCAAGCACACGTAGCAAATGTGAACCGATATTTGAAATAGGTGCTTGACGAGAACAGTTCTTGCTTTTAGGCTCAAGAACGGACTCTTTGCATTGGGAGAGTAGAGTATGGCAAAGACGCAGGAAATCGTACTACTTAAAGAGGTACGAGTATTCCGGAAATTCTCCGAAACGGATGAGATGTATGACACGCAGCGCAGACCGCTTTCTAAAGGAACGGTCGTATGTCTTGGACAGGCGCGTCGCCTTGTCTACGAGAATCGCAACCAATGGGTGATGCCAGTGAATGCTCCGGGCCTTTGCGGCGACAACCATTTCGTCCTCATCGAGGAGCTCGATAAACCCGAGCTCATGCCAATTTAGAAGAACGCCGCTTCGCCCTAGAGCGAGGCGGCGGTTTCTTTTTAGCGACACATAGTATAGAGTGTGTCTATATGGCCCCGAACGGCCTTTTTACTTTCATGGAAATTCGCAATATCGCCATCATAGCCCACGTGGACCACGGCAAGACTACCTTGACCGACGCACTCTTGAAGCAGTGCGGCGCAGTGGCTGAAGGCGTATCTATGGACTCAAATACGCTTGAAAAGGAGCGCGGTATCACCATCTACTCGAAGAACGCTTCGGTCAATTACAAAGGAACGAAGATAAATATCGTGGATACGCCAGGGCACGCTGACTTCGGTTCTGAAGTCGAGCGCGTGCTTCGTTCCATCGACTCGGTGCTTCTTGTTGTTGACGCACAGGAAGGCCCCATGCCCCAGACGCGTTTTGTTTTGAAGAAATCGCTTGAGCTTGGCTTGAAGCCCATTTTGGTATTGAACAAGATAGACAAGCCTGCAGCAGACGCCGCGAGAGCCGAAGAGCAGGTGCTTGAACTTTTCCTCGAGCTTGGCGCGTCCGATGAACAGGCAAACTTTACAACTATGTACGCTATCGGACGCGAAGGTGTTGCTATGCGCGCACTCTCTGACGAGCGCAAAGATCTCACGCCGCTTCTTGATCTGGTACTCGAGCAAGTACCCGCAGCCTCCTCTGACGCGCTTACCGCAAAACCGCTCCGTCTCCAGCCGTTCAATCTCGCCTACGATAACTTCCTTGGCCGCATGGCAGTTGGTCGCGTGTATGAAGGCGTCGTAAAAAGTGGTGAGCAGGTAACAGTCAAAAAGCCTGATGGAACAGCACGCACCGGCAAGATTACAAAACTTTTTACCTTCACTGGTCTTGAACGTGTCGAAGCCGCAGAAGCTTCTGCAGGAGATATTGTTATTGTCGCGGGTCTTCCTGACATCTTTATTGGGGAAACTATTACAACTGACGCGTCTGCCGAACCGCTTCCTGCAATTGCAATTGATGAGCCCACCATTACGCTCAATTTCCTTGTGAACAATTCTCCCTTTGCCGGCAAGGAAGGAAAGTATGTGACGAGCCGCCAGCTTCGCGAATACCTTGAGAAAGAACTTGAGGTGAACGTCGGCCTTAAAGTTGATTTCGTATCACCGGATAACTTCAAAGTGTCTGGCCGTGGCGAGCTGCATATCGCTATCTTGCTTGAAAACATGCGCCGCGCCGGATACGAAATGCAGGTATCCCAGCCGCAGGTCATTATCCGCGAAGAAGAAGGACAGAAATACGAACCGTTTGAGGAAGTCATTATCGATACACCGTCTGAATTCCAGGGCGCCATCATCGAGAAGCTTGGTACACGCGCATTCGTTCTTCAGAACCTCACCCAAGACGACAACCTCGTGCGTCTTACGCTTGAAGGACCTACGCGCGGGCTTCTTGGCTACCGTTCCCAGTTTGTTATCGATACCAAAGGCGAAGGTATTCTTTCCTCGCGCGTCATCGGCTTTAAGCCTCATGCAGGCGAGATTAAGAAGCGCCAAGTAGGCTCCATGATTTCTATGGCAACGGGCAAGGCGCTTGGCTATTCTTTGTGGATGCTTCAAGAGCGCGGCATGCTCTATATCGGCCCTGCTACCGAAGTGTACGAAGGTATGGTTATCGGCAACACCTCTAAAGGCGAGGAGATGATCGTGAATCCAACGAAAGGAAAGAACCTTACAAACGTGCGTGCTTCTGGAACCGACGAAGCAATCAATTTGGTACCACCCTATACGCTCTCCATTGAACGAGGCCTTGAAGTGATGGTTTCTGATGAATACCTTGAAATTACTCCGGAGAGCGTGCGCTTGCGCAAGCAATTTTTGACAGAGACCGAACGCTCAAAAGCGAAGCGCGCCTAGTGTACAAAAAGAGGGAATGTGCGTAGTATGCGGCAGGACTCGGCCCTCTGCCGAGCAGGAGGTATCCATGAAAGGAATTGCCACTGCCGTTACGGCTCTTGCGTTTGGAGCTAGTTTTTTTGCTGCAACCGAACACGCCCCATACGCGCTCTTTCCCCTTGCCTTATTCGGCGGCGTCACAATCATTTTTGTTGCCCTTCTCGAGTTCAGCAAAAGATAATATACGAGCGGAAATCATTTTTGGTTTCCGCTCGTTTTGTATTGACCAAGGAAACGAAAGAGCGTAGGATTCTCGCCAACCTGCGAGAAGAAGCTCGCAGAAGTGGAGGAGGCTTCAATGGAAGCAACCGGCAAAATACTGGTGGTAAAAGCTCCGCCAGGAGACGCTCCAGAAGAAGTGCGCCGTGCGTGGGTAGGGCTCACGCTCCCTGCGTACCCGCAGTTTGGGAAGGAAGTTGGCTACGGCTCGTTAAGCAAGGACGTTGTCTTCGAAGGGGATGCATTTTGTGTCCCCGCAGCAAAAGCGCTTGAAGCGCTGCGCCTTAAGAGTCCTGAAGCTGCCGATTGGTGGGGAGAGCGAGGACACCCCATCCCATTCACTGACTTCCTTTTCCCAATTGACTGCGCAAACGTCCTTGAGAAAAGCGTGAAGCATAGGAAATGACACACTGGGCGGCCCCTTGGCCGCCCAGTTTTCATGTGGTATACTACGGATATCAACGTCAGACAGCAGATTGTCTTGGGAGACTCTCAAGACCGCCTAGAAAAGACAAGGAAGGACAGGCGAAACTCCTCAAGACGTTGCTTGATTAACGACAGGGAATCGGCCTCTTACTCCTTTCTGCCGACCCCGCAATACACTCAGTAATGGCAACAACGTATATAGTGCGAAAGAATTTCCGCAATGATCTTGCGGACCGTCCTGAATACGCGCGCTTTGCGCGAAAGGGAGGAAAACCTTCTTCAGGAGGCAGAAAGCGCCGTGCAGGCGATCCTGCTGCGCATGGGCCGCGCCGCCATCAAGGCGGACGTCCCCAGCGCCGCGGCGGACGAGGGAACGGACGCCAAGAAATGGCAGTCGATCTCTCAAAACTTATTAACAAAGCAAAGCCGCTTGAAGCGGAGGCACTGTTTGTACCTGAACATAAGTTCGCAGACTTTCCAATTGATGCACTACTCAAAGAAAACATTGCGTCAAAGGGGTATGTTCTCCCAACGCCCATTCAGGACAAGTCGATTCCGCATGTCTTGAAGGGACTTGATGTGGTCGGACTTGCAGCAACAGGTACGGGAAAGACAGCATCGTTTCTCATTCCGCTTATCGACAAGGTACTAAAGCTTCGCGCTCTTAATGAAACCGAGCGCGTGCTTGTCATGGTGCCAACTCGCGAGCTTGCGATACAGATAGAGCAGGAGTTCTGGGGCTTTGCAAAACGCCTTGGTATGAATGCGGTTGTGTGTGTAGGAGGCGCTGGCATTGAAGGTCAGATACGCGTCCTTCGCCGCGCTCCTGCATTTGTTATCGGCACCCCAGGGCGCCTCAAGGACCTTATGGAGCGCCGCGAGCTCGATCTTTCATCGTTCTCAACGGTTGTTCTTGACGAGGCAGACCGTATGCTTGATATGGGCTTCATCGACGATATGCGCTTCATTCTTTCGAAGATGCGTACCGATCGTCACACACTCTTCTTCTCGGCAACGATGGGTCGCGATATCGAGCGTCTCGTACATGACTTCCTTAAAGATCCAGTGAGGGTGAACGTAAAGACGCGCGATACGGCAGCAACTGTCGATCAAGACGTTGTGCGTGTCTCCCCTGAAGGGAAGTTCGACAAACTGGTTGAGCTCTTGAAGCGCCCTGACTTTGAGAAAACCTTGGTCTTTGGACGCACCAAGCATGGTGTTGAGCGTCTCACGCGCGACTTGCGCCGCATGGGCATTCTTGCAGAGTCCATCCATGGCGATAAAACGCACGGCAAGCGCCAGAAAGCTCTCGGTCTCTTCAAGCAAAATCATGCGAACGTATTGGTTGCAACTGATGTTGCTGCTCGCGGCCTTGATATTTCAGGCGTCTCGCACGTCATCAACTTCGATTTGCCGGCAACGTATGAAGACTATACGCATCGCATCGGAAGAACAGGGCGCGCCGGAAAGTCCGGACAAGCACTGACTTTCCTTGTTGACGGGTATCATTAAAAAACAAAACCGGCCCTAGGGCCGGTTTTGTTATTAGTAGACAAGTATCGCTCCGATAAGGATTGCATGCAGTACGAGATATGCACCGTTTCCTATGATAATAGGAAGCTCTTTATGGACGATGCCGTAGATAAGCCAGACAACACTCAAGAGTTCCCATAAGATCCAGGTGAAAGGCGAGAGGTCGCTTGCATCTTGGAGCACAAGAACCTGTAGTACTTGGGGTATAAGCGCGATAGGACCAAAGAGTGCCAGTATAGGCATTGCGCGATCAAGAACATGTACAAATGTCTTCTGATGGGGAAAAGGTTCAAGGTTCTTATACACGCGCTTACGTACATGTAAATGATGCCGTCCAGGGTTGTCCATACCCTCATTCTAGCAGAGCGCCATGGCCCTTTTCGACCCTTTTTCTAGGGGGTATACTGCTCCGTATTGATTCGTAATAACCTATTCGCATGACCACTGAAAAGCAGCCTTCGCTTGAAAAGTACCTTACGCCAGTAGCGGTACTTCTTGGCGCAATTATCATCGCTCTCGCCTTTGCCTTTGGCGGAGGAGAGCGTCCTGCAACCCCTTCAAGCGGTGAACCAGTCGCCGTTAACATTGCAGATGTGCGTACCGAAACCTCGCCTTCAGTAGGATCTGAAAACGCTCCGGTCACTATTGCTGTGTGGTTTGATTTCCAGTGCAGCTTCTGCAAGCAGTTTGAGGGAACCACTCTTATGGAAGTGGGACGCGACTATGTCGAGAATGGACAGGTTCGCATTGTCTATAAAGACTTCCAGTTCCTAGGACAGGCTTCCTTTGACACCGCACTTTACTCACGCGCTGTGTGGGAAGCAGCACCTGCAGTTTGGGGCGAATGGTTCGCGCAGGTAATGGCAGGAACGGGTGAGGCAACGCTTTCAAAAGCAGGCCTTGATGCCATCTCTTCTGGTCTTGGTATCGACACTGCTCGCGTTGCTTCTTTGATTGAAAGCAACCGTGCCGCATACCAAGCAGCCATTGATGCTGACCGAAACGAAGGTCAGGCATTTGGCATCACAGGTACCCCGGGTACTATCATCGGCACGACGATGGTAGGCGGCGCACAGCCCTACGCAACGGTGAAGGGACTTATCGACGCAGAGCTCGCAAACTAAGGTTTATAGAAAAACCGCCTCCGCAATGGAGGCGGTTTTTCTATCCCTTTCTCATGCGCCACATTTCGCGCGCAGCAGGGAAAGCGGTGATAAGGATGATAACGAGAAGTACGGGAAGAAGGTACTTGTCTATGTCAGGTATGACGCTTCCCAGAAAGTATCCGAGCACCGTTAGAGAAATACCCCAAATAAAAGCACCAAGAATGTTAAAGGTAATGAACGTGCGATAGCGCATGTTGCCCACGCCTGCAAAGATAGGGGCGATAGTACGGATGAGGGGAAGGAAGCGGGCAAGAATAATGGCCACACGTCCGTATTTCTCGTAGAAGAATTCTGCACGCTCCATATGCTTCCTATTCAAAAACATTCCTGACTCTTTCGTGAAAATCTTTGGGCCGTACTTCTTTCCGAACCAGTATCCAGCGCTGTCTCCTAAAATTGCAGCGATGATAACAGTTACGAGAAGCGGGAACAGATCAAAGACACCCGCAGCTGAAAGGATGCCTGCAGAGAAAAGAAGTGTGTCGCCAGGCAACGGGAGGATGACGCCAATAGGGACCCCTGACTCAAGGAAGACAATGATAAAGATGCCTACGTACCCCACGGCGGCTATCATCTCGGGCAGGGTCATCATGCTGTCGAAGAAGTGCATTCAGCTATACTAACAGGACATATGGATGAACGTGAATTTAATGCGCTTGCCGAGGCACAGTGGGTAGCAATGCCAGAGAAGTTCTCTTCAAAAATAGAGAACCTCGCGCTTCTCATAGAGGATGAGCCAGATGAGGAAACACGGCGCCTTGAAGGTTTAGAAGGAGAAGAAACACTCCTTGGCCTCTACCGCGGCATTCCTTTGACCGAGCGCGGCAGTGAGTATGGGGTAGGGGGCGTGCTTCCTGATACCATCACGCTCTACCGTCTTCCGATACTTGATGAAGCGCTTCAGCTTACGGATGATCATACGAATGATTTTAGAAAGAATGTTGCAAAGGTGGTTCGAGAGACCATCTGGCATGAGGTGGGGCACTACATGGGTCTTGATGAGCATCCGATTAACGAACGGGAAGCGGAGGGAACGAATAGGTTTAGTTAAAAGACATGGCCGGACAAATGTCCGGCCATCGTCGTTAGTGCGCTAGTGCGCCTGCGATAAGGGAAGCGGTGGAGAGTATTGCTTGTGCGCCTTTAAGCGCAATGACAATAGTGGTCTCCAGTTCACTAAATATCGCTGGAACAGTGGATTGTAGAACGAGAATCGTAAGTCCCAGTCCGAGTGCGCCGAGTATTGGCATACGTAAGGTGGGTGATTTCTAAGCTAAGAGCGGTGAAGCGCTTAGCGAGACCGATAAGTGCGGTCTCCGTTCATATCCGTCTGAAAAAAACGTATCATATTATAACACATCTGTCAAGCTTTATTGCCACGCCCGCTTCTTTCGGTAGAGATAAAGGAAAAGCAAAACCCATGCGATTGCGAGCACAAACCCTGCAATAACCTGCAGCGGTGTATGGACGTGGTAGTAGACACGACTTGCTCCAATAAGAAGGGCACATACAACACTTAGAAGCGAGAGTGCACCACCAACAAGAAAAGATGCGTGACGCAAGGAAATGATCGAGAACGTAAGCGCAAGAAAGAGCGCTCCCGCAGCGTGCCCGCTTGGGAAGCCATACCCCGACACCTCAATGAGTGCTGTTGCAGGTCGTTCAGCCGCTATGAATCCCTTAAGAAGGACTGTTGAAATGGCAAGTCCTGCTGCAGTAAGTACGAAGGCACGCGCATGACGAAACTCCTTTCGGTAGAGCAAAAAGAGCGTCAGGAGAGCGCACCCAACGATATACCCTTCGGTGCTTGCGATAACGGTAAAGAAGAAAAGAGAAGTATCCATATTAGTGTTTCAAAAGCTTGGCAAACTCCTTCTGCACCTTTTGAAGCTTCGGCGCAATAATGACTTGGCAGTACCCGCGAGAAGCATTCTTCTCGTAATAGCCCTTATGGTAGTCCTCGGCAGGAAAGAATGCTTCCAAAGGCTCGACCGTAGTTGCTAGAGGCGCTCCTTCGCTGGTCGATGCATTTAGTTCCTGTATGAACGCTTCAGCCTCTGTCTTTTGGTCTGGTGTCGTATAAAAAACGACAGAGCGATACTGCGGTCCAATATCGTTTCCTTGTCTATTTATTTGCGTTCCATCATGAGAGGCAAAGAAGATGGTAAGGAGGGTGCGATAGGGAACAAGCGTTGAATCATACACAACCTGCGCAACTTCTACCTGTTTAGTGGTACCCTGCGACACCTGCTCGTAGCTGGCGGTCTCTTTCGTTCCCCCTGCATATCCTGGGGTAACTGAAATAACGCCTCGAAGCATCTTGAACACAGCTTCTGTGCACCAGAAGCACCCTGCTCCAAATACTGCAGTTTCAGTTTGCATGTTCCTCTTGCGGCAAGTCAGACCACTCTATGTGTATGCCGAAATGTTCGCGTACGTGCGCAATGTATGCCTCCATAGCAGCAACACCAGCATCACCTTCCCTGAAGGTGTCTTGTGCGAGATTTCGTAGTACTGAAATCTGGGACGCCTCTTCGCGAAGCGCTGGTCGCGCAAGAGAAAAGAGTTCGTCAGCAAACGATTTTAATTCAGGAGGGAGAGTATTCGCTGTGGTGCGTTGTGCAACAGTACCTACTACTGAAGCTATCGACGTCCACGTGTAGTATCCGTGCTCTTTCTCAAGAATTGCTTCGGAAAAGAATACCCGCATCCTCTGTGAGCGCAAGGTGCGGTCAAGGAAATCAGTGAAGGTTCGTATATACGCTTCTCGTTCAGCAGAGATGTCATCAGCAGCTATCGCCATGCGTGTAATGTCTTCTGCACGCATCGTCCAGTACCCTCTATCGGGGGTAACGACACAATGCGTGAATCGTCCGGCTACATCAAACAAATCTTCTTCTGTTGAGCCGCGGACATCTGCCTGTTGGAATAAAACAGAATTCATTCCATAGAGATAGGATTCTACATCCTGCGGAGAAGGGATGCTTGATGGGGTTGGTCCGGCTTCTCTAGCATGCTGTTCTGTAGAGGGTGGATGGGTGTGGCAATGCTCCACAGCATATCCTTCAAGCAGTAGTGCGTCGGATTCCTCAAAAGCAGAAAATACGCTAGTTGGTGTTGAATATTCTTCTACATGTAAAGAGAAAGCTTCGTTTCCACGCGTTGCATGATCCCATGCTGTTTCGTTTTCTTCTTGCTGTGCGTGAGTTGAGAGTCGTTCGAGAAAAGTGTCCCTATCTTCATACACTCTTTCAAGCCGCGGTCGCTCGTGTCCCTCAATCTCTTGTGCAAGCGAACGAGCAGGAGCAAGCAGTACAAGCGCCGCAAGTGCTACTCGTGCTCCGTGCCATAGACGAGAGTGTGCTTGACGCTCACTTTCAAACTTTATGCCTTCAGATATATGACCTTCACGCATACACTATGATTTTTCAAACGCAAGACACACTGAATTGATGCAGTATCGCTTGCCGCCTGCTTCTTGTGGACCATCGTTAAATACATGTCCCAAATGTCCGCCACAGTTTTTGCAGAACACTTCAGTACGACGCATGCCATACCTATCATCCTCGCGTGTGCCAACATTCTCTGCTACTGCAGGGTCGGTAAATGACGGCCAGCCTGTGCCAGAGTCGAACTTAGCTTCCGAACTGAAAAGAGCAGCCCCGCATGCACGGCATCGATACATACCGTCTTCTTTGTTGTCTAGATATTCTCCCGAGAAGGGAGCTTCAGTGCCATGCTCGCGTAGCACCTCGTATGCTTCAGGCGAAAGTTCCTTTTTCCATTCTTCTTCCGTCTTTTCCATCTTCGTATGATACTATGCCCTCTATCATGGCACGAAAAACTCTCCTCGGGCTCCTTACCGTACTCTCTGCTCTCGGACTCCTCGACTCCTTGTATCTTGCCGAGAAAGCCATGACTAATAGCGCATTGTTTTGTGATATAGGGGCAGGGCTTGATGGATGCAATATCGTTGCTCAAAGTCCCTACTCGCAGCTTTTTGGTGTGATACCGCTTGCGTATATAGGCGTTCTTTTCTACGTACTTCTTCTTCTTGCCGTACTTGTAGCGTGGCATAAACACACGCTTCTACGTCACCGCGCACTCCTTACTGTTGCTTTGCTTGGCGCTCTCTTTTCCGTTGTGTTCCTCTTTATACAATTCGTCCTCATCAAGGCGTTGTGTATCTACTGCATTGCGTCAGCTGTTATTGCTTTTCTCTCGCTTGGCGCTGCCTGGTATCTCGATACAAAGCATCAACCAGCTGTGGTACCCTAAGGGCATGACTTACGGAAGGACTATCCTTCTCGCCCTCGTCTTTCTCGCTCCCTTAGGCGTATTTGGAGCAACTACTGCAGCAGATGAGACCGTGGAGCTTTCGGTGTCTCCGACTGATAACGCATACCTTGCGGGGGCAGAGGTGCGCGTTACGGCCCCGCTCCCAGCAGATTTGCTTGCCGCTGCCGGTTCGCTTCTGGTCCATTCTTTTGTTGCAGGCGACGCGCTTTTAATTGGCGGGACTGTTGAAGTAACTGAAGGAACAGGAGGTGATGTGCGCGTTGCGGGAGGGCGCGTTCTTATAGAAGGGGATGTGGGCGGCGATGTGGCTATTTTGGGTGCTGCAGTCACTATGACTGGTACGGGGAAGGAAATCCGAGTTGCAGGAGGAACGGTCGAGCTTCGTGGAGGAGCAACTGGACCGGTAACCGTGTATGGCGCAAACGTATACCTCTCGGGGGAGTTTCTTTCTGATGTACACATTGTTGCATCAGATCACGTTACGCTTGGCGACAATACCGTGATCAAAGGAGCACTTGAGTACAATGCTCCACAAGAAGCAGGCATTCCTTCTTCGGCGGTCATTGACGGAGGCGTTCGCTATACCGGCTCATCAGCCTTTCTTCCAACAGCTAAAGAGGCAGAAACATTTGCGCTTGCAGGTCTTGGTGTCTTTCTCCTTGTGCGTCTTCTTGCAGGCGCCATTGCTGCAGGCCTACTCGCAGGACTCTTTCCTTCCTTTTCGCACCTACTTACCAAAGAAGCACTCATGCGTTCATGGAAGCGTTTTGCGCTTCTCGTACTCCTTGGCTTTGCCGTGCTTATCGTGACGCCAGTTCTCCTCATTCTTCTTGTTGCAACCTTTGTTGGTATTGGTATTGCGGCGCTTGTCGGGGCAGCATATTTGCTCGCGCTAGTCCTTAGCTACCTGCTTGCCGCTATATTTGCAGGCGCCTTGCTTATGCGTCTTCTTGCAAAGCGCTGGTCTGTCTCATGGAAAGCAGCGCTCCTTGGTGCTGTAGCGCTGTATCTTCTTACGCTTGTCCCGTTTGTCGGCTCTCTTGTGTCGTTTGTTCTTTCTCTTGCTGCGCTTGGCGCTCTCTCGTTTGTTTTCTACCGCTCTGCTTTTGGTAGGGGAGAACGGTAGTTGCACCTCAAAGTACTCTGCGCTATACCTAGCAGCAGAACGAGGGAGAAGACGCAATGGCCGACATTCGCTTTTCTGAAACGACAAAGTTCTTCGAATTGCCATATTGCGTGCGCGATGCGTATTTCCGACACAGGCAGAAGGACGACTGCCGCTTTGCTGCAGACGTTGTCCTTTTGATTGCACGTGGGCTGCGTGACGGCGTGTATGCAAGTCAGGGACTGGGCGCCTCAAAAGAAGCACTTCGCTTCGTGCGCCGCATTAATAAGGCGCTTGATGCGTGGGCTATGCGTGTTGAGAAAGCAAAACTCGACAGAACATCGCGCGCAAAAGCATATCAACTTCTCTTCATTTTAGTTTCCGCGCATATGGCAGGCATGGCCTCATCGCTTCTGCATGAGGCGCCAAAACGTCAACGTCGAATACTAAGAGAACCCCGCCGTTAGGGCGGGGTTCATGCTACTGTGCTCTCACATGGAAGCAAAAAAAGAGCGGGCAAAGAAGATGGTGGCGTATCTTAAAAAAGCGTATCCCGTACCCAAGACCGAGCTTTTCTATACCACCCCTATCCAGCTCGTAGCGAGCGTAATGCTTTCAGCGCAATGCACGGATAAGCATGTGAACAATGTGACGAAGGTGCTCTGGAAGAAATATAAGACACCAAAAGACTTTGCTCGCGTACCCCTTGCCGAACTCACGAAAGATATCTCTTCCATCCCGTTCTTTCGCGTGAAAGCGAAAGCGATGCGGGAGATGGCTCGCCTCGTCGTCGAAAAACATAAGGGGAAGATACCAAGCACAGAAACAGAACTCGCCGCTCTTCCTGGTATTGGGTATAAGACCGCACATGTAATTCTTGGAGAACTCTATGACCTCTGGGAAGGCATCCCTACCGACACGCATGTAAAGCGCTTTGCGCTACGTTTTGAACTGACTACGCACACAGACTTAAAAAAGATATCAAAGGATCTTGAAGCCCTTATTCCTAAAAAAGACTGGAAGTACGTAAACAACGGCCTTGTGCTCTACGGTCGCTATATCTGCAAGGCGCGCCCGCACGACTGCAAAGACCATCCGCTTACAAAACTCTACCCAAAGGCGCTTACCATCTGGCCTAAGGCTAGCGTTGGTTGACGCATGATGCGGTGCGGGCGTATAGTTAGCTTTGCTGCTGGGGTGCGCCCCGGGCGAGTGCCAGAAGATCGTTCCGAAACCGGAAATGCCAAAACGGAGTCCCATGCCTCGTAAGGGGTATGAGGGTCAGCTGTCTTTCTAGAGGATTGCCCACCAGGACATCGTCGCGGAAGCCGAAAGGCGTTCAAGCCGAAGACTTCTTCGCGAGAAGTTGTAGGAATTCCGGCATGAAGACACTTCAGGACCACTGTACAATCGTCCCGAGTAACTTTCCCAGCAGCGAGCGCCCACTTCGGTGGGCGCTCATTATTTGATACGATTTATGTATGGACCCCCGCCCCGTTGCTGTATTTGATATCGATGGAACGCTCTTTCGCTCATCGCTTTTAATAGAGCTCGTTGATGAGCTGGTGCGCCGAGGCATATTCCCCGTAAGTGCTCGCGACTCCTATGAAGGAGAGCGCCGCGACTGGGAAAACAGAAAAGGGGAGTACGGTCCTTTTATTCATGGCGTTGTGCGTGCGTTTGGTACGCACGCTAAAGGCGTTTCGTATGAGGAAGTTGCAAACATCGCAGGAGAAATCATCGAAGCACAGAAAGATCGGGTATATCGGTATACCCGCGATCTTGCGCATGAGTACAAAGAGAAAGGCTACTACCTTCTCGCCATTTCTCATTCGCCTAAGTTCATCGTAGATGGTTTTGCCTACGAGCTCGGGTTTCATAAGTCGTATGGGACGTTCTACGAAAGCGGTGCATCAGACCGCTTCACGGGAACCATAGCGGAAGAGCATCTCATCATGAACAAAAGCGCAGTGCTAAAACGCGTGCTTGAAAAGGAAAACCTTACACTCCACGGATCAATTGGTGTGGGAGACACCGAGAGTGATATCTCAATGCTTCAGGTGACCGAGACGCCCATTGCCTTTAACCCAAACCGCCTCTTGTATCGCCATGCTCTTCAACACAAATGGAAAGTCGTCGTTGAACGCAAGGATGTGATTTATGAAATCTAAGAGTGAAGCGGCAGCGCTTGCTCGCTTTCGAAGGATAGTTTTCAGCCACTACGCCAAAGAAGGACGCCACCATTTACCGTGGCGAAAGACACGAGATCCGTATCGTATTCTCGTGTCTGAAGTTATGCTCCAGCAAACGCAAGTCGATCGCGTGCTTTCGTACTTTCATGCATGGATGAAGCAGTTTCCAACTGTACATACTCTTGCGCGTGCTCCTCTTTCTGAAGTGCTTCGCGCATGGCAAGGGCTTGGCTATAACCGACGAGGGAAGGCGCTTCACGAAGCTGCAAAAGAGATTGTGAGAAAGAAACGCTTCCCTAAGACTCTTGAGGAACTTGAAGCGCTGCCGGGGGTGGGGCCGTATACGGCGCGCGCGGTCCTTGCGTTTGCCTACAATGAAGATGTTGCATTTGTTGAAACAAACGTACGAACTGTGGTGATGCACCATTTTTTCAAGAACAGGAAGAAGGTAGATGACAAAGATGTGCTCGAACTCCTTCTAAAAGTTCTTCCAAAAGGAAAGGCACGAGAGTGGTATAGCGCTCTTATGGACTATGGCGCCCACTTAAAGCGAAGCGGTATACGAATAAACAGCAAAGCAAAAGGGTATACAAAACAAAGCACCTTTAGAGGCTCTTCTCGGGAAGCGCGCGGAGCGATACTCAAAGCACTTGCGAAGAATTCGCAAACAGAAGCATATCTCCTTGGAATACTGGGAGACGACAGGAAAGGGCAGATGCGCATCCAAATAGAGAAGCTTCTTAACGAGAAGCTCATTGAAAAGAAGAAAGGAATGTTTCAACTGCCTGCATAAGAAAACGCGGCGGGTCAAAGCGAGACCCGCCGCGCGCCTTTAGGGATGAGGAACCAGCTCAACCTTGATATCAGCAATGCTGAACTGGGTCCCGTCGAACGAGTCGATGACATGCACCGGTTCGCCCGCATCTGCAGAGTCCTCGAGGTCTTCTTGGAGGTCGAGCAGAGATGTAAACTCCGCCAACGACATAGCCTTGATTGCCTCGAAGACTTGCTCTGCGTTGCTTGTAGCCATTCACGGCCTCCCTTGCTAACACAATGACTATATCACACTTATTCTGATATAGCAAGAGACCGTCCTTTCGGACGGTCTCTTCGCTCTAGACTCCAATTAGCACCGGTATCACCATCGGCGCTTTATTTGTCCTGCTGAAGAGGTATCCCGCCATGGTGTCGGTAAGCTGATTCTTCACATAGTCGAGGTCGACCGGGTTCATGCCTTGCGTCGAATCTTCAACCGTCTTTTTGATAAGAACGCGCGCTTGGTTTAGAAGATCTTGGCTCTCGCGAAGGTAAATAAAGCCACGAGAGATGATGTCAGGGGACTTGCGCAACTTTCCAGTCTTCAAATGCACGGTTGCGATGATGACGAACATACCGTCCTTTGCGAGCGCTTGGCGGTCGCGTATCACGACTTCTTGCATATCGCCGATAGCAAAGCCATCCACCATAAGCGGGGAAGACGGCACCTTGTCTTTATGCACCTGCATCGTCTTTCCTTCAATGAAATCGATGACCGTGCCGTTGTCCGCGATAACTATCTGATCGCGCGGACGCCCTGCTTGCTCAACTGCTTTGGCGTGGCAGGAGGTCATGGAATAGTAGCCGTAGGCAGGCATGAAGAACTTCGCGCCTACCTGCTGATTAATCCACACCAATTCTCCTGCGTTGCCGTGGCCGGTCGAGTGCACATCCGATGAGCGATAGTGAATTAAGGTAACGCCGTTGCGGTAGAGATTGTCTTTGAGACGCTGCACGCTTATTTCGTTTCCAGGAATCACTGAAGAAGAGAGGACAACGGTATCGCGCGGGCTCATCGTGATGCTCTTATGCTGCTTGGTTGCGATACGCATAAGGGCTGCAAACTCCTCTCCCTGTGCGCCGGTAGCGAGAATAACCACTTTATCCGGCGGGTAGTCGCCAACCTCCTGTGCAGGAATGATGGTGTCTTTCTGGATGTTCAAAAGACCCGTCTTCTGTGCGATTTCAAGATTTGTCTTTATCGAACGACCCTCAAGCACGACTTTCTTGCCGAGCTTTTCAGATGCTTCGATGATGCGCACCATGCGCTCGAACTGGGAAGCAAAGGTGCCGATGATGAGGCGGCCCGATACAGTTTTAATAATGTCTTCCAAAGTCTGATGCACTTTCTTTTCAGGAACCGAGAAGCCGTCGCGCTCTGCGTTTGTTGAGTCGGCAATAAAGAGGAGGTTATTGTCTTTTCCTATTTCACCCCACTTCTTCTGCTCGTGTTCAGCTGGGACGGTACCATCATGATCGAGTTTCAAGTCTCCGGTTGCAACGATATTGCCCCACGGCGTCATGATAGAAACGCCCATAGAGTCTGGAATAGAGTGGGTGACGGGGAAGAACTTCACTTTGGTATCGCCGATGGTATGCGTTGATCCTGGCTCTACCACGCGCACATCGAGCTTTGGCATATCCGGATACTCTTCTTGGCGCTTTTGGATCATCACGGCGGTGAGATTCTGGGTGTAGATAGGGGGATTGCCGAAGCGGCCCATAAGAAAGGGGATGCCGCCGATGTGGTCCAAGTGTCCGTGCGTAATGATGACCGCGCGTACGCGATGCTGGTTCACTTCAAGATATTTGGTATTGGGAAGGATGTAGTCGACGCCAGGGTTTGAGTCTTCGGATACGAACTGAAAGCCTGCATCGCAGACAAAAATGTCATTGCCGGTCTCAACGAGAAACATGTTGCGTCCGACTTCCTCCACGCCTCCAAGCGGGATGACACGGACTGTTTTCTCGTCGACAGGAGCAGGAATATATTCGGCAGTGCGTTTTGGTGCAGGTGCACCGTTTCCTTGAGGAGCGCCTCCACGGCGCATCGGGCGGCGCATATCGCGCGAGTTTCTGCCGCCTCTACGGCGATCTCCTCGATTCCCTTGGCCGCGAGGAGGGAAAGGACGGTCGCTTCTTGGGGTAGTGCTAGGACGTTCGCCTGGCGCGGGTGCGGGAGCTGGTGCTGGGGACATAATAGTTTGAAATAAGAGTGAGTAAGTAGTTAGTAAGACTATACAAGACAGATAGAGAAAGCTTCGTGTGGATACCGTTCTCTTAACTATCTTCTATCGTGCAAACACGGGCCAGACATGCTCGGTGTGGCGGTACCAGAAGGCGGCGCTTAGAAAGCGATCTGAAGGGGCAGTAATGCTTTCAAGGGCGATGCCTTTTAGGTCTTCGGGAATGGAATAAACGAATTCAGGTGCATGCGTGAAGACTGCAGGGTAATCGCTTGCGATGAGGTCGTTGAGTTCGTGCAAGGAGGCTTCAAGTTGCGCTTCATCCGTTTCAAGGCGAAGTTCATCCAAGAGCTCATCAACGGCGAGGTTAGTATACAAGGAGACGTTTAACCCTGGATCATTTCGCTGCGATGAGTCCCAGAACGCATAGAAGTCCTTATCGCGTCCAACCACCATGCCAAAGAGAAGTGCCTCATAGTTTCGCGGACGTATGGCGTCTCGCACAAGAGCGTTTGGATCATACACATCGAGCGCAACGGGCACGCCAAGCGTCTGCCAGTCGAGCCGCAAGCGCTCTGCAACTGCCTTCAATTCAGGAACGTTCGAGGTAGTGAGCGAGAAGGAAAGCGATGCGCCCTCGCGCTCCCATACGCCTGCTTCCTCGTTGTACTCCCACCCGTCGCGCTCAAGAATGCTTTTGGCTTCTGCTATCCGGTCAGCTGGCTCTTCATAGTGCGAATGGGTAATGCCTGGCGGTACGGGCCCATACGCAGGGAAGGCAAAGCCTGCAAGCGCATCGCGCACGAGTGTCTCTCTATCAATAGCAACTGAAAGCGCCTTACGCACCGAAGGGCGTGCAAGCGCCCCGTTCTTTCCTTGATTGAAGAAGGCGCCGAAGATGCGTGAATAGGGGGCACGCACAAAGCTCTCGCTTGGAACGCCATGCGCGCTCTCTACGCTTCCGCGCATAAGCGCCCTCTGGAGCGTCTCCTCGTCTTTGAAGTAGACGAAGGTAATGCCATCAAGATACGGACGCGAGAGTGCGTAGCCGTCAAAGGCCTTTAGCTCATAGCGCTCAACAGCTCCGCTTTTATCACGCACCACGCGCGATACCTTGAACGGGCCTGCGCCTACCGGCTCTATCATCTCTGGCGCAAACGGAAACTCGGTGTTCTTCACATCGCGCCACACGTGCGCAGGTAAAATGCCAAGCGTTGCGTCAACGAGAAAGGGAGCATAGGGGGCAGGCAGGGTAAAGCGCACGGTGCGTGCATCAATCGCTTCGACGCGAATGTTTGCAAAGTCTGAAAGGCGCGGACTTTTAATGTCAGGATCCTGCGTCTTTTCGACCGTAAACACCACATCTTCAGCGGTTACCGGCGTACCATCGCTATAGCGTGCATGCTCGCGAAGCGCGAAGGTATAGACGAGCCCGTCTTCGCTTACCGCATAGCTCTCTGCAAGCACCGGAACCAAAGCTCCCTCCTTGTCATAGCCCATAAGGCCAGCGTAGGTGAGTGCCGTAAGGTCGCGATCTGCGTCCGAGAGCGCAAGCACAGGATTCACAAACCGAGGAGCTCCCGCTACTCCCTCAAGAAGCGAACCTCCGCGTGAAGGTATCTCGACAAGAAATTGACGTTCGAAACTGTAGAGTCCGGCAAGCAGTAGTGCGCAAAGTACGCATGCAAGAACGGCGACGACTGCTTTGTCGCCAGAATGAAGTGAACGTATATGCTCGTAGAGAGGACGGAGGCTAAGACGCCTCATAGTGGTTATCAGATCAAGAAACCAAGTGCAGCAGATACAACGAACGCAATAGCGACGACGATAGTCGCTTGGAAAAGGAATTTCTCCGCGCCTCTGCGCTTGTAAAACGTCGATGCGAAGTTATCGCCTCCGAAAGCTCCTCCGAGAGATGCGCCGCGGCTTTGAAGCACGATGCCGAGGATGAGGAGGAGGGAAAGGATAATCTGCGCATACGGCAGTACTGCCTTGAGAGTCTCCATCTGTAGGAGGGAGGATACCACGCTTAGGTGGGTAAAAGCAAACGGGCGTCCAAACTACGGACGCCCGTTCATAGTGGATGAAGTCAGCGGCTGCACCGGAGCGCGCCAAGCCAACCCACGGCAGTTGTGGCAATGCCAAGAATGACCCAGACGGCTGGTTCGCTGACGAGTTTTTCGCCAGCATACGCCGTCAGGCCAACGAGCACCCCTACAACGCCAAGGATGGCTACGGAGCCCCAGACGAACTTGCCGACTTCTTTCCACGTTTCAGAATGATCCATTGCGGACCTCCTTTCGATTCGAAAGATACCATATATCTCATCTATTGTCAATATATACTCGGAGATTCGAATACATTAAATACTGCCTAGTATCCATTATGTAGTGAAGTAGGATTTTCCTTCGACAAAGGCAAGCTCTTGAAAAGGAGCGCCCGTTTTTGCATTATATGGTTCTCACCTTATACACTAGCTTCCATACCTCATGGCAAAATCAGACATCTCGATACAACCCCTTCACGACCGTGTTGTCGTAAAGCCTTCGGAAAAAAACGAAGAGAAGGTATCAGCTTCAGGCATCATCATTCCGGATACGGGAGATAAGGAGAAGCCCGCGAAAGGAAAGGTGATTGCGGTTGGTCCTGGCCGCTACGACGAAGACACGCTCATTCCCATGCAAGTGAAAGTCGGACAAACAGTGCTCTTCAGTAAATATGGATACGACGAAGTGAAAGTAGACGGCGAGACATACTACATCCTCTCGGAGTCGCAGGTATTAGCAGTTGTTAAGTAATACACATGGCAAAACACATCCTCTTTGGAGAAGACGCACGCAAAGCAATACATGCAGGACTAACTAAAGCAGCAAAAGCGGTCAAAGTAACGCTTGGCCCTAAAGGCCGCAACGTTGTGCTTGATAAAGGATACGGCGGACCGCGCATCACAAATGATGGCGTCTCCATCGCTAAAGAAATCTCCTTTAAGGACAAGTTCGAGAATATGGGCGCCGAGATGGTGAAGGAAGTTGCAACAAAGACGAACGACACCGCGGGGGACGGCACCACGACTACCGTCGTACTTCTTGAAGCCATGATTGATGAAGGTCTTGAGCGCGTGGTCAAGGGCGGCAACGCCATGATGATACGAAGCGGCATGGAGCGTGCGCGCGATGCTGCTGTAGCCGAGCTTAAGAAGATGGCAAAGCCTGTTTCAGGAAAAGCGGATGTGAAGCAAATTGCTACCATCTCTGCTGAAAGCGAAGAGCTTGGCAAAATAATTGCTGAAACAGTAGAGAAGGTGGGTGCGTCCGGTGTGGTTACGGTCGAAGAGTCGCAAGGTATGGAGCTTTCAAGCGAAGTCGTTGAAGGGCTCCAGATTGATAAAGGGTATGTCTCTGCATACATGGTCTCAAACTCCGAGCGCATGGAAGCAGAAATGAAAGATGCTTCTATTCTTTTGACCGACAAGAAGATTTCTACCGTACAGGAAATACTCCCGCTTCTTGAAAAGGTAGCGCAGGCAGGAAAGAAAGAGCTCGTTATCGTCGCTGAAGACGTCGACGGCGAAGCACTTACTACCTTTGTCGTGAATCGTCTGCGCGGCACCTTCAATGTGCTTGCCGTGAAAGCTCCAGGATACGGAGACCGCAAGAAGGAGATGCTTGCAGACATTGCGTCTGTTACCGGCGGCCAAGTCATTTCAGCCGACACTGGCCTTACCTTTGAGAATGCAACGCTCTCAATGCTTGGCAAAGCGTCTCGCGTTGTTGCAACCAAGGACACAACCGTCTTTGTGGGCGGCAAGGGCAAGAAAGCAGATATTGAAGCGCGCGTGAAGCAGCTTCATGCGCTTGCCGAGAACGCTTCTTCCAAGTTCGACAAAGAAAAGTTTGAAGAGCGCATTGCAAAACTTACGGGCGGCGTTGCTGTCATTAAGGTAGGTGCTGCAACTGAAACCGAGATGAAGTATCTCAAGGATAAGATTGATGACGCAGTAAAGGCAACGAAGGCTGCTATGGAAGAAGGTGTTGTTGCAGGAGGCGGTACGGCGCTTGCAAAAACCTCGAAGAAGCTGGCTGCAACACCCGAGAAGATGGATGCAGACGAGAAGGTCGGCTACGACATCGTCGTGCGCGCTCTTGAACAACCACTTCGTCAAATTGCCCTTAACTGCGGCAAGGATGATGCATCCGTCATCGTCTCGAAGGTACAGGCAGGCAAGGCGACTGCAGGATATGACGCCGCAAAGGATGCGATAGTCGAGGATATGCTCGAGGAGGGTATTATCGATCCGGTGAAAGTAGCGCGCAAAGCGGTTGAGAACGCCGTTTCAACCGCAGCGATACTCCTTACCACCGAAGCAGCAGTTGCAGACATTCCTGAAAAGAAAGAAGCCCAAGGCGGGGGAATGGAAGGAATGGATTTCTAAACGAGAGATATAACGTAATGACGGCCCTCGCTTTCGCGGGGCCGTCTTTGGTTCAGGCTTCTGGGCCGTTGGTGTCGCCGTCGACTTTCGAACGGACGAGAAAATGTGCGGTGATTGCGATCGCGGCAAATGCCCAAAAAGAGAGAACGAACACCCCTTCCGGCACGCCCCGCAACAACGGCAAGTTGATCGTAATCTTCAGCACGAAGCCGCCGAGGGCTAACGCGGCGAGAAGCCACGCAGGACCGCGGATGGCCCATGCCTTCGGTGCTTCTTTTTTGGCGTCTTCGCGGTCGAAATGTTCGGAAACTTCGCCCATGGTTTTCCTCCATAGTCCCTGAACGCAACGTTCAGGTTCCTACACCATTATACGTATTTTACATAGTGTGTCAATAGCGTATACCGCATACAAAACAAGTGGGTATGGTAAAATAAAGGCATAAGCAATCCAATATATTTATGACCATTCTCTACATCATTCTCGGTATTTTGGTCCTCATCGGACTCTGGCTCGTCATTGCATACAACGGATTCGTTGCGCTCGTGAACCGCGCAAAAGAATCATGGAGCGACATCGAAGTGCAGATGAAGCGCCGCTACGATCTCATTCCAAACCTTATTGAAACCGTAAAGGGATATGCTGCTCATGAAAAGCAGGCGTTTGAAAACGTTTCAAATGCACGCGCTGCAGCTATGGGCGCAGGCTCGGTGGCAGATCATGCCCAGGCGGAGAACATGCTCACAGGAGCCTTGAAGTCTATCTTCGCAATTGCCGAGGCATATCCTGACCTCAAGGCAAACACAAACTTCCTTGAGCTCCAGCGCGAACTCTCTGACACGGAAAATAAGATCATGGCGTCTCGCCGCTTCTACAACCAGAACGTGATGACCTTGAACACCGGTCTCGAACAGTTCCCAGGCAACATTGTGGGCGGGATATTCAACTTCAAGAAGATGGATCTCTTTGAGCTTGCAGAAGGGGAGGAGGCTGCGCGCCAGCCGGTAAAGGTTGCGTTCTAATCGCTAATGGCGAATCTCTACCAAGAGCGAAGTAATAATCTGCTTAGAACCTGGGGCCTCATGCTCGGGTTCTTTCTGCTGGTCATTCTTGTCGGATGGGGCGTCTCCTTCTATTACGGAGACCCGTCCATTCTCTATATCGCGGTTGCATTCGCGCTTGTTATGAATGTCGGAAGCTATTGGTTCTCCGATAAGCTCGTGCTCTCAATGACAGGAGCAAAACCAGCTTCCCGCGAAGAGTTCTTCGATCTCTATACCGTTACGGAAAACCTTGCTATCACCGCGGGGCTTCCCATGCCCAAGCTCTATGTTATCAATGATCCTGCGCCAAACGCTTTTGCAACAGGACGCGATGAAAAGCATGCGGTTGTTGCTGCGACCACCGGTCTTCTTGCTGTTCTTGACCGCACCGAACTTGAAGGCGTGATTGCACATGAGCTCTCACACATAAAGAACCGCGACATGCTTGTTATGACGGTTGCAGTCGTGCTTGCAGGCTTTCTCGCGATTATTGCCGACATCTTCCTTCGAGCTTCGATGTTCGGAGGAGGGGACAGGGACAGCGGGAAAGCAGGAGCGCTTTTCGCGATACTTGCCATTGTTGGCATTATTCTCGCACCAATCGCAGCCCAGCTCATCCAGCTCGCTATCTCACGAAGGCGTGAATATCTCGCTGACGCTTCAGGCGCTCTTCTTACGCGTTACCCTGAAGGACTCGCTTCTGCACTTAGAAAGATTAGTGCGCATAGCGCACCTATGCAGCGTGCCAATCACGCAACCGCACACCTCTTTATCGGAGATCCTTTTGGTGCAAAAGCGGGGAAGGCAATTAACGGACTCTTTGCAACGCATCCGCCGGTAGAGAAGCGTATTGAGCGATTGCTTGGTACCAAAGCAGAGTAAGTGCTATAAACAAGCAACGCACGGAGGCGTCGCATAGTGGTCTAGTGCACCACCTTGGAAAGGTGGCAGGGTCGAAAGGCTCTCGAGAGTTCGAATCTCTCCGCCTCCGCCCGTCTTCATAAAACGTACCTGTGGATAACTCGTCAAGCCGAGATTGAAGGGTAGGGGAGTCGCTTCTTTTCTGCCCCTAGGGTGTACTCTATAACCCATGACGACCCCCTCACGCACCATCGCTGCGCTTGTTGTCTTCGTACTTCTTCTCTTTATCGGTGCGTATTTCCTCTACACACCGTCTCCCGTATCTCGTAATTCCCCCACTGACTTCCCTGCCAATTTTCAATTTGAAATTGTTACTTCACACGAAGATCGTGCGCGCGGACTCTCTTTTCGCAGCGATATCCCGCATGACTACGGCATGTTTTTTGTGTTTCCGGACCCAGCACGCTACGGATTCTGGATGAAAGACATGCTCGTACCAATCGATATCATCTGGCTTGCTGATGACGGCACCATTAAAGGAATTGAACAGAGCGTCTCTCCTGATACATTTCCGCAAAGCTTTACCTCACCTGTTCCCATACGCTACGTTCTTGAAACACGCGCAGGGGAAGCGGCGCGAAATGGCTGGGAAGTGGGTACGCGACTCAAGCTTCCTGTTCCCTAGAAATGTGATATAATAATTCTCGGACTGGCACAGACGACCGCGAACTTCCCTGTCTACAGAGAAGCTTTGAGGAAAGTCCGAGCACAGCCGCACGTACGTGCGGAGCATGGGTAGCGGGTAATACCCGTCCGCCGCAAGGCGCGAGGTGCGAACAGAAACGCTCAACTTCGAAAGAATAGAGGCTCTCACGCAGAGCGTGCCGGCAGCGATGCCGGAATGAAACGGCAAAATCCTTACTTCTGTGCAAGGCCGTACCGGTAATTTCGAAAGAAGTATGCCGGAGCGCCGCTTGAGCGTTCGAGTAATCGAACGCCTAGATAGATGGTCGTCCACGACAGAACTCGGCTTATCGTGCCAGTCCAACCTATATGAAAACACCCGCCTATACGGCGGGTGTTTTCATGCCTATCCACTGCCCTTTCAAACGAGCTCCAACCACTCTTGGTATACTGCCTATATTACTAGGGCATTAGGTATGACCAGCATGAATGATACTAAAACGCTTCGACGCTTTTCGTTTGACACTGCAGCCGTATGGCTTCTCGGGGCAACGGCATTTCTCGGAGCAGTAGCACTTATCCCTCTTAGCAGCGTTTCTTTCTACGGAACGAAGTCTGCGATATTCGCCGTAGGCGCGCTTCTCACTTTCATCGCTTTTGTGGTGGGCAGGCTTGTACGCGGCAGCGTCGCTATTCCGCCGCTTCCGCTTCTTGGTGCTGTCTGGCTTGTACCTATCGCCTACGGCCTCTCTGCGCTCTTTTCGGGCATGGAGCTCTCGCGCGCATTCTTTGGCACAGAGTTTGAAGTAGATACGCTCGGATTTGTTGTCTTAATGGCATTGCTTGCAACGATGGCGGCGCTCGTGCTCCGCAAAGCATCTGACTATCGCTTCTTCTTCCTTTCGGTTGCGCTTGCGCTTGGCGTTACTGTTGTCGCGCAGATAGTGATACTCATCGCATCAAATATGGGCGCAGGCATCTCTCCAGTCTTGAATCTTGCTGGTGGATTCACGGACTTTGGCATGATGGCAGGTCTTGGCATCGTGCTTTCGCTTATGGCGCTGCGTTTCCTTACACTCTCTAGGAGTCGCGTCATTGCGCTCTGGGTGTTCATGGTGCTTGCTTTCCTTGGTCTTGCGCTCGTGAATTCAACGATGGTGTGGGTCTTGGTCGGCCTTAGTGCCCTCGCTCTCTTTATTGAAGCGGTCTTGCATCGTCGCGGACATGTAGGCGATGCTGACTTTGACGATGTTGCTCCCGCTGCTGATCTTGCATCTGATACGGGGCGCCAGACGCTCGGCGGTCCCCTCGTTGTTCTCTTGGTCTCCCTCTTCTTCCTTCTTGGCGGTTCGACGATAGGAAACTCGATTGCCTCATCCCTTGGCGTGAACTCCCTTGATGTGCGCCCTTCGTGGCAGTCGACGTTCTCGGTTGGAACACACACACTCGCGTCTTCGCCTTTGTTCGGTTCTGGACCTGGCAGCTTCGGCGCCAAGTGGCTCGAGTTCCGCGATCGTTCCCTCAATGACACCGTCTTCTGGAACGTCGACTTTGCTTCGGGCATTGGCACTATTCCAACGTCGTTTGTAACCACAGGCATCGTAGGAGTCATTGCGTGGCTCGTCCTTATAGGCCTCTTCATCTATGCCGGTGCGCGTACACTTCTTCTGCGCCTTCCTGAAGAGCGCTACCTACGCTTCGTATCGATAGCGTCCTACATCGGCGCACTCTACGTGCTTGTTCTCGCGTTCTTCGCAACTCCTGGCATCGTGGTGCTTTCGCTCGGATTCCTCTTCATCGGCGTCTTCGTTTCTTCGATGCGTCATGCACCAGGGAAAGCCGAACGCGGCATCGTCTTCTCCAAGAGCCCGCGCATTGGATTTGCAATTGTCTTTGGTCTTACCTTGCTTCTTATCGGTTCGGTTGCTGCAAGCTACGGTGTGCTCGCTCGCTACATGGGAACGCTCGCATACGGCGAAGCAGCAGTTGCGCTCTCTTCAGGAGATGTCGATAAAGCGGAAACAGCACTCACACGCTCACTCTCGTTTGCACCTACAGAACGCGGGTATCAGCTTGCGGTAGCAATTGGCATGGAGCGCATGCGCCGCATCGCGTCTGATGACTCTATCCCTCCTTCGTCTGCACAGCAGCAGTTCCAAGGAGCGCTTTCAGGAAGTGTTGCTGCGGGCCTTGAAGCGACGCGCATCGGCCCAAATAACTACCAGAACTGGACAACGCTTGGCGGCGTATATCAGGCAGTGTTGCCCCTTGGTATCGAGGGTGCCTACGAAAGCGCAAAGGATGCATTCATGCGTGCAGGAGCACTTACCCCAACAAACCCATCGATTCCGTATATCCTCGCGCAGCTTGAAATAGCGCAAGGAAACGGCGAAGCTGCAGAGACGTACCTTCTTGAATCGATTGCTGCAAAGCGCGACTACATCCCTGCAATTCTTCTTCTTTCCCAGCTTGAAATTCAGCTTGGCAAGGCAGCAGAAGCGCTTCAAGCAGCAGAAGCAGCGGCATACTTTGCACCAAACGAGCCGTCAGTCATCTTCCAAGTAGGCCTCCTTCGTTCAGGTACAGGGGACACGGCAGGAGCAATAGAAGCATTTGCTCGCGCGGTTGAACTTAATCCGCAGTACGCAAACGCCCGCTTCTTCCTCGGTGCTATGTACGCAGTACAAGGCAACTACGAACAGGCAGCAGAACAGCTTCGCCAGGTTGCCGCACTCTCTGAAGAGAATGCTGCGGCAGTTGCAGATGACTTGGCTGCGGTTGAAGCGGGCAGGAATCCATTCCCCGCTTCACGGCTCCGCACGCTCGGCATTCCAGCACCTCCGGTAGAAGAGCCTGCAGCTGAACCGGAAGCACAGTAGCGCTTTCGCTTCCCTGGAGAAAGAGAAAATGGTCCAGGGCATCTTACGGACACTAAGCACATCAGTACGCGGCCTACATCAGGCGGCGTACTTGTTGGCAGGACTCACACTGGTCTCCCAAGTGCTCGCGCTCCTTCGCGACCGCATCTTCGCGCACGCGTTTGGCGCATCTGCAACGCTCGATCTCTATTTCGCGGCGTTTCGCATTCCGGACCTTATGTTCGCGCTCATTGCGTCCTTAGTGTCTGCCTACGTCATCATTCCGCGCATTACTTCTGAAACGAAAGAGGAGGCGCGCCGCACGCTCTCGCATGCAGCTTCGTTCCTACTTATCGTCGGCGGCGCGGTTGCACTTCTTCTCGCAGTCTTGATGCCGTCCTTGCTGCAAGTATTTTTTCCTTCGTATGCAGGGAACAAAGACTTTGTTATTCTTGCGCAACTTCTGCTGCTGCAGCCGCTTCTCCTTGGTTTTTCAGGAATCCTTACGTCTGTTACGCAGGTGGAACGGCGCTTCGTACTCTTTGCGCTCTCTCCGGTGCTCTACAACGTTGGCATTATCCTAGGCGCGGTATTTCTCTACCCGTCACTCGGTCTTGTGGGCATAGGCGCAGGCGTTGTCTTTGGCGCGCTCGCGCACTTCTTGATTCACGTACCTATCGTGGTTGAAGCAAAACTGCTTCCCAAGCTCGTTATTCCCTCAAAGAAGATTCTTATCGATATTATTAAAGATTCTGTGCCGCGTTCGCTCGCGCTTTCTATGGGTGCGGTAACGACGCTGGTACTGACTTCTCTTGCAGCTGCGGTTGCAACTGGCTCTGTTGCTGTCTTCTCGCTTGCAGGAAACCTTGCTGCGGTACCGCTTGCACTTATCGGCGCATCGTATGCAACTGCTGCGTTTCCCGTGCTTGCAAAAGAAGCTGGAGCAAAACGCTCTGAAGCATTCTGTGCAACATTATCTGCAGCTGCGCGCCATCTTATCTTCTGGTCCACCGTTGCAGCACTTCTTACCATCGTGCTTCGCGCTCATCTTGTACGTGCCATATTTGGTACTGGCGCCTTTGACTGGGATGCAACAAGGCTCTCGGCCGCAGTGCTTGGCGTCCTTATCATCGGTCTTGTCGCCCAAGGACTGGTACTCCTTGCTTCCCGTGCCTTCTATGCCGCACGCCGTTCCTGGAATCCACTCATCATCCAAATCGCAGGCCTTGCAGTGTCTGCCGCTTCTGCTGTTGCACTTCTTTCTGCAGCAAAGTCCCACCCATTTCTTGCGAACTTCATCGAAGTATTGCTTCGCATTGAAGGGATAGCAGGGACCGATATTGTATTCATTGCGCTTGGTGCAACGCTCGGCCAGCTTGTCATGGGAGCACTTGCGCTTGCGACCTTGCCGGTTGTCGCCCCTGGCGTCGCTTCCTCGCTCTCACGTCCTTTCTTTGAGGCAGCAGGCGCAGGTCTTGTAGGTGCCTCTGCCGCCTACGGCCTCCTTGCCCTTATGGGGAACCTTGCGCCGCTCTCATCACTTCTTGCTGTCTTCACGCAAGGCCTTGCGGCTGGTATGGTGGGCCTTATCGTCTCGGCGTCGGTGCTTGCGCTTCTGGAGAATAAGGAGTTTAAAGACCTCTACGGAGCCTTAAAGAAACTCACCTCCTCAAAGGCGCTCGCGCCGTCGGGGACCGTCTTGAATGACCAAGCACATCCGTAACTTCAGCATTATTGCGCATATTGATCACGGCAAGTCCACGCTTGCCGACCGCTTGCTTGAGCGCACCGGAACTATTGAAGCCCGCAAGATGCGCGATCAGGTGCTCGACAAAATGGATCTTGAGCGCGAGCGCGGCATCACGATTAAGATGCAGCCGGCAAAGATGCGCTATAAGGCAAAAGACGGCAATGAGTACACGCTAAACCTTATCGATACTCCAGGACACATCGATTTCGCGTATGAAGTATCGCGCGCGCTCACTGCGGTTGAAGGCGTGATTCTTCTTGTTGACTCGACGCAGGGCGTGCAGGCACAAACCTTAACGACACTTGGTATGGCAAAGGCGGCAGGCTGTGTTGTTATTCCAGTCGTATCGAAAATAGACTCGCCCTACGCTCGCGTCGATGAAGTGTCGCTTGAACTTGCAGAGCTTCTTTCTGTTGAACCTGAAAGCGTCCTTGCAGTTTCAGGAAGAAGCGGCGCGGGCGTCGAAGAGCTTCTTGAAGCGGTTATTGAGCGCGTACCGCCGCCGCGTCTCGAGGAGGCGCCAGAAGCGCGAAGCACCATCTTCGACTTCTCATACTCTACGCACCGTGGCGTCACCGTTTTCATACGCGTCTTTGACGGAAGTATTAAGAAAGGGGACTTGCTTGAATTTCGCGCAGCAGGAAAGCGCTTTACGGCGCTTGAGGTAGGTATCTTTTCTCCAGACGAGGTGCCTGTCGATTCCCTTTCAGCAGGAGAAATCGGATATGTCGTCACTGGCATCAAGGAGCCGGGCGTTGTTGCTGTGGGAGACACTATTGGACTTCAGGGAGGTCGTCTCCCCGCTCTTTCAGGGTTTGCACGTCCGCGTCCTGTGGTGTGGGCTTCGGTGTATCCTGAAAGCCAAGACGATCTTGTAGAGTTGCGTCAAGCGCTTGAGCGTCTTCGCTTAACTGACTCTTCGCTTTCTTTTGAAGAGGAATCTTCTGGTGTTTTGGGGCGCGGTTTTCGATGCGGTTTCCTCGGCATGCTGCACCTTGAAATTATTACCGAACGCTTGCGCCGCGAGTTCTCCCTTTCGCTTGTCGTAACGATTCCAACCATTGAGTACATCGTGATTGATAAGAAGGGGAAGCGGGAGACAATATACACGCCGTCGAAGTTTCCTTTGTATAACGAGGTGGAGGCGATAGAGGAGCCGTGGGCGAAAGTCATCGTGATTACGCCTGCGGACTATCTTTCGGGCCTTTTGCAGCTCTTGCATGATCATGAAGCACAGGTGGGCGACACGCACGGCTATACAGACGGGCGCATGGAAGTGTCTGCCGAGATACCGCTTCGAGAACTCATGCGTGGCTTTTTTGATCGCGTTAAAAACGTATCTTCAGGCTACGCTTCCCTTTCATACGAGCTTTTGCCGACGCGCCCTGCGGACGTCGTGAAGCTTGAGATACTGGTGGGCGAGGAAGAGGTGCCTGCATTTGCGCGCATTGTGAGCCGCCGCCGTGTGCAGGAGGAGGGCGAGCGCATGGTCGAGAAACTCTACGGCATACTCCCAAAGCAGCTTCAGGTAACGAAGGTTCAGGCGCAGGCGCTCGGTCGCATCATCTCATCGCGCACTATTTCGGCGCTCCGCAAAGACGTTACGGGCTACCTCTACGGCGGCGACGTCTCACGAAAGCAAAAGCTTCTTCAAAAACAGAAGAAAGGGAAGAAGCATCGCGCGCAGTTTGAAAAGAACAGAGTCGATATACCAGAGGATGTCTTCATGAAGATGGTGCAGGACTCGGAGCGCTAGGTTGGTATACTTAGCGGGATGCGACGAAAGAGAGTACGACGCCCTCTTAAGGACTACCTCATAGCGGGAGTGCTTCTTATTGTGTTCTGTTCGCTTCTCTGGGGCGTTATTGGCCTTATCGGCAAGGAAGAGCGGGCAAGGAAGGCTGTAGGGGAGGCGAAGCGGCAGCTCGCTTCCCTTTCAGAGCGTGAGGAAAACCTCCGGAAGAGTCTTGCCGAGCTTGCAACGCCTCGGGGACAGGAAGCATCACTTCGCGAAACCTATGGAGTTGCACGCCCTGGCGAGGAAGTTATTATCGTAGTCGCCCCAGGCGAAGGCGAACAGCTTGATGAACTTCCGTGGTGGCGCAAGGCGCTTGGGTTCTTCGGGCTCTAATACATGCGGGATTAGTTTAGTGGCAGGACGCGACCTTCCCAAGGTTGAGGCAGGAGTTCGATTCTCCTATCCCGCACAGAAATGCTATACTCACACGACATAACCGAAAGTAATCATGGATAAAACTGTCACTATTTACAGCACCCCCACCTGCCATTTCTGCCATATGGCCAAGGAATTCTTTACCGCAAACAACGTATCCTTCACTGATGTGGACGTCTCGGCTGATGTTGAGAAACGCACTGAAATGATTGATAAGAGCGGGCAGATGGGCGTACCGGTCATTTTCGTAGGGAATGAAATGACCATAGGCTTTGATAAGCGGCGCCTATCAGAGCTTCTTGGCATAGGAGAAGCGGCGGTTGAGCCAGGGATGTAAGAAAGCTCATAAAACCCGCGACATGCGGGTTTTATGCTATCCTCGCCTTTGACCGCCCTCGTAGTTCAATGGATAGAACATCTCACTCCTAACGAGATAATGTAGGTTCGATTCCTGCCGAGGGCACCATAAATGCTAGAGTATTCACATGGAAGACCAAAAAGCACTCCTCGATAAGATAGAAGAAAGCCTTACGCTTGCGCGCGAGAACAACAAGCTCATAAAAGCGATGCGTCGAGACGCTCTCATTGGCGGCATCATCAAAACCCTCATCTGGGTAGTGCTCATTCTCGGTTCCTTCTACCTCTCGGCAAAGCTTCTTGAGCCGTATCTCTCTATGCTACAAAGCACGCAGGAGGGGACTGACTACGGAGCTCTTTTTGAGGAGTATAAGAGCCTTCTTGGGCAGTAAACTTGTGTATCGTTCGTGGATAAGTAGTCTCGATGGTGCCGAGGCAGGTTCTACAGTATGCACATGGACCCGCGTCGCGCAGAAGCCCTCAAACTAAGACTCAAAGGGAAAAGTTACAGTGAAATCTATAAGGTGCTTAGTGTCCCAAAATCCACACTAAGCGGATGGTTTAAGAATGTAATTCTCTCTGAAAACGCCCGCGAACGACTTGCGTTACGAGCCATTCATCAGGGTGCAGAGGTATTTATAAAGAGAAACAAACTGCAAACCCACAAAGCAAGAGCGAGAGCATGCCTTGCACATGCAAACGGGAAGAATGAAATTCCCCCACTCACACCACACGATTTAAAAATAGTTGGTGCTGCTCTCTATTGGGCCGAAGGGTATAAGCGTCCAAGAGTTCGAGAGGGAAAAGAGCGTACGGAACACCCAATATCATTCGTAAATACAGACCCAGAAATGGTACGCATATTCATACGATTCCTTACAGAAACAATGTGTATTGAAAAAGATGCCATTACACTCTCAATGCGCCTTTATCCGCATATAAATGAAGCAGCAGCGATAGAGTATTGGATGCAAACAACAGGACTTTTGCGAACACAGTTCTGAAAGACAACGTGGCTCACAAGCAGTGCGAGTAAAAAGGTTCGACCACACAACCGTCTTTCCTGGGGAACGATTGCCGTGCAGGTCTTGAAGACCAAAGAATTTCATCGTTTAGTGGGTATGATTGAGGGGGTGAAAGAAAGGCTCTAATGTGATAAAGTGTCGCAACCGCCCGGATAGCTCAGTTAGTAGTAGCGCTTCCCTGAAGAGGAAGAGGTCGTCGGTGCAAGCCCGACTCCGGGCACCAGCGTGTAGTATAAGGATATGCAGATGAAGTCCTTCCAGAAGCTTCTCGTATGGGCTGCCAAGAATGAGCGCAAACTTGGTGCGGGTCTCTTTGCGCTTGGCTTTCTTACCGACCTTTTCACGTTTGGACTCCTTCCAATTTCAGTCGTCAATTACTTCTTCCTAACCTATCTTGCACTTGCAACCGTGTGTACCTTTGGAACGCACTTCTTTGCCGTTGAGGTAGAAGAGCTTCAAGGGAAACGCCTCTCGTGGTGGCGTAAGACATTTGCGGTTATATTCCCCCTTGGTGCCCAGTATGCATTCGGCGGTCTCTTGTCCGGCTTCGTCGTCTTCTATGCTGCTCATTCTGTGATAGCGGCTTCATGGCCTTTCCTCCTCCTTATCGTTCTCGTCTATGCAGGGAATGAGTACTTCAGGCTTCATAGGGCGCATATGATTTTCCAGACAGTACTCTTTTTCTTTGCGCTCTACGCATACACCATCTTCGCTCTTCCTCTCTACATTGGCAGCATTGGTCCTTGGATATTCCTCCTTTCAACACTTGTTGCAGGCGGTATCTTCGCGCTTTTGCTGTGGCTTCTCTATGTGTTCAATAAAAAGAAGACCAAGACGTACCTGAAGCCGATAGGCGTGTCGGCAGGCGGCATCGTAGCCGTCATCTGTCTCTCGTATTTCACGGGACTCGTTCCGCCCATCCCACTTGCCCTTACCGACTCGGGCATCTACCACTCCATTGCATATGTTGATGGCGGGTATCGCGTAGAAGGAGAGGAGCCGAAAGCATGGTTTGATCCGCGTCCGCAAAAAGTGCACCACAGTCCTGGAGGCGTTATTTACGTCTTCAGTGCAGTCGGAGCACCCATCTCCTTCTCTTCAACGGTAGTGCACCGCTGGGAGCGCAATGTGAAAGGAAAGGGATGGACAACTGAAAACCGCGTCTCCTTCCCTATTACCGGAGGACGCGAAGAAGGTTATCGAGGCTACTCTGCAAAATCAAATCTTATCCCTGGCGCATGGCGCGTTTCTGTCGAGACTCCTGGCGGGCAGGTGATAGGGCGTATACGCTTCGATATCGAAACGGCAGAAATAGCACCGAACCTTACCGAAACAACGCTTTAGTTCGAACGCACCTTGAGTTTTGTCTGACGAGTGCGATCCAATTTGGGAAGTGTTATGGAAAGAAGGCCGTCTTTAGATGATGCTTGCGCGCCGTCCACGTCTACTTCTTGAGGAAGCATGATGGTGCGAGTGAAGCTGCCCCAGAAAAGCTCTTGGTTGAAGTAGTCTGGACCCGATGCTTCAGAGCGCTCTTCGCGCGAGCCTTCGATAACCACCATATCGCGGCTTATCGAGACATTCACCTCTTCAGGACGCACGCCTGCGACAAACGTGCGGATGATAATCTCATCGGCAGTCTGGAACATATCAACAGGAAGATGGCCTTCTGTTGCGGGAAGGTGTGCAGAAGCTGAAGGAGAGCCAGTCCCTGAAGGAGTTATCGTGCGCGTAGGGCCGTGGTCGGCCGGAACATCATCGAAATCGTAGTCATCGTCCAAGGGACGAGAACCAACGAGTCGTTCGAAGAGCGAGCGCTTTTTCATGAAAGGGAAGCTAGCAGGTGTTTTTTGGTAAGGTGCGGTATCTGAAGTACTTTAGTATTTCAAATGCCGCGAAGAAGACGATAGCGCCTGTCCAAACTAAGAAGAATGCAAGGACAGTGTGCGATCCATCTTCATTTATTATAAAGAAATTAAAGAGGGCATGCAACGCAATTGCGAGGATAAGGCCGAACGATGCGGCTGCAGCGCGTATAGGTTTGCTTGCGTTATATGAGAACGCAAGCGCAAAGCCGATTGCAGAGGAAGCGACCACATGCAGAAGGGTTGCGCCGATAAAGCGGAGATTTGAGGTAACAAGGCCTGCAATGAAGCGTCCTTCAGAAAGGGGATCAAGAAGGAAGAGTACATTTTCAACAGCAGCAAAGCCAAGCGCTGCAGTGAGCATGGTTGCGACGATGTCGATAGGGTTTCGGACAAAGCGTGTCTGCCACAATACAAATGCAGCTACCAGAAGATACTTCGCGGTCTCTTCAATAACCGCCCACGCAGTCAACATCGGAATACAGGAAGCCGCTGCAAGCGTGTTACAGACAGGCAGTGCTTCGCGTGCGAGATCTTCAAGTGGAATGACGATAGGGACGGCACACATACCCGCAAGAAAAGCGAGGAAAATAGCCGAGCTTGGCTGCGGGCATTTATCCTCCTCTTTCAAAAGAAAGTACAGCCATATAAGGGCGGGGAGTATCCCACCAAGGAGTGCGTACCCTATGGTCTCAAGTGGGGGCATTACCCGCTTATTCTAGCAGGCCATTTCTTCGTCATGAGAAAGGCTTCGTCTTTTTCGGGGAGAGACTGATAGATTTCTTCGGTAACAAACGGCATGAAGGGGTGCAGAAGCGCGATGAGGTTCTGAAGTATCGTGCGTAGCAGTGCGCTGCGGGACTTCTTTGCAGTCTCGTCGTCTCCTGAAAGGATAGGCTTCGACTCTTCAAGGATAACGTCAGCAAGTCGGTGCCATGCATAGTGGTAGAGCTTTTCGGCGGCAAGATAGATACGGAAGGACTCAAGGTCGTTCGTAACTTCCTTGGCAAGCACCGTAAACTCTTTGAGAAGTACGGTATCAGATTCTAAGAGGATCTCTGTTTCCTTCTCTGTAGTCTCGAGTATGAAGCGAGTGATATTCCAGAGTTTGTTCGCAAAATGCTTATACCCTTTTATTTTATCTTCAGAGAGCCGCATATCCATGCCCGGCGTATTGCCGACCACAAGCGACATGCGCACCGCATCTGCTCCATACTTGGCAACCATGTCGACGGGGTCGATGCCGTTTCCAAGGGACTTCGAAAACTTCTGTCCCTTTGCATCGCGCACAAGACCATGGAGGTAGATGGTGCGAAACGGAACCGTGCCAAGCGCAAACTGCGTCATAAGTATCATGCGTGCTATCCAGAAGAAAAGGATGTCGTGACCAGTCTCAATGACGTTTGTCGGATGGAAGCGCGCAAGGTCGGCGGTTTCGTCTGGCCAGCCAAGGGTTGAGAAGGTCCATGCGCCTGACGAGAACCACGTATCAAGCGTATCTTCGTCTTGCTCCCATCCTTCGCCTTCAGGCGCTTCGCCTACGTGCACTTGCTCGCCGCCTCGGTACCACACCGGAACGCGGTGTCCGTACCAGATCTGGCGGCTAATACACCAATCGCGCAAATTCTCTATCCAGTGGTAGTACGTCTTATCAAGGTGTTCAGGAACTATCTCGATTGCGCCGTTTTTTACCGGCTCAAGCATCAGTTCTTTCAGGGTTTTGCCGCCGCGTGAAGCGATAGGCTTACTCACACTTACAAACCACTGCAGCTTTATCTGCGGCTCAATAACGCCTCCGGTGCGCTCTGCTGTTGCAATGCGGTGCTGGTAGGTGTCTTCAATCTTTTCAACGAGTCCCTTTGCTTGTAGTTTTTCAACTATCTTCTCGCGCGCCTCTGCTATCTTCATGCCTGCAAATTCTCCAGCAATAGGGAGGAGTTTCCCACGCTCGTCGATAATCTGCTCCTTATCAAGTCCATGCCGTTCTGCAATATCAAAGTCAACAACCGAATGCCACGGCGTAATGGTCATTACGCCCGTACCAAATTCAGGATCAATACTTTCATCTTTGATGACGGTTGCCTCGATTGGGCCGTTTATCCACTCGACCGTAAGTTTCTGTCCATGCGCATATTCCTTGTATCGCGCATCATCCGGATGCATCACGACATACTTATCGCCAAACTTTGTTTCAGGACGCGCCGTGCCGATAGTGAAAGGACCGTATTTGAAGTAGTAGAACTTCGTTGTCTCATCTTTATAGACAAGCTCATCATCTGAAATAGTCGTCTGACCTTTCGGATCCCAGTTCACAATGCGATGTCCGCGATAGATGAGTCCAGCATCATACATATCTTTGAAGAGTTTTCGCACGGCGCGGTTCCTCGCCGCATCAAGCGTGAATGCTTCGCGCGACCAGTCGCAGGAAGAACCCATGGCGCGTATCTGCGAACGTATTGTGCCGCGACTCTCCTCAACAAAGGCATTGATGCGATTCAAGAGTTCTTCGCGTCCAAGATCATAGCGGCTCTTCCCCTCTTCTTTAGAAATCTTCTTCTCGACCGTTGATTGGGTAGCAATTGCCGCGTGGTCAGTTCCTGGGAGCCAAAGTGCTGCAAAGCCCTGCATGCGTTTAAAGCGAATCAGGATGTCTTGAAGGGTAAGGCCAAGCGCATGGCCCATATGGAGAACGCCGGTTGCGTTTGGCGGGGGCATCATGATGGTATACGCCTCGCCCTTGGCAGCGTCTGGGGTAAAGGCACCCGCTTCCTCCCACGCCCTATAGAGGCGCGCTTCAGTATCTTGGGGCTGATAGGGCTTCTTGAATTTCTCGTCCATTACCTAGGAAATATAGCAAAAACCATGCCTTTTGGCGCTACTACGCAAGCGACAGATTACCTTGTGCTTTCATGTCGGCAGCAACCTTCTTTCCTGAAAGAGCTTGGTAGTAGCCAGCAATACCTATCATCACTGCATTATCGGTCGTAAACTCGGGAGAGGGAATACGAAGCGTGACGCTAGAGCCTTCAAAGGCTTTTCGGAAAACACGCTGGATGTGCGTGTTTGCAGAAACACCACCTCCCATAACCACTGTGTATGCTCCTGACTCCTCTGAGGCGCGCATCGTTTTCTTTACCAATACTTCTGCAACCGCATCTTCAAACGCCATCGAAAGCATCTCCTTGTCTTCTTCAGTAAGCCCCTCTTTTCCTTTAATAAGATAGAGGACAGCGGTTTTGAGTCCTGAAAAAGAGAAATCGAAGTCTGCGCTATCAAGCATAGGACGGGGAAGCACAAATGCGCTCTTTCCTTCTCGTTCTCTTGCTTTCTCTGCAAGTTTTGAAACTTCAGGACCGCCTGGGTACGGCAAATCCATCATGCGCGCCACTTTATCAAACGCCTCACCCACCGCATCATCGCGTGTTTGTCCCATAAGGGAGTAGGAGAGCCAGTCTTTCATGAGAACAAGTTCGGTATGCCCTCCGGAAATAAGGAGCGCAAGTACTGGCAGGGCTACTCCTTCTATACGTATCTCGTCTGTATTCTTTTGTGCAAGCGCAGACAAAAGATGTCCCTCCATGTGGTTTACGGGAATAAGCGGAATGCTCCATGCGCGGGAAAGGGCTTTCGCGAAGTTCACGCCAACCCAGAGCGCAGGCTCAAGACCAGGACCGTGTGTAATTGCAATAACATCAATAGCAGGGCGTCCCGTGCTTGAAAGATATTCTAGAAGTGCATCTGCAAGGCCGACTTCTCGTGAAAGAAGCTCGCGTAGTTCGTGAATAGTTTCTTCAGATAAGGTGTGGGCCTCATGAGGCTGCCCTGCTTCTTCAAGGGTTGCGGAAAGGACAGGCACCAGATTTTTTGCGTGCTCGCGCTTGGCAAGCGCTGGAAAGACGCCCCCGTACTCCTTGTGCAAATCTATCTGCGAAAGAAGAGCATTGCCGAGGATTTTGAAGCGCGCACTCTCTGCATCACCCTCACATGAGAGGAGTGCAATTGCAGTCTCATCACAGGAAGTCTCAATTGCGAGTATCTTCATCTTCTATATACGTCCACGGAAGCGGCTTATCCGCTGGCACCAGAAATCCTGCAGACTTTGGATGACCATTGCCGCCATGACGTTGCGCGAGTTCTGCTACATCCACGCTTCCATCCCCGCGTATTGAAATACCAAAACCTTCGGGATGCGCGGTTGCAACCAAAGCGTATGGACCCTTTTTCTTCACAAGCTCGTTACCAACGTATGATTTCAGTGACTTGAGCGGGTGGCACGCGGCGAAGTACACCTCGCGCCCTTCAAAGGAAATGAGCTTTGCACGCTCAACGGCAAGACGGGCAAGGTGTTCAAAGTATTCGCGATAGAGGCGTGCTTTTTCAAAAAACGCGTCACAAACAGTCTCGTCATCGAGCCCTTGTGCGAGTTCGTCCCATACAGCAAAGTCAAAAGGAAGCGTCTCAAGATATGTGATGAGTGCGCGCGTATCAGGGAGAGAGAAGCGGAAGAGATCGTCATCTTCAAGGTGCTCGATCAGCGTTGGACGCTTTGTATTTGGATGGAAATAATCCCATGCGATACCTGCACCAGAGCGCTCTGCATCAAAGACATGTTCAGGAGCGCTTTCTATAGCCTCACGCACACCTTCATGGTGGTCGAGTACGGTGAGCTTTGCGGTCTCTTCGCGCACACGCTCCATCACCTCTTTCTCGTACGAAAAGTCGAGAAAGTATGCTTCGTTGCCGCGCATGGCTTCATAGGGCGGTTCATCTCCGCGCGAGAGCGGCACGTATTCCGCAGTGTCGCCGAACTTCTTCCATGCGGCATATGCCGCCCCAAAACCGTCAGGGCAGTGGCTTCCGTGATAGAAAATGACCGTCTTCATATTTTTGTTATAGCGCGCTAGCGGACAAAGCGCACGTACATGCCAGAGGGAAGAGCGCGTCCGGAAGCTTCTTGTATGCGCAGCTCGCCGAATTCGCTCTTGGCTTCTGGGAACACCGAAGCAACAAGCTGTGCAAACGAGAGTGGGGCATAGCCTGCGGCATAGCCGTTTAAAAGAAAGAACGAACCCTCTGCATCGCTCAAAAGCTCTCCAAGAGTCTCAATGAGCGGAAGCAAGTTTTCCTCTATCTTCCACACCTCGTCTTTGCTACCTCGTCCAAACGCTGGCGGATCAAAAATAATACCTTCGTACTTTGCACCACGCCGCGCTTCACGCTTTACGAAACTACGCGCGTCTTCGAGCATATATCGCAGCGCATCTTCGGAAAGACCGGAGGCTTTTGCATTTTCTTTTGTCCAAGAAAGCGCACTTTTAGAAGAATCGACATGGGTGACTTCAGCTCCTGCTTTTGCAGCAACAATGCTTGCAGCTCCTGTGTATCCGAAGAGATTTAACACCTTTGGCTTTTGAAGCTTTTCAATACACTCCTTAGCCCACGCCCAATTTGCGGCCTGTTCAGGGAAAAGACCTACATGCTTGAACGCAGTCAGTTTTGCAAGAAACGTGCTATCACCAAAACGCACAGGCCACGCTTCAGGAAGCGATCCTTTCACTTCCCACTCTCCCTTGCCGCCCTTTGGGACAAATATCGCTTTGGCATCTATCCACTTTTCCGGAGCCGCTTTCGTCCATACGGCCTGCGTATCAGGACGTGAAAGAAGTACTTCTCCAAAGCGTTCAAGTTTCTCGTGATTGCCGGAGTCGACAAGCTCGTAGCCTTCGAATGCTTCAACGTGAAGATGGCGTTCAATCATGCGCGTAGCGCGTAGGGATGCTGAACTGCCCACGCATTAAAAACAACGCCCGCAGAGACTGCAACGTTCAAAGATTCGCAGCGCGGGTGCATCGGTATAGAGAGCGTAATGTCGCACGTCTCAAGCGTCTTCTCACGAATGCCTTCGCCCTCGTTTCCAAAAACGAATGCAGAAGGACGGTCAAACTTCTCTTCGGTAATTGGCGTGCCATTCATAGCAAGGCCGTATATCCAGAATCCTTTATCTTTTAAATCACGAAGCGCTTGATTGACGTTTCCAATAGTGACAAGAGGAATACGAAACGCCATACCTGCAGACGTCTTTACGACCGTGCCTGTTACCTGTGCTTGGTTATGTTCTGGGATAAGGACGCCCGCAAACCCGAATGCTGCAGCAGAGCGAATAATCGCCCCTACGTTATGTGGGTCCTGTACCTCGCCAAGCACTGCGAGCGCCATACCATTTGTTGCAGGAAGCTCTCGAATAAACTCATCAAAAGGACGAAGGAGAAGGGACGTATCAATGACCGCAATGACGCCTTGATGGGTCTTATCATCTCCAATCGTTTTTCCCGCGTCTCCTTTACCAAGAGGAGACACGCTAATGCCACGCGAAGCGACCGCATTTCGAAGGCGCGCGTCTTCTACTTCAGGCGCGATATGTACGCGCTTGATGATGTGCGGAGCATTTTCAAGCGCTTCGATAAGCGCGTTCTTTCCGTAAATGTATGCTTTTTCAGCTTTCTTTTGCATAAGGGTGGGCGGTACAGGGATCGAACCTGTGAACCTTTCGCACGTCAAGCGAACGCTCTACCAACTGAGCTAACCGCCCACTGGCTTTTTGTGGGCAACCCGCGCACAGAAGCCATTGGCAATATACATGAGACGGCGTTGTATTGCTACCCTACTACACTCCACTAAACAGACTCCTTTATACGTTGGGTAGGTGGGACGTCCCATAGTGCGTTTGTCAAAAGAAGTCTTACCGAATCGTTTTAAAGGCACACACAAATGTTTCGACCAATATCGTTTGAGTTTTTGCTCGTCTTGGTCTGCACGCAGGTGCATATAACAACGGACATCATTTGAAGTTATGCGATAGAGTCTATAAAGAGAAGAAAGGAAGAATTGCAGAATAAGGGGATTTGAATTGCCAAGAGCGAGTTTGTCTCCCTTGGTCCCTTCTCCTAGGTATAAAAGAGCAAGGGCAAGTTCGACTACATACTTATCCTCAGAAGATATGTTTTTTAGGCTGTCTTTTGCATCGCTTGCAGCTTTTACAAGACGTTGTTTCTTTTGCTCTCTATGCCAGTGAGCAGCTTTGACTCGTGCTTTTACAAGCCCTTGCCGCCAATCTGCTTCTAGTTTCTTTCTTTGAGTATCGGTAAGTTCAATGTCTTTTAACCATCCGCTAAGCGTAGATAGGGGTACGGAGAGTCGTTTGGAGATTTTCTTGTATGACATTCCGCGCTTTCGTAAGCCCGTTGCTTCACGTCTTTTGTCGTTGTACATACCCCCAGAGTACTCTTGCTTATGTTTTCTTTTATACACAACTCATACACAAGTTCCGATGAATCTATATACTGCACATACCATGAAGCGACGAACGATTCTATGGAAGAAATCTGGAGAGACGCCGCTTCAAGCTATCGAAGCATGGAAGCGCGAGCATCCTGATTACATGCCTCTTCCCGCAACCTATGCCGGAAGGCTTGATCCGATGGCTGAAGGCAAGCTTCTCGTTCTCTTCGGGGAGGAGTGCAAGCGTCAAAAGCAGTATCACGCTCTTGATAAAGAGTATGAGATAGAAGTGCTTTTTGACATAGAGAGCGACACTGGAGACGCGCTCGGCCTTGCCTCGCTTCAAGAGACAGAGACAGTAGTAGAGCAAGAGAAACTCTCTACTGTTTTGAAACAAGAGCAAGGAGTACACGAGCGTGCGTACCCTATATTTTCCTCAAAGACCGTACAAGGGAAACCTCTCTTTCTCCACGCGCTTGAGGGAACTATCGGTGCTATAGAGATACCAACACATACAGAACACCTATATACCCTTTCTGTACAAGAACGGTATCGTCTTGATAGCGATACACTCAAAACTCGCATAGAAGCATTTCTTTCACGTGTTCCGAAGACAAATGAGCCCTCAAAGATGCTTGGGGCGGACTTTCGCATTACTGAAGTACGAGAAAGTTGGATGCGCGTATTCGCGCACGCAAAAGAACGCTCTTTCGCCGTTTTGAAGCTTCGCGTCGAATGCGCTTCTGGGGCATACATGCGCACACTAGCTTCGCGTATTGGTGAGGCATTTCAAACAAAAGCGCTTGCCCTCTCCATAAAAAGAACCAGAATAGGGAAGAGATATTTCGGTATGTTTTTTGACATACAGTGAATTTTGTAACAATGTAACAAAGCCAGTAGCAGTAGGAGAGTTGCATGGCTTGGGAACACCGCAAAAAGGCAGAAGGCCTATACTACGTTTGGGACACAGAAGGCTCTTGGAGCTTCACCATTCGGCACGTCCCTGCCGTTAAAGGAGACGCTGGTTTCTTTTCGACAGAGTCAATGTATAAGGGTGCGATAGTGCAGCCCAGCAATATCCAAGGCTCAAAACGAGAAGAGCTTGAAACAGAAGAGAAAAAAGCTCGTGCACATCTGTCACAAGTGCTTCTTCAGAAGACCGCCGCTTCTTAGCGGCGGTCTCGTCTTATAAACACGATTGAGTACTACTCGTCCACTTTTTCTGCTCGCAGTGTTCCTTTTTTGTTCAAATCAACCTTAACGACTTTATATCTTGTATCGATAATGCGTGGTTGCGCAGGCGGGTCATTGAATTCGCCTTGGAAAAGATTCTTCCTTGCTTTTAATACCTCTTCCCCTTTATCTTCCTTGTCGCCGCCGAACATGTTGCCGAAGATGCTTTCCTTAGCCATATCTAATAGTGTAGCATTGTAATAAGCTCCGCCCTTGAAACTTGGGAAGTTTCTGAATGTGAGAGTATACCGCGCCGCTAGAACCTATTTTCGGTCGCGGAGCGACTGATTACTCGCGCCTCGCGGACTCGGCGCTCGCCCCGAGCCCTGTCCGCACTTCTTTTCTTTCTTTTTCGCGGGGGAAATCCAAAAATCCGGCAAGGAGCGGCAGGGCTCGGGGGTAGCCCAAAATCCCCAAAGGTCTCGTGTCTATTTTCTCGCTATGTGGTTCTCGTCCCTTGGCTAAAGAGATTTACCCCTCGGCATCCGCCTCGGGGCTATTTCCGCTATGGCTACGAACGCCTAGATTCCTCTGTGCCGCCTCTTCCCTCGCTCTCCGCCCTGCGGGGCGGGGGCTTCGGGGGCGGCTCTTGTTTGGGGGAAGGACGCATCCTTCCCCCACCTCCTCCTCATCCTCGTTCCTTCGGATTCCGTCGTCGGACAACCCCCATCCTCGTTTGCATACGGGTGTGTAGTGGTGTCGCTTCCGCTTCGAGATACCGTGGCTCCGGTGTTCGTCGGCTTTCGTCCTTTAGCCATGGACGCTCATAGCGGAAACAGCTCCGAGGCAAAATGCATAATGCTTGCCCCTCCCTCCCGTGCGCGCATACCGCCTAGCAAAACGGCGGACTCCCAGTGAGAAGACAAAACATTCGTACGGGCCAGTTGTTAGTGAGGTGCGAAAATGGGTGTATCAAGCGTAGACTCTGTTTTTGTAATCTTCTTAAGTCTCACCGCAACCCACTCAAACGCTCCCAAAAGAGAAGCAGCGTAGAACACGTCCCCGATAAACATATTTCTCAAGAACGGTAGCCCGGCAATATATGAAGCCATGAGACCTTCGAATGTCGGTGGGTACCAGGAAGATGCTGCCCAGACAGCGAAGTTTGTTACCAGAAAGAAGAGTATTGATGACGCCATGACAAGCAGCAAAACAACCGACGGTCGCGCTTTGCGAGCAAGGATACTTACGCCCCCAATGACTACAATCGAGCCATAGACGCTTAAGAGGACTTTCCAATCATAGAAGCCCAAGACTACGTCCGCTATAACCATCACAAGGAGCGGGATAGCAACCGCCCAAGCGCTCCCGATATATTTTCCTGCAGCAAATGCAATCGCAGTAACTGGTGTCGTATTTGGCGGATGCGGAGCAAGGCGACCGAGGACTCCAACTCCTATAAGAGCAAGGACAGCAAAGAGTGTTTTCATACTAGAATCCTTTAAACTCCCAGAGGACCGTGTCTCCGTCGGTCAGTTCATATTGATCTGCACCAACCATAGGTACCGCACCGTCTACCTGATACTGCCAATAGTTCCCGTCAGTTCCATTTACGTACCCTCCCATGCCAGTTATCAAGATACCCATATCTCCATAGTCCTCCGTTGCAAGGTCAAGTTGCGGATCCATAGAATCAAGGCGCGTCAGAAGTTCCAGGATAGTTTCACCATTCTCAATCGGCGTTGTCGTCGCCTCGTACACACCTTGAATGGTAAGTGTTATCGCCTCAATATTTTCCTCGGTTGTTGGGTCGGTTTCCGTATTGTTCTCGTACGTGTTGTTCGTGATGTGGTAGGTATATGACGGTGACTTTTCTTTAGTCGTTGACGTGCCCAGCACTTGCGGAGAGGCAAGGAGTGAGGAGGTTGCAATCATCACATTGACCGTAATAACGGGAGGCGCAAATTGAGGACTCGGAGCCTCTCCCCGGATGATAATCGGTGAGGACGGCGTTGATGTTGAGGTCACGAATACTTGAATAGGAGGGGTGACCGTATCTGCCCTTGTGCCGGAGCCGTAGGTGAATAAGAAACCCACCACAAGAGTGAACACTGAGAATACTGCGAGCCAAGTATAGTCTTTCATATATCGTGCGTTACGTTCTTAGGGTCGTATGTCGGCGGGCGTTCTGTTACTCCGCTTGTTTGCGCGGCATAGCGTGCGAGTGCGTAAAAGAGACTCGAGAGTCGGTTTAAGTAGGACCGCATTTCTGGTGATATTTCTTTTGTGTTTTGCGCTCTTAGTACGGAGCGTTCGGTGCGACGAGAAACCGTGCGTGTGTAGTCAAAGAGCGCTGAAAGCATGGTCGCGCCAGGAACAACGAACGACTTCGGTCTCTCTATGCGTTCTTCAATATCTCCAATGAGCCCTTCAAGTACCTGCACATGCGCTTGGCTAATGCGTTTATCTGCGCCTGCCAGTTCCGCTTGTACAAGGAAGAGCCCTTCCTGCGCCTGGTCGAGCCCGTTTAGGGTAAGGGCATGGTCATTGCACTCCCGAACATATGCCCCGCAAAGCCCGATAAGCGAGTTAAGTTCATCAACGCTTCCCAAAGCCTCGAACAGAGGATGGTCCTTCGGCATACGCTCCTTGGTTCCGAAGAGTCCTGTAGTGCCACCATCGCCTTTTCGTGTGTACAACATACGGTTACGTTGATACGGTCGTTAAAGATGCAAGCGAAACGTCGTCTATCTCACACACGCCACCCGCACATGCGAGTTCTCGCTTCTGCTCCGTCTCGTCGACGTGTTCGTAGCGCGTAAGTTTTGAATAATCTATTGTCGGGAATGTACGGATGCGTTGTTCGTACTCTTCCTTGCTTATCGCTTCGTAGGGAGCAAGGCGGTATACATAATCGAATCGGGGGAGGAAGGAAAGCCCGCCAATAATGCTCCAGTTCTTTTGTATCCAATCAACTACGCCGATCCATTCGTTCTCGCCAACCGAAATGGTCGCAGACGGGTTGTGTTCAGTATAGTTTTCTTTTACCCGCTTCCAGTATTCAAGTTGTTCAAGTGCCGAGAAATCATCTTTACAACGCGCTCCTTCAGGGGCACGAACCGGGAATTCTATAACGTAGGTCGATGCATTTTCTTCGGACTGTCCGACTTCGGGCTGATGCGGCACTCCTTGATCTTTGAGCATTTTGAATAGAGCATCAGTCGCTGAGATGCGCACGCGCCGAATGTAATAGGGTGCATGGCGCGGGTGAATGCCGGAGGAACAGTTGAATGTCTGCGATACGGTACCGGAGGGCTTTACTGCGGTAACCGCATTTGAAGGCGAGACGCCAAATCGTTTTGCATACTCTCCGTTTGCGCGGACTGCCTCTTCGCGCATGGCGGCAAGCGTTTCCGCTTCGCGAGCAACCTCACTATCCCACTGACCGGTAACCGACACGCCGAGCAGTCGCTCCTCTTCGCAATGCTTTTTCCATGCAGGAGAGATGTAGTTGAACTTTGTTAGTGTCGATTGGTACGTACCAATGAGTGCCGCGAGGCGTGTTTTTCGTATGAGCGATTCTCGAGTATCGTCGGGACGTGCAATCACTTCAGAGAGATTGCAAAACTGCTTTGATTGAAGAATTATCTCGCCACACGGATTGGTTCCTATCGCCCCCTGTACGCTTCCGTCAGGCGCGAGAAATCCAATGGAACCGAGGTAGCGTTTGCGTCGTTCAGGAAGTTGCAACCCAAGAGCACCTCGATTGAAAATACCGCGCTCGCCTGAGCCCGATTGCATGAGCGCGACCCACTCCTCCATGAGTTCCGTACTCGTGGGAGTACTCTGGTATACCGCCGAGTTGTTGGCGACAGAGCGGTGTGGATGCGTGAGATAGAATTGCCCCTTTTTAGCGTCCCGCATCTCCGCATCGTCCAGATCCGAGAGCGATATCATTGCCGTTCGCCGTACGCCACCAGCCACAACGCATTCGCCGATTTTGCAGATTATGTCATGGACATCCACAGGTCGGAGTCGTCGACCCGACCTCTTTAATATCCTTTCGCGCGCAAACGTAAGCAACGATTTTAACGGCTCTGGTCCCGAGGCCTTGCCACCCATAGTCTTAAGACGCGAGCCCGCAGGACGCACGAGTGAATAATCAAAGGCAATATCGGAGCCGTCATACCAAGCAGAGAGTCCCGCAGTCAACGCATCGCACCACCCCTCTTTTGAGTCTGCTACCACGTGCGCAGAAAGCACTTTTCCTGTTTGCTTTTGTATTTGTGGAAGACGTTCGACGTTTTCGCTCTCTACCGAGAATCCGACACCGCAGCCTTGCATTGAGAGGTACATAATTTCAGCAAAATCACCAAGCGCGGACGGTGCGATGAAGGTGCAGTTGTACGCGCACGTGTTGCAACGCCTAGCGGCCTCTCCTGCAAATTGCATGAGGCGCATTGATGGCATGATGTCTTGTGTCAAAATTGCATGCCGTATCTCTTCATACTCGTAGTCGGTAAGCATGGCGCCCAAGTTCTCGCGCATAAAGGATATATAGCGGTCGACCGTCTCTACCCACGTCTCACGCCTACCTTCTTTGTCAATCCATCTAGCGTAGGTACGTAAATAGACGAACTCACCCAAAGGATTTCCTGCAAAGTATTTTTTGCTTTCCTCAGCAAGAGCGCGTACCCGTTCCGATACGGGACCATGCTCATCACGATGTTCGGCACGCCCTGCTCGGTAGAGAATATATGCTTTCGCCGTTGCGCTATATTCCCGCATGAGCACTTGCTCTACCAAATCCTGCACATTCTCGACACTCGGTGTTTCAAATGTGAGGAATGCAACAACCTCTTCTGTGAGCGCTCGTGCTACAGTCGTATCAAATTCGCCCGTTGCGGCACCCGCCTTCGCAATTGCCGCTGCAATCTTCTCTTTCTCGAATGGAACGCGAGTGCCGTTTCTTTTTATGATTTCAGCGGGTGTTCTCTTTTCCCCAAGAGGGTGTTTTATGGCGTGTGTCATAGGCGGAGTAATGTTATATTGATAGTCATCTATTAGTTCTCTAGTATATCAATAGATACCCATCTATGAATAAAAAACTGGTGTGGAAAACAAAAAACAAGGCGAGAAAGCCTGTAAAAGAGCGCACGTATAAGCGCCCGTCATGGGTGCCGAAAGGTGTCATAGACGAGGAGGAACTCTGCCCAGACTGTTTTAAGGTCGTAGGAGTACAAAGCCGTTACAAACTTGTGTGTACTCTCGGGAAGAAACAGGAGGGGCTTACCGTTGGGAACCTCACCAAGGCTTTGCGCCTTGCGCAACCAACCGTCACGCATCATCTCAACACGCTAAAATCTGTAGGAGCCGTCGCGTACGAAGATAGAGGTCGCGAGCGAATTTATCGCTTGAATCGTGACGCGCATTGTTTTGAGGAATGTAAAATACCTTTCTAACCTATGTTGCAACTCTTCGGCTACACATGGTCTTACTTCGTCCAGGTTGCGGGTCTTTTCATCGCCTTTATCGCTGCAGCCGTATTTATCTATCTTGCGCTTCGACATTTGCCGTGGCACTGGATGCGAATCGCACTCGTAGTTATCTTTCTTTCTGTTTCGATTGTCTTCTATGTACCAAATGGGCTACCGAGAGCGTTTGAGTATCCGCTTGGACTTACTACCTATGGCCCCGCAGAAGGTCCGGTTCTTCCGTTTGGAAATGTATGGGATTTGTTCACCCACTTCGACAAGATTGAGCGAGTATCTGATATTGCGCGCAATCCGAACGAGGTCCCGCCACCCATTGAACGAACAGAGCCTGCAGTGGTAAAAGTCGCACTCGAAACGAAAGAAGTCATTGCTGAGATGGCACCCGGCGTCTTTGTTAACTATTGGACGTTTGACGGAAAGATACCGGGGCCGTTTATCCGTGTACGGGAAGGAGATACAGTTGAACTTTCTCTCCATAATAACGAGACGAGTCTTCACCACCACAATATCGACCTCCACGCAGTTACGGGTCCGGGTGGTGGTGCAGTGTCTACTATGGTTGCGCCAGGGGAAACCGCAACGGTTACGTTCAAGGCGCTTCATCCAGGCCTCTTCGTCTACCATTGCGCGACCCCGAATGTCGCTAACCACATGACTCATGGCATGTACGGTCTCATCCTTGTCGAACCTGAAGAAGGGCTTGCGAACGTTGACCATGAGTACTACGTTATGCAAGGAGAGTATTACTCAGTGGGGGGAACGGGACGTAAAGGCTTACAACTCTTTGACGCGCAGGCCATGCTCGACGGGAATCCGTCGTATGTCACATTCAATGGACGCGTTGGCGGACTTGCTGACCATATGCAAGCAACAACGGGAGAAACGGTCCGTATGTATGTTGGGAATGGCGGCGTAAATCTCATATCTTCGTTTCACGTCATTGGAGAAGTATTTGACCGCGTATTCCCAGAAGCATCGCTCTCCGCGGCGCCTCATGAAGACATTCAGACCACTGTCGTGCCAGCAGGAGGCGCAAGCGTTGTCGAGTTTGATTTACAAGTACCTGGCAACTACGTTCTCGTGGATCACGCGCTCGCGCGCATGGAAAAAGGTGCGTGGGGCGTATTACATGTGAGTGGCGAGGAGAATAAAGAGATTTACGATGGCGTGATTATTGAGGGACACGGGCATTAAAATCCTCGTCCTGCCGCTCCTTGCCGGATTTTTGGATTCCCCCCGCGAAAAAGAAAGAAAAGAAGTGCGGACAGGGCTCGGGGCGAGCGCCGAGTCCGCGAGGCGTGAGTAATCAGTCGCGAAGCGACTGAAAATAGGTTCTAGCGGCGCGGTATACTCTCACCACTAGCGGACTTACCGTCCGCTCAAATGCATTTTCGTATTGGCTTTCTTTGGGTGGGGGCAAAGAAAGCCAATACGAAAATCCGTCCAAAAATTTGGGACTTCCGGTGGTGGTGACCCCACGGGGAATCGAACCCCGATTTACGCCGTGAAAGGGCGCTGTCCTAGCCGTTAGACGATGGGGCCGTCTAATAACCTGCGTACTGTAGCACTTTTCGGGGAAAACTCAAAAATACGGCTTCGCTGTTCGGTATAGTGTCTCGTATGGAACTTATACTCCCCGTCGTCCTACTTGCGGTAGGCCTTGCTATTTTAATATTCGGCGCAGAATGGCTCGTACAAGGAGCCTCTTCCATAGCAAAAGGGTTTGGCGTTTCTTCGCTTGTTATCGGTCTTACCGTAGTTGCTTTTGGTACCTCGGCTCCCGAGCTCACCGTAAACCTATATTCTGCCGTTACCGGCGCTACTGACCTTGCGATAGGGAACATCATCGGTTCAAACATCGCAAACATTCTTCTCATACTCGGCGTGACTGCACTCATTATGCCGCTTGCGGTGCAATCAAGCACTGTTCGCTGGGAGATACCGCTTGCGCTCCTAGCTTCAATATTGGTGTATGTATTTGGAAGCGATGTGCTCTTTGATCAGGGTGCCCAGAATGTACTCACACGCACTGACGGCATTGCGCTCCTCGGTTTCTTTATCATCTTCATGTTCTATGTATTCGCGCTCATTAAAAGCCAGCCTCCTCCTAAGGATGAGACGGAAGGCAAGCAGTTAAACCCTCTTATTTCGTTTGGCCTCGTCATTGCAGGACTTGCAGGACTGGTGCTTGGGGGCAAGCTCCTTGTCGACAACGCAATCATCATAGCGACCTTTGCAGGCCTGTCTGAAGCAGTCATTGGTCTTACGGTAGTTGCTGTTGGCACTTCACTTCCCGAACTGGCAACGTCGATTGTAGCTGCCCTTAAAAAGGAGGCAGACATCGCTATTGGAAACATTATTGGTTCGAATATCTTTAACGTCTTCTGGATTCTCGGTGTTACCTCCATCATTGCTCCACTCCCATCTCCAGAGACCTTCGGCGTTGATGCGCTTATGGCCATCTTTGCGACACTGCTTCTTCTTGGCGGATTGTTCGTAGGAAAGCGAAATATACTCTACCGCTGGGAGGGAAGTCTCTTTATCCTTGTATACATTTCATATATCGCATATCTGCTCGTGTAGCAGGACCTCAACAGAAGGAAGGAGTTGCGGTATAGTGCGACTCACTGGAGGGGTGCGTGAGTGGTTGAAACGACCGGTTTCGAAAACCGGCATGCCGAAAGGTATCGGGAGTTCGAATCTCCCCCCCTCCGCTCATAAAGATAGTTTGACAAACCCTCACTCGAAGGTAGTATCGCGCTAGCTGCTCCTTTCGCAGCCATGGAGGAAAGTAGATGGTACATACGGTCGGGACGCTCAAGAAGCGCTCCATGCGTATTGCTGGCCACAGAACAAGTCTTGCTCTTGAGCCGGAGTTTTGGTCGGCGCTTGAACGTATTGCGCGTCTTCGTGCAAGGACACTCCCAGTTCTCATAGCCGAAATCGATAAAGGAAGGCAAGAGAACTCTCCGGAGGCAAGTCTTGCAAGCGCTGTGCGGGTTTTCGTTCTCGAGCAAACGCCAAGATAAGACACAATGAAGCAGCGAAGACACACCGTCTTCGCTGCTTTCTTTAGGCTAGGGAAGGGTTGCGCTTGCACCCATATACAGCTATACTTTGCATAAGGTCGAACCCATTGCCAGATAACTGCGGAATGGTGTTTTTCTTTCTTTAAAGGAAGAAGAATACCTCCAATTCACACCATGGATGAAACAAAGAAAGTTGATCCTGCTACAGGTCTTCCTGTAGAAGAGGTTGCAGCTCCAGCTCCAGCGGATGACGCAGCTGCTCCGGCAGAGGCTGCATAAGCGAACTGCTTCCAGCACTAAGAAAGCCTCCGATTCTCGGGGGCTTTCTTAGTGCTTCATAAGCCACTGGTAGATATCTTCAAGCGCCTTGACGCCATCTCCTGCAGCAATATTGTTTTGGTGGTAGAGCTCGTCCGTACAGTCTCCTGCGGCCCAGATACCCTCAACGCTTGTATGCTGGTTGCGTGCATCTGCCTTAATACGGCCCACCTCATCAAGCTCGACAAGTCCTTTTGCAAAATCAGTATTTGGGATAACGCCTGCTTCTACAAAGATACCTCCCACAGGAAGTTCTGTACGTTCCTTGGTATCAACATTCTCAACAACAAGACCTGATACAAACTTTTCACCCTTCACCTCAATAGGAGTATGGGCAGGGAGTGCGCGCATATTTGGATGTGCGAGAACCTTTTCGACCGTAATCGCATCAGCTTTGTAGTGGTGTCGGCGGTGGATAAGGGTGACTGACTTTGCGTAGGCGAGAAGCTGTGCGGCGGTCTCAAAGCCTGCATTTCCTCCGCCGATAACGGCAACATCCTGTCCTGCAAAGAGAGGGCCGTCGCATGATGCGCAATACGTAACGCCTTTGTTTTCAAACACGTCTGCGCCCGGCACTTCAAGCTTTCTGCGGCCTGCACCCGTAGCGATAAGGACAGCGCGGCCCTCATACGTCTTTCCAGCTACTGTCGCGCGAAACCCTCCCTCTATCCTTTCAAGCGCGCTCACACGCTCCCCAATAACCGTTTCAACTACGTCTCCTTTGTACGCATCCAAATGTTCCTTAAAGCTTTTTGCAAGTTCAGGTCCTGGAATTTTTACCGTACCAATCCAGTTTTCTATTCCTTCTGACACGGTGGATTGCCCACCCACTTCTTCTGCAATGAGTGTTGTCTTGAGGCGCTTTCGCGCTGCGTATACGCCTGCTGCAATACCTGCTGGTCCTCCGCCGATAATGATGAGATCTTTCATGAAGCAGTAGTATACCGCACCAAGAAGAAAGCCGCTCGAGGGCGGCTTTCTCTACACTATTTCTTATTCCTTCGAAGGAAGTTTGGAATCACACCAAAACCCTCCTCTTCTTCAACCGGCTGGGGCTTTACCGGCGCTTCCTGCTTTCTTGAAGGCGCAGTTACAACCGGTTCCTGCTTTTCCTTCTTCGACTCTTCTTCCGGCTCCTCCTTTGCTTTCGCTATTTCGTTGTATATCTTGCCGCGCGTCTCTTCCTGATCCTTGGACGGCATCGAGAAGAGGGAAGAGCGCTCGATGGGCTTTGCTTCCGCTACACCTGCAATTGAGCTTTCAGGAAAGCCAGTTGCGATAACAATGATGCGGATTTGACCCTTCTTGAGCTTCTCATCGCGCATGATACCGAAGATGATTTTCGCGCTCTTGTCGACAGTCTCTCCGATAACCTTCGCTGCTTCCTGCACTTCAAGGATACCGAGGTCTTCAGAGCCCGCAACCACAAAGAGGATGCCGCGCGCTCCGTTAATAGAGACATCGAGAAGCGGGGAGTTAATAGCGGCAATTGCAGCCTCTTTTGCGCGGTTATCGCCTTCCGCGATACCGATACCCATAAGTGCTGGGCCTGCGCCCTCTACAACCGCCTTAATATCGTTGAAGTCAGTGTTGATTTCACCAGGGGTGGTGATGATGTCGGAAACGCCCTCAACTGCCTGTCGCAGTATTTCGTCTGAAAGAGCGAAAGCATTCTTTGCAGAGGTGCCAGGATCGACAATCGCAAGAAGCTTATCGTTTGGAATGATGAGATATGCGTCTACTTCTTTCTTCAGTTCAATAAGACCGTGGTCGGCGATATCTTTGCGCTGCGCTCCTTCAAACGCAAACGGACGCGTTACCACAGCAACGGTGAGTGCGCCTACTTCCTTTGCAATCTTTGCAACAACCGCAGAAGAACCAGTACCCGTTCCGCCCCCCATACCGCAAGTGATGAACACCATGTCAGAACCCTGGAGCGCTTCTTGTATTTCTTGGCGGGTCTCTTCGGCTGCGCGCTTGCCGAGTTCCGGATTCATGCCGGTACCAAGACCGCGCGTGAGATTCTTGCCGATATGCACCTTGCGCTTTGCAAGAGAGCGGTGGAGGTCTTGTGCGTCTGAGTTCACCGCGATGAATTCAACCCCTTTCACCTTGGAGTTGATCATGTGATTGATGGCGTTGTTTCCGGAACCACCGCAGCCCACAACCCGTATTCGGGCGAATGTCTCGACTTCTGGAACGACGCGCTTACTCATAGGAAAGGGGGTGAAATTTGACGCAAATAATTAGTAGCGTTTTCTATGATACTCCTCACAGACTTGAGCGCAATTCTTGACCCGATAAGCGAAACGTGTCCGTAGAAAAAGCTGAAAAACACAGAAAAGCGTTGACACAAGACGTGAGGTGTCTTTTAGGGATACAAAGTTGTGTACCTTGTGTGGATAGCCCAAATGATAGAATGCCTTCCATGATTACGGACGTAGACATAGAGAAGCTCAAAGGAACCTTTGCAACAAAGGACGACATTAAAGTCTTTGCTACAAAAGACGACCTTAAGGCTTTCGCCACTAAAGATGATCTGAAGGCTTTCGCTACCAAAGATGACCTCAAAGCCTTTGCCACAAAGGAGGATCTGGCAGACCTTGCCGTTGAAGTGGGGGAGATAAAAGAAGAGCTGGGAGAGGTAAAGGATGTCGTCAAGCGCATAGAAGTCACCCTTGATGGCATAGCAGGAGCTATAGGTGATTTGCGTACTGAAAACAGTATGGGTGCCGCACACCTCGAGCGCCATGATAGGCAGATAGCCGCACTCGCTTCGCACGCAGGAATTACCCTTCCAGACTAAGGAAGAAACTGCTGTATAAACCGGCGAAGCGTCTTCTTGTGCGAGGCAAAGCGGTCGCTTTTAGGGGTGTCAGTATCTCCGGTCAAACCCCAAAGAGCGAGGCCATAGGCAACAGCCCACGTAGCATCGCGAATTTTTGCGTCAGAGGGCACTTGCAAGTCTGCAATGCGGGAAGGGAGCGCAAGGGTACCGCGTGCAATATCTGAAACCTGCCCTTGGCCTGCGCCTCCTCCAGAAAGGATGATGCCGGCAGGGAGGTTTCCTTTCTTCCCAAGCGTCTTCAAGTGCTCGCCTACAAGTGAGAACATGGCGCGGAAGCGCGAATGAATAATGTCGTCTACTTTTTTCTTAGGATAGTCGCTCCCGCCAAGACGTCCCATCTTGATACGCTCGGCGTCTTCAAGGGAAACGCGAAAGCCAAGTGCGAGCTCGTCGGTAATCGTTGCTCCGCCGGCAGGGAAGACCTTCATGGAAACAGGAATGTTTTCGTCGTACACCACTATCGAAAGCGTCTCTGCACCGATGTTTGCAAGTACGCACCCCTTCATCTTTTGGTCCTTTGAGAGCGTTACATAGGAACCAGCAAGGGGAGAAGCCATGCAGTCAATGATGTCGACGTCAGCGGCTTCGCACGCTTCAACCAAAGAGTCTGCGTGTTGTGCAAGCGTTGTTATGAAAAGATAATCAACCTCAAGCCGCGCACCCTTAAGGCCGTAGGGCTCTCCAAATGACTTCTCGCCGTCTATGCGGTATGCAAGCGGTATTTCATGGAGAATACGGCGGTTGGTGAATTGGCCTTTTGCGGAAAGCCGTGCGCTCTCAAGTGTCTTTTCGGTATCAAGCTCGGTAATTTCCCCGTCTGCGCGCGTTACCATGGCAGCTCCCGAAGCACGCACCTCATCAAGCGAAATACCGCCAATAGCAAGAAAGGCGGTTTGTATAGGAACGCGGGCGATACTCTCTGCTTGCCGCTTTGCAAGGCGCACGCCTGCGGCAACGTCTTCAGCATCAACCACATATCCGTGGCGCATGCCGGTCGAGGGAGCAAGACCGGTTGCGAGTATTTTAAGGCTAGCGCCCCCTTTTTCGCGCACCTCTTCGACCACCACGACTTTCGTCTGGTGCGTTCCGATGTCGATGCCGGTCGCTATGCGTCGTTTCATTCTTTGTAGTAACAGGAGCATGCCGGGCCATAAGTACCCGCTCCATCCTATCCATTGTAGTCCCGTGAGGGTGTCCTTTCAAATGCAGGAGACCGTGGATAAATAAATAGAGGCAGTAGTGTGAAGGAGAGAGAGTGAAGGCTGGAGCTTCTTGTTTCAAGCGGTCGATGCAGATAATAATCTCTCCTGATTTCTCTCCTGACTCGTATGACAAGACATTTGGCACATAGTCTTTGCCACGAAGTGTCTGATTAAGTGCCTTTGCACGTCGTGCCCCGACAAACACTAGAGAAATATCCCAACCCTTCAAAACCTCTTCTGCGATAGAGGCATAGGCGAAACGAGGCGCAGTGCGCCTCGTCATGTTTCGTATATCTACGCTCGCCATCTCGCTATTTGCGGCCCTTCTTCTTAGGCGCGGACAAATCAATCTTCCCAAGCTTCACATCTTCATTGAACTGTCTGATACGTTCGCCGCGGATAAGGGCGCGCTTGTGGTAGACGTTCTTTGACTTGATGCGCTCATAGTAGCGCTTCTTGCGCATCATGCGCACGAGGTTAAGGCCCTGCGCGCGGCGGGAGAAACGGCGGATAAGGGAGGTAGCGCTTTCGTTCTTCCCCCTAGAAACTTCTACGCGGACTGCTTTTTGCATGTAGGCCGTACTGTAGCACAAAGGCAGTTTCTCTGTAAAGGATGCGCCTATGCAACCGCCTTCAGCTGATCTACCAGCGAATCGAAAGGAATAAACGTCTCGGCATGAGTAGCGCGCTCTCGTAAAATGACCGACTGCTCAAGCGCTTCTTTGCGGCCCATGATAAGGAGGAAGCGGGGATTTAGTTCATCTGCAAGGCGCATTTGTTCTGAAAGGGATTCGACGCCAAGCACTTGGGTAAGCGGGATGCGGGCATGGCGAAGCGTATCAGCCATACGAATGGAAGCGCGCTTTGCCTCTTCCCCTATATGCACAAACACAAAGCGGGGAGCGGTATGTTTTTTTGCCGGAGGTACAACGCTCTTTGAGGCAGTGCTGATGCGAATAACAGCACCGATAGAGGAAGGCGCACCTTTCCAGAAATGGCGTGCAAGCTCGTGATAGCGGGAGCCCCATATCTGCACCTCATCATCAAGCCGTATCTCAAAGCAGGTCTCATTCCAGGCATTTGCCTTGCTCATGATGTCTGGCGAGAGCTCGTAGGGCGTGTCAGTCGCCTCAAGGTATTCCAAAAGCGTTTCAAAATGCTTGCGGCTTGCTTCTGAAAGATGATCAGTTGAAGAAGGGATACCATGTCCTTTCATGCTCACGAGCATTTCTGCTGCTGCGAGCACGTCTTTTTTAGCAAGCTCCACAGCGTCTGGCGGAAGTACGCCCGCGCGCTTGCGAAAGAACGAGCCAAGCTCGCGCACAAGGCGTGCACGCGTCTCTTTATCGCCCATCGAATTCAGGTGCACTGAAGGCTCTGCTTTGCTCACATCTGCAGCGAAAGAGCGTACGGCACGAATAAGCACGGCGTCTGCAATAGCGCGGTCTGCACCTATCGCATGGAATTGTATGACGAGCTGTTTTGGCGCAGGGCGTCCAGGAGCTGCATTTGAGTGCCAGAAAAAGAGCGGAGCGCCTTGAGAAGGAGTAAAGCCTGCAGACGAGACACGCTTCAGAAAGCCTGCTACTTCGCGCGCGTCCGCATCAAGCGCATCAAAAGGAAGGGAATCAGGGTAGCTGTTTTTTCCGGTCTTTTCTTTCTTCTGTGCAGCAGCGCTAAAGGGCGTGAAGCCGTAGTAGGTGCCGACAAGATGTGCACGACGCAATATATCTGACGGTTCAAGCGAGGAAATCATTGTGGAAGTGCGTAGGCGCCAGGAGAAAAGCCTGCATCTTCTCCTGGAAGAAGGCGCAAGAATGCTTTACCCATAATGTCTTGTTTTGGAAGCACGCCCCAGACGCGCGAGTCGGAGCTTTTTGGACGATTGTCGCCCATGACGAAGTACTGGCCTGCGCCAAGTGTTGCAACGCCAGAATAGGTTGCGTCTTCAGCAACAACATACGGTTCTTCAAGTGTGAGCGAGGTGCCATCCACGCGCGTCACTGACACCTGTCCCCGCTCTATACGCACGGTTTCTCCTGGAAGGCCGATAACGCGCTTAATGTAGAAGATAGAAGGGTTCCCAGGATAGCGGAAGACAACAACATCACCACGCACTGGCTCCTCAAAGCGATAGGAGAGTTCATCAATGATGAGGTAGTCGCCGTCCTCAAAGGTTGGGTACATAGAAAGCCCTTCAACAACGAAGGGCTGCGCTATGAATATGCGAATAGGGACGACAACAAGTACTGCGAGGAGAACGAGCCAAAGAATCTCCTTGAGTACTTTCATTGAGGAGTATTGTATTCCTGATTTTCTGCGAGTCAAATAGGTAAGTTACATAAGTAGCTTGTTGTGGAAGATAGTTGGGTTATAATTCAAGCCAGAAGGGTTTTAGAGAAACAGAAATCTCTACGAAAGCCCCTAGGCTTCAAGCTACCTCCTAGCCTTGTGACATGTTTTATGCACGCAAGGTGCGATTAGTAACGTTCTAGTCGCTGGCGCGAACTTGGAAGACCGGGGGCTACCGTAGGAATTTCTGTTGGTTTGAAAGACCAACATTACATATCCTCTGGTACTATGCTCCCATGGCATACGTCATCGTTGGACTTGGAAACCCTGGGAAGGAATACGAAAAGACGCGACATAACGCGGGGCGCATGGTTGTCGAGAAGCTTGCAAAAGACGAAGGCTTCCCCGAGTTCACAGAGCATAAGAAAGCGCAAGCGCTCATAAGCGAAGGAAGAATAGGCGGAGAGAAGGTAGTACTCATTCTTCCCGAGACGTATATGAATAAATCAGGAAAGTCCATTCCTCCTTTCGTAAAAAGCGTGAAAGCCGCAAAAGACATGCTTGTCGTTCAGGACGAACTTGATATTCCGCTTGGCGCCATGAAGATGGTGTTCGGAAGAAACTCCGGAGGACATAAGGGCGTGGAGAGCGTGATGCGCGCCATAAAGACCAAGGACTTTGCACGGCTGCGCATCGGCATATCGGGAGCGGGCAAGAAGCACCAAGCAAAAAAGCCGCACGGAGAGGAGAAGGTAAACAAGCATGTTGTCGGCAAATTCAAACCTGCAGAAGAAGCAACTCTAAAGAAGACCTTGAAGAAAGCCGTAGAAGCATCAAGACTGTTTATAACCGATGGCATCGAGAAAGCGACAATGGAAGCGAATACGCGCTAAGTGTGCTAGGGTGGCCGGTGGACTAGTGGAGTAGTACGAATGAGTGAAATCACCCAGCTTGATGGGCCAGTGCAAGAAGTTACCAGGCTTCCTGAAGACAAAAAGCGCCTCTATCGCATGCTCGCAAGAGCATTTCATGCGCGCCAGACACTTCCGAATGTTTTCTCGGCCGAGAAGATAATGCAGACGGCACGAACGCACGCGATAAACTACGCAACCGAGAAGCGACTTGCAGGAGACAAAAAGACGCTGCTTGAAATGGGTGGTGTCCTACAAGAACTGTTTGCCGCAGAAAATATGCGTGCTTTCAGTGGACGCTTTGTGAGCAAGTGGAAATGGTAGGTGTGATATGAGAGCAACGACACGCATGCGTCTTGCGCTCGCTGCAGCTGGAAAAGTCTCAGCTGCACAATGGCAGAGCTGCCTTTCTATGCGAAAGCAACTCTTCTGTTTCTGGGAAGATAATCGCGCACTCATGAGCGAAAGTACTCTGCGCGAAGCTGCTCGTACCATGGCGCGCGTGCATTTCGAAACAACCGCAATGCACACCATGGGACAGCGCGACCGCGATGAACAGCTTCTTCTCATGGGCGACGTCATCGGAAGGTTGTTCTCTTCAAAAGATGAGAACGAATTCAAAGAGCTTCTCGCACGCGAGTGGCACTGGTAAGAGAAGAGCGCGCCGACATACTGTCGGCGCGCTTTATCTTTATCCGCTCCTCATGCATACTGTATGCAAATGGTTGGGTTTGATATTTTCCGCACGCGCTTTGCAGGCGACATTGTCGCCCAGTTTCAGCCTGCAGTGCGCGCCACAAACAAAGTGGCGATACTCTTGCCCGGTTGCCCAGGCTATCCGCTCGGCAAGCGCGATTTGATGCATTTTCTAACGCGCAAAGGATTCTTCACTATTATTCCGTCATATCGCGGCACCTGGGAGAGTGACGGCGCGTTTCTTGCGCACCCGCCTTCAGAAGATGTGGAACTTATCATCAACGAGCTCGACAAAGGGTTTCGCGATCTCTGGAGCGAAGGGGAGTACGTCATACACGAACCCGAGGTGTATCTGATTGGCGGATCCTTTGGCGGAGCCGCTTCTATTCTTGCTTCGAGAAACCCGCGCGTCGTAAAAGCAGTGTCGATTTCAGGTGTGGTGGATTGGCGCGAACAAAAGCATACCGTTGAGCCTCTCGAACTTATGGGCGAATACCTTCCGAAAGCGTTCGGACAGGCGTATCGTCCAGGCGATCATATTCCTGAACGCCTTGAAGCAGGGGATTTCTATAACCCCGTGCACGCAAAAGACAGCATCGACGGCAAGAAGCTTCTTCTCATACATGCTAAAGGAGACCGCGTGGTGCATGCGGCTCCCGCAAAACAATTTGCAAAAGATACCGGCGCCCGTTACGTGGAGCTTTCAGGCGACGAGCATATGGGCGTATCGTCAGCATCAGTCCCGAAGATTTGGAAGCATATTGAGAAGTTTTTCAAAGAGAAATAAAAGAAAAACCGCTCCCGAGAAGGGAGCGGTTTTTCTTTTTCCTTACTTCTTCTGGCTTCCAGAAAAGGCAAGCGTCATACGCTGCTCTTTCGGTTCGAAGACCTTTATCGAGAACTGATACGTCTTGCCAAGCTCGAGCGTATCGCGAAGCTCCTGTGGAGAAGCGAACTCTGATACGTGCACGAGACCTGCGACGCCTTCTTCGATAGAGGCAAGCGCGCCGTGCTTGTTGTACTTGATGACAACGCCCTGCACTTCCATGCCCTTCTTATACGCTTCTGCTGCGGCCTTCCAAGGATTCTCCTTCAAAGCCTTTACCGAGAGCGATATCTTGCCGTCCTTTATTTCAATAACCTTCACCTGCGTCTTGTCGCCTACCTTAAAGAGGGCGCGCGGATCTTCAACAAGACCCCAATCAAGCTCGCTGATGTGCACGAGGCCTTCAAGGCCCTGCTCGAGCTTCACGAAGACGCCAAAGTCTACAGCGCCCGTAATCTCGCCCTCGACAACATCACCCACATGGTACTTGTCGATAAGGGAGGTCTTGTCTTCAGTCTCGGTTCCTGTCTTTTCAGAGAAGATAAGCTTTCCTTCTTTCGGGTCTGCAGTGATGATGCGCACCTGCATAGACTTGCCGACAAGCTTCTCAAGTTCAAAGAGAATCTTATCCTTGTCTCCTTCCGGAACGCGCGGATAGTTGTCTTTCGAGAGCTGGCTTGCAGGAAGGAAGCCCTTAATGCCCTGCCACGAAAGGATGAGGCCGCCTTTATTAGCTTCCTCAACCGTTGCGCTATAGAGGGTCTCAGAGAGGATAGCGGTTTCCGCCTCGCCCCAAATAGCTGCTTGGCGTGCTTCCTTCAAAGAAAGCTCGATGTACCCCTCAATGCCAGAAGTCTCAACAACCTTTGCAGAGATCTGGTCACCTGGGTTTGCTTTGCGAAGCACGTCTGCGGCGTTTAGGTATTCGCGTCCGTAGATGATGCCGGTGCCCCATGGGGGAAGATCGACATAGAGGCGTCCGCGCACAAGCTCAATGATGGTGCCATCAACAAGATCTCCGGCTTTTGGCGGAGTTGCTATGTCATCAATCATTCCTGCCATCGGGTGGGAAGGATCGAGTTCGATAGTAACGGGCTCCACTTTTGGAGCCGCAGCTACTGCGGTTTCTTCAGACATTATTTAAAACGAAGCGGGATTCTGGCAGGTATCGATTCCCTTATTGGCAACAGCCAGAAATCGAGGGTTATTCTGCCGTACGGCCGCACAACGCTACAGGCAGGACTATACCAGAGAAGGGGAGAATAGAAAAGGGCGGGAGCCTATGCTCCCGCCCCTCTACTTTCCCGCACCCAGTTACCAGCGGGGCGGGGGATCTTGGATCGGCCACACTTCGCGGCCAACATCATCTTTGTCAAGTCTACGCATGACGCGCTCCCTGTTTGCGACTCACATGAGTCGGTATTCGAAGAGTAGCATAAGCGAAACCCCCCAGCCTTTCAGCCGGGGGGTCCTGCGCTTTTGAGATATAAAGGCTGCGCTAGCCTCGGGGTACTTTTGATGGATGGGTCATAGCCGTCCTTGCAGGGACTTCGCGTTGCTCGCGCGCCCGATCAGATCGAGGCGCCGGCGCCGCGTGCGGTTTGGATGTCGACGAAGCCGACGGATTTATGAAAGTTAATGAGCTTCTCTTGCGAGAGGCGCATCACACTCACGGCGGCAATTCCTGACGCATACGTTTTCTCCCATCAAAACCTGTCTGGTCTTCCTCCGGCCTTTGCTGGCCTCGGGCAGACAGGGACCCCTTTCGGGTGTCAGGGACAAAGCTACCATACCCCCTAAAACTTGTCAATACACCAAAACGTGTCCGTATATAAAGAGAAAGCTGGGCGGCAGTCGTGAAGTCTCGAAGCCTCACGACGCCGCCCAGCGTGGCTCCTGTTACCAGAAGACCGTCGTCACCCCCTTTCAGATGTCTTCGCCTCCGATGTGCGGCTGCGCGAGGTCCCAAAGGGCTTCATACGGCGGGCCCACTGCCCGAACTTCAAACCTAAGTGGCATCAAACTTCTCCAGCGGAGATGATGGCTTTAAGGCGAAGCGGAGAAAGCGGTCATGCGCAGACTCCTACAGCAACCGAGCTTTCACATCAAGTCGCTGCTCCACGCATTTTCGCACCTCTATAGATGCGTGCAAGGGGATAGTGTTAAAGGCGCTTTTTTGCTAGAATACGGAGTATCTATGGTCATCACCCACCACGGCGGGCAGTGCTTTAAGGTAACGTTTGGCGACCTTACGCTCGTCTTCGATCCAATAGCAAAAGGAGGAACGCTCCCCTCAGTTCGCTTTGGTGCAGACATCGCGCTTGTGTCGAGAAACCATCCAAATATGAATGGCATCGAAGAAGTAACGTATGGTGAGAAAGTACCCTTTGCCATCACAGGTCCTGGCGAATATGAATACAAGGGCATCACCGTGCAAGGGTTCTTAACCAAGAGTTCGTACGGCCTTTCTAAAGGTGCGTCTGATGCAACGAACACCATCTATGCGGTAAAGCTTGAAGGTATGACGCTGGTGCATCTTGGCGCGCTTTCAGAGCCGGTACTCCCTTCAGAAGCAAAAGAAGGCATTGATGAGATAGACATACTCTTTCTTCCTGTCGGAGACGAGGGTGTGCTTGATGCGTCTGCTGCTGCAAAGCTTGCAACGATGCTTGAACCAAAAATCATCATCCCGATGCACTGGTCCGGCATGGGCGAACCCAAAGCGCTCGAGGCATATATAAAGGAGGAGGGAGGTCAGAGCCAGAAAACAGATAAACTCACCCTGAAGAAGAAGGATGCGCTTGACAAGGATGGTGATATAATGGTGATAACACCATGAGTATACGCGACCGCATCGAGCATTTGAAAGCAAAGCCGGAGCATGTGCGCCGCAGAGTCGCGCTCCTTTCAGCTGGAGGGGTTGCAGGCCTCGTCCTTGTGGGCTGGGCGGTCGTTCTCACGACATCAGGCACGCTTGCTTTGAATAACACACAAACTGCAGAGCCTGATTTTGGTTCGGTGCAAGAAATCAACAGAAGCCTTGCGGGGGCAGCAGCATCATTCTCTTCAGTTGTTTCAGGCGAAGGTACGCTTTCCGCAGTTGAGACCAAAGCGTCATCAACGCTTGATCAAGAAGATCCAGGAGAAGCAACTGTTATACCGTTCTAAATCATGGCAAAGAAGGAACCGGAAGCAGAAGTAGTGCCGCAGACGGCTGCAAATGTCATTGCGCAGTCCATTACGGATGAGATGCGCACTTCGTTTATCGACTATGCCATGTCGGTTATTACCGATCGTGCGCTCCCAGATGTGCGAGACGGCATGAAGCCAGTGCATCGCCGCATCCTCTACGCGATGGGGGAGATAGGTCTTGGTCCTGCTTCAAAGACCAAGAAGTCTGCAACGGTAGTGGGCGAGGTGCTCGGTAAGTACCATCCGCACGGCGACGTTGCAGTGTATGACGCTATGGTTAAGCTCGCGCAAGACTTCACCACGCGCTACCCGCTTGTCATAGGGCAGGGAAACTTCGGTTCAGTTGATGGTGACCCGCCTGCAGCTATGCGCTATACCGAAGCAAAGATGTCGCGCATCGGAGCATCCATGCTTACCGATCTTGAAAAAGAAACGGTTGATTGGAATCCAAACTATGACGGCACTCTCAAGGAACCAAGAGTAATGCCCGCCGCAGCACCGAACCTTCTTTTAAACGGTACGCTCGGCATTGCGGTTGGTATGGCGACCAACATTCCTCCGCACAACTTGCGCGAGGTAGTCGCCGCAACGATCCACCTTATTGATAATGAGGAAGCAACAACCGAAGACCTCCTTGAGTTCGTGAAGGGCCCTGACTTTCCGCTTGGCGGCATTGCGTTCAATCAAGCAGACATTAAGCACGCATACGCTTCCGGCAAGGGTGGTGTGGTATGTAGAGGCGTTGCGGAAATTGTGGAGGATAAGAAGGGATCTTCGATAATCATCACCTCGATTCCATTTCGCGCGAACAAAGCCACCTTGATAGAAAAGATTGCAGACTTGGTGCGCGACAAGCGTCTTGAAGGCATTAAAGATCTTCGCGATGAATCTGCTGAAGACATACGCGTCGTCGTTGAACTCAAAGGAACCGCGCACCCACAAGCAGTCTTGAATGCACTCTACAAGCACACCGAGCTTGAAAGCACCTTCCACTACAACATGCTCGCGCTGGTTGATGGCGTACCAGAGACCCTTTCTTTGAAGGGTATCCTAGAGAGTTTTGTCGCGCACCGTCGTGATGTGGTTAAGAAGCGAACCGAATACGATCTGCGAAAAGCAGAAGAGCGCGAGCATATCTTGCTCGGCCTTTCAAAAGCGCTCGACCATATCGATGAGGTCATCGCTATCATCAAGAAGGCAAAAGATGTACCAACCGCAGATCTTGAGCTCCAGAAGAAGTTTAAGTTCTCCGAGCGCCAAACCGCAGCTATTCTTGCGATGCGCCTTCAAACTCTTGCAGGCCTTGAACGCAAGAAAATTGAAGATGAGCTTAGCGAAATTCAGAAACTCATCGAGAAGCTTAAGAAGATTCTCTCCTCTGCAAAGAACATCCTTGCCGTCGTCAAAGACGAGTTGAACGAGCTTTCTGAAAAATACGGAGATGACCGTCGAACAAAAATAGTGAAAGGCGGCGTGAAGAATATTTCAATCGAAGACCTTGTACCTGACGAGGAGAGCGTCCTTGTGATTACGGCAGGCGGCTATGTAAAGCGCACCAACCCTTCAGAATATAAAGCGCAAAAGCGTGGAGGCGTGGGCGTTATCGATATGTCGACAAAGGAAGAAGATGTCGTAACGCACTTCCTTGCAGCTTCATCGCATGACAACCTTCTCTTCTTTACTGATTTTGGTAAGGCATACCAGACAAAGATGTACGAGATACCAGAAGGAAAGCGTGCAACCAAAGGAAAGAGCATCATGAACTTCCTGCCGCTTGCAGGCGAAGAGAAAGTAACGAGCGTCTTGGCAGTGCCTAAAGGCGCAGAACTTGCCGCAACCTCGGTCTTCTTCGTTACCGCAGAGGGTGTCGTAAAGAAAGTGGAAGCAAAGAACTTTGCAGACGTGCGCCGCTCAGGCATCATCGCAATTTCTTTGAAAGGCAAGGACAAGCTTGTGTCTGCGCACCTTTCACAAGAAGGCGACAGTGTTTCTATCGTCACCGAAAAGGGTCAGTCGATTCGCTTTGATGAGGGAGATGTGCGCGCCATGGGCCGCACTGCGGGAGGCGTGCGCGGCATGACGGTGAAAAAAGGCGACAGCGTCGTATCTGCAGAAGTAGTACCGGCTTCCGCAAAGGACGGTGCTTTGCTCGTCATCATGAGCAAGGGCTACGGCAAAAAGACCGAGCTTTCAGAATACAAAGTACAGGGAAGAGGTGGTTCTGGCATAAAGACTGCTGAAGTAACCGCAAAGACCGGAGAAATCATCGGTGCCAAAGTCCTTATCGGTAAAGAAGAAGAGACGGAAGAAATCGTCGTCATTTCAAAGAAAGGGCAGGTTATCCGCACCTCAACCGGAGAAATTCCATCGCTCTCAAGAGCTACGCAAGGAGTTCGCATCATGAAGATGCGCGAAGGAGATAGCATTGCATCGATGGTGGCGCTGTAGGGTTAAATCCTAGGAGGTGGGAAATTTTTATGTCTCCCGAAGAAGAGGAGGTCAGAGAGGTATATGCAAGATTCGGTCTCGCTGCTTATGGTGCTCAATGCCTTGAACAAGAGTTAATAGGTGCGCTTATCTATCTAGACTTATTACCGAAAAAGCGTGGAAATCTAGAAACAAAAGAATGGGAAGCACTTTTTGATTCTTATACGGAAGAACAATCTAAACGTACTTTAGGAAAGATGATTTCCATACTGGAAGACATAACTGCCATACCGCCAAATCTATCTGAATCCCTATCTTATGCGCTTGAAAAACGGAATTGGCTTATACACCACTATTTCCGAGACAGAGTCATTTACTTTAATTCATCGGAAGGAAGGGCAAGAATGATTGCCGAGTTAGACGAAATAACAGAGATATTCCGCTATGCTGACTCGCTACTTGAGGAACTCTTCAAACCTGTGCGAATGAAGTACGGAATTACCGACGAGGTGCTAGCTCAAAGTATTGCAGAACTACGCTCCAAATCCGTAGATAAAGATGTTCCATAATCGTCCCAGACAGCCAGCATAAAATGAAAGCCGGAAACAATTCCAGCTTTCTCTAAGGTAAGGATGGGATGACGAACTAACCGAAGAATCTGACTTTCGAGATGTCATCTGTTGTTCTGGTCATGCCAGTATTCTCAAGCTTTATTATCTTATCGATGACTTCGCGAACGGAAGCATCAACGACTTTGAGCTTCCAGAAGGTTCTGCCAGAACCACGACCATCTTGATTATCGTACCAGCCTCCGAGGAGAAAGAAGCATCCTGCAGGAGCCTTTTTCTCCGGGAGAGGTTCATGGGGGCGTGGCCAGAACCACCCGTCGTCGCTTTTTAAAAGGGCGACGACTTCGGGATGCTGGGCTCGTAGTTGTTCGAGTTCCGCATCCCTAGCTGCTTCCTGAGCATTACGCTCCTCCGCTTCTTTTTCCTTTGCCGAGACAACCTTCGCTCGAAAAGCAGCAGTTCTATCAAGGGACATGACTATTCACTCCATCTACTGTCCTGGACAGAGCCTAGCATATGTAGTGAAAAGGTTCCAACAGCGTCCCAGGCAGCCAGCTTGCTAACTATCGTATGCAAACAAAAACCACCTCATATCATGAGGTGGCGAGGTGGTGGTTTAAGCGACCTACGACGACCCGTCACACCCGAAGGCTCCCGAGTCTTGTTTCCAGCGCGAGTGGTGTCTCATTGGCGACTTTCGTCTCCCACCTAGTATGTGCGCCGTGAGGCGCACAGGGCTGCGCGACGCTGGATGAGCTATCAGTCCGTCTCAGGAGAATCGAACTCCCGATTGTCTCCGTCTTCCAAAAACAACGGCCATTGAGGGAGTCAAACCCTCGGCAGACCACAAACGTTTGCCTAAACCACCGAAGGCGAGTCTACTCCAACACGATTCTTTGTCAAAAATGTTCCATACCAGAGAGGTTCCTATAGCAAGGTACGGCAACGGCAAGCGCGGAATTGACACCGAGCTGTAGCCGGAAGGGCGGAGTGGCTATGCCACTCCGCCCGCTGCTTTTGGTTCCGAAGTTAGAAAGGTTCTAACATCGTCCCAGACAGCCAGCAAGAGACTCCTTGTGGTCAAAGCTTTCAAAGCCATGTTTGCGTATGTCGATAACAAACCACTGCCTATAGAACGCCGTGCTATTTTACTCATATGAATAAAGCTACCGCTGGGTTCTGTAGCCCGCAGGACAATGTTCTTCAAATGGGTCTTGCAGAAGGTATGAAGGTTGGGGACTTCGGAGCCGGATCTGGCCACTATGCTTTTGCAGCTGCAAAGATAGTGGGAGAGAAGGGGAGAGTATATGCGGTTGATGTGCAAGAAGACGTGCTCACAAGACTGAAAGCAGAAGCGCATCACCTGCGCCTCAAAAACGTTGAGACGATATGGGGAGATCTTGAAAAGCTCGGAGGCACAGCCTTAAAAGAACAGTCTCTTGATGCAGTCATTCTCTCAAACACTCTGTTTCAGATTGAACGTAAGAAGGAAATGATAGATGAGATACGCCGCGTGCTGCGTTCAGGAGGCAAGCTTCTCGTTGTTGATTGGGCTGGCTGCTATGGCGGCATAGGTCCTTCAGAAGCACGTATTGTTTCCGAGCATGCAGCGGAAGAACTCTTCATCGGAGCAGGTTTCCATAAAGCGAAAGGCTTTCGAGGCGGTGCGCACCATTATTCCATTCTCTTCACCGCTCCCTAGCGCGCATGTAGTACGATTGACGTATGAAGATCTTTCAAGTCGTTCTCCTCGTCGCCTTTGGCATACTCGCACTTGTGAGTCTGTATCTTTTTGCAAACTTTAGCGGAGGAGGAGGTGCAAGCGCACGCGCAGGGCAGGTAGTGATATGGGGCCTTATGCCAAAAGCCGCTATCGAAGCGGGACTTTCAGAGCTTACGGCCTCAAGCAACGAATATAGCGAAGTGAGCTATGTCGAAATGTCTGCGGCAACCTTCAGTCGCGATCTTGCAGATGCCATCGCTGAAGGAACAGGACCTGATCTTGTACTCATTTCACAAGAAGAGCTCTATGCCGAGCGCGGCAAGCTTGCGCCTATTCCATACCAAACCATTCCGGAGCGCACCTTCGTTGATCTCTTTGTTCCAGAGTTTGAGCTGTTCCTTGCAGATGAGGGCGTTTACGGCATACCGCTTGCGCTTGACCCGCTCGTCCTCTACTACAATCGCACCATTCTTGCTTCTGCTGGCATTGCGTCACCTCCCGCTACCTGGGAAGCAGTTGCAGGGCTTGCAAGCGTCATCATTAAACGCGACCAAGGAGGCGTACTTGATCAAAGTCTTGTGCCGTTTGGAAGCTATGCAAACGTAACGAATGCTCGTGCAATTCTTTCACTCCTCATGCTCCAGGCGGGGACACCGATAACTGCCAAGACGGATAGGGGCGTGCAAGCGGTGCTCGACACAGAAGGAGGTTTTGGAAGAACGGCAGCTGAAGCAGCACTCACGTACTACACAGAGTTCGGTAATCCCTCACGGACGCTCTATTCATGGAATGCAGGCCAACCATCTTCACGTTCCGCGTTTCTCGTAGGGGATCTGGCACTCTATCCAGGCTTTGCTTCAGAGCTTAATCTCTTGAAAGCTGCTTCTCCAAACCTTGATTTTGATATGGGAAGGATCCCACGCCTAGGCACAAATGCGGGAGGCGTAACCTACGGAAAAGCGTATGCGCTTGCCATAACAAGAGCGGCACGAAACCCTTCTGGGGCGTATAAAGTAGCAGCTGCGCTCTCCGAGAATAGGCCAGCACTTGCTATTGCAAACACGCTTGGAGCGGCTCCTGCTCACCGTTCGCTTCTTACGCCTTCTGCAAGCGACCGCTACCAGACCCTTTATTACCCAGAAGCGCTCCTTGCCAAGGGTTGGCTATCCCCCTCACCTGACGCGACTGACGCTATCTTCTCGGCTATGATAGGGAATATGCTTACTGGCAGAGAAGAAGCAGCTGAAGCGGTTGAGGCCGCCGCGCGTGCGCTTAACGCATCACTTCGCTAACTATGGATACCTGCGGACAAGAAGGGGCCCTCGTGAATCCGCTTCAGGTGTGTACCTTGCCTGACCTTCTCTTGCTTCTTCTTGATGCGGTGGTGTATCTCGGTACTATCTTTCTCACTATCGTTTTGGTGTATGTCGGCTTTCTCTTTGTGAAAGCGCAAGGGAAGCCTGAAGAGATTAAGAAAGCTCGCGAGGCACTACTTTGGACAGTCATTGGCGGTCTGCTTCTTCTTGGTGCAAGCGGACTTGCCGTTGTTATTGAATCAACCGTAGGAGCTATATGACCTTCGCTGATATTGTCTACGGCAGAATTGTTCCGATAGTGGATGCGGTTATTATTCCGTTTCTCTACGCGCTTGCGTTCCTGTTCTTTCTTTTCGGCATTGTGCGCTACTTCTTCAGCGATAGCGAGGATAAGCGCAAGGAGGGGCGTGCGTTTGCCGTCTCCGGCATCATCGCGCTCGCCGTTATCTTTTCCGTATGGGGCCTTGTGCGCTTGCTTATGTACTCATTCTTCTAAACCATGCCCATTCTCGACTTCTTCGCGTTTCTTCTAAACCTCATTAATTCGGTCATCGTTCCGTTTATCTTTACCATAGCGTTCCTTGTTTTTATCTGGGGTATTGTCCAAGGATTCATTCTTAACAGCAACAGCGATGACAAACGCAAAGAAGCACGCAAATTCGCTATTTACGGCATCATCGGGTTCTTTCTCATGATTTCTGTATGGGGCATGGTGAACGTGCTCGTTGGCACCTTTGGTTTCCAAGGACAGGGAAGGCCGCCGCTACCAAGCTTTGGAGCGCCAAGCGGGGGCAATCTAGTAGAAGACATACTTGGAGATATTTTTGGCGGAGGTAATGGAGGAGGAGGTGGTGACATCCGTACGAGAAGGGGACGAGTTGGAGAGAGTTGTCGACCACCCCTTCCTGGATGTGAGTACGGCGTTCCGTGCAATACGGCAACATATATCTGCGGCGGTTAATCGTGACGTTTTCCACACAGGCACATAATGTGCATTGACGCGCCGTAATGAAGCACTATGCTATATCCATAGCCATTACAAGGGCCCTTACATAATCATCAATGAAAAAACTCATACCGATTGCTGCCGCCGCTGCTTGGGCCCTGCCTGCACTTGCGCTTGCACAGTCAAATATTACGAGCCTTGCAGCAACCATCACCAACATCATCAATGGTGTCTTGGTGCCGCTTATCTTCGCTATCGCCTTCCTCGTGTTCATCTGGGGTGTCTTCCAGTACTTCATTGCTGGTGGTGAAGAGAAGAAGAAAGAAGCAACGCACCTCATGCTCTACGGCATTGTCGGCTTCTTCGTGATGGTATCGGTATGGGGCCTTGTGAACATTCTCGTTGGAACCTTCAACTTGAACTCAAACGTTCCTCCACTACCGCCAGCCCCTGGGCCTCGCTAGAGGTGCTCGTACGAAAAACCGCCGATACAGATCGGCGGTTTTTCCTTTACGTAAGGATGCTAGAATCTACACATGACTATTGGCAGCATTGCAGCCTATTTTTTCTTCCAGCTTTTCATACCTATCCTGTTTACTGCGTCCATCGCTTCCTTTGCGTGGGGTGCAGGCCTCTTCCTTCTTGCAGGAGGGTACGACGAAGAACTTGCAGATCATGGGAAGACCGTGATGCTCTATGGCCTTATCGTGCTTGCGCTAACCTTCATCCTCCACATCTTACTTTCGCTTGCGCGAGGCTAGGGGAGGTATACTAGCTTCATGGAAGCACTTGAATCGTTTGTAGGAAGAATTGTACGCCAGCTCATAGAGCCCTTGATGACGCTTGTTGCGCTTGCAGCCTTCCTTCTCTTTCTGTGGGGAGTTGTTGAATACATACGTGCAGGAGCTACCGGCGGAAAAGAGAAAGAAGACGGGCGCCGCCACATGATTTGGGGTATCGTAGGACTTGCTATTATTTTCGCTGCAAACGGCATTGTGGGACTTATCGGGGCAACGTCAGATTCGCTGTTGCCCTAATACAAAGAATCGAACGCAGTATGCGTTCGATTCTTTTTTGGTGCCGGGGAGAGGACTCGAACCTCCATCCCTTGCGGGGCCTGCTCCTAAGGCAGGTGCGTCTACCAATTTCGCCACCCCGGCAATCTTGCAAGAGTATACCGAGCACGCTAATCTGCAAAGACCACCCGCCTGTAGCTCAGTTGGTAGAGCAACTCCCTCTTAAGGAGATGGTCGTAGGTTCGAGCCCTACCAGGCGGACACGAAACAGAAATACCCAAACGCATGTTCGGGTATTTCTTTTTGTGAATAACTACAACGCCGCACCCGCTAAGCGGGCGAAAAGCGGAGTATGCTACACTTACCCAACTATGGCTTCGAAGAACCCAAAGAAAGAGCCAACGCTGCGAGAGGTGGCGAACAGCCAGAATAAAATGATGAGTATCCTTCTGGTAATGAAGGATCGCGTGGATAATGTTGACGTGCGGCTTTCGAGTATTGAGCGTCGGTTGAGTGGCTTGGAGAATAGAGTTGAAGACGTAGCAGAGACGTTAGATGCAGTTGCAGAGGCTGTGAGCAAGGACTCTGAGATACTTATCGCTCACGAACGTCGCATCAAGAAGCTCGAGCGCGTGTAGTGCTTACTGCACCTCTAGAAGAATCCGAAAAATGGTGCCGAGGGTGGGAATCGAACCCACAAGGCTTTTAAAGGCCAGAGGTGTTTAAGACCTCCGTGGCTACCAGTTTCACCACCTCGGCGTGTGCCGAGGATACCACACAATATGAGGCCCAGGCGGGAATCGCACCCGCGCAATCGAGGATTTGCAGTCCCCTGCGTTACTACTTCGCCACTGGGCCAATACGCTTGATACTAACGCGAGTCGAGCTCGCGCGAAAGGTCGTCCAAATGACGACGCTGTACTTCTCCGTCATCCACCATAAAGGTGACACGCGGCAGGTGCGAGAAGCGTCCCTGCTTCTTCATATAGTCGCGGAAGTCGTCTGCATGGCGCATAAGGAACGAAACTGCATGAGGACCCTGCTCTTCAGGGAATACGCTTATAAACACGATTGCATTACGGTCCTTGCCGATAACGGCACGCGTAGGGGTAATGAGTGTTTCTCTGCCAGCTTCACGTGCAATGTACTCGGCTGCAAGCTGCACGAGAAGGGAAGAGAGACGTTCGTCGTGGAGGCTCATGATTCGATGACGCGAAATGCTGCAATGACATCACCCCCGGCAATATCAATTTTTGATTCTATTTGCAGCCCGAACTCGCCCTCAACGTGTATTTCTTTAACGTCTGCTTTTGCAGCCTGCAAGTTTAAGAGACGGCCGCGGCCAAGCTCAATATCGCGGCGCAGTATCTTTACCTGCTCACCAACCGTGAGCGTGCCGCTAAGGTGGCGCGCGCCAAGCACATGCTTTGATCCAGAGACAGAGAAAGATTTAAGTATCTTTGCTTCACCCTGTACCACATCGCTTTTCATGCGCGGCGCCTTTTCGATAAGAACATCTTCAACGCGCTTTTGAAGTTCATAGATGATGTCGAACGTTTCAATAGACACCTGCATGCGTTCTGCAAGATCGCGTGCAAGCGAGTCAATGCCCACATGAAAACCGATGATAATGCCGCCGCTCGCCGCAGCGCTCTTCACATCTGCTTCGCTTACGCTACCAACTCCAGAGCCAATAATCTGTATGCCGATACGCTCATGCGAGAGTTTTCCGAGCATCGTGGTAATAGCTTCGATAGATCCTGATACATCAGCTTTTATGAGAAGGGGAAGGGCAACCTTGCCTTCAAGGGAGGTTGCTGCGGGGACATTTTTCTTAGCTTCGGGTACGCTCTTTGCTTTCTCTGCCTCTTTCTTTGAGGGATATACGGTAAACAAATCGCCTGCAGAAGGTAGCTCGCTCCAACCAGAGAGTGCAACAGGTTCTGAAGGTCCTGCGCTTTCAAGACGCCCGCCCTTGAAGTCTTCAATAAACCGCACAGGCGTAAGTGCACTTCCTGCAAGCGCTACCGTACCGGTCTCAAGCGTTCCGTTTTTAATGATGAGCGTTGCGCCTATACCTCTTTTGGGGTCTTGAGAAGACTCAAGCACAAAACCAGAAGCAGGAAGGGATGCGTCTGCGGTAAGTTCTGCAAGATCTGCGGTAAGCAAGACGAGATCAAGGAGTGCGTCTACGCCTTCGCCTGTTTTTGAAGAGACAGCTGCATAGGGAGTTTGTCCGCCAAGTCCCTCAAGATAGATACCTGCCTCAAGCGCAGATACTTTTATACGCTCTACGTCTGCGCCGTTCTTATCAATCTTTGTGAACGCAACAACAAAAGGAATGCCTGTTGCGGTAATCTCACTAAACGCTTCGGCGGTCTGCGGCTTCACGCCTTCATCTGCAGCGATAACGAGGATGGCAATGTCTGCGGCTGCAGCGCCTCGGGCTCGTAGCGCTTTGAACGCTTCGTGGCCTGGGGTATCAAGGAATGTTATTTTTCGAGGAGTTCCTTCATGTACATGTTCTGCAACATACGCAGATACGTGCTGGGTGATACCGCCCGCTTCTCCTGCGGTAACGTTTGCTTTACGGATATAGTCCAAAAGCGAGGACTTGCCGTGGTCGATGTGGCCCATGACGGCGACGATTGGGTGACGAGGGGAAACTGCCATATACCTAGTATTACATCACAAAATACGGCGTACATCAAGCATTTTCGCAGATGCACTTTCTCTACTCCTGTCGTACCATTACGGCATATGAAGCGCGTCTATCTCGACTATGCAGCCGCAGCGCCTGTCTCAAAAGGTGCGAAGCGTGCATTTTTGCGTGCACTTTCTGTATACGGGAACCCTTCATCAGCACATGAGGAAGGGAGGCGCGGCAAAAAACTCCTTGAGGAAGCGCGCGAGCGTATAGCGCGCATGGCGACAGCGAAAAAAGAACATCTCACCTTCACTTCGGGAGCTACTGAAGCAAATACACTTGCTCTTGAAGGCTATGCTGCAAAGCTTCTTGCGGGGGGTCGCACACCTTCCTCTATACAGTTCTTCTATCATCAAGGAGCGCATGCGTCCGTCACACATGTGATGGAGCGCTTGGCCGGAAAGGGAATAACCGTTGTCCCACTTCCGCTCATACAAGGAAGAATTGATATCGATGCGTTGAAGAAACTTGTTGGGGAAGACACAGCGCTCATCTCTCTTGAAGCGATATCTCCAGAAACAGGCATGCGCCACGCAACTCGAGAACTGCGTACCATGCTTGATAGCGCGTCGTGCACGCATACGCTTATACACGTAGACGCAAGCCAGCTCCCTCTCGTTGAATCCTTTGAGCGCGAGCGCCTTAGCGCAGACCTGCTCACACTTGATGCGCAGAAGATAGGAGGAGTGCGGGGCATAGGATGCCTTATACGTTCTGCACGAGCCGAGCTTCTGCCGCTCTATCTTGGAGGCGGACAAGAACGAGGTCTTCGCTCTGGCACGGAGTCTCCAGCACTTGCGCAAGCATTTGCTCACGCACTTCATGAAGCTCAAAAAGAAAGAGAGAAATTTGCCGCGCGCTCACAACGTATGCGTGCCCGCCTTATACAAAAGATCCAAGAAGAAATAGAAAATGTTGTTGTGCTTGGTGGAGCGGGTGCTGCGCCGCATCTCCTTACCATCGCACTTCCATCGCGCGACACCGACTATTTGCAGGCACTACTTGATGCAGACGGATATGCGGTTGGAACAAAGAGCGCATGCGAGAGCGATTCTGTAGACGGTTCAAGAATGGCTTTTGCTGAAACAGGGAAGAATGAACTTGCTGCTTCAACACTGCGTATTTCATGGGGGCCAGAGGTACAAGAAAAGACACTACTTCGCTTCGCTTTGGCGCTCATTTCCCGCATTCGATTTCTCGATAAAAACAAGCTATACTGAAGTCCTATGGATATAGAAGATTTGTCGAAATCACAGCTTCTGCTCCTCACCATCCTCGTCAACTTCGTCGTCGCTATCGCTACCGGCGTTTTAACTGTTTCTTTGCTTGATGAGGCGCCAACCACTGTTACGCAAACAGTGAATCGCATCGTTGACCACACCATTGAGACCGTAACAACCCAGGTCCCGTCAGTTGTTGAAAGCGATGGAGGCCCTACTACCGAAGAGCTTCTTACTTCTGCAATTGCGGGAAGCGCCGCGCGCCGCGTCATCATCTACCGAGCTGGTGCTGATGCTCCGGTTGCTGCTGGCACCTATGTTCCTGCAAAGCGCGCAGTCCTTACCGCAGCTGATCTTCCAGGACATGTAACACTTGTCTTTTCAAACGGCACATCAGTTGAAGCGGATAGGGTAGCAGAGCAGGGAGCGCTTAAGGCGTATGTTGTTTCAGGAGACGTCGCTCTTCCACCCAGCGCAGCTCCTCGCTTTACGGACACCTCTGCGATAAAGGCGGGACAGACTGCGATTGCGCTTTCGCAAGATGGAAGCGCCGTCACCGGCATTATTTCTAAGGTCGAAGAAGGACGCCTACAAGCAACCCTGCCCGGCCTTCTTGCAGGCTCATCGGTAGTCGGTCTCTCTGGGGAAGTGCTTGGTTTTTTTGCAGGCGGTACCACGTATATCGCAGGCTCTGTAGCAGAGAGCGTGCTTGCGCAGATTCCGTAATGGCAAGAGTCCTCTAATCGTCCTTCTCTATATGCCTCCTTTCAAACACTTCACCACCAAAGCTAAAGAAGCGATACGAAAAGCACATGAGCTTGCCATAGAGCGCGGGCAAAACCATGTATCGCCGCTGCATCTTCTTGCCGCACTTGTACATCAAGAAGAGTCGCTTGTCTTTTCCGTACTCGACCACATGGATGTCGACAGCTTATTGCTTGCCGACACGCTTCTTGAGACGCTTGAAGCTCCTGAAACGTCTGCAACGCTCTCCCCCTCATATCAGCTGTATCTCACTCCTGACCTTGCACAGGCGCTTGAAGCTGCAGGAAAAGTTGCAGCCAAGATGAATGAAGCGTTTGTGGGTACCGAACACTTGTTTGTAGCAACGCTTGAGTACCCAGGGCCTGCAGGAGATATCCTTGCGCGCTTCAAGATAGATGCGGAGACGGTGATGCAGGTGCTAAAGGAATTGAAGAATTCCAAAGATGGCCATATTATCGAGCCTAAGAAATTCCGCGCGCTTGCAAAGTACACCAAAAATCTTACCAAGCTTGCTTCCGAGAATGCACTTGATCCCGTCATTGGACGCGATACGGAAATTCATCGCGTCATCCAAATTCTTTCGCGCCGCACCAAGAATAATCCAGTTTTGATTGGCGAACCAGGAGTCGGAAAGACTGCCATTGCAGAGGGTCTTGCTTCTCGCATTGCGCAGGGAGACGTGCCGGAATCTTTGAAGAATAAGGAACTGCTCTCGCTTGATCTTGGCCTTATGATAGCGGGCACGAAGTATCGCGGTGAATTTGAAGAGCGCATGAAAAGCGTGATGAAGGAAGTAGAGCGCGCAGAAGGGAAGGTACTTCTTTTTGTTGACGAGCTGCATACGCTTGTGGGAGCGGGCGCTGCTGAAGGCGCCATGGATGCATCGAATATGCTAAAGCCTGCACTTTCTCGCGGCGATATCCGCATTATCGGCGCAACCACGCTTCGCGAATATCAGCAGCATATTGAAAAAGACGGAGCACTGACTCGCCGTTTCCAGCCCGTATACGTGCAAGAGCCTTCCGTTGAAGACGCTATCGCTATCTTGCGCGGACTTCGCGATAAGTACGAGCTGTTCCATGGCGTGCGCATCACCGACGGCGCGATAGTGTCTGCAGTCGAGCTTTCAAGCCGCTACATTTCAGACCGCTTCCTTCCTGACAAAGCCATCGACCTTATCGACGAAGCTGCATCCGGACTTCGTATTGCGCTTGAAAACAAGCCGCCAAAGCTTGAAGAGACAGATAGGAAAATCCGCCGCCTCACTATTGAGCGCCAGGCGCTTGAAAAAGATGAATCGAATTCAGGAACGCTGTCTCCCGCTCGTGCAAAAGAAATCAAAGAGCGCCTGAAAGCGATTGATACCGAGATGGCAGACCTGAAAGAAGAAACCTCCGAGCTTGAGCTTAAGTGGAAGAATGAGAAAGACGTCTTGCACGCAATACGCACCTTGAAGGGCGAGCTTGATAAGTTCCGCGTACAAGCGGAGAACGCTGAAGCGATTGCGGACCTTGGTACTGCCGCTGAAATTCGCTACGGTAAAATTCCGCTTCTTCAGAAAGAACTTGAGACTAAGACGAAGCGTCTGAAGACACTGCAGAAATCACGCCGCGTCCTCCAAGAGGAAGTGACGGAGGGTGAGATAGCGGGTGTTGTCTCGCGCTGGACGGGTATTCCAGTTGCAAAGATGCTCGAAGAAGAGGCTGCAAAACTTGCACGCATGGAGGAAGCTTTGAAGGATGCCGTCATTGGGCAAGACAAGGCAGTGAAAGCCATTACGGATGCTGTGAAGCGCTCACGCGTAGGTATTTCAGATCCGAACAAGCCTATCGGCTCCTTCCTCTTTCTTGGTCCAACAGGCGTTGGTAAGACAGAGCTATCGCGTCGGCTTGCAGAATTCATGTTCAATGACAAGGATGCGTTGGTTCGCGTTGATATGTCGGAATTCATGGAGAAGCATTCCGTCGCAAAACTTATCGGCGCGCCTCCAGGATATGTGGGGCATGAAGAGGCGGGATCTCTCACTGAACGTATACGCCATCGTCCGTATGCCGTAGTCCTCTTTGATGAAGTCGAAAAGGCACATCCAGAGGTATTCAATATCTTGCTGCAAGTGCTTGATTCAGGACACCTGACTGACGGCAAGGGCCGCAAGGTGAACTTCAAGAACACCATCATTGTTCTAACCTCAAATATTGGCGCAGAGCTTATGGACCGCATGGCATCTATTGGCTTTAGCGATGGAGACGAAAGCATGCAGTTCGAACAGGTAAAGGAAAAGGTGATGGGGGCACTCAAAGAGCACTTTCGTCCCGAGTTCTTGAACCGCCTCGATGACATTGTGATGTTCGATATTCTCGGCAAAGAAACCTTGATGAAGATAGTCGATACGCAGGTGGCAGATGTGGTGAAGCGCCTTGCAGAGAAGCGCATTACCCTCACGCTTGCTCCTGAAGTGAAGCTCTGGCTTGCAGAAGTTGGACACAACCCGCAGTACGGAGCCCGTCCGTTGAAGCGCGCTATCCAAGATAAAATCCTCACCCCTATAGCAACCCTCATGGTGGGTCAGGGCGTCATGGAAGGGGGTTCCGTCTCCGTCTCTATGAAAGGCACCGAACCGCACTTTGAAGTGAAGCGTACTGTCTCAAGAACCCGCAAGCCAAAGGCTAAGGCGGAGGCATAATTGCCCAAATACAGCCTTTCTGGTACAGTCTTCCCTACATATGTCTCAAGACCACCTCATCAAGTTGAAGTCGACCAAGTCGGATACGGTGTACTTCACGCGCAAGAATAAGAAGAAAGTAGAGCGCAAGCTTGAGTATAAGAAGTTTGATCCGGTCACCCGCAAGAGGGAAGTATTCAAGGAAGCGAAGAAGTAAGAGAAGCCCCGCAAAGAGCGGGGTTTTTCTTAGTTGACAGGAGCAGGTTGAAAAGGCAATCTCATACCGACCAATAGTGGTCTTCTCATAAAGGAGAAAAGTCATGGAATTCCTTGCAGGACTCGTAACGGGGTGGCTCACCACTCCCTACGTCCTCTTCGGGACCCTCCTGTTCTTTTCAGGATTCCCCGTCTTCTTCTGGGGCTACGACATCTACGAAAGTGAACGGTGGCGCTACCGCTTCTGGCGGACGCTGCTCTTCATGATTCTCACGGTCGCAGTGCTGCATTTTTTCACTCCTTTTGATGCTCGCTCGCTCATTACCGACGACTTCTGGGGCACAGCGCTGCATCTTTGGGCATACGTTCTCGGCTATATCTTTGTCGGGTACGTCTACAGCAACATCCGCTTTTACTTCTATGCGCGCGAATACCGCAAGCGTATGAATGAGCGGCTGAAGTACGACTCGTCTGAACGGGCGAAAGACAGGGAATACGAGAATCGCTTGAGTGGCTACGGTTCGCGCGTCTCGCTCATCATGAAGTGGATCTTTCATTGGCCATGGAGCTTGCTTGCGTGGATCTTCACTGATTTGATCCGGAACTTGTGGGACTTCATGTTCGACAACGCCCGCAAAGTCGCCGGCAAAGGATACGGCGCCATCGCGCGGGCGAATGAGCCTGAATGGATGAGGGAGCGAGAGCGAAAAGAAAGAGCCGAGGCTCCTAAGACCAGTGGCTAATCTAAATGACTTGAGGGCGCGGAGAACACTCCGCGCCCTTTTCGTACACATAAATTAGTAGTGGGGGAAAGTTAATGCATCCCCGTTGGGACGCTATTCGAACGGAATTGACTAATCTAGATAGGAAGAGCAGAGTGCAGCTACCTGTCCTGAAAGTAGGGCAGGAATGAGAGGCGTTTGAAACGCCAAGGAGTACGTTCTATGACAAAGTTCAGCATGCCAAATTGGGCGCAATCTCGGAATCGTAATAACTCGTCGAAATTGAGTGAAGCTCAAATTTCTGGTTTCGCAATAGGTTGGGTCAGGCTCATGGAACTTCTTGGGCCTATCGCAAGCCGCATCGAGATTATGCGAGTGGATCCTTGGACATGGTCGGATCCCAATTACGTTGTGTACGATGTCCACTTCGTCCTTTCCATGTACTCTCAAGACCAGAAGCTTGAAATCAAAGCGCATATTGATTTCGGTCGAAGAATAAAAGAAATTGAAAAAGATCCCGAACAAATCGCTGCTTTCCTGTGCGAAAAGGCACTGATTCACATCCTGCCTGCAATCAGGGGGCATTCTGCAAAAATTAGAAGTCAGGCTGACGCGTGGAGCAAATTGCTTCCAACAAGCACCGAATAAACTTCGTGAGTGGCTAATCGAAAGGTTAGCCACTTTCTTTTTCTGCTTAGCGGGCCCAATGGGACGCTATTCGAACGGAATTGACCGATTTGAATAAGGGGGTATATAGTCGTCTCGGAACAAATGTGTTCCTATAGAGCCCAAAAACAGGGCAAGAGAAAGGGAAATACCATGACTACCGAGAAACAGCGTGAGCTTGCTCCCGCGATTTCCTGGCAGACTTGGAAGAAGCGTTGGGTTGCTGTTCGGGACATTCCGACGGCGCTTGGCCTTCTACACCACGTCTTCTCTGCTACGCTCCCGACTGAGGACGTAAAAGAGCTCAAGAAAGAAAGCGGTGAAAGAATACGCTTCCTCCTTGGACTTGCAGAAGGATGGGTGCAGACCTACGAACCTCAAGACCAGGTGCGGCATAAGGCAGTACGGGTCCTCGCCGACCACTTCTTTAAGAGGATTGATGTCAGTCATCTGAAGAACACCTACGACACAGAGACGGTGCGTGCGGTCATTAAGTTTGTCCGTACTCCCGGGAACGTGTTGTGGGGCTCCGGCTATCCGGCGGAACCAATCCGAGACTTTCTTCAATCGCTGTGCAAATATGCTTGGGGTCATCAGGGGCCGTTGAAGGTATATGTTCAGTCTGATGACGATGGCCCGTACGCGTACGTGCCAATCTTCGGAAGACAAAACGCGCTTGAGGTCCTGCATCATCACGACAAAGTGATGACGCTGATTCCCGAACCCAACAAAGGTTCTTTCGCTATCGACCGCTGGGAATGCACTAGTGCTTGGGACAGTTTTGACCCAGAGGCTTTGTGCAAACTCGAAGTTCTCTTGGTCGATCAGTTCGGCTCAGTAGAGCATGGATTGCTGAAAGGGCACGGATCGGCGCAAGCTTTAATCTTGGCGCGCGCTGCATATCGTGAGCTGGAGAAGAGAAAGGAAGAGCAGGAACGGAGCAGGCAAATTGCCGAACACGAATCTGCGCTTCAGAAACTCCGCTCTAAAAACTAAAGCCAAGGCTCCGGAGAAATCCGGAGCCTTAACTTTTAAAGCGGGCCCACGAGGAATCGAACCTCGACCAAAGGATTTGGAGGCCTTCGTTCTACCATTAAACTATGGACCCGAAAGAGGCAGGGCCTCTTCGTAGCAGTACGATAGCAGAAATGGAGGTCTGGGGAAAGCGACGCCTGGCCTCGTAAAGCCTTATATACTATCCGTATGCGTCGAGCACTCCTCCTTTCTGTCCTTGCAGGTTTTCTTACATTCGTCCCTTTAGCAGCATATGCCGCTACCGCGAATTTCTTCGGTCCTATAATCAGCGGAGAATGTGTGTGTCGAGAATCTGCCCCTGACTGGGGATGCGTTCTTCAGACGGTTCAGAACATCATCAATCTTGGCATCTCTCTCGCTACCATCTTCTTTGTTTTGGTAGCGGCATACGCTGGTGCACTTTTCATGGCGAGCTCCATCAATCCGAAAGGGAAGGAACAGGCGCGTGCAATACTCACAAATGCGGTCATAGGGTTCGTGATTGCGCTTTCCGCATGGCTTATCGTTGATTTCGTGATGAAGGCTCTGTATAACGAGGATGCGGGAAGCTTTGGTCCTTGGAACTCTATTTTGAATGAAAATAGTGGTAAGAAGTGTATAGAGGAGCAGGCACCAGTTGAAGCGCCTGTAGGTACGGGGACAGGTACAGGGACCGGAACGGGCACTGGCACTGGTGACTTTGATGTAGGTGATGCAGTTGAGTGTATGAAGCTTGGAGAGAATACCTATACGCGCGGAACCGTGACTGAAATAGGTACTCCCATAGGAGCAACAGAAGGTGTGGCTCTTTCTATACGCTACGAAGACAATACGACTGAAAGCAGAATTCTTCCAACTCGCTGTAGAGTCCCTTCCGGACAAGCTACAGGACAGGGAATCACATGCGCTAATTGTACGGTTGTTACTGGCGTGCCGCGCAAGGGTTCCGGAACATCATGCAATAGCGGAGCGGGATGCAATGTTAACGGCGGATGTGATCCGCAGACCAGTCCTGTTCTAGCTACTCCAGTATCAGACTGCATGATTCATAGAGATTTGCTTGCAGAGCTTCAAGACGTAGAGACAAACATGAGTTGGCAGATTACTGAAATGTGGCCGCCAACAGTGAACCATAGCAATGCGTGTCATGGAAACGGTACTTGTGTCGATGTTGCTATACGGACGGCAAATCCTACTGCTGCACAAATTGCAGCTTTCGGGAACTCTTTCTCTGGCATGCGTGCGGTTTTTGAAACTACAGACTGCAACCTTAGAGATGCTGTAAAGGCGTTAGGTGTTGAGGCTCATTGCAGTTCTGAACCTGCGTATTCCCATATAACAGGAAATCACTTCTCAATTTACCGCTAACCTTTTTGCAACTTCCGTAGCCACGCCTCCTGTCTTCGTGCGTACTGAAAGAGTTTTGCATTAAGCGCAGGAAGCATCGATTCTTCACTTCGTTCTCCTCGTAAGTATTCGCCCACAATTCGATACTCAAGGCCGAGCTCATTAAGGCGCTCGTCTCCTACGTACGCACGCACGCGGCGCACTTCGTCTATGAGCCCGCGAGGGAACTTCAATGCTTCGCGCTCCTTGATGCGCTGTCGAAGTTCCTCCCGTTCTGGAAGGAGTATTTCCCATGTGACGTCGTATTCCTCCTTCGGAGATCGAAGCGGGACACTACCATGCGTGTATACGAGCTCGAGGGCGCGTATGAGGCGGCGGCGGTTGTGCGGATCAAGCGTCTCTGCACGTCGTGGATCTTTTGCTTTGATACGGGCAAACAATTCTTCGGTTGAGAGCTTCTCAAATTCTTTTCGAAGTACAGGATCGTCCGGAGATTCTGGGGGGAGGCCGTGCAAGAGAGCATCGAAATAGAAATGCGTGCCCCCGGCAAGGATAGGGAGCTTGCCGCGTGAGGATATCTCCTTGATGAGCCGTGAAGCGTCCTGCACGAAGTCGCCTGCGCTATATGCCTCTCTGGGGTCCTTAAAACCAATGAGGTGGTGGGGGACTCCTTGCATCTCTTCGGGAGATATCTTTTCGCTGCCGATATCAAGCATCTCGTACACTTGCCTTGAATCAACAGAGATAATTTCTCCGTTACGTTCCTTTGCGCGTAAAACCGCACGCGCCGTCTTCCCGGAGGCGGTGGGTCCTGCGATACAGAGGATTTTGAGCTTCTCCTTCATGGGCATCAAGGCTAGCACAATTGAGAGCTTTGCCGTAGTATCGGGGGCGGACACGGTAGTCCTTTTAGGAGAACAGCACATGGGAAAAGGGTTTGAAAAGCTTGCGGCCGCGAATAAGGCAGGCAGGCATCTGTGCGTCGGGCTTGATCCCGACTTCTCGCATGCAAGAACCGTCATCAACGGCTCGCAAGGCTACGGTCTCTCCGACCGTCTCATAAGCGACGCCGACTATGCGATTCCGTATATGGGCAGCGTCATTCGCCGCACTGGCCGCTACGCTGCGGCGTTCAAGTTTAATTTCGAATTCTGGTGTACCCTGGAATACAACTTCGAACTTCTCGTTTCCTTGAAGGCGCTCATTGAACGCGCGCGTTCCGACTTTCCGGATGCGGTTATTATCCTCGACCGGAAGTACGGCGACATCGGCAATACTTCGAAGCGCTCTGCAGAATTTGCGAAGAAACTCGGCGCAGATATCGTGACAGTTAATCCGTACATGGGTATCGCGGACGTGACGAGAGAATTCAACAAGCTCGACATCGACTGCTTTGTGCTCGGGCGGACTTCAAATGAAGGCGCTAACGAGCTTCAATCGCTTCTGGTTGGAAACGACACATTGCTTTCCGACTATGTTGGTTCCAAAGCTCAACTCATGGGCCACGGCCTCGTCGTCGGAGCAACGAACACTACAATGCTCGAGAACCTTTCCTTCATGGCGTCAAAAGCACCTTTCCTCATTCCTGGCGTGGGCGCACAAGGCGGCGATCTCGAGCTCGTCGTGAAAGCCATGCGCGCCCATCATAAGGCGCCGTGGGTTGTGAATGTGGGCCGCGGCATTGCAGAAGCGTCCAAGAATCCTGAAACATGGCTTGCGGATGTGGAAGCAGCTGCGCTCATGTACCATGACGCGATGGTTCCCATCGTGAAGGACGAATAACAAAGCGCGCCCCCGGCCAATAGGTCGGGGGCGTTTCTTTAGGTATAGTCTTTGGTCAAGAGCTGCCAATTCTCTTTAGCATTCTCAACAACAGCAACGAGCTCTTTTCCGTCAGGAGTGAAGGGGTTTTCGCCCTCCTTCCACGTGCGGAAGTCGCCCTCAACGTATGAGACGATTTCAGTTCCGTCGGACAGCTCGTATTCGCCTGTTCGGTTGCAGAGAACAATGAGATACGGCTCACGCTCGTGCCCGTGTACACAGGCGACCGTAGCATCGATAACTTTGTTCACACTGCCTGCAGTTGTTATCGTATCCTCGACAAAGAGGAATCGCTCACCATCGCGCGGCGGGTTGCGTTTGAAAGCAAACCTATCGCCTTCTTTTTCCGCAAACGACATGCGCACGTTGCCGTCGAGCATGAAGTACGCATCAAGTTGCGATGCGATTTCGTGCGCGAACGTAATTGCGCCCATAGCAGGACCAATGATTCGGTTTGGCACCTTAGTCATGCCTCTGCGCTCTACAAATTCCTGCACGAGTTCGCGGGCGATAAATTGCACAAGGGCAGGACTTTCCGAAATGACGCCCCCATTGAAGTAGCCATCTGAAATGAGGCCTGAACGAAGACGCACATAGGGGCGCTTAGGATTTCCGTCATGGCGCCAATAAGCACCGCGACGCTCAAGCTCTGCTGCACGCTCGTGGGCGCGCACCATCCAAGTGTCTGTACCTGACATTAAGAACTCTCCTCTGTTATGAGTCCGAGAAGGACTCTACTTTGGGGAGAGGGGAGAGTCAAATCAATGTTTATGCCTTGTATAGACGCAACTCACGTTTGAATCTAGCTGTCTCTCGAGCAATCTTGACGGTATAGCGTATGCCAGTAGATACGCGAAACTGCATGAATGAAGCTCTAAAATTGAGTTGAAGTAACATGTCTCTTACATCTTCCGCCAATTCACGACAGTGATTTGTGAAGTTAATCATTGGATACCCGCGGTCTACATATATACAACCATCTGTTTGTATAAGGCCCTTTAAGCACGCTTTCATATATAACGGGCTGGTCCATACCCATGCAGGGACGCGTGCTTTTTGCTTTATTTTTGATCCAAGACCCACTCGCCATGGCATCCATAGATTCAATTGATTCGAATATACGCTGATATCAAAACAATTGGATCCGTTTCTTAAAACGATAGAGACTTTGTTGCGAGGTAGAAGGAACAATAGTGATTTTCTAATCTCCCTTCCAAGTCTTGGATATTTTGTATCACAAGTAATTCGCAGACGCGTGGCCCTGCCGTTTGGACAAGAAAGATTTCCATCGCCGAGAGCAACTCCAACTATATACGCAAGCCTCTCGGCTCTTTCAGATTCAATAGGTGCCGCAGGCGGGACTCGAACCCGCACGCCGTTTCCAGCAGGGGATTTTGAGACCCCTATGTCTACCAATTTCATCACCGCGGCATTGTACCTTCCCCAGCAAGTGGGATATTAACACTACATACACAAGTTTTCACCCCCCTGATTCCTACAACTTAAACAGCGCGTGGTAAAATGCCCGCATCATGCAGAATGACACGACAAAATACGACTCGGTGTACTGGGTCGAAGTAGAGAAGATAGTACCGAACCCGTACCAGCCCCGAAGAGAGTTTAACGAAGAGGCACTGAAAGCTCTTGCTGAATCGATACGCCAGTACGGCGTCTTGCAGCCGCTTGTCGTCACGCGCAAGGATGTTGAACGAGCAGACGGAGGTCTTGGAAGCTCGTATGAACTTATTGCCGGTGAGCGCCGCTTGCGCGCTTCAAAACTTATCGGTCTTAAGACTGTTCCTGTCGTCATTCGCCAAGAAGTTGCAGATGATCGCACCAAGCTTGAGCTCGCACTTATCGAAAACCTTCAGCGTGAAGACCTGAACGCCATCGATCGTGCAAAATCTTTGAAACAGCTCGTTGATGAATTCGGCCTCTCTCACTCCGAGGTAGCGGCAAAGGTGGGCAGAAGCCGTGAGTTCGTCTCAAACTCAATACGCCTCCTTCTGCTTCCTGAAGCGGTACAAAATGCGGTTGTAGGGAAGGAGCTTACCGAAGGACACGCGAGAGCTCTCCTTATGCTTTCGGACCGTCCACAGGAACAAGAGACCTTGTTTAAGGAAATTCTTCTTAAAAAGACTACAGTGCGCCATGTGGAGCAGATGGTACGCCGCATTGCGCAGGATAAGATTCGAAAGCACGACAAGACTCCGGAGATGATGGATATCGAGAAGTCGCTTACCGAAACGCTTGGCACCCGCGTCTTAATTGAGAATAGGCCAAACGGCGGTCGTGTCCTTATTGAATTCTTCTCTCCTGAAGACCTCTCAAACATTGTTGCTGCTCTTGCTGCAGAAGCTAGCGCAAAGACAGCAGAAGCAGAGGAAAAACTTGAAGAAGCAACCGGTATCGATACCACAAGCGATGCGCCTGCCGAAGAAGACCTTTATTCAGTAAAGAACTTTAGCGTTTAGCTACTTAGCCTTCTTCTTACGCGTCTTTCGGCTATCAGCTTTTGCCGGAACAACGGCAGCAACATCAAGTGCTGCGCGGATGTGCCTTCGCGCCATAGTGGTCTTTGCCATGTCAAGCCATTTTTGGGTAGGGCGAGCAGCATCTCGCGTCATGATTTCAACAATGTCGCCGTTTCGAAGCGGCGTATCAAAGGCAACCATCTTCTTATTCACCTTCACGCCCTGCATACGGTTTCCAAGGTCGCTGTGTATCGCATACGCGAAGTCTATAGGTGTTGAATGAATAGGGAGGTCAATAACATCGCCCTTTGGCGTAAACACGAAGACGCGATGTGAGAAGAAATCCTCTTTCAAGCGTTCTACAAATTCAGAGGACTCGGTCATTGAGGTGTGTACATCTGCAAGCTCGGCGAGCCAGCGCGGCGCCGTATCAACCTTTTGTTTCTTTTGTTTTGGAGACAATTGTTTTTCAGCGGCTGCTGGTTTGGTGAAATTAAGCAGGGTAGGTACGAGATCTCGTATCCATGAAAGAGAGAGCATCTCAAATGCATTTCTCTGCTCGTCTTTGCCGCGCGCAGCAACCTTATGCCCTATCTGCTTATACGACATGTGTGAGGCGATACCAAACTGTGCGCGCCGATGCATCTCCTCGGTGCGCACCTGCATTTCAACCACGCCTGCTTCTTCGGAAAGCACGGTGGTATGCAGTGACTGGTAGCCGTTTGGCTTTGGGAAGGCGATATAGTCCTTGAACTCGCCAGGTAAGGGTCGAAACTTCGCGTGAATAACGCCAAGCACCGTATAGCAGTCGTCAATGGATTTTACGATAACGCGAAGTGCAGCAATATCGTGTATTGCATCGATATCATCTCCCTTGCGCCGCAGCTTCTGGTGAAGGCTCCAGTATCCTTTCATGCGTATCGAGGTCTGGAAGTCGCGCAGCCCCTTCTTTGCAAGTTCTTTCTGAAGTTCTCGCTGCACCTTTTTAAGTCCTTCCTCCGTTTCTTTTGTCTTTAGCTTTCGCACTTCAACAGCGTGCGAATAGGCGTCTGGATCAACTGCAGGAAAGGCAAGATCTTCAAGGTCTTTCTTCATGCGTCCCATACCAAGGCGGTCTGCCAAAGGCGCGTATATCTCAAGCGTTTCAAGTGCGATACGGCGGCGCTTTTCGGAAGGCACGTGCTCAATGGTCGTCATGTTGTGGTAGCGGTCAGCGAGCTTGATGATGAGGACGCGCACATCAGAGGAGGTTGCAACCAAGAGGCGGCGCAAGCTCTCTGCATGGCGTTCAGCGCCGTGATACTTGTGCTTCCCGAGCTTTGTCACGCCCTCGACGAGAAATAGGACTTCAGCGCCAAAGGCCTCCTTTACTGCCTCTTCGGTTGTATCGGTATCTTCAATGGCATCATGAAGCAGTCCTGCAGCAATCGTTGGCGCGTCCATGCCAAGCTCTGCCAGTATTTTTGCAGCTGCTGCAGGGTGTATGAAGTATGGTTCGCCCGAATACCGCGTATGGTTCTTGTGCGCTTCTTTTGCAAACGCATAGGCCTTCTCAACAAGCGCTATCCCTTCAGGGGTAGGGTGCTTCATGGCGTTGATAACCTCCTTGACCGTCGTCATTATGATGAGTATAGTTCGCGCTGGGAAATACTGCAAAACGGAGGAATCCCGATGTTCTGTGAGTTGTGTGGTAAAGATGTGGCGCGCTCCTGCGCTCCGCGAGCATCCGAGCTCAAAACGGTTCCCAAACCGAGAGAACCCGAAGCAATCAAAGACTGCACGAACTTTCAAGAAGTGTGCGCACAGCCGCGCGGACAAAACGGTGGTCTCATGCGCCGTACCGTGGAAGCGGATCGTGACTACGATCTGATTTCGCAAGAAGGGGTGCGAGAACTGTCGATCGACGAGGTCCGCAGATTCGTTCCAGATTTCGAACTGCGCGCTGCGTGAAAGCAAAGCGCCGTTGTCAACAGGACAGCGGCGCTTTTACTTATATAAGGTATCCTGCAGCTTCTTCTGCAGTCATTGTATCTGCATCAACAGAATCAGGAAGGTAGATGCGTCGAAGCCCCTTCTTCAGAAAGAGTCCCTGTTTTGATTTATACAGCGTAAGCGCCTTGCCGGTCTTTGGATGCTTTCCGAGTTCTTTCGCAACAACAGCACCTTTAGGAGGTTGCTTTGGCGTATCGACAAGCACAACTGCTTCTGCAAGCGTAATCGTATAGGGGTCGCCTCCTTTTTTAATAGAGCGGAACTCGCCGTTGTGAGCGACATACGGACCGAATCGTCCGGTGTTTGCAACTATCATCTCGCCGGTCTTTGGATGTACACCAAGTTCGCGAGGAAGTGAGAGGTACTTCACCGCGTCTTCAAGCGTTACGTCAGACACATTCTTTCCGGCAGGTATGGACGCGCGCTTTCCAGAAAAAGCAGGCTTCTTTGCACGCTTCTTCGTTGCTTTCTTTTTCGGCTCTGCTTCTTCTTGTACAGGTTCAGGCATTTCTACATACGGGCCAAAGCGTCCGGTGCGTATGAATATGGGGAGTTTGGTATCAGGATGCATGCCAAGCGGTTCGTCTGCTTTCAGTTCGTGCCCGTCTTCTTGGCGTGCGCCATCGCAGTCAGGATAGCGGGTGCAGCTCATGAAGACACCGCCGCGGCCAAGTTTGAATTCCATCTCACTTTCGCACTTTGGACAGGTGAATTCTTTTGGCACTTTCCCAAGCGCCGTTGCTTTTGGAAGGTCTGCTTTTGAATCCACAGCACTCTTAAAGGGCGTATAGAACTCCTTAAGAGTTTTTACATACTCACGCTCGCCGCGCGCTATCTCATCAAGTTCATCTTCCATTTCTGCGGTAAAGGAGTCGCTGATGTAGTCTGCAAAATGCTCTTCAAGCCAACCGGACACCACCATGCCGGTAGCAGTTGGTTTTAGGGTCCGTCCTTCCTTATCCACATACCCGCGGTCTTGGATAGTCTTCATGATGGAAGCGTAGGTAGAAGGACGGCCAATACCGCGCTTCTCAAGTTCTTTGATGAGGCCTGCTTCGGTATAGCGGTTTGGCGGCGCTGTCTGCTTTTCTTCACTTTGAAGTGAAAGGAGTGAGAGCGCTTCACCGTCCACTACTTTCGGCAGCTCGACATCTTCTCCTCGCGCACGCGTATCAAGCGCAAGCCAGCCGGGGAAGAGGACGCGAGAACCGTTTGCGGTAAATGGGGGAATCGCAGCATCAGCTTTTGCTTCTACTTTTGTGCGGAGCATCTTTGCAGAAGCCATTTGTGAGGCGATAGCGCGTATGCGGATAAGTTCATAGAGAGCTTGTTCATCACCCGTTGCGCCTGCCTTTACCTTCGAAGGCTCTGTGGGACGCACCGCTTCATGCGCTTCCTGCGCATTCTTTGACTTTGTCGTGTAGGTGCGTGCCTGCACGTAGTCTTTCCCAAAGTCTTTTTCAGCTGCAGCACAAAGCTTTGCTACAGCTTCTTTTGCAAGATTCACCGAGTCAGTGCGCATGTAGGTGATATGTCCTGCTTCATAGAGTTTTTGCGCCGCACGCATGGTTCTCGAGGGAGCAAAGCCAAGACGTGTCGATGCGGTTTGCTGGAGCGTGGAGGTTGTAAAGGGAGGACGGGGACTGCGCTCCTCTGCCTTTTCTACGACACTTCCCACACTCCAAGCAGCCTTCTTTCCAAGCGTAAGAATGCGTTCTGCTTCTTCTTTTGTTTTTGGTTCTTCGGCGCATACTCCAGTGAAGGAGCCGTTCTTTGCTTTAAATTCTCCTGAAAGGACGAAATACGTTTCTGGAATAAATGCCTGTATCTCGCGCTCGCGTTCGGCGAGTATGCGAAGGGCGGGAGACTGCACGCGTCCTGCAGAGAGGCCGTAGCGTACTTTCTTCCAGATAAGGCCGGAGAGATCGTAGCCTACAAGGCGGTCGAGGACGCGTCGCGCTTCCTGGGCATAGCGGAGATTCTGGTCTATCGCGCGCGGGTGTTTAATCGCTTCTTGTATCGCGTCCTTAGTAATCTCATGAAAGACCACGCGCTTAGGCTTTTTAAGGCCTACCGCTTCTTGTATATGCCATGCAATAGCTTCGCCCTCGCGGTCAGGGTCAGTTGCAAGAAGTACCTCATCAGCTTTTGTGGCTGCCTTCGTAATCTTCGAAATGACGTCGCGCTTTTCGGGAGAAATAACGTAGCGGGGCACGAAGCCGCCGTCGATATCAACAGCGTCTTTATTGGTTTTCGGCAAGTCGCGTACGTGCCCGACAGATGCGAGCACTTCATAGGAAGCACCAAGATATCCGCCTATGGTGCGCGCTTTTGCAGGAGACTCTACGATAACAAGCGTTTTGCTCATTACCGCTACTGATAACGCGATACCTTATATATTGTCAAATTCGCACTTCATGAAAATAACAAAGAGCGCGCCATTTCAGCGCGCTCTTCTTAGTGTGGTTTTCTAGGTTTTACGCTGGTAGATCCCGATGGAGCCGGTGAAGGTCTCCGTATTCCACCGAGCTCTGAACTGTACGTCAGGAACCGCATCGAAGCCTTGAGCTTCGACCATGGAGCCCCTGATAATCCAGTCGTCTTCTTGCTTTCCTCGCTCGAGCCGGTCGACATAGACAGCAAAGTTGCGGCCTCTCGTTTGAAATTGAATCACTCCATTCGGGCAATGACCAAGTTCAATACTGCGAACGAGCGTTTTCGTATCTGGGCCATAGTTAAGTCGATGCCGGTCAACGAGCGTATAAGCGCGGGCCATAATGGCCTCCATGTACCAGTCTCTTTGAAAGGGAAGAAACCAAAACCCTGCCGTTTATATACCATATAATATATATCACGTCAAGTTATTTCGCTAGAGCGCGTACATGGTACAACGTATACGGAAGTTGCTTATATAAGGAACGTGCCATGAACGAGAAAAAGACAAACGCAGTGCTTCTTATCGATGCGTTTACGGCTGCGAGCGACACCCGGACCTTCTCGGTCTTAGTGAAATTCATGCTCGGCGGTATCGCTGTCGAGGAGCGCCACGAAGATCTGGTGAGCTCAATTCAAAGCGCCGCCAAAAGGCTTGGTTTCGGGCAAGACACCAAGCCAAAACACGATAACTACGAGCAGTACTGGCGCGAACGCCTTGCCGAGCTCGAAGCGTTGGTACTCGGCCAGCGTGTTGGTGCGTAAGGTAAAGCCCCCGCGAAATGCGGGGGCTTTTAAAATATGTACGTTTCTGGATACCGTGGTATAACCTCTTCGGAATAACAGAGAAAGGGCACACCATGCAAAATGGAGAGCCAAACGTATATGCTGCCATCGTCACAATGCGAAATACGTATATGTTGATGCAATGGCAGAAAGTACAAATGTTTCTTGGATTCAATATTATTGGAGTTCCTCTACTTTATGCTGAAGAAGTCCCACTGTCCTTAAAGACAGCAATCAGCATAATTGGTCTCCTAGTTCATTTTGGCTTACTTGTTGCAAGTAGGAGGGCTGAGCAATGGATTCGTCTCTATGACGTAAAATTGGCCACTCTCGAGCGCTATTCAGATATTGGCGCTGCCGAGAGCAAGATCCGTGTACCCTTATTCAGCGATGAAGAGGTGATTGGCTTTAGGAATGTCAAAACAGCAAGTCGATTCTTATTTGGTTATATAGGAATCGCAATAATGATATACTGGGGTTACAACTCTGCAGTGTATCTCTTTGGAGGATAAAATGCTCAAGAGTAGGTGGACCAAAAGGTTCGATATGTTGCTAGCAGTGCTTCTCGTTGGTTCGGTCTGCACTGCATTGTTTGTGTCGGCAGTGTTTTTCCCACCGCCGCACTAGAGCACGATAAAGGCTGCGTGAAAGCGCAGCCTTTTATTTTTGCAAACCAAGAACCTCAAGAATATGCTCCGGGGCTGCAATGTGCGCTGCGCCGAGCCGTAGAAAGAGATGCGATCCGATACTGTTCGGGTCTCCTATGCGATGCGGGACGCACAATAAATCTCGATTATATTCGCTTGCAAGACGAGCGGTGATAAGGGTTCCAGACTTTTCTCCCGCCTCAATGACAAGGACTGCATGCGAGAGTCCCACGACGATGCGATTTCGCTTTGGGAAATCATACGGTTGCGCCTTATACCCCGCAGGCTGTTCCGAAAGAATAAGGCCGCCACTTTTCAAGATGTCTTTTGCAAGTCCTGCATGTGCTCTCGGGTATATGGACGCATCATCACAGCCTGAACCAAGCACAGCAATAGTATGGAGCCCTGCGTCTAATGCAGCTTGATGCGCGCAGGCATCAGCGCCAAGCGCAAGTCCTGAAACGATGGAGACAGGATACCCCTTGAGGCCTGTAATGAGGTGCTCGCATGCGAAACGGCCATACGGCGTAAGGGCACGCGAACCAACCACGGCAAGATATTTCGTTTCTTCCTTTGGCCATGCGCCGCGCGCGTAGAGACGCTCTGGAGGCTCGGGTATCTCAAGAAGCTCCGGAGGGAACGCGTCTCTAGCAAGTTCACGGATATTCATGGCCGTAAGTATGCATCAAAATGAAAAGGCGCGGAAACTGCTGTTCCGCGCCTTCTGTTTATGCTAAGCCGAGCTTGCGCCGGCAGACAGGATCGCTAAGCACCCGTTCGGCAAACTTAGGCCCGAAGTCCTTCGCGATAAGACGCTTGTAGGCGCCTTCCTTGTCGAGGCTTTGGCCGGCCGCATAGCCGAGTCGCATGCGAAGCAGGGAGAGCATCTGGTCTTCTTCATTCATTTCAGAAAACCGCTGGTTTGCCTCTCTCGAGAGAGTTTCGAAGTCCGCTTGCGTCGGGACAGACGGGTTAGCAGTCAAGCGTGCGCTTTCCATGAACACCTCCTTAGTCCTCGCGGACTATACCACGCAGACGCCTTTCGGGAAGGCGCGCTATGCCGTACAATCGAAGACACTATGCTTGATATTAAGTTCATCCGCGAGAACGCTGACCTTATAAAGGAGGGTGCGCGCAAGAAGCGCATCGAGGTCGATATAGACCGTCTTTTAAAGGTTGATGAAGAGCGTCGTACGCTCGGGAAAGAGCTTGAAGAGAAGCGTGCAGAACAGAATCTCGCTTCAAAGCGCATTGCGCTTGCCAAAGGCGAAGAGCGCGAGCAGATGATTGAAGCCATGCAGCACCTTAAAAAGGGTATGACAGATGCCGAGGAGCGCTTCAAGGTTGTGATGGAGGAGTGGCAGCAGCTCATGCTCATGGTGCCAAACATTCCGGATATGACCGTACCTGAAGGGGAGAGCGATGCGGATAATCAGGAAGTGAAGAAATGGGGAGATATTCCGCAGTTTTCCTTTGCGCCCAAAGATCATGTGACGCTTATGACCGAGCTTGATATGGCTGACTTTGAGCGCGGTTCAAAGACCGCAGGCTTTCGCGGCTACTACCTCAAAGGCGACGGGGCGCTTCTCTCCTTTGCTATTTGGCGCTATGCACAGGAGTTTTTCTTGAAGAAAGACTTTGTACCGATGATTGTGCCGTCCTTGGTTCGCCGCGAGTCATTTATGGGTACTGGTTTTCTGCCGCAGTCTGAAGAGGATTTGTATAAAACGCAGGATGGGGAATATCTTGCAGGAACCGGAGAGGTTGCAACCATGGGCTACCACATGGACGAGGTGCTTCCCAAAGAAGAACTTCCGAAGAAGTTCCTTGCGTTCTCGCCATGCTTTAGGCGCGAAGCAGGAGCGCATGGCAAGGATGTGCGCGGGTTAATTCGCGTGCATGAGTTCTATAAATGGGAGCAAGTCATCCTCTGCGAAGCCTCTCACGAAGAAAGTGTGAAGTGGCACGAATGGCTGAACCGCAACACGGAAGAGTTCATTGAGTCTCTCAATATTCCGTACCACACCGTGCTTAACTGCGGCGGCGATCTCGGTCTTGGCCAAGTGAAAAAGTACGACGTTGAGCTGTGGGTGCCAGGAGAGAATACCTATCGGGAAATAAGTTCAGCATCCTACTTCCATGACTTCCAAACAAGAAGGCTTAACACCCGCTACCGCGATGCTGATGGCGAGATGCGTTTTGTGCACTCTTTGAACTCAACGGCAATACCTACTCCACGCATCCTCGTCTCCATCGTAGAGAATTATCAGCAGGAAGACGGCTCCATAAAGGTTCCTGACGCACTCGTACCGTATGTCGGCAAAGAGGTCATTCGACGTCCAGCCTAGGAAAGAAGCGCCGGCACGTCGCACAAAGCGCAGGGCAAAAGAAACTCCTGCGCCGCGTCGCCGTAAGACGCTTCGGGAGAAGCGGCGTGAAGCGCGCGGTACCAAAAACACCTTCGTACTCGTACTCTTTGTGTTGTGTGCGCTCGCTCTTCTTTATGGCTTTTGGCGCCCTGAAGTGCGCATTACAAGCATTACTGCAGAAGAAACGCCAGATCCTGCAGGCATTGCAGCACTAGCGACGGAAACGCTTACCGGCACCTATTACCACCTTCTTCCGCGCAATTCCTTCTTTATGTATTCAGAGAAAGAGATGCGCCGCTCGATACTCGATGCCTATCCAAGCATTTCAGCGCTTTCCATACAGCGCACTGGCTTCACAGAACTTTCTATTACCGCCTCATCGCGCCAAGCGGCATTTGTCTGGTGCGGTACGCCAGAAGTTGCAGGAGCTCACTCCGGCCTTTGCTATGAGACGGACGCTGAAGGGTTTGTATTCTCTCCTGCGGCATATGAGAACGAACTTGAAGAAGCATCGCTTTTGCACGTATTTGCTTCCCTTGATATTGCTTCATCAACACGCGCGTATCCGCTTGGCGCAAAAGTAGAGGGGGCTGCAAAGCTTCCAGATATCTTGCGGTTTGCGCGCGCTATTGGTTCTCTTGGCATTGTGCTTCGCTCTGTTGCTATTCGCGGCGATGAAGCTGACTTGTATTCTGCAGGCGATACGCGCATTACGTATGTCGTAGGGAAGGAGAGTGAGGCTGCGCATATTGCCGACTCTACCTTCGGGAAGCTTAATTTCATGGATGGCTCCATTGAGTATGTGGATCTGCGCTTTGGCGGGAAGGCGTATATAAAGAGGAGGGAATAAATAGAAGCGGCGCGGCAGGGATAGTTTCCTGCAGCGCCGCTTACGGTCATGAGTACCAGACGTCCAAGCAGAGACGGTTCCAGGCGTAAATCGCGATTTGCTGCGCTTCGGGGAGATCCTTGCGCAACTCCTCGTTTTCGTAGACCTTGAGACCCATCAGAATGGTGTCGACGTGGCCGCACCACCCAGCTTCGATGTATTTATGAAGGTCCAACTGGTCTGGAAATCCCGTCTTGAACAACTGCACCATGTCCGCGGAGACGTTGTTGATGCAATGCGATTCAGGCACGCCATCATCAAGCTCTTCCCATGTCGCCATGGTTCTTTCTCCTTCATCGGTTGATTCCGACGTTGTCCACAGTATATCTACATTATATGACTTTGTCAACTTCTGTTAAGGTAAGGAAATGAAATCATTCTGGGACACTCTGCCCGCGCCTTTCTTCGCTCTTGCGCCCATGGCGGATGTAACTGACCCTGCGTATCGGCAAGTCATTGCAGCATACGGAAAGCCGGATATTACCTGGACCGAGTTCGTATCGGCCGACGGCCTTTTCCATACCCGAGAAAAGAAAAGTATGAGCGATGAGGAGAATCCCTTGGTGCGCGACTTGCTGTATACAAATGCGGAGCGTCCCATAGTCGCACAGCTTTTTACGAGCAATACCGAAAGCATGGAATATGCCGCCCGCTATGCTCTCGAGAAAGGTTTTGACGGCGTTGATATCAATATGGGGTGTCCGGATAAGAGTATTGAGAAGCAGGGAGCAGGAGCAGCGCACATAAAAGATCCGCGGCGTGCGCAAGAGGTTATTGCTGCTGCGATACGAGGCGTTGAAGGAAAGATTCCAGTGTCGGTGAAGACACGCCTTGGATACAACAAAATTGAATACCAAGAGTGGCTGCCATACCTTCTTGATACGGGCATTAGAGCGCTTACCGTGCATATGCGTACCAGAAAAGAAATGAGTAAAGTCGCTGCACACTTTGAGCTTGGAGCTGAAGTAGTCTCGTTTTGCCGAGATAAAAACAGGGAAGTGAAGCTGCTTGGCAACGGCGATGTACTTTCAACGGCGCAGGGTCGCACTCTTGCTTTTGAGCAAGGATGGGACGGCATGATGCTTGGACGCGCTATCTTTGGGAATCCGTGGGTATTTGCTGGGCGTTCCCCGCAGGAACTCTCTTCTTCGGAGCGTCTGACTTCCCTACTTCTCTTAGCTGAAAAGTTTGATGCACTCTACCCTAAGAAGCATTTCCATATTCTTAAAAAGCACTTCAAGGCTTTCGTGCAGGGGTATGAGGGTGCCGCAGAGCTCCGCGGAAGACTTATGAACACCTCTTCGCTTGAGGAATTGAGAAAAGAAATTTCAGGTGTAGTATAGATTTCGTTCTTAGGGAGGAGTCCATGGGTTTGCGAAAGGAACTTCAAACGTTCTTAAGACACACAAGCCTGCGTTCAGACGTCGCTTGCGCGATGGAATACGCGAATGAGTGCAGTGCGAGAGCGAGATCTGCCTTGGCTAAGGGCAAGAAACGTACGGCCAAGAAGTGGGAACGCCGCTCTTGGCGCGTGCATGCGCTCCTTGCAACGCGCCGTAAAATCGCTATGAACGCATAAACAGCGCGCTAGGTCCTTCGGGCCCTAGCGCGTTCTTGGTATACTAGGCCCGCAATGGCACATCAGTCCCTCTATCGCTCATACCGCCCGAAAAGCTTCAAAGAAGTGGAGGGGCAGGAGCATATCGTAGGAGCGCTTATCGAGCAGCTTGGTGCGGGCAAGGTAGGGCATGCGTACCTATTCTCGGGTTCGCGCGGACTCGGCAAGACTTCCGTTGCGCGCATTTTAGGGAGGGAACTTGGCGTATCCGATAAAGATCTGTACGAAATTGATGCGGCCTCAAACAATAGCGTTGAGGATATCCGCGCGCTTGCTGAAAACATCTACACACTTCCCTTTGACTCCCCTAAAAAACTCTACATTCTCGATGAAGCGCACATGCTCTCAAAGGGTGCATGGAATGCATTTTTGAAGACACTTGAAGAGCCGCCTTCCCACGCTGTCTTTGTGCTTGCAACTACCGAGCTTTCCAAAGTGCCTGAAACGGTGCAGAGCCGCTGTCAGGTGTATGAGTTTCGAAAGCCTACGCGCGCAGGCCTTGCAAAACTGATTAGCAGCATTGCTAAAAAAGAAGGCTACGCACTTGAAGCAGGAGTCGCAGATCTTGTTGCTCTTCTTGCCGACGGCTCGTATCGTGATTCCCTCTCCATTTTAGAGAAAGTATTTTCCGTATCAAAAGACACGAAGATATCGCGTGCAGAAGCAGAGAAGGCAACCGGCACTCCTCGAAGCGAGCTTGTTATGTCTTTTATCGATGCGCTTCACCAAGGCCAAGCCGAAGCGGCCCTCACAGTACTTTCACGTGCGCACAAGGAAGATATCGATATGCAGCTTTTCCTTTCGCTTTCGCTTGAGCGCGTGCGGCAAGCGCTTCTTCTTCGCCATGCTCCGGAATTAAAGAAAGAGCTTGAAGAGGAAGTAGGAGAGGAATATGAGGCGCTTTCGCACATAGCTTCCGATACAGCATCGAAACTTACTCATCGCACCTTGAAGGCGCTTCTTGAAGCTTCGGCACGCCTGCGCTTCTCGCCTATTGGCGTACTGCCGCTTGAGCTTGCCGTTATCGCGCTCTACGGAGAATGAATGCGTTTCTAAAAGGAATCCAGCTTCTTGTTGCGCTCGTGCTTATAGGCACAGCAGGGTATCTCGTATATCCGCATGCCGTCTCCTATTTCACGCCCGCATGCGAGAAGCCACTTACGTATTCGATTGACGCCATTGATGAGCGCTTTGGCGTGTCGAGAGCTTCCCTTCAGGCTTCACTCCTTCGTGCAGAGAAGCTGTGGGAGGAAGCTGCAGGACGTGATTTGTTTGTATTTGCTTCAGAGGGAGGCATACGCGTCTCCTTAGTGTATAGCGAAGAGCAACAGACCAATGAGCTTGGCGAAGCGATAGACTCCGAGCAAGCAGACTATGACGCAAAGAAGACAGAGCTTGAGACGCTTGCAGACGCATACCACCTCGCCCAGAGAATCTATGAGCGAAAGGCAGCTGCTTTTGAAAGACGTGCGAGAGCGTATGAAGCCGAAGTGCAAAAATACAACAGCGAAGGAGGTGCTCCTCCGGGAGAGTATGAACGCCTTCAAAGGGAGGGACGTGAGCTTGAAGAGGAGCAGGAGGAGATAAACAACGATGCTGCAGAGATTAATGCGCTTGCGCAGAAGCTCAATGAAGCTGTTGATGCGCTAAACGCGTTTGGAAAGCGCCTGAACGCAAAAGTGGATCGCTATAACGAGCATGCGGGAGATGCTTTTGACCAAGGCGACTACCAAGAGGATGCATCGGGGAAGCGCATCAGCGTGTATGAGTTCTCTAAAACTACGGATCTAGAGCGAGTGCTCTCCCATGAGTTTGGCCACGCGCTTGGTATCGGCCATGTAGAGAATCCTGATTCGCTCATGTATTCCTTTAACGCAGGGGAAGAGCTTTCGCTTTCGCAGGAGGATAGAGAGGCTCTTAGGGAGGTGTGCGGTCTTGATTCATAGTCGATTAGAGGGCAGGATGAGGGGATTGGGGAGTGGTGTAATTGGTAACACGTCTGCCTTTGAAGCAGAAGACTCTAGGATCGTGCCCTAGCTCCCCAGCAAAATTTGTTAGAATTTACACATGCAAAAAATAGTCCCCCACCTCTGGTTCAACAAAGAAGCAAAAGAAGCCGCCGCTTTCTACACGTCTCTCTTTGGGGGAGACTCAAACATCCTTCAAAGCTCGGTGCTCACCGATACTCCTTCAGGTTCGGTAGATGTCGTATCGTTTAGTATTCAGGGGTACCAGATTGATGCGATAAGTGCAGGACCTCTCTTTTCTTTCACGCCTGCTATTTCTCTTTCATATCAGTGTGTTTCAGAGGAGGAGATAGACCGTCTTGCAGCAACGCTTCTTGAGGGAGGCACGGCACTCATGCCTCTTCAATGGTATCCATGGGAAGCAAAGTATGTGTGGCTCAACGACCGTTATGGCGTTTCGTGGCAATTAAACTTCTTTAAGGACCAAAGTATGGTCAAAGATCGCGTCTCTCCTTCGTTTATGTTCACGGGAGCGGTGCACGGAAAAGCTGAAGAAGCGATGCAGAAATACACCTCGCTCTTTCCTGACTCTGCCATTACCTTCACTGCCAGGTACGAAGAAGGCGACAGCGAGAAGGATCCTGTGGGAACAATAAAGCACGGAGAGTTTACTCTTTTTGGACACACTTTCATGGCGCTTGATAGCGGGCTCTCGCATCAGTTCACGTTTACCGAAGCACTGTCGCTCATTGTGCGCTGCGACTCACAAGAAGAGATTGATAGGTACTGGACTGCGCTTTCAGCCGTGCCAGAAGCGGAGCAGTGCGGGTGGCTTAAAGACGAGTACGGCGTCTCGTGGCAGATAGTGCCAAAGGAAATGGACGAAATGATGCGTACGGGAAGCAAAGAACAGGTTGCTCGCGTTACGAAGGCTTTTCTTCAGATGAAGAAGTTTGATGTAGTAGCATTGAGGGCTGCATACGAAGGGAATTGACATAAAGTCAATCTCATAGTTTTATACGAATACGCGAGGATTCCCCTCGCTCGTTTTGGGGAAAAGCCATGAAAGTATGGCATCTGTTCATTCTCGTTCCTGTTGCATGTTTTGTGCTCGGGTTTGCTGTTGAGGCAAAGCCCGAGCCAGCGCAAACGCCGCAGGTGACGCTTGATGAAGTGCTCGAAGAGGAAGTGCCTGCAGAAGAAACACTGGAGGCGCAAGAACCGGAAGTGCGCGAAGCAACCCCTGCCTTACCCGTTGAGGTTGTCGAAGTCGCGCCCTCTGAGCCGCCCGTAAGTGATGTGCTTTTTATTGAGCCTTCACCGTGGCGCATGATTTTGGTGCGTGCCGAAAGGGAGAAATACGGGCTCATAGCGCTCGTGATTGGAACGCTTGGTCTTGCCTATCTCCTTTGGCCAAGAACCAAGCCAAAGCGTTACTAAAAAGCAGCCGGACCCTTTCTCAAAGGTCCGGCTGTTCCTTTTGCTATACTCTTAGGCATTACCACATAGCAGAATATTCATGAGTACGAAAGCAGTTCTCGGACTTATTGCAGCAGTCATTATTGTAGGGGGAGGCGTTTGGTACTTCTCGAGTTCTGGAGGAAGCCAAACCGGTACTGAAAACGAAGCGCAGGAAGGCGCAAGTGGTGCAGCAACATTTGCTGACCTTATCGCGCGCGCAGGCAGCTGGAAGTGCGAAGTATCAATGTCTGTTGAAGAAGCTCCTTCAGAAGGCGTTGCCTACATTTCAGGCGGCAAAATTCGCGCAGACTTTACGTCAACGCCAGCTGCTACAGGACAGCCAGTAACTTCTCACATGATTCAGGCTGATGGCTATGCGTACACTTGGTCGGATATGTATCCGCAGGGCATGAAGATTCTTATTCCTGAAGGACAGGAAACAAGTACTTCTGCTTCAGGCGGTGTTGATTATGACTCGCGCGTCGAATACTCATGCGCACCGTGGGTAGCTGATGCGTCTCTGTTTACTCCTCCAGCAGACGTTACCTTCATGGAGCTTGGTGCAAACGGCATGCCAAATATTCCGATGCCTAACTAGGGCATAGCGGTAGATACGACAAACGGGCGGGAAAGCAGTGCTTTCCCGCCCGTTGTATTTCAGGTGGAAGGAACAGGAGAGAAGCTATAGAGCGTCATGCTCCGTCCCTCGCTTTCGGTTGTTGAGCGCACGAGAATGAGTCCGACAGTGCCATTGTGCCACTGCGCCACTATTTCAGAGGGCACCTCACGGCGTATGCGGTATGTCTCATATATGCGACAGTTGCCTTTGCGCATGGCGGCTGCATACGCTCCAGCTTCAATGAACGCGTCTGCACCTCCTCGTTCAAAAAGAGTGCCGAGCACCTGCGCCATCTGTTCGCTTTCGCAGACAAGGCCGACGTACGGCAGCTCATATTGAAGTTCAATCGTTTGCGCTCTTGTGTTCGTGCTAAACGCGAGAAGACACAGGAGCATCAGGAATGCACGCATCACGCTCTCCTACGGTACGCTGCCACAAAGCGCGACATTACAGATGAGTATGCTCCTCTTTCAAGAAATGTCTAAACAAAAATGGGGAATGGTATACTAGAGGTACATTATTCGCATAACGCGAACGCATATGAAAACAACCCCTATTTGGATTCTCTTGGCAGTCATTATTCTCGGAGCGCTTGGTTGGTGGTGGTATAGCGCACAGGAAGCTGTTCTTGAAGCGCCGGTTCCTGAAGTTGCCGGAGAGAACGAAGAATTCGTTGATGACTCGAAAGACGGAGCTGCTGCAGGAGAATCTTCTTCTGCGTACACCGTTCGCTACACGTCAGCAGGGTTCTCTCCTGAATCCCTCTCTGTTCCGCTTGGAGCAACCGTCACGTTTATCAACCAAGGTACTGAAGAGATGTGGGTAGGCTCTGATGAGCATCCAACTCATACGCAGTATTCGGGCACAAACAAAGATGAGCATTGTGTAAATGGTGCGCCAAGCGCCACCTCGTTTGATCAGTGCGGCGTAGGTAGCACCTATTCCTTCACTTTTACGAAAGAGGGTATATGGGGGTACCACAACCATCGCGAGTCTGATCATCACGGAACCATTGTTGTTGAGTAGCGTATGAGAACCGCACAACTCCTTCTTCGTCTTGGCGTTGCGTTTGCGTTCTTGTATCCGCCCATTAACGCGTTTATAGATCCGTATGCGTGGGTAGGGTATTTCCCAAGCTTTGTCCGTGATCTTGGTCCTGAAATGGTATTGCTGCACATCTTCGGCGCCATAGAGATTGTCATTGGTCTCTGGATTCTCTCAGGGAAGCGCCTCTTCTATCCCTCGCTTGTTGCATCAGGCATGCTCGCCCTTATCGTTATCTTGAACCTTGGCGACTTCCAAGTGCTGTTCCGCGATGTTCCAATCGCACTCGCTGCGCTTGCGCTCGCTGTGTTGAACCGACCAGAACGCAGAACTACCTAATATATGAAAAGAATCCTCTCGTATATCCCGCATGCACTTGCACTCTTCATTGCCGCAGTGTTCGTAGACTCTCTTCGTTTTAAGTTTACGAATCATCCAAATACCGAGAACATCTTCGGCATCTTAAATGACTGGGCGGGCACGCTTGGAACTCCTGGACTCTTCTCATCAAGTGGTCTCTTTAGTCCCTATGTCATTGGTTCTGTAGAATTGGTTGCCTCGGCACTTCTTCTGCTTGGTATCATTCCTGCACTACGCAAGCTTCAGGGTTTTGGTGCTCTTCTTGCATTTGGCATTATGACCGGAGCGGTATTCTTTCACCTCTTTACACCACTTGGAACTGATCCAAATAACGATGGTGGAGGACTTTTTGTGGCGGCATGCCTAGTATGGGTGTCGAGCTTAGTGTTGGTTTTCGTGCGGAGAAAGGAGCTTCTGGGGTTAGTGAAGAGGTAGGTTCGAGTTCTAGGATGTCAGCCAGTTGCAATTCTTCGATATAAGCACAGAATAATTTACATGAACGACTCATTCATTTGGTTAATTATTCTCGGTGCGAGTTTAATGCTCGGAATGTTGAAGTATGAAGCCGCACAAAAAGAAGGGACGACGGTACATAAAATCAACGAACGCCTAAATCATTTTGCTGGGTTTCTTATAGGAGGGAGCGTACTTTATTACTTGATTTCAGTACGTATTCCTTTGCTTGTTTTAGGAGACGAGGCGAGTTTCATTGATCTGCTTCTTCTACTCATCGTGAGTACATGTGTTTTTGGCTGGTTTCCTTATCTTATAAAAAACCTAACCGTAGGAATAGATAAAATATTCGGGAAGGCAGCAGAGCTACTCAACAAGTAGTAAGGTTTTAGTATCGCTCCAAATAATCATGCGCAACAATTCAAAGGATAAATACTTATTCACTCGTGTCCTTAAGTGGGCGTCTGACCGCGGGTCGGTTGGTTTTACCATGAGCGAGCTTCAAGCGGCATGCGCTAATGATGATGAGGAGTGGACTTGGATTCAGCGATTCATGATGGGAGAAATCCAAGGAGACCCTCCCTTGATCGCTCATCTAGGTTCGCACCACAAAGGAGACGGAGAACACAGATATTTTCTTTCCGGCTCTGGAGCATCAACGTACATAGACTACCTTGAACTACAAGAGGCGAGGGAAAATTCGCGCAATGCGATGAGATGGGCTATTGCCTCTTTTCTACTAGCAGCTCTTGTTGGAGGTGCTCAAATAAGGCTAGAAAGCAGAGATTTGTTTAAGGTACCAATTGACGAGGTACAAACTCCGCTCAACCTGAAAGGCTAAGAGTAAAGTTCTAACTTCGTCCCAAGCTGCCAGCAAGAAACCGCCCCATCTCTGGAGCGGTTTCGTTTCTTCATCGAACGTAGCGTTCACCGAACGCTATCATTTCGTTGCGCACAGTCTCTTCAACACCCTTTGTATTAGGGTCTGCCAAGCCGGAAAAAAGCAAGGCGAGCGATCCTGCGTCAGCGCAAAGGTGTCCAAACTTATCGAATTTAAGGAAGTTTCCTTCCGTAAGACTCGGGCATTCTTTAGACACGGCGACAGAACCTTCTCTTCGAACAGCTTCAAAGAAACGAGCAACTTGCACAATGTTCATAATGAACCTCCTTCTAACTCTAGAAAAAAGTACCACATGTTGTGAAAAGGTTCCAACAGTGTCCCAGACAACCATCAAATATGTGTGCTCATGGTGGATAACCATTTTGGTACAATTTCTCTCTCATGACTCAAGGAGAAGCGCTACGCATACTGCAGACAGGAGCCAATGCTTTTTTGACCGGAGAGCCAGGTTCCGGAAAGACACATACGGTGAATGCCTATATACGCTGGCTGCGCGAGCGCGGCATTGAGCCTGCTATTACCGCCTCAACAGGAATAGCTGCAACGCATGTGGGCGGCATGACCATTCACGCTTGGAGCGGGCTTGGTATTCGTGATTACCTCTCTGCAAGCGACCTTGATGCTATTTCAAGCAAAGAACATCTCGTGCGGCGCCATCAAAAGGCAAGCGTACTCATCATTGATGAAGTCTCCATGCTTTCAGGAAATGTGCTTGAACTAGTGAATCGCATCCTGCAAGAAACGAGAGGAAGCGAGAGAGCCTTTGGCGGCTTGCAAGTGGTGCTTGTCGGAGATTTCTTTCAGCTCCCTCCGGTGGCAAAGGGAGGGAGAGAGGTTGCGTTTGCTTTTCAATCAGAGGCATGGCGCGCTCTTAATCCCCTCCCGTTGTATCTGCATGAACAGTATCGGCTCGAGGACGAAGTCCTTGGCCGTGTGCTCTCAAATATCCGTAAGAATGTCTGTGAAGCAGAAGACGTCTCCCGTATTCTCGAGCGCGAAATGGAGAGTGATGGTATTCCTGAAGGCATACCGCGTTTGTATACGCACAACGCGGATGTTGATAAAGAGAACGCAGAGCAACTCGCTGCGCTTCCGGGATATGCAAAGCCTTTTCTCATGAGCGCAACAGGGGCGCCGCCCTTAATTGAGTCTTTGAAGCGCGGCTGCTTGTCTCCCGAGAAGCTCGAACTCAAAGAAGGAGCCATTGTCATGTTTACCAAAAACAATCCGCAAGGGGGATATCAAAATGGAACCTTGGGAAAGGTGGAGCGCTTTGAACGCGGCACAGGCCACCCCATCGTTCTTCTTCAAGATGGGCGAGAAATACCTGCCATTCCTAGCGAATGGGCGCTTGAGGAAGGAGGAAAGGTGCGTGCGCGTGTCGAGCAAATACCGCTTCGCCTTGCGTGGGCGCTTACGATACACAAAAGCCAAGGACAGTCCTTGGATGCTGCTGCTATGGATCTTTCACGTGCCTTTGAATACGGGCAGGGATATGTGGCGCTTTCACGACTGCGCACATTACAAGGACTCCACCTTCTTGGCTGGAGCGAGCAGGCGCTTCTCGTACACCCTGAAGTGCTCGGAGAAGATGCGCGCTTTCGCCGTGCATCCGTAGCTGCTGCAAACGCTTTCAATGCGCTTGAAGAGTCAGGGGAGCGCGAAAAGCTTGAAGAAAACTTTATACGCGCTTCAGGCGGCTCGCTTACACCAAGCGAAGTGCCAAAAGAAGTGCAAAGCACCTATGAAGCAACACTCGCTCTCTTACAAGAAGGAAAGTCGCTTCAGGAGGTGGCAAAAGAGCGCGGTGTTGTGCTTGGCACCATCGTTTCGCATATAGAAAAGCTGCGAAAAGAAGGGAGACTCTCCGATGATGATGTGCTTTCCTATGCTTCAGGACGCCTTGAAGACGCGCTTCCTAAAATTCACGCGGCCTTTGATGAGCTTGGGAGCGAGCGCCTTGCGCCAGTCTTCTCCCATTTAAAGCGTCGCTACACATTTGAAGAACTGAAGCTTGCACGCGCCCTCTATGCAGGTGCTTCATGAAAAGTTCACGAGAATACCGTATGCTTTCTGTATATACCCATAACGAACACCCTATGACTATCCTTCACTGGTTTGTTTCCGTTGTTGCTATCTTGCTTGCGGCATATCTTGTACCTGGCACCGAAGTTACGCTTATGGGCGCTCTCGTGCTTGCGGTGGTGCTTGCGCTCATAAACATATTCATTAAGCCAGTCATATCGCTCCTGACGCTTCCTATAAATATCCTGACGCTCGGCTTGTTCTCGCTTGTTATAAACGCGCTTCTCGTCATGCTCGCTGCGATGATTGTTCCAGGATTTGCGGTAGCAGGTTTCTGGATGGCGCTTCTCTTTGCGCTTGTCCTCTCGCTTATCAACTGGCTTTTTGGTGGTATACGCAAAGTAGCCTAACGAAACTCGTGCATTCGTACCGTATACTAAACGGTAATGGAAATGCAGTATGAGGGGCCTGTAGCGCCTATCGATTCCCCAGAAGCGGAGCTCGCACATTTGCGCGCACAAATTGAAGCGAAAGAGCGCGAACTTGAACGCATGCGGCGTCCGGTTTCTCCTGAAGCAGCTGCACGCGAGCGCCTTGCGAAGCATGTGAAGACGCCAGCTGGTCAATTGCTCCATCCTGACTATCAGATACCTGAAACAGAGGCGAGAGAGCTTGCGCTTAACCTTGATCCTGAAAGCGATGATGAGACGATGGAAGAGCTTCGCCTCATTATGGAGGCTCGGGGCATTCATAACGCATTCTCTGTTCTTGAAAAATTAAAGAGCCCGCACCTAGAAGACGATTTCCATCGCTATCTTGTTGCCTACCTCCTTACCGGAAGGACACTCAAAGGTCTTGCTGAAAATGCTCCCGAGTGGAAGTCGCTTCATATGACGTTGTATCAAGTAGCGCTCCCCGAGAAAGCAAGCGAGGAAGAGGGAGGTATACGCCGCGCGTTTCGAGAATTAGTTGCTCCCATGGAGCAGTTTTATAGCGGCATGCTTGCTGTTGAAGATGCGTACAGCGGAGAACCGCCGTACTTTGCGCTTGAGCTTGCCGTTCCTGTCGATACACCAGAGCTTCGTTTCTATGCGGCTGTACCAAACTCCCGCAGAGATCTCTTTGAGAAACAAGTGCTCGCCGTGTTTCCACATGCGGTCATGGAAGTCTCTCCAAACGACTACAACATCTTTGTGCAAGACGGAGAAAATGAAGGCTCCCTTGCAAAGCTTGAGAGCGCGCATCCGCTGCCCTTGAAGGACTACCAAGACTTCGAATACGACCCCTTGAATGCGCTCTTGAATGCTTTTGCAAAGATTGCGCCTGAGGACGAGGGTGCTGCCGTGCAAATCATCTTCAAGCCGCAAAAGGATAAGTATGTGAATACGTACCGCAGAATGTTGAAAGAACTGCGCAAAGGAGTCTCAAAGCGTGAAGCGTTTAGAATCTCACACGACCTATTCTCTGATTTTGCGTACGAGACGCGCTCAATATTGAAGGGTGATACGAAGACATCAAGCTACGGGCCTGACCAGACGGCAATAGAAGGCGTTGAGAAGAAGATGGCTTCTCCGGTTGTTGAAACCAACATCCGCCTTGTTGCTTCGTCAGCAGCTCCCGGAAGAGCTTCTGCTATTATCGGGGAACTTGAAGCTGCCTTTAATCAGTACGAAAACACAAAAGGAAACCGCGTTGGCTTTAAGCGCATCAAGAAAGGAGACTCAAAGCGCTTTTACCACAACCTCACTTACCGCCTCTTCTCGCACGAAGCGCGCATGCCACTTTCCTTGAAAGAGCTTACGGGCCTCTATCACTATCCGCCTAAAGGTATCGTATCTTCGCCGCACCTAAAGCAATCCCGTTTTACCGCAGCGGCAGCCCCGCTCTCACTTCCGCGAGAGGGTCTTCAACTCGGTAGAAACGCATTTCGCGGGCAGGAAGCTGCGGTGCGCCTATCGCCTGCTGATAGGTTGCGGCACCTGTATGTGATAGGGCAGACGGGAACTGGAAAGACCGGATTCATGAAGACCTTGATTGAGCAGGATATGAAAAACGGCGAGGGTGTGTGCTTCATCGACCCGCACGGCTCTGACATTATCGATGTGCTCTCTCTGGTGCCGCCCGAGCGCTATGAGGATGTCATTTACTTTGACCCCGCAGAGCTCTCGCGTCCTTTTGGTTTAAACCTGCTTGAGTACGATGAAAACCGTCCTGAACAAAAGACGTTCATCGTGAACGAGCTTCTCGCTATTTTCCGCAGACTCTATGGCGATGTGCCTGAAAGCATGGGTCCTGCCTTCGAGCAGTACTTCCGCAACGCAACGCTTCTCGTCATGGAAGATCCTGCCTCTGGCTCAACCATGCTTGATATTGGACGCGTACTTTCAGACTCTGCGTTTCGCAATATGAAGCTCTCACGAAGCAATAATCTTGTGGTGAATCAATTCTGGGAAAAGATTGCAACGCAGGCGGGAGGCGAAGCATCTTTGGAAAACATCGTGCCCTATATCACGAACAAGTTCGATGACTTCACGGCAAACGACTTCATGCGCCCTATCGTAGGGCAGCAGTATTCCTCCTTTAACTTCCGCGACGTCATGGATAACCGGAAGATTCTCTTAGTGAATCTCTCCAAGGGCCGCCTGGGCGAGAGAAACGCAAACCTTCTCGGTCTTATCATGGTAGGCAAGATTTTCATGGCAGCGCTCTCGAGAGCCGATGATCCGCGCGGAAACTTTGCGCCCTTCTACCTCTATATCGATGAGTTCCAAAACATCACCACCGATTCCATTCCAGGCATTCTCTCTGAAGCACGTAAATACAAACTGTCCCTTACGATTGCACACCAGTTCTTGAAGCAGATAGATGAAAAGATACGCGATGCAGTATTCGGCAACGTCGGTTCCATGGCAGTGTTTCGTGTAGGCGAGGAAGACGGCGAATTCTTCGAGAAGCAGTTTGCGCCTGCATTCAAAGCGCTTGATTTTGTGAATATCGAGAATCGCAATGCGTATGTGCGCATTCTGGCTGAAGGCGTGCCGCAAAAGCCCTTCAATATCCGCACGGTAGATCTTCCAAAGGGAAACCAAGAGCAGGTAAACGATCTTCGCGAGCTTTCCTACCTCACCTATGGCAGGGATCGTAAGACCGTTGAGGCAGAAATACGCGAACGCTACCTCTCCTAAGCACTTGTCCCCAGAGAGGGTGGTGAGAAGGCTCTACCTGCTATACTGCTAGGCATGGCACAACAAGACACTAAAGGCATTACTCCCACCGCAATTGCAGTATCGCTTGCGGTGGTAGTTGCGCTTGGATTCCTGTTTCTTGGGCCCTCGCTCTTCTCTCCGTTTCAATCGATGCCGGAAGAAGCAGCGATGCCTGCATTTTCAGATAACGAAGGAGCACTTATGGTTACAGACGTGGTAGTGGGTACGGGCGAAGAGGCAGTTCCAGGGAAAAACGTAACGGTGCACTACACCGGAACGCTTCAGAGTGGGCAAGTATTTGACTCATCAGTATCTCGCGGTCAGCCGTTCTCATTTCCTCTTGGCGCAGGCATGGTCATTCAAGGCTGGGAACAGGGTGTTGCCGGTATGAAGGTTGGCGGCAAGCGCACTTTGGTTATTCCGCCGGAACTTGGCTACGGCGCTCAAGCAGTGGGCACTATTCCACCAAACTCAACGCTTATCTTTGAGGTAGAGCTTCTTGGCGTAGAGTAGAAGCGTACTTGCACGAAATGGCTCCTGTCGCTACTTTGAGCTGATGGGGGCCATTTCCTTTTCTATAACCACGCGTGATGGCAGAGCGCGTGCAGGGACACTCACTACACCAAACGGCGTTATTGAGACGCCGGCCTTTGTGCCGGTAGGAACTAAAGCGAATGTAAAGGGCGTCTTGCCCGAAGCTTTGAAAGCTATGGGTGCGCAAGTCGTGCTTGCGAACACGTACCATCTATATTTACAGCCCGGCGAACAGATAGTGAAGGCTGCTGGAGGACTTGCGCTATTTATGAACTGGAAGGGTCCTACCATGACGGACTCGGGAGGCTTTCAAGTATTCTCGCTTGGGGCTGCATTTGGCAGGACGATAACCAAGATTGCAAAAGGCGAGGAGGAGCCGCGCGAGCATGGCGTTTCTGTATATGACGAAGACGTGCAGAGCCAGCACGGGCAGCTCGCTATCATTGATGATGAAGGCGTTACCTTTACCTCGCATCATGACGGCACCCTGCATCGCTTTACTCCTGAACGTTCAATTGAAATACAGCATGCGCTTGGCGCAGATATGTTCTTTGCGTTTGATGAATGCACTGCCCCTACCGAACCCTACGAGTATCAAAAAGAAGCCATGGACAGAACGCATCGCTGGGCACTGCGTTCCTTGAAAGCGCACAGGCAGAACATCGAAGCGAATCGTAAGCAGGCAATATTTGGCATTGTGCAGGGCGGAAGATACGAAGACTTGCGCCGAGAGAGTGCAAAAGAAACAGCCTCGATGGATTTCGACGGATTTGGTATCGGGGGTTCGTTTAGTAAAGAGGATATGCAAGGAGCTTTACAAGCTGCTATTCCAGATCTTCCTGAAGAGAAGCCGCGCCATTTCCTTGGTATTGGAGAGCCAGGGGATTTGCTGCTTGGCATTGAAGAGGGACTTGATCTCTTTGATTGTGTTGCGGCAACGCGTATTGGGCGCCATGGCTCTATCTATACGAGACGGGGGATACGCCATCTTCGAAACGGAGAATTCACCACTGATTATGGTCCGCTTGATCCTGAAACCATTGTTCCTGGAACTGAAGGATTTACACGTGCCTATGTCTCGCATCTCACGCGTTCAAAGGAAATGCTCGGTTCAGTGATAGCATCAACGCACAACCTTGGGTTTATTCTCCAGCTCGTTGATGGAGCACGCAAAGCGCTCCACGAAGGACGCTTCAAAGAATACAAAGAAGCGTTTATGCGCGACTATTACGGTTCTTGACACGACTTATATTCGTAGTGTAGTATCGGTAACCCGCCCACGTGAGGCGGTTGTACAAAAAGGACCACCAATGCAAACTATCGATCAACTGCTTGCTGTCACTGACTGCTTCACGATTGAAAAGATCGTAGAGTTGCGTCCCAAGCTCGGCTCTGACCTCGAGCTCTTCTATCTCGACGAGGAGCACGAACTTGAGGAAGGCGAAGGACAGACGGTTTCGGAAGACCTCCGGAACGTCATTCGCCGCCGCGGAGCGCTTCAGACGATTCTGCATGCGCACGAAGGCGATATCGCTTGGCTCTATGACCAAGTGGTGAAAGTCGCGTTTGAAGCAGGCGTCGGCAAATAGCAGATAGGCATTGGTGTGTGGTGGGAAGGGCGCGGCAGAGAATGCCGCGCCCTTTTGCTATACTCGCCTCATGTCAGGCTTTAAGCTCCATACCCCGTTTCCTCCTGCAGGCGACCAGCCGAAGGCTATTAAGGCGCTCTCCAAGGGCGTCGAGAAAGGCATGAGAAGCCAGACCTTGCTTGGCGCAACAGGAACAGGCAAGACATATACGATAGCGAATGTCATTAATCAGACGCAGAAGACGACGTTAGTGTTAGCGCACAACAAAACGCTTGCGGCACAGCTTGCGCAGGAGTACCGAGAGTTCTTTCCTGAAAATGCTGTCCACTACTTCGTCTCCTACTACGACTACTACCAGCCGGAAGCGTATCTTGCGCACTCTGATACCTATATTGAAAAAGAAGCGCAGATTAACGCGGAGATAGACAGATTGCGCCACGCAGCAGCACAAGCGCTTTTGACGCGCAAAGACGTCATCATTGTCGCGTCTGTTTCCGCTATTTACGGTCTCGGCTCTCCCTCACGCTATGCAGAAGCCATACTGAAGCTTCAAAAGGGCGGCGAGGAGAACCGTGCTGCATTAGTGCGAAAGCTCATCAAGATATATTTCGAGCGTACGAATGCAGACCTTGAGCCGGGGAAGGTGCGTGCGGTAGGGAATGCGCTTGAAGTGATGCCGGTTAACGAGCGCGTCATCTACAGGCTTCGCTTTGATGGCGACGTTATTGCTGCTATCGAGTGTCTTGATCCGGTGTCGCGTGCCCTTCTTTCAGAGCCTGACTCTTTGTTTATTTTCCCTGCAAAGCATTTTGTTACTTCGGACGATGAGAGGAATAGGGCACTCGAAGATATACGTGCAGAGCTTGATGAGCAGCTGGCAAAATTTAAGCGCGAAGAGAAGCCGCTTGAAGCAGAGCGCATCAAGCGCCGTACCTTGCATGACATCGCGCTTATTCAAGAAATTGGGTATACGAACGGCATAGAGAACTACTCGCGCCACTTTGATGGACGCGCTTCGGGAGAGCCACCGCATACGCTACTTTCCTACTTCCCGCATACCAAAGAAGGAAAGCCTGACTTTCTTACGGTTATCGACGAGTCGCACGTAACGGTACCCCAGATTGGCGGCATGTATGCGGGTGATCGTTCACGAAAAGACAATCTCGTTGAGTATGGTTTCCGCTTGCCGTCTGCGCGTGATAATAGGCCGCTTCGCTTTGAGGAGTTTGAAGAGCGTATCGGCCAAGTCATCTTTACATCAGCCACTCCAGGAGGATATGAGAAAGAGCACAGCGTTTCTCCAAACGGCCAAGTCGTAGAGCAGATCATCCGCCCTACCGGTCTTGTGGATCCCGAACTTACGCTTCGCCCTATTGTTCAATCAGGCGAATACAAGGGACAGGTTGCTGATTTTATTTCTGAAGTGGAAGTTGTTATCGCACGTGGAGGTCGCGCGCTTGCAACCACACTCACCAAGCAAATGGCAGAAGATCTTGCCGAGTTCTTGAAGGAGCGAAAGATAAAGGCAGAGTATCTGCACTCTGATGTGAAAACCATTGAGCGCATCGATATTCTCACTGCCTTTCGCAAAGGAACCTTTGATGTGCTGGTTGGCGTGAACTTGCTTCGCGAGGGACTAGATCTTCCGGAGGTGGAGCTGGTGGGTATTCTTGATGCGGACAAGGAAGGTTTCCTTCGAAGCGAAACATCTCTTATTCAAACGATAGGTCGTGCAGCAAGAAACGTGCTTGGCCGCGTCATCCTCTATGCAGACGTCATGACCGGCTCTATGGAGCGCGCCATTGAAGAAACTAACAGACGTCGCGCCATACAGCTTGCATACAACGAAAAGCACGGCATCACGCCAGAGACCATTAAGAAAGAGATTCGCGATATTGCAGAGAGCATGCGAAGCGAACATCAGAAGACAGTGGATTCGATGCTTTCGGTTGATACAGAACTCTTTAAGAAAGATCCGAAGCGCTTTGCAAAGGAGCTGCGGCTCAAAATGGCAGAAGCAGTGGAGGCGCTCGACTTTGAAACAGCTGCGCTTATCCGTGATGAGTTGTATGAACTTGAAGGGACGGGACCGAAGGTGAAGAAAGCAAGAAAGAGGAAGCCTTTGAGTGGGTAGGTTCGAATCGTAGGACGCCAGTAGGTTGCTATACTCAATTCTATGTCTAACGAAAAATTTCCCCCGATACCAGGAGAAGGAGGTATGCCGCCACTGCGTTTCGATAGAGATGCCATGGGAGCGGCCGAAAAGGCACTTCGGGAAGCCGGGAGAGAAGTATTAGGTAAGGGTGCAGAGAGTCTAGTTGAGGTGCACCCGTTAAACCCAGAGTTGGTAATAGCTCATTCTTTTCGAAAAGAACTGCGAGCTGAAGAAACACTGCATGCGCACCGTGTGCTGAAAGTCCTCTTCCCGAAACACTTTCCAGCTATACACGCTGCGTTTGAAAACACAGAAGAAGTGCGCGGAGGAACTATACGTGAGCGGGTTCGGAATTCTGAACGCACTTTAGATAAACCAAAGGTCGGTTTCTTTGGGAATAAGCGTATTGACGAACGTACTTTTGCGTACGTTAACAAAGAACTACAAGCTATGGGTATAGAGGGGCTGCATTTTGACGGAGAAACCGAACGAAATTTTGTTGTCAGCGAAGAGGGCTACCAGCAGTACCTCGATACAGCTCCCTTTATTGCAAGAGAATTAGTTCGAGCAAAAGATCAAGTCCTTGCGCATATGGCAAAAAACAATATTCACCCACAGACCAAGCATCGGTTAAAAGCGCTATTGAAACTCTAGAAGTTTTAATTTCGTCCAGAAAGTACTAAGAGGGTCCAACATCGTCCCAGACAGCTAGGGTTCCGATAAGAAAACGCCCCCGCATATAGCGGGGGCGCATCATTTACGCAACCTGATGCAGATGCACGAAATGTTCAATACGCATCAAGTTATCGCGAATCGAGCGGCATCCTTGCAAGAGTTGCAGACTCTTGCCGCAGGTTCTTGTTTCATTAAACCAGTTGCGCTCGGATACCATGCGCTTCTGTATCTGCTCGTCGGTATCGCCGCGTTCTCGCAAGCGCCGAAGCAGTTCTTCCTCCGATGGAGGATTCACATAGCAGGCAATCCACGAGTCGAGAATATCCCGATGTTCCTTGCGCTCCTTGGCGATGAAGTCAAAGAGAGTGCCGAGCACGCTTGGCACTAAGATAAGGAGCGTTATGTGCTCTTCGCTTGCAAGGCCTCGAAGAATGGTTTGCTTTCGCGTGCCGTAATAGTTTCCGCCGTGTTCGACATGCCAAAGAAGCTCGTTCTTCGCGATCATTCGCTCGAACTCCGCTTTGCTGACATAGCGATACTCACCTGAAGACGCTTCCTCCTCGTTTCGCGGGGAGCGCGTTGTCTCGCTTTCTCCAAACGAGACACGTCCAGGATATGCGGCAATAAGTGCGCGTGCCAAAGTACTTTTGCCGGCACACGTAGGGCCGGTAAAGGAGATGATTCTTGCCATTTCTGTACTCCTCTCTGTTTTCGATACTACGCCCCCAAAGAAGCGTGTCAACGGTAGGGTAGAATGAAGCGTATGAGTTTTGCGCTTCTCCTTGGCCTTGTTCTTTTCGCCGTGCTTGCGGTTGCTTCTGCGCTATTCTTCTTCTTTGCATTTTTGCTTCGTGGAGAGGTGATTGCGCTTCTGCCGGTTGAGACTGCGCTTCAAATAGATGGACCGCTCAAAGTACTGCTTGCAACGCAAACGATAGCGATACTTGCTGTTGGATTCTTCGCAACGCTCGCTGTCTTCTTTGCGCTAAGCGCGTTTGTAGCGCGTCCTTTGAAGCGCCTTGAAAAAGCTATGCAGCAGTATGCGGCAGACGGTACGCGCGCTTCTATTGAAGACATTGAAGGGGCTCCTCGCGAAGTAAAGGCTATTGCAACCTCTTTTGATACGCTTATCGATACCGTGAATGAGTCGCATAAGCGGGATACGGAGATTTCCCGCGTGAAGTCTGACTTCATTTCAACCGCAGCGCACCAGCTACGCACTCCTTTGACCGGCATACGCTGGGCCCATGAAGCCTTGCTGAAAGAGCCGCTCACCGAAAGCCAGAAAGTGCTGGTCGAGAGCGCTGTTGAGAAGAGTAAAGACTTGGTGGGCGTCGTAGGAACGCTTCTTGATATTTCTGCGATTGAATCAGGCAAGTACAAATATGCGTTTGCGCCTGTTGATATGCATGCGCTTCTTGAAGAGCTTGCGAAAGACTTTGCGCCAAGCGCAACTGCGGCAAAAGTAAACCTCTTCTTCTCGCACGATGAAGCGTCAAACACACCTACCGCTAAAGCAGACCGTGAGCGCATCAAGTGGGTATTGAACAATCTCATTGAAAACGCCATCTTCTATACGCCTGAAAACGGTACGGTACGCCTTTCTCTTGAGGCAGCCGAGCATCGCCTTTTCGTGCGCATAAAAGACACGGGCATTGGTATACAGAAAGAAGATCAGGCCAACATCTTTGAGCGTTTCTATAGGGCAAAGAACGCCATAGACAAGCGCCAGCAGGGAAATGGCCTCGGACTCTATATTGCCCGTACCATTGCTACCGACCACGGAGGCGACCTTTCCTTTGCGGCTAATGCCGAGGGTCCAGGCACCACCTTTACCCTCTCCCTTCCTATTGCGTGATAGACTACGGGGTATGACTGAAACCAAATTCATCCTTGTCGTTGAGGACGACCCTATTTTGAAGAACCTGCTTGGCCACACCTTTGCTGGCAAGTATCAAACCTTGTATGCATCAGACGGCAATGAAGCGCTTGCCTTGTTTGAGACGCACAAGCCTGCCGCAGTCTTGCTTGATCTCATGCTACCAACTATGGACGGGTTTGCGGTGCTTGAGTCTATCCGTAAGCGTGAGGATGCTTTGAAGGATGTGCCGGTTGTTGTTGTTTCTAATCTTGGTGCAGAGACGGATAAGCAGCGTGCAGATGCCCTTGGCGCAACGGGGTATTTGGTAAAGGCAGAAGTCTCTGTTGAAGAGATAGTCGCAAAGCTGCAGAGCATTCTTGGAGCCTAAACTTGTGTAGTCGCTGGGGAAAGCGATATTTGGTATAGTCCATACTGTACCT
>CAZZAT010000001.1:0-6944 GCA_964652615.1 uncultured Candidatus Saccharibacteria bacterium | reverse complement strand
TAAACTTGTGTAGTCGCTGGGGAAAGCGATATTTGGTATAGTCCATACTGTACCTGTCCCGCCACGGACAGGACCTTTCACTACATGAGCCCTAAAAAATCATCGAGAGAGCAGCATAAAGAAGCGACGGGCGCGGATCAGTGGATTCGCGTGAAGGGTGCGCGCACCCACAACCTAAAGAATCTTTCAGTCGATATTCCGCGAGGAACCATGACCGTCTTGACCGGCCTATCAGGAAGCGGCAAGTCCTCGCTTGCATTCGATACTATTTTCGCAGAAGGGCAGCGCCGCTACGTGGAAAGCCTTTCTGCCTATGCGCGTCAGTTCTTGAACCAGATGCAAAAGCCAGACGTTGATGAAATCACTGGTCTTTCGCCTGCTATTTCGATAGATCAAAAAAGCCGCTCGAATAACCCACGCTCAACGGTTGCTACCGTCACAGAGATTTATGACTACCTTCGCGTGCTGTATGCGCGCGCAGGTCAGCCCTACTGTATTCATCACGATGTCCCTATCCAGAAGCTTTCCAAGGAAGAGATGATTAGCATGGTTATGAAGCGCATTAGTGCACGCTCCAAAACCAAAGATGCGGTTATGGAGGTTCCGGTGGATAAGCGTGCAGTGACGATATATGCGCCAGTCGTGGTGGGCCGTAAGGGCGAGTACTACCAGCTCCTCTATGACCTTCTCGGCAAAGGCTACGAGCGCGTGATGGTGGATGGCGCATCGCATCGGCTACGCGAGAAGATAGTGCTTGATAAGAACAAGCGCCATGATATCGATGCGATTGTTGACAGCATTTTTGTATCTGAATTTGAGCGAAGCCCGGATGCTGCGCGCGAGCGTCTTTCAGAAGCGCTCGAGCTTGCCCTCAAAGAAGCCGATGGACTGGTGAAGATAGGGCATGCAGACGGAACTCTAGAGACCCTCTCTGCACGCTTCATTTGTCCTGAAGACGGCGCTTCGTTTCCGGAGGTGGAGCCGCGCCTGTTCTCCTTTAATAGCCCGTATGGCGCCTGCCCTACCTGCAATGGTCTTGGCACGGAGTCATTGTTTTCAGAAGAGATATGTCCCACCTGTGAAGGGAAGCGTCTTCGCCCAGAAGCTCTTCGCGTGTATCTGAAGGACAAGAAAGATAAGACGCTTGGAAAGAATGTGGTTGATGTGACGCATATGTCCATACAGGAAGCGAAAGCATTTATGGACGGCCTTGAGCTTTCCGAGATGCGCGCTGACATTGCAAAGCCAATTATGCGCGAAATCACGAGCCGTCTTGATTTCATGCTGAACGTTGGCCTCGACTACCTCACACTTGATCGCTCTGCCGCAACGCTTTCAGGAGGGGAGGCGCAGCGCATCCGTCTTGCTTCCCAGCTTGGCACGGGGCTTGTGGGTGCCCTCTATGTGCTCGATGAGCCAACGATTGGTTTGCATCAGCGCGATAACGACCGCCTTATCAAGACGCTTCTTTCTTTGAAGGAACTTGGCAATACCATCCTTGTTGTAGAGCACGATGAGGACACTATCTATTCTTCTGACTATCTTGTTGATATTGGTCCTGGAGCGGGCGTGCATGGCGGCACAGTTGTCGCTCATGGCTGGCTCGATGAACTGTTGACTGCAGAGAAGAATAAGAGCGGGTCGCAGACTCTTGCGTATCTTCGCGGCGAAAAAGAAATAGCAGTTCCTGAAGAGCGCCGTACAAGCGAGAAAGGATCGATAAAGGTGCGGGGTGCGACGTTGCATAACCTGAAGAATCAGAATGTTGATATTCCGCTTGGAAAGCTGGTATGCGTTACTGGAGTATCGGGAAGCGGGAAGTCGACGTTCCTCTACGATATTTTGCATAAAAACGTAGCGGCACGCTTTGCAAACAGAGCGGCGAAGCTTGAGTATATCGCTTCTTTGACGGGTACTGAATATCTCTCTCGTGTTGTGCTTATCGACCAGTCGCCTATCGGACGCACGCCTCGTTCAAACCCAGCAACGTATACGGGTGCCTTTACCCATATACGCGATTTGTTTGCTGCTTCTTCTGAAGCGCGCGCACGAGGCTGGCGCCCTGGACGCTTCTCTTTCAATGTTGCTGGAGGACGCTGCGAAGCATGTCAAGGAAATGGCACCATCGCGGTAGAAATGCACTTCCTGCCTACCGTGTATGTTACGTGTGACGTATGCAACGGCACGCGCTTTATGAAAGAGACGCTTGAAGTAACGTATCGAGGCAAAAACATCTATGAAGTGCTGCAGATGACCATTGAAGAAGCAGAGGAATTCTTTAAAGATATTCCTGCTATTGCAGAGCGTTTGCAGCAGTTGAACGCAACAGGGCTTGAGTACCTTACGCTCGGGCAGTCGGCAACGACGCTTTCAGGGGGCGAGGCGCAGCGCGTGAAAATAGCTTCCGAGTTGTATCGTCCAACGACGATGAAGACGCTCTACCTTCTCGATGAGCCTACAGTTGGTCTTCACTATGAAGACGTGCGCAAACTTATCGACATTCTGCAGGAGTTGGTGCGCCGCGGGAACACGGTAGTAGTTATTGAACACAATCTCGACCTTATTAAATGCGCCGATCATATTATCGATTTTGGTCCTGAAGGAGGAACGGGAGGCGGGAAAGTCGTTGCAAAAGGCTCTCCTGAAGAGGTTGCGCAAACAGAAACGCATACTGCAGAGTACTTGTATAAGGCGCTCAAGAAGAAAAAGAAGAAGTAAAGAAGGTACGGGCGGCGCTATACGCCGCCCGTCCTCATTCCTCAAGCAGTTTGGCCAAGAGCTTGAAACCAGTCTTAAACAGCGGATCGTAGCGCGGGTCGTTGTCGCTTACAGGTGCTGTACCATACACGCGCACAAATACCTTACCCCAGAAGAGCGGAGAGCAAGATATCTGGTAGTTTTCGTGCGGTACAAACAGTGGCCTTTCAACGATAAGCGCGCGCCAGATATGTTTCTTGCGTAATGGTCGAGGATGCTTGAGGCGGGTGGTTGGAGAAAGCATCTCCGCCTCCTGTACGTTCACTCCAAAGTTTTAGTATACGACAGACAGTTTCTCTAAAAAGTGTTATCCCCGCATACAAAACAGCCGCACCTTTCTAAGGGTGCGGCTGCCGTTTTATCCGGCAATAAACCATATAACGGCGCTTGCGATAAGGCAGGCGACGATGAAGAAAATCACCATGACGCGCGTCTTTCGCAGATATTCGATTTGATGCCAAAGCGATTCAAACAAAGCAGGTGAAGGTTGCGGAGAACCTGTGAGACTGGTGGTTGTTTCGACAACATTCATCTTCTCTTTGATGTTGTCGTTGATACTCACGACGAGTATGACCGACACCACCACAAGCATTGTGAGGATGGCCAGAGCTGCAATGAACATGGGAACTCCATTGGGCTACTAGATATATACTATACAATATATATAAAGAATTACAATATTTGCTAGTATTACGCATATGGAGCGCTCACAGCTTGCTGCCTTTAATCTCCCTGACGTTCCAGGGGTCTATCTCTTTACGCGCGGCAAAGGCCGTGCGAAGAAAGTGTTGTATGTAGGCAAAGCAACCTCGCTTCGCGACAGGGTGCGCAGTTACTTTGATGATGACCTTATCGCAACGAGAGGTCCTCGGGTTGTTGATATGGTCACGCTTGCAGATGGCCTTATGCACGAGACGACCCCGACCGTCCTTGAGGCTCTGGTGCGAGAAGCTGCGCTCATACGCGAATACCTTCCCAAAGCAAACGTAGAAGGGAAAGATGATAAGACATTTTTATACGCGTGCATCACCGATGAAGCTATCCCGCGCGTACTTGCGGTTCGCGGGAAAGATATCGACTTCAAGAAAAAGAAGACGCTCGAAGGGCAGAAACTGAAAGCCATTCATGGCCCGTTTCCTTCGGGGTATCAGCTGCGCGAGGCGCTGCGCCTTATCCGCCGCATCTTCCCTTTCTATGACACCGAGCGTCCGGTAGGGGAAGGCAGCCGCTTTACCAAAGGAAAGGTGGAGTTTAATAGGCAGATAGGGCAGTACCCGCGCGATATGAGCCGCACAGAGTATGTGCGCTCCATAGCTAATGTCTCTTTGTACCTTTCAGGCAGAGTAAAGGCGCTTCGCGTTTCGCTTCAAAAAGAGATGAAGGCTGCGGCAAAAGATGAGCGCTTTGAGGATGCGGCACTGGCGCGGCGCCAGTTGTTTGCACTCGATCATGTGCAGGATGTGTCTTTAATACGCGAAGATAGAGACCAAGAGACAGACGAGCCGCGCATAGAAGCGTATGACACGGCGCATATTTCAGGAACGAATGCGATAGGGGTGATGGTTGTACTTGAACAAGGGCGTCCGTTGAAAAAGGCGTATCGAACCTTCTCCATTAAAGGCGTACAGAAAAATGATGATATTGCCTCTCTAAAGGAAATTCTCACTCGCCGTTTCTCGCATCCAGAGTGGGAGTATCCCAAGGCTGTTGTTGTTGATGGCGGTAAGACGCATAAGAAGGCGGCAGAGGAGACCCTTCAGAGCTTGGGACTAGGTATTCCTGTTATTGCGGTTGTGAAAGACGAGAAGCATCGGCCACGCGAGGTGCTCGGCGGGCGCCGTGCAGGAATATCTGATGCTTCGGTAGTGCTTGCAAACGCCGAGGCGCATCGATTTGCGATAGGGCTTCATAGGAAGGCGCGTAGACGCTCCTTGCGGGGTAGTTAGTTCGTGGTACCGTAGCTTCGGACTAGTAGTAGGAGGACATGGATGAAACGTCGCAGCCTTTTGTCGTTTCCTGTTGAAAAGGGAACTACATTCGATCTTTCAGCTAGTATCGAGAAAAGCCGCATCGCGCGCAAGAAGAAGTCGGATGAAGTCTTTGCAGAAATGCAAAAGAAGTACTTCGGCACTTTTGACACGCGTCTGCCGTGTAATTGCGGCAAGGCGAATATTTCAGATCATGCTGTCAAGTATGACGCGAACTGGGGAAGGCATCATATGGGGGATTTCGTCATTGGCCCCGGGCCGTATCGAGATCCCACAGATAAGATACGTGAATTCAAAGTATTTCATGCCTATTGGTGCGATATCTGTGGTGCTAAGTACAAGACGTTGGTGATAGAAGGTTCGCGCAAATATGTCCCGCTCGAACTTCGACCCTCGCAGAAAGGTTGGCGCACCAAGAAGCTTCTTAAAATACAAGCACTATGATTAGGGCGCCGATGAAGAATCATCGGCGCCTTTGCCGTGCGGAGTTGCTATACTGTGCATATGATTGGCACTGTTGTTGGCGTACTGCGAGGAGGTCCCTCCAAAGAACATGATGTCTCTTTGAAGACGGGACACGCTATTTTAAAGCACCTACCCAAAGATAAGTTCACGGCGCGCGATATTTTTATAGACAAGAAAGGGCAGTGGCATGTAAACGGAAAAGAAGTGACACCAGCTGAAGCGGTGCGCTCATTGGATGCCGTTATTATCGGCCTACACGGTGAATATGGTGAGGACGGTGAAGTGCAACGGCTTCTCGAGCGTCTCGGTGTTCCGTATACCGGTTCTGCTTCCTATCCTTCGCATGTGGCAATGCATAAGATGATGGCGAAGAAGCATGCGGAAGATTTAGGCGTCCTTACTCCCAGCTATCGCTACATAGATAATGAGGACACCATGGAAGCGGTGCTTGCAGATGTGGTGCGCTCATTCCATCAGCCGGTTGTGGTAAAGCCCGCACGCTGGGGTTCTTCGGTTGGTATTTCATTTGTATCAGGGTATGCGCCACTCCATCGCACGGTGCTTTCCCTGCTTCGAGATGGTGCAGGCGGCGTTCTTATTGAAGAAGTGGTACGCGGGCGAGAAGCTACCGCAGGAGTGGTGGAAGGGCTTCGCGGTGAAGATCTTTATGGCCTTCCCGTTATTGAGATTATTCCTCCCGAGAATGACTTCTTCTCGTATGACGCGAAGTATTCAGGGGCTTCACGCGAGGTATGTCCCGCATCTTTTGACCGAGAGACAGCGGCAGAGCTTTCACGCCTTGCGCGCGTTATGCATGATGCGCTTGGTCTTCGCCATTATTCTCGAAGCGACTTCATCGTCTCCCCAAAAGGCATTTACTATCTTGAGACCAATACGCTTCCAGGAATGACGACCGAGTCCTTGCTTCCCAAATCACTCTCTGCAGTTGGGGTTTCGTTCCCCGACTTTCTTACCCACTTGGTAGCATTAGCGCATAGACGATAACTATATGGAACTTACGCATAAAGAGTGCAAGCCGTGCGAAGAAGAAGGCGAAAAGCTTACCAAAGAGCAGGCAACTGACCTTATGGAGCATGTGGCAGGGTGGGAGCTCATTGATGAAGGTACGAAACTTACGCGCTCCTATGCCTTCAAGGATTTTGCTTCGGCGCTAGCGTTTGTGAATAAGGTGGGAGAAGTAGCGGAGGAGTCATGGCATCATCCGGACATTTCTTTTGGTTGGGGGCGTGTTGAACTTGTGTTCACCACCCACAACCTTCGCGGCCTTACCGAAAACGATTTCATCATGGCTGCAAAAATAAACGATATTGCATAGAAAAGGGCTGCACCGAATTGATGCAGCCCTTCTATTAGCGACGCTTCAACATAGGCGAAGCGACCATGAGGACGAAGCCGAGAACAGCGATGAAGATACCGAACGTGAAGGTGCCGACAAATTCAAGGCCGTGTCCGCTGTCTATCTTGGTTGCGTACCACACTACGACGAGGCCGGTGCACAGATACACAAGTCCGCCAAGGAAGCGGCTAAGAAACAGCAGGCCTGTTGCGATGACGAGGGCACCGATGAGGCCTACGAGCGCCAGAGCGTCTGGGTTTCTTGAAAGCCAGTTCACAAGTGTTGCAAGGTCGGTTGGCATGTCTTCCTCCTTTAGGTGAGCCATGCTGCGCTTACGAGCGCGGCAGGGCGTCCGTCAAAGAGGATCTTTTGGACCC